>NZ_JAAQWS010000007.1:0-264765 GCF_012985645.1 Pseudomonas sp. WS 5410 | reverse complement strand
CGCGCACGCTTCGACGATCAGGTCGGCTGTCAGGCCGCCTCGCTTTGCTTGTGATTTTGATCTGAGGCGCCCCGTTAAACCACGCTGGCCGTCATCCGATATTGATTTGGGGGGTAACCCGGCAGGACGCCGGGTTAGCCGCGCTGGGCCATGGATGGCCCATCGCGGCGGCCCCCCAAATCAATGTCGGATGACGGGCACACCGAGCCTAGGCGAGGTGCCGAGTGGTGGGGCAGGAGCCCTTTTGGTTACTTTTGGGGCTCTTTTCCAAAAGTGACCCGCCGTAAGGGCGGAACCCTAAGCTGCCGTGACCGCAGCAATGGATATGTACACATCCCCAACAACCAAAAAAGAGCAGTTGTGTAGATACTCATGCTGCGATATCGGCGGATCCGTCGCTCATTTTTTCTGATAAACCGCTATCGCAGGCAAGCCCACACCACACAAGCTCACCGCACATTTGATTGCGTTTGTTGCCCACTCTCCGATCACCTGCTAAACCTTGTTGCACATACCCACGACAAGGAAGCAGTCGTATGTCAGTCGAGTCAGAAGTATCCCTGGATGGGAAGAAATTGACGATCGCAATCAAGGGCCGGTTCGATTTCGGCAGTCATCAATCCTTTCGTGATTCCTATGAGCGGTTCTACAAGGTTCCCGAAACCTACGTCGTGGACTTGAAAGAGGCCACTTACCTCGACAGCTCGGCCCTGGGCATGTTGCTGCTGTTGCGTGATCACGCTGGTGATGACGCGGATGTGCGCGTGATCAACAGCAACTCCGATGTGCGCAAGATCCTCGCTATCTCCAACTTCGACAAACTGTTCGACATCAGTTGAGTGCCCAGGCTCTGGACACCCTCACGGTACTGATCGCCGAGGACAGCGCTGCCGACCGGCTGCTGCTGTCGAGCATCGTGCGCCGCCAGGGGCATCGGGTGCTCAGTGCCAGTAATGGCCAGGAAGCGGTCGAGGTGTTCGCCCGTGAGCGTCCGCAACTGGTGTTGATGGATGCGCTGATGCCGGTGATGGACGGCTTCGAGGCGGCCCGGCAGATCAAGCAGTTGGCCGGCGAGGCGCTGGTGCCGATCATTTTTCTCACCTCCCTGCGTGAGAGCGAAGCCTTGGCGCGCTGCCTGGATGCCGGGGGCGATGACTTCCTGGCCAAGCCCTATAACCAGATCATCCTGGCCGCGAAGATCAACGCCATGGACCGCCTGCGTCGGTTGCAGGCCACCGTGCTTGAGCAGCGCGACCAGATCGCCCGTCACCATGACTACCTGCTGCATGAGCAACGGGTGGCCAAGGCGGTGTTCGACAAGGTCGCCCACTCTGGCTGCCTGAACGCGGCGCACAATATCCGTTACCTGCAATCGCCCTATGCGCTGTTCAATGGCGACCTGCTGCTGGCGGCCTATACGCCGTCGGGTGATATGCACGTGCTGCTGGGCGACTTCACCGGGCATGGCTTGCCGGCGGCGGTCGGCGCAATGCCTCTGGCCGAGGTGTTCTACGGCATGACCGCCAAGGGCTATGGCCTGGCGCAGACCCTGCGGGAGATGAACGCCAAGCTCAAACGCATCCTGCCGGTGGATATGTTCTGTTGTGCCACGCTGTTGTGTCTCAGTGACCAGCGGCGGGTGGTGGAGGTATGGAACGGCGGCATGCCTGATGGCTATGTGCATGAAGTGGCCACGGGGCGGCGCACGCCGCTGGTGTCGCGGCATTTACCCCTGGGCGTGCTGGCGCCCGAGGCCTTTGACGACCGCACCGAGGTCTGGCCCATGGCCTTGGGCGACCGGGTGTTCTTGCTGTCCGATGGGGTGATTGATACCGCCGATGCCAACGACCAGTTGTTTGGGGTCGAGCGCCTGCGACGGGTGTTTGCCGCCAACCGCGAGCCTGAGCAGCTGTTTTTTGAAATCGAACAGGCGCTTGCCGCATTCCGAGGGCAGGTGCGGGACGATATCAGCCTGGTCGAAATCACCCTGCTGGCCGAGCAATCGCTGTTGGCGCCCCCCCTGCAGTACACCGACAGCGGCCAGTCCTGCCCGCTGGACTGGTCGGTGAGTTTCGAGTTTCGTGCCGAGACCCTCAAGCGTTACAACCCATTGCCATACCTGTTGCAGTTACTCCTGGAAATACATGGCCTGCGCGGCCAGAGCGGAGCGCTGTACAGTGTCATGGCCGAGCTGTACTCCAATGCCCTGGAGCATGGCGTGCTGGGCCTGGACTCCCGACTCAAACGCGATGTGCAGGGCTTTGCCAGCTATTATCGCCAGCGCAATGAGCGGCTCGACCAGTTGAATAGCGGCCACGTGCGTGTGCATGTGAACGTGGTTCCAACCGAGGCGGGTGGTTGCCTGAGCCTGCGTATCGAAGACAGCGGCGCCGGGTTCGATGTCGAAACAGTCCTGGCGCGGCCGTTGGATATCGACCGTCTGTCCGGGCGCGGGCTGAACCTGGTCCGGCAACTGAGCAGCAATGTACGTTGGACAGATGGCGGGCGCAGTGTGTGCGTGGAGTTTTGCTGGGAGGCTCTGGCATAATCCGTCGATTCTTGATCAAGGAGCGAACAAGTGACGCAGATACATATGGACCCTGAAGTGTTGGTGGGTTTGCAGGAAGTGATGGAGGGTGAATACCCCCACTTGCTCGACACCTTCCTCGATGACTCGCAAAAGCGCGTTGAAGCGTTGCGCAAGGCGCGCGATGACGCCAAGGCCCTGGGGCGTATCGCCCACAGCTTCAAGGGCAGCAGCGGCAACCTCGGTGCGGTGCGCCTGGCGCTGTTGTGCCAGCGACTGGAGGCTGAGTCGGCCAAGGAAGAGGTTACCGACCTGGGCAAACTGGTCGACCAGATTGATCACGAGTTTGCGTTGGTCAAGCCGCTGTATGAGTCGGAGCGCCAGCGCTTCTAGGCTCGGCAGGCCCGCCCTGAAAATCTGGCCCGACTTTTGCTATCTATCTTCTGCCTGCGCCCTCGACCCTGCGCAGCGGAGACCTGACTTATGCCTCTAGCCCCCAACTCGCTCCTGCAAGCCGCTCCTGCGGTCAAGCCCCAGGCGTCCTCCGCGAATGCGCAGGCAACGGCCGCAGACACGCGGGCCAAAGCGCCAGGCTTTGCACAGGTGTTCGCCAAGGAGTCAAAGGCGACCCCGGCCAAGGCTGCGGATATGGCGCCCAAGCCGAGCCATGACAAGCCAGCCAGCACCAGCGCCAAGAAAGATGTTGGCAGCGACAAGCCTGCCGCTGGCACTCCAGCGGTTGCCGATAGCGGCAAGACTTTGCCTGCCGCGCCGCCCGCCAAGGCCGACGCGGCAGCCCCCAGCGATGACGACAAAGGCGCGGACAAGGATCTGGCGCAAGCCCAGCCGCCAGTGGTCGATCCGGCCTCGATCGCGGCGCTGACACCCGCTCCGGTAGCGGTCCAGGCCGCTGTAGCGGATGACGCCACCACGCCGTTGCTGGTGACCACCCCTGCGGTCGCTGAAGAGGTCGTGCCTTTCGACCCCGAAGCTGACCCACTGGACTCATTGCCAGCCGTGCGCCTGGCGATGGAGCAGGGCGGTCATGTGTCTGCCAGCAGCCAGGCAGCGCAAAAGAACCTGCCGACCCAGGCTGAACCCACCGCCGCGCAGAACTTCAGCAACGGCCTGGCGGCCATGGTTGACCAGCAGGCGGCCAAGGACAGCACTGACCAGGGTGGCGAGAAGGCTTTCAGCGGCCTGATCGAAGATGGCCTCAAGGACTTGAAGGGCGCGAGCAGTGACACCCGCGTCGATGACTTCGCCAATCGCCTGGCCGCCTTGACCCAGGCTGCCACCCCCAAGACCACCAACGTCTTGCCCCTGAATAACCAGCCGCTGGCCATGCATCAGGGTGGCTGGACCGAGGAGGTTGTTAACCGGGTCATGTACCTGTCCAGCGCCAACCTCAAATCTGCCGATATCCAATTGCAGCCGGCCGAACTGGGACGCCTGGATATCCGCGTGAATATCACTGCCGACCAGCAGGCCCAAGTGAACTTCATGAGCGGCCATGCCGCCGTGCGCGAGGCCCTGGAGAGCCAGTCCGGGCGCCTGCGGGAAATGTTCGCCCAGCAGGGCATGGGCCAGGTCGACGTGAACGTGTCCGACCAGTCCCGTGGCTGGCAGGGCCAGGGTCAGGAGCAACAGCAGAACCAGGCGCGAGGTGTCAGTGGCAGTGGCGGTCACAGCGATGGGCATGACGCAGGCCTTGCGGGCGAAGTCACTGAAGTGGCGGCACCGATAGCCCAATCCGTCATAGGCTCCAGCGCCGTGGACTACTACGCCTGACCTGAGGTCAACACCGATCAAAATGTGGGAGCGGGCTTGCTCGCGATAGCGGTATGTCAGTTACCTAGTTGCTGACTGATCTAGCGCTATCGCGAGCAAGCCCGCTCCCACATTGGTTTTGCGCTGTTGCTGAAATCCGTGACAACTCTGGCATAACACTTGCTCTTGCCTTCCCGTGGATCTATGAAACCCCGAATAGTGACGGATTATTGGCATGGCGAAGAGTGACGACGCAGCGACAGCAACAGTACCTGCAGCAGGCAAGGGCAAGCTCAAGATGATCCTGCTGATTGTCGTGGCCTTGTTATTGGCCATTGGCGTGTCGGTGGGGGCTACCTGGTACTTTATGCACAGTGCCCAGAGCAAGCCGGTACCTGTGGCCGAGACCGCCAGCAACGTCAAGCAACCGGCAATCTTCGAGCAGATGCTCCCGGCCTTTGTTGCCAACTACAACCAGAACGGTCGGCAACGCTACCTGCAGGTGAGCATTACCTTGCAGGCGCGCAACCAGGCGGACATGGATGCGCTCAAGGTGCATATGCCGGTGATCCGCAACAACCTGGTGATGCTGTTCTCCGGGCAGAGTTTCGACAGCCTGGCCACCCCCGTGGGCCAGGAAATGCTGCGCCAGAAAGTCACTGCCAGCGTGCAGGAAGTGGCCCAGAAAGAACTGGGCAAAGTCGTGGTCGAGCAGGCGCTCTTCACTAATTTCGTATTGCAGTAGGATCACGACATGGCCGTGCAAGACCTGCTGTCCCAGGATGAAATCGACGCGCTGTTGCATGGTGTCGACGATGGTCTGGTACAGACCGAAATGGCTGCCGAGCCCGGCAGCGTCAAAAGTTATGACCTGACCAGCCAGGATCGCATCGTCCGCGGACGCATGCCGACCCTGGAAATGATCAACGAACGTTTTGCCCGCTACACCCGTATCAGCATGTTCAACATGCTGCGCCGTTCGGCGGACGTGGCGGTGGGCGGCGTGCAGGTGATGAAGTTTGGCGAGTACGTGCATTCGCTGTACGTGCCCACCAGCCTCAACCTGGTCAAGATCAAGCCCCTGCGTGGCACCGCGCTGTTCATCCTCGACGCCAAGCTGGTGTTCAAGCTGGTGGACAACTTCTTCGGCGGTGACGGCCGTCACGCCAAGATCGAAGGCCGTGAATTCACGCCTACCGAGTTGCGCGTGGTGCGCATGGTGCTGGAACAGGCCTTTATCGACTTGAAGGAAGCCTGGCAGGCGATCATGGAAGTCAATTTCGAGTACATCAACTCGGAAGTGAACCCGGCCATGGCCAACATCGTCGGGCCCAGCGAAGCCATTGTGGTCTCCACTTTCCACATCGAACTCGATGGCGGCGGCGGCGACCTGCACGTGACCATGCCGTATTCGATGATCGAGCCGGTGCGCGAGATGCTCGATGCGGGCTTCCAGTCTGACCTGGACGACCAGGACGAGCGCTGGGTCAAGGCCCTGCGCGAAGACTTGCTGGACGTTGACGTACCTCTGAGCGCCACCGTAGCGCGCCGCCAGCTGCGCCTGCGGGACATTTTGCATATGCAGCCGGGGGATGTGATTCCCGTCGAACTGCCAGACGAATTGATTATGCGCGCCAATGGCGTGCCGTCGTTCAAGGTCAAGCTCGGTTCCCACAAAGGGAACCTGGCGTTGCAAGTGGTTGAGCCGATCAACCGTCGCTGATGCATCCCCTAATTGATGATTTTTGCTGCGCCGAGGACATGTAATGGCTACCGAACACGAAAACACTTCCGCCGAAGACCAGGCCCTGGCTGACGAATGGGCGGCTGCCCTGGAAGAAACCGGCGATGCCAGCCAGGACGATATCGACGCCTTGCTGGCGGCCGATGCCGCCACCCCGCCAGTGGGCAATCGCCTGCCTATGGAAGAGTTTGGCAGCGTGCCGAAGAACCATGAGCCAGTCTCGCTGGATGGGCCCAACCTGGATGTGATCCTCGATATCCCGGTATCGATCTCCATGGAAGTGGGCAGCACCGAAATCAATATCCGTAACCTGCTGCAACTCAACCAGGGGTCGGTGATCGAACTCGACCGCCTGGCCGGCGAGCCGCTGGATGTGCTGGTCAACGGCACGCTGATCGCCCATGGCGAAGTGGTGGTGGTCAACGAGAAGTTCGGCATCCGCCTGACGGACGTGATCAGCCCCAGCGAACGTATCAAGAAGCTGCGCTGAGATGAGTCGCCGGTGGTTGGGACTGTTGTGGGCGTTGCCGCTGGCCGTGATGGCGGCTGAACCGGTGGCCCAGGTCGCCGCGCCGGCCGCCGGCAGCAGCGTGACTGGGCAATTGACTCAGTTGGTGCTGGGCCTGTTGCTGGTGGTGGGGTTGATCTTTTTCCTCGCCTGGCTGTTGCGCCGGGTGCAGCGCATTGGTCCGGGCAATGCCCAGGTCATCGAACTGGTGGGATCGCGGGCCCTGGGGCCGCGTGATCGCCTGGTGCTGGTGCAGGTGGGCGAAGAGCAGATCCTGCTCGGTCTCACCCCTGGCCGGATTACCCCGTTGCACGTGCTCAAGCATCCCGTGAGCGTGGCCCAGACCGAGGCCGCCACACCGGAGTTCGCCCAGCGCCTGATGGAGCTGATGGGCAAGGACCAGAAGGATAAGAAGTAATGCGCGTTCTATTGGCGCTCATGCTGTTACTGGCAGCGCCCCTGGCGTTCGGCGCCGACCCGTTGTCGATCCCGGCGATCACCTTGGGCACCAATGCGGCCGGGGCCCAGGAGTATTCGGTCAGCCTGCAGATCCTGCTGATCATGACGGCGCTGAGTTTTATCCCGGCCTTCGTCATGCTCATGACCAGCTTCACCCGGATCATCATCGTGTTCTCGATCCTGCGCCAGGCCCTGGGCCTGCAGCAGACCCCGTCGAACCAGATCCTTACCGGCATGGCGCTGTTTCTGACGCTGTTTATCATGGCGCCGGTATTCGACAAGGTGAACCAGCAAGCCCTGCAACCCTACCTGGCGGAGAAAATGACCGCCCAGGACGCGGTGGAAAAGGCCCAGGGCCCGATCAAGGACTTTATGCTGTCCCAGACCCGCTCCAGCGACCTGGAACTGTTTGTGCGCCTGTCCAAGCGCACCGATATCGCCAGCCCGGATCAGGCGCCCTTGACCATCCTGGTACCGGCGTTCGTCACCTCGGAGCTCAAAACGGCATTCCAGATCGGCTTCATGATCTTTATTCCGTTCCTGATCATCGACCTGGTGGTGGCCAGTGTGCTGATGGCCATGGGTATGATGATGCTGTCGCCGCTGATTATCTCGTTGCCGTTCAAGATCATGCTGTTTGTACTGGTGGATGGGTGGGCGCTGATTATCGGCACCCTGGCTGGCAGTTTTGGCGGGGTTTAGCGCATGACACCTGAAGTCGCAGTCGACCTGTTCCGTGAAGCCCTGTGGCTGACCACCGTGATGGTCGCCGTGCTGGTGGTGCCCAGCCTGTTGGTGGGCCTGCTGGTGGCGATGTTCCAGGCCGCCACCCAGATCAACGAACAAACCTTGAGCTTCCTTCCGCGCCTGTTGGTGATGCTGGTCACCCTGATCGTGGCCGGCCCCTGGCTGGTGCAAAGTTTCATGGAATACATCCTGCAGTTGTACGGCAGTATTCCGCAGTTGATTGGCTGACCCGATGCAGTCCTTGCTGGCGTTGACCGACACTCAGATCAGCACCTGGGTGGCCTCGTTTATCCTGCCGATGTTTCGCGTGGGCGCCTTGTTGATGACCATGCCGGTGTTCGGGACCACCCTGGTGCCCAAGCGCATACGGCTGTTTTTCACGGTGGCGATTACCGTGGTCATCGTGCCGGTACTGCCACCGATGCCGCCGGTCAATGCCCTGGACCTCAGTGCGCTGCTGCTGATCGCCGAACAGATTCTGATCGGCGCCTTGATGGGTTTCTCCCTGACCCTGTTTTTCCAGTCCTTCGTGATTGCCGGGCAAATCGTCTCGATCCAGATGGGCATGGGCTTCGCGTCCATGGTCGACCCTACCAACGGCGTGTCGGTGGCCGTGATCGGGCAGTTCCTGACCATGCTGGTGACCCTGCTGTTTTTGGCCATGAACGGTCATCTGGTGGCCTTTGAAATCCTTACCGAGAGTTTCACCACCTTACCGGTGGGCGAGGGTTTGATCGTCAACCACTTCTGGGAAGTGGTCGGGCGCCTCAGTTGGGTGCTGGGCGCGGCGTTGCTGCTGGTGCTGCCGGCGATCACCGCGCTGCTGGTGGTCAACATCGCCTTTGGGGTGATGACCCGCGCCGCGCCGCAACTGAACATCTTCGCCATTGGTTTCCCGCTGACCCTGGTGTTGGGCATGGGGATTTTCTGGATCGGCCTGGCCGACATTCTCAATCAGTATCAACCGCTGGCCAGTGACGCCTTGCAGTTTTTACGTGATCTGGCACGGGCGCGCTGAGCCATGGCCGAGAGCGAGAGTGGTCAGGACAAAACAGAAGACCCCACGGAGAAACGAAAAAAAGACTCCAGGGAAAAGGGCGAGATCGCCCGTTCCAAAGAGCTCAACACCCTGGCGGTGATGCTCGCCGGGGCCGGTGGCCTGCTGATCTACGGCGGCGGCTTGGCCCAGGACCTGATGGAGATCATGAAGCACAATTTCTCCCTGCCCAGGGATGTGCTGCTGGACCCGCGCGCCATGGGCATCTACCTGCTGCACTCGGGGAAAATCGCGATCCTGGCCGCGCAACCGGTGCTGATCACGTTGTTGCTGGCGGCAATCATCGGGCCGATCTCCCTGGGGGGCTGGCTGTTTGCGGCCGGCAGCCTGGCGCCCAAATTCAGCCGGATGAACCCCGGGGCCGGGATCAAGCGCATGTTCTCCGCCAAGGCGTTGGTGGAGTTGCTCAAGGCCCTGGCGAAGTTCTTTATCATCCTGTTTGTGGCGCTGGTGGTGTTGAAGTCCGATATCGACGACTTGCTGCGCATCGCCCATGAACCGCTGGAGCTGGCAATCATCCACAGCGTGCAACTGGTGGGCTGGAGCTCATTGTGGATGGCGTGTGGCCTGATCCTGATTGCCGCAGTGGATGCGCCGATCCAGCTGTGGGAAAGCCACAAGAAACTGCTGATGACCAAGCAGGAAGTGCGCGACGAGCATAAGGATCAGGAAGGCAAGCCGGAAGTGAAGCAGCGGATTCGCCAACTGCAGCGCGAAATGTCCCAGCGCAAGATGATGGCCTCGGTGCCCGACGCCGACGTGGTCATCACTAACCCGACCCACTACGCCGTGGCGCTCAAGTACGACGCGGAGAAGGGCGGCGCGCCGCTGCTGCTGGCCAAGGGCAGCGACTTCACTGCCTTGAAAATCCGCGAAATCGCCCAGGCCAATGACATTCTGCTGCTGGAATCGCCGGCTCTGGCGCGTTCGATCTTCTACTCCACTGACCTCGACCACGAGATCCCGGCCGGGTTGTATCTGGCGGTGGCCCAGGTGTTGGCCTACGTGTATCAGATCCGCCAATACCGTGCCGGCAAGGGCAAACGTCCGGATCCGCTCAAGGACTTGCCGATTCCGCCGGATTTGCGTCGCGATTCCTGAGTCTTCTGCTGCCTTTTTCGGCGCCATCGCGGGCAAGCCCGGCTCCCACATTTGATCGCATTCCAATGTGGGAGCCGGGCTTGCCCGCGATGGCGTCGGAACAGATGCTTGCCGTTCGTCCAGCTCCCTCCCGACCTGTCAACTTTGACAGTAGCCAGCCCCCGTGCAGGGCGCTTTGATAGACCGGGAACATGCGGATTCGGGAGAAGGGCAATGGCAACGGGCACAGTGAAGTGGTTTACCGATTCAAAGGGCTTTGGATTCATCACGCAAGACGCCGGAGGAGAGGACCTGTTTGTGCACTTCTCGGACATTCAAAGCAGCGGCTTCAAGTCGCTGGCGGAGGGCCAGAAGGTGGAATATGAAGTTGTAGAGGGTCCGAAAGGCAAGCAGGCATCAAACGTGCGTCCACTCTGATGATCGTTCCCACGCTCCTGCGTGGGAACGATCTCGTCCCTGAAGCAAAAGTTGGAAGGCTTCTTGCAATACCGCCTTCAGGACGCCTCTCGGCGTCAAAAGTTTGCTTCAAGGTGACGAGGAATACCGGTGGATCGCTCTAATATGTTCAGCACAGCCCGTGGCACCCTGGCAGACCTCTCGCGAGGCAATCTGGGCGTGCCGCTGTTGCTGTTGGTCATGCTGGCAATGATGATGTTGCCGATGCCGCCGTTCCTGCTGGACGTGTTCTTCACCTTCAACATTGCCCTGTCCATCGTCGTGCTGCTGGTCTGCGTGTACGCCCTGCGGCCTTTGGATTTTGCGGTCTTTCCCACCATTTTGCTGGTTGCCACGCTGCTGCGCCTGGCCCTTAACGTGGCCTCTACGCGGGTGGTGATGCTGCACGGCCAGGACGGCCACGCCGCCGCCGGTAAGGTGATCCAGGCCTTCGGCGAGGTGGTGATCGGCGGCAACTATGTGGTCGGTATCGTGGTGTTCGCGATCCTGATGATCATCAACTTCGTGGTGGTGACCAAGGGTGCTGGGCGGATTTCCGAGGTGAGCGCGCGTTTTACCCTCGACGCCATGCCCGGCAAGCAAATGGCGATCGACGCCGACCTCAACGCCGGCCTGATCGACCAGAACCAGGCCAAGTCCCGTCGCTCGGAAGTGGCCCAGGAGGCCGAGTTCTACGGCTCCATGGACGGCGCCAGCAAGTTCGTGCGCGGCGACGCCATTGCCGGCCTGCTGATTCTGTTTATCAACCTGATCGGCGGCATGGCGGTCGGTATCTTCCAGCACGGCATGACCTTCGGCGATGCGGGCAAGGTGTACGCCTTGCTGACCATCGGTGACGGTTTGGTGGCGCAATTGCCATCACTGTTGTTATCTACAGCTGCGGCGATCATGGTGACCCGTGCGTCCGGCTCCGAAGACATGGGCAAGCAGATCAACCGCCAGATGTTCGCTTCGCCCAAGGCCCTGGCCGTGGCGGCCGGCATTATGGCAATCATGGGCATTGTGCCGGGCATGCCGCACTTCTCCTTCCTGACCATGGCTGCCCTGGCCGCCGGCGGGGCGTACCTGTTCTGGAAGAAGCAAAACACCATCAAGGTCCAGGCCTTGAAAGAGGTGGAGCGCCAGCAAGACCTGCTGCCATCGCCGGCCCGCGCCCAGGAAACAAAGGAGCTGGGCTGGGATGACGTGACCCCCATCGACATGATCGGCCTGGAAGTCGGCTACCGCCTGATTCCTCTGGTGGACCGCAACCAGGGCGGCCAGTTGCTGGCGCGGATCAAGGGCGTGCGCAAGAAGCTGTCCCAGGACCTGGGCTTTTTGATGCCCACCGTGCATATCCGCGACAACCTCGACCTGGCCCCCAGCGCCTACCGCCTGACGCTGATGGGCGTGACCCTGGCCGAAGCCGAGATATACCCCGACCGCGAACTGGCGATCAACCCCGGCCAGGTATTCGGCACCCTCAGCGGCATAACCGCCAAAGATCCGGCTTTTGGCCTGGACGCGGTGTGGATCGAAGTCAGCCAGCGTAGCCAGGCACAGTCCCTGGGTTACACCGTGGTCGACGCCAGCACCGTGGTCGCCACGCACCTCAACCAGATTCTGTACAAGCACTCCCACGAGCTGATTGGTCACGAAGAAGTCCAGCAACTCATGCAATTGCTGGCCAAAGCCTCGCCTAAGCTGGCTGAAGAGCTTGTGCCGGGGGTATTGTCGCTGTCGCAACTGCTCAAGGTGTTGCAAGCGCTGTTGGCCGAACAGGTGCCGGTGCGGGACATTCGCAGCATTGCCGAGGCTGTCGCCAACAATGCCGCCAAGAGTCAAGATACTGCCGCGCTGGTAGCGGCGGTGCGCGTCGGATTGTCGCGTGCAATCGTCCAAAGCATTGTAGGGCTTGACTCTGAGCTGCCTGTAATCACCTTGGAACCAAGGTTGGAACAAATATTGCTCAATAGTATCCAGAAGGCAGGGCAAGGCCAGGAAGAGGGCGTTCTGCTGGAACCAAGCATGGCTGAAAAGCTGCAGCGTTCGTTGATCGACGCCGCACAGCGCCAGGAAATGCAGGGCCAACCGGTGATTCTGCTGGTGGCAGGCCCCGTCCGAGCGATGTTGTCGCGGTTTGGACGCCTGGCAGTACCGAATTTGCACGTTTTGGCTTACCAGGAAATTCCTGACAATAAGCAAGTGACTATCGTCGCGACAGTAGGGCCCAACGGCTGAGGTAGTGGGTTATGCAAGTAAAGCGTTTTTTCGCCGCCGATATGCGTCAGGCCATGAAGCTGGTTCGTGATGAGCTGGGCGCCGACGCGGCTATTATCGGTAACCGTCGCATTGCCGGCGGTGTCGAGCTGACGGCTGCCCTGGATTACAAACCCCAGGCCCTGGCGCCGCGTGTACCGAACATGGAACTCGAAGACGAGTTGCGCAAGACCGCCTCGCGTATTGTCTCGGCCCAGGCCGAACTGAGCATGCGGGGCGACAGCGATGCGACCACTAATCGCCAATTGTTTGCCGGCCTGCCGCTGACGGCGGCCGAGCCACTGGTAGAGCCGACTTTTGTCGAACCGCCACGTCCCGCCGCGCCAGCACCGGCCGCTGCGGTTGACCAGCGCGTGTTTGACTCGATGCGTTTTGAACTCAATGGCCTGCGCGAGCTTTTGGAAGTGCAGTTGGGCTCGCTGGCCTGGAACCAGTTGCAGGGCAGCAAGCCGCAACAGGCCAACCTCTGGCGCCGCCTGCAACGCATTGGCCTGTCCGGCCCGTTGTCCCGCGACCTGCTGGAGCTGACCACCGGCATTGAAGAACCTCGCCAAGCCTGGCGCATGTTGCTGGCGCACCTGGCGCGGATGATCCAGACCCCGGAAATCGAACCCCTTGAAGAAGGTGGCGTGATTGCCATGGTCGGCCCTGCCGGCATGGGCAAGACCACCACCCTGGCCAAGCTGGCCGCCCGTTATGTTCTCAAGTACGGCGCCCACAACATTGCCCTGGTGAGCATGGACAGCTACCGCATCGGCGCGCAGGAACAGCTCAAGACCCTGGGCCGGATCCTCAATGTGCCGGTGACCCATGTCGACCCGGGCCAGTCCCTGGCCAACGCCCTCGACCCACTGCTGCGCAAGCGCGTGGTGCTGATTGATACCGCCGGCCTGCAAGCCAGCGACCCGGCATTGCGCATGCAACTGGAAAGCCTGGCCGGGCGCGGGATCAAGTCGAAAAATTACCTGGTACTTGCAACCACCAGCCAAAAACAGGTTCTGACTGCTGCGTACCACAGCTACAAGCGTTGCGGGCTGGCCGGTTGCATCCTGACTAAGCTGGATGAAACCGCAAGCCTGGGCGAAGTGTTGAGCCTTGCCATCAGCCATGAATTACCGGTCGCCTACCTGACCGACGGGCCGCGGATCCCGGATGACTTACATCTGCCGCGCCGTCATCAGTTGGTCAGCCGTGCGGTCAGTGTGCAAATGCAGGATGAACCCAGTGAAGAGGCGATGGCGGATATGTTCGCCGACCTCTATCACAACCCAGCCAAACGGGTCGGCTGAAAGGCAACATGAACACAGTGCAATGTACCTACATTGATGGTCTGCTACCGCGGCCACCCTATGTAGCCTGCGGCTAAGCAAGACAAGGTAAAGAAAGAACATGGGCAGCATGCATCCCGTACAGGTGATCGCGGTGACCGGCGGCAAAGGTGGCGTCGGGAAAACTAACGTGTCAGTGAATTTGTCCCTGGCCCTGGCAGAGCTTGGCCGCCGCGTCATGCTGCTGGATGCCGACCTGGGCCTGGCGAACGTTGACGTTCTGCTGGGACTGACGCCCAAACATACCCTGGCCGATGTCATTGAGGGCCGCTGTGAGCTGCGCGATGTGCTGTTGCAGGGGCCTGGGGGGATTCGTATCGTCCCGGCCGCCTCCGGCACCCAGAGCATGGTGCATCTGAGCCCGGCGCAGCATGCCGGCCTGATCCAGGCCTTCAGTGATATCGGCGACAACCTCGACGTGCTGGTGATCGACACCGCCGCCGGGATTGGCGAGTCCGTGGTCAGCTTCGTGCGCGCTGCGCAGGAAGTGTTGCTGGTGGTCTGCGACGAGCCCACCTCGATCACCGACGCCTACGCCCTGATCAAACTGCTCAACCGCGACTACGGCATGAACCGCTTCCGCGTGCTGGCCAACATGGCCCAGAGCCCGCAAGAAGGGCGCAACCTGTTCGCCAAGTTGACCAAGGTCACGGATCGCTTCCTCGATGTCGCCTTACAATACGTCGGCGCAGTTCCCTATGACGAGTGTGTGCGCAAGGCTGTGCAAAAGCAGCGTGCAGTCTATGAAGCGTTCCCTCGTTCGAAATGCGCGTTGGCGTTCAAGGCAATTGCTCAGAAGGTCGATACCTGGCCACTGCCCGCCAATCCCCGGGGGCATCTGGAGTTTTTCGTCGAGCGATTGGTGCATCAGACGAGTGCAGGACCGGTGCTATGACAGCCAGCGGCTACAACCTTTACAAAAAGTCGGCGCGTGACAGCCAGGGCGAATTGATCGAGCGCTATGCGCCCCTGGTCAAGCGCATTGCCTACCACCTGCTGGCACGCCTGCCCGCCAGTGTCCAGGTCGAAGACCTGATCCAGGCGGGCATGATCGGCCTGCTCGAAGTGTCGACCAAGTACGACGCGAGCAAGGGTGCGAGTTTCGAGACGTATGCGGGTATCCGTATCCGTGGCGCGATGCTCGATGAGGTGCGTAAAGGTGATTGGGCGCCGCGTTCGGTCCACCGCAATACCCGGATGGTGAGTGACGCAATTCGCTCAATTGAAGCAAAAACCGGTCGCGACGCTAAAGATCACGAAGTTGCGGCCGAACTCCAATTGAGTCTCGACGATTACTACGGGATTTTGAACGATACCTTGGGCAGCCGCCTGTTCAGTTTCGACGACCTGCTACAGGACGGCGAACATGAAGGGTTGCACGAGGATGGCGCGAGTGCTCACCAGGAGCCTTCACGCGACCTGGAAGATGAACGCTTCCAGGGCGCCCTGGCAGAGGCGATTGCCAATCTGCCGGAACGTGAGCGGCTGGTGTTGGCGCTGTACTACGACGAAGAGCTGAACCTCAAGGAAATCGGTGAGGTCCTGGGGGTCAGCGAATCACGGGTCAGCCAGCTTCATAGCCAATGCGCGGCCCGCTTGCGGGGGCGTTTGGGAGAGTGGCGAGCGCGCTGACAGGCAGTGTGGGGACACTGCGAACGATAACCGCCAGGGCGCAAGCCCGGCGGGAGCGGCCCGTAATGTGCCCAGCAGTCCTTTTTGTGTAATGCCTGTTGAATGATATGGCGCGCCCAGGTGCTGGACGCGTTTAAGACTGCTTGGAGGTCGAATTGGACAAGAACATGAAAATCCTCATCGTTGATGACTTCTCAACGATGCGGCGGATCATAAAAAACCTGTTGCGTGACCTTGGGTTCACTAACACGGTCGAGGCGGATGACGGCATTACGGCGATTCCGATCCTCAACAGCGGGAGCATCGACTTTCTGGTAACTGACTGGAACATGCCTGGCATGACCGGCATTGATCTACTGCGCCACGTGCGCGCTGATGAAAAGCTGCGCAGCCTGCCTGTGCTGATGGTGACCGCTGAAGCCAAGCGTGAACAGATCATCGAAGCCGCCCAGGCCGGGGTCAACGGCTACGTGGTCAAGCCATTCACTGCACTGGCCTTGAAAGAGAAGATTGAAAAAATCTTCGAACGCATCGGTCATTGATGCTGCCACGGGGGAGCTATGGAGCATAAAGAATCATCGCAGGCCGACTTTGAGTCGACCCTGAAAAAACATGCTCACCAACTCGTCGAAAGCCTGGAAAAAGGCCAGTTCGGCGACGCAGTGCAGTTGATCCATGAGCTCAACCAGACCCGCGACCGCGGCCTGTACCAGGAAGTGGGCAAGCTCACCCGTGAGTTGCACAGTGCGATCGTCAATTTCCAGATCGACCCGCACATGCCCCAGGCCGAGGAAATCTCGCAGATCACTGATGCCACCGAACGCCTGTCCTATGTGGTCAGGCTGACTGAGGCGGCAGCCAATCGCACCATGGACCTGGTGGAAAACGCCACGCCTCTGGTGAACGGCATGGCCAACGAGGCCAAGGCGTTGAGCACCGACTGGGGCCGCTTCATGCGGCGCGAAGTGGGCGCTGAAGAATTTCGTGACCTGGCGCGTCGGGTCGAAGGCTTCCTGTCACGCAGCGAGCAGGAAAACCGTACGGTTTCCAGCAACCTCAATGACATTCTGCTGGCCCAGGATTACCAGGACCTTACCGGTCAGGTGATCAAGCGCGTGACCCTGCTGGTCACCGAAGTGGAAAGCAACCTGCTCAAACTGGTGCTGATGGCTGGCCAGGTCGACCGTTTTGCCGGCATCGAACACGACCGCGAAGCGATCCTCTCGGAAAAAGATCCACAAAAACACCTCGCCAAGGGTGAAGGTCCGCAGATTCATGCCGATAAACGTGAAGACGTTATGTCAGGTCAAGATGACGTAGACGATTTGCTGTCCAGTTTAGGCTTCTAAGGAGCACGCAATATGAGCTTCGGCGCCGATGAAGAAATCCTTCAGGATTTCCTTGTAGAGGCCGGCGAAATTCTAGAGCAGTTGTCCGAGCAACTGGTCGAGCTGGAAAGCCGACCGGATGATGCGAACCTGCTCAATGCAATTTTTCGCGGTTTTCACACTGTAAAAGGGGGCGCCGGCTTCCTCCAGCTCCATGAGCTGGTGGAGTGCTGCCACATCGCCGAAAACGTGTTCGACATCCTGCGCAAGGGTGAGCGGCACGTTGATTCGGAATTGATGGACGTGATCCTCGAAGCCCTGGACGCGGTCAACGGCATGTTCAATGAAGTGCGCGAACGCGCACCGATTACGGCTGCCACCCCGGAACTGCTGGCCGCCCTGGCGCGCCTGGCAGAGCCTGGCGCGGTAGCTGCCGCCCCGGTGGTTGAGGCGGCGCCTGAGCCAGTGGCCGAACCCGACGTCACTGACAGCGAGTTCGAGCAACTGCTGGACTCCCTCAATGCGGTCAAGGCCGAGGCAGAAGCCCCGGCCGCAGCTGCGCCGCCGATGGTGCCGACCACCGAAGACATCACCGACGCCGAGTTCGAGTCATTGCTCGACCAGTTGCACGGCAAGGGCCAGTTCGCCCCGGACGCCGTGGCAGCCGCACCGACGCCGGTGGAGCCTGCTGCGCCAGCGGCCAGCACCGATATCACCGACGACGAATTTGAAGCACTGCTGGATCAGTTGCATGGCAAGGGCTCGTTTGCTGCCGAGGCGTTGCCGGCAGTCGCTGCGGCGGCTGCGGCTGCACCGGCTGCGGCGCCGGCTGCCGCTCCGGCGGCGGATGGCCTGATCAGCGATCACGAATTCGAATCCCTGCTGGATGAGTTGCACGGCAAGGGCAAGTTTTCCGAGGTGGCACCTGCCGCCGCAGCCGCCGCGACCGCCACCGCAGCGGTGGCCAAGCCGGCACCCGTTGCTGCCAAAGCCGCAGCACCGGCTCCCGCCCGTGCCGCCGCCCCGGCGCCAGCCCGCGCTCCGGCACCTGCCGACAAAGCCCCGGCCAGTGAAGCCGAAACCACCGTGCGGGTCGATACCGCGCGCCTGGACGACATCATGAACATGGTCGGCGAACTGGTGCTGGTGCGTAACCGCCTGGTACGCCTGGGCTTGAGCAGTGGCGACGAAGCCATGCAAAAGGCCGTGTCGAACCTCGACGTGGTCACTGCCGACCTGCAGACCGCGGTGATGAAGACGCGCATGCAGCCGATCAAGAAAGTCTTCGGGCGCTTCCCGCGCCTGGTGCGTGACTTGGCCCGGCAGTTGAAAAAAGAGATCGCCCTGGAACTGGTGGGTGAAGAGACCGACCTCGACAAAAACCTTGTCGAGGCCCTGGCCGACCCGCTGGTCCACTTGGTGCGCAACGCGGTCGACCACGGTGTGGAAACTCCGGAAGAGCGCGAAGCCAGTGGCAAGCCGCGCCTGGGCAAAGTGATCCTGGCGGCCGAACAGGAAGGCGACCATATCCTGCTGTCGATCACCGATGACGGCAAAGGCATGGACTCCAATATCCTGCGCGGCATCGCGGTCAAACGCGGCGTCATGGACAAGGACGCCGCCGACCGCCTGACCGATACCGAGTGCTACAACCTGATTTTCGCCCCGGGCTTCTCGACCAAGACCGAGATTTCCGATGTGTCCGGCCGTGGCGTGGGCATGGACGTGGTGAAGACCAAGATCAGCCAGCTCAATGGCTCGATCAATATTTACTCGACCAAGGGCCAAGGTTCGAAGATCGTCATCAAGGTGCCGTTGACCCTGGCGATCATGCCGACCCTGATGGTGATGCTGGGCAACCAGGCGTTCGCCTTCCCGCTGGTCAACGTCAACGAAATCTTCCACCTCGACCTGTCGCGCACCAACGTGGTCGACGGCCAGGAAGTGGTGATTGTGCGGGACAAGGCCCTGCCTCTGTTCTACCTCAAGCGTTGGCTGGTGGCGTCTGCCGCTCATGAAGAGCAGCGCGAAGGCCACGTGGTGATCCTGTCCGTGGGCACCCAGCGTATCGGCTTTGTCGTCGATCAACTGGTTGGCCAGGAAGAAGTAGTCATCAAGCCATTGGGCAAGATGCTGCAAGGAACGCCAGGCATGTCGGGTGCGACCATTACCGGTGACGGTCGGATCGCGCTGATTCTCGATGTTCCGAGCATGCTCAAGCGTTACGCCGCACGGCGTATTTGATTCGGCCCGGGCAGGGCGGTTGTCCCTCGCCCGGCCTAACGGAGTGGTTATGGTAGTCAAGGTTCTGGTGGTGGACGATTCGGGTTTCTTCCGCCGCCGCGTCTCGGAAATTCTTTCAGCGGATTCCAACATCCAGGTGGTCGGTACGGCCACCAATGGCAAAGAGGCGATTGATCAGGCCCTGGCATTGAAGCCGGACGTGATCACCATGGACTACGAGATGCCGATGATGGATGGCATCACCGCCGTGCGCCACATCATGCAGCGTTGCCCGACCCCGGTCTTGATGTTCTCGTCGCTGACCCACGAAGGCGCCCGGGTGACCCTCGACGCGCTGGACGCTGGCGCCGTGGACTTTCTGCCGAAGAATTTCGAAGACATCTCGCGCAACCCGGAAAAGGTCAAGCAGATGCTCTGCGAGAAGGTGCACAGCATCTCGCGCAGCAACCGCAGCAGCTTCCGCGCGCCGGTGGCTCCCGCCCCGGTACCGGCGCCGGCACCGACCAGCAGCAGTTTCGGGCGCCCGGCTCCTGCCCCGGTGGCACGGCCTGCCGTGGCCCCGACGCGTGCGCCGGCGCCCAGTGCCTCGTCGCCCGCGCCCAAGCGCAAGGCCTACAAGCTGGTGGCCATTGGCACGTCCACTGGCGGCCCGGTGGCCTTGCAGCGCGTCTTGACCCAGTTGCCGGCCAACTTCCCTGCGCCCATCGTGTTGATCCAGCATATGCCCGCCGCGTTCACCAAGGCCTTTGCCGAGCGCCTGGACAAGCTGTGCCGCATCAGCGTCAAGGAAGCCGAAGACGGCGACATCCTGCGCCCAGGCCTGGCGTTGCTGGCCCCCGGTGGTAAGCAAATGATGGTCGACGGTCGCGGCGCGGTGAAAATCCTGCCGGGTGACGAGCGCCTGAACTACAAGCCGTGCGTGGATATCACCTTCGGTTCGGCGGCCAAGTCCTACGGTGACAAAGTTCTGGCGGTGGTCCTCACCGGCATGGGCGCCGACGGTCGTGAAGGCGCGCGCCTGCTCAAGCAGGGCGGTAGCTCGATCTGGGCCCAGGACGAAGCCAGTTGCGTGATCTATGGCATGCCCATGGCTATCGTCAAGGCCGACCTGGCCGACGCGGTCTACAGCCTGGATGACATCGGCAAGCACCTGGTGGAGGCCTGTCACTGATGGATGTGTTGAGCCTGGTTGGGATCCTTCTGGCGTTTGTCGCCATTATCGGTGGCAACTACCTGGAAGGCGGCCATCTTGGTGCGCTGGCCAACGGTCCGGCGGCGCTGATCGTGATCGGCGGCACCGTCGGCGCGGCGCTGTTGCAGTCGCCCCTGAGCTCATTCAAGCGGGCGATGCAGATCCTGGTGTGGATCATTTTCCCGCCACGTGTGGACCTGGCCGGTGGTATCGACCGCGTGGTCAACTGGAGCCTCACCGCGCGCAAGGAGGGCCTGCTGGGCCTGGAAGGCGTGGCCGATGCCGAACCCGACAGCTACGCACGCAAAGGCCTGCAACTGCTGGTGGACGGCGCCGAGCCGGAAGCCATCCGCAGCATCCTCGAAGTGGACTTCTACACCCAGGAAAGCCGCGATATCAACGCGGCCAAAGTCTTTGAAAGCATGGGCGGCTACGCGCCGACCATCGGCATCATCGGTGCGGTGATGGGCTTGATCCACGTGATGGGCAACCTGGCCGACCCCTCGCAACTGGGCAGCGGCATTGCCGTGGCGTTCGTCGCCACCATCTATGGCGTGGCCAGTGCCAACCTGCTGCTGCTGCCGATTGCCAGCAAGCTCAAATCCATTGCCATGCGCCAGTCCCGTTACCGGGAAATGCTGCTGGAGGGCATCCTGTCGATTGCCGAGGGTGAGAACCCACGCTCCATTGAATTGAAGCTTCAGGGCTTCATGGATTGATGGGGGGTATTGCCTGTGAGCCGTCGCCGCCGCGAGCCTGAAGAGCACGTCAATCATGAACGCTGGCTGGTGTCCTACGCCGACTTCATCACCTTGCTGTTCGCCTTTTTTGTGGTGATGTACTCCATTTCCTCGATCAACGAAGGCAAGTACAAGGTTATCTCCGAAGCGCTGGTAGGCGTATTTACCGATTCGGACCGGGCCCTCAAACCGATTCCCATTGGCGACGAACGGCCCAAGACCACCACCCCGGCCAAACCCCTGGTCAAGGACAGCGACGAGACTGACGCCGGCATCAGTGGCGGCAGCGACCCGCTCAAGAGCATCGCCGACGATATCAGCGCGGCGTTTGGCGACCTGATCAGCTCCAACCAGATGACCATTCGTGGCAATGAGTTGTGGGTGGAGATCGAGCTTAACTCCAGCCTGCTGTTCGCCAGCGCCGATGCCATCCCCAGCGACATAGCCTTCAGCATCATCGACAAGGTGGCGGCCATCCTCAAACCCTTCGACAACCCGATCCACGTCGAAGGCTTTACCGATGACCAGCCGATCCATACCGCGCAATTTCCCACCAACTGGGAACTGTCGTCGGCGCGCTCGGCGAGCATCGTGCGCATGCTGGCGATGCAGGGTGTGAACCCCGGGCGCCTGGCGTCGGTGGGGTACGGCGAATTCCAGCCGGTGGCCAATAATGCGACGGCCGAAGGTCGCGCGCGCAACCGGCGGGTAGTGTTGGTGGTGTCGCGCAACCTCGATGTGCGGCGCAGCCTGACTGCCACCGGTGCGGCCAATGCACAACCTGATGCTGCAATGAAGCGGGCTGGCACACAAACTGCACCGACGCCCGTAAAGCCGCCGGTTCGTGAGAGTGCCGTCAATTCTCTGTCACCGGCTCTATAACCTCGTGCTATTTCTCGGTCGAGCCAGTGCCTGCCGGGAGGAACAATCCGAATGAGAGTCTGGGCAGTTGCCAATCAAAAAGGTGGGGTCGGCAAGACCACCACCTCCATCGCCTTAGCCGGCCTGCTGGCCGAGGCGGGCAAGCGTGTGGTCATTGTCGACCTGGATCCCCATGGCTCGATGACCAGCTATTTCGGCTACGACCCCGATGCCCTGGAACACAGCTGCTTTGACCTGTTCCTGCACAAGGGCAGCGTCCCCGCAGGCTTGCCCGGGCAACTGCTGCTGCCCACCAGCAACGAGAAGATTTCACTGTTGCCCTCCAGCACCGCCCTGGCCACCCTCGAGCGCCAGTCGCCGGGGCAGAGCGGCCTGGGCCTGGTGATCGCCAAGAGCCTGGCGCAACTGTGGCAGGACTTCGACTACGCCATCATCGACAGCCCGCCATTGCTCGGCGTACTGATGGTCAATGCCCTGGCGGCCAGCCAGCAGTTGGTGATCCCGGTGCAGACCGAGCACTTGGCGGTCAAAGGCCTGGAGCGCATGGTCAATACCCTGGCGATGATCAACCGTTCGCGCAAACAGGCGTTGCCGTTCAGCATCGTGCCGACCCTGTTCGACCGTCGCACCCAGGCCTCCCTCGGCACCCTGCGCGTACTGCGCGATGCTTACCCCGAGACCATCTGGCAAGGCTATATCCCGGTGGACACGCGCTTGCGTGACGCCAGCCGCGCCGGCCTCGCGCCCTCGCAATTCGATGGCAAAAGCCGTGGCGTGCTGGCGTATCGCGCCCTGCTCAAGCATCTGCTGGCCCAGCAACTTGTGGCGCAGGTGGCGTGAAATGAACAACCCTGTAGGAGCGAATCTTGCCCGCGATGGGTTTTGCCTGATGTCACGGACTTTTGATTCAAGTCCGAGCGCGGGCAGGCCGATAACCTTTGAATACACGGTTAACGGTGCGTGCGCGTGGGCATACAGATGAATCGTCCTGTCGATATCAAGACCCGGCCGCAACTGGCGCTGCAGTCCTACCTGGACGCACTGCTGCAGGATGCGACCGAGGAAGTGCTGCCCGAGCCGATCCTGGTGCTGGATGAAGTGCTGGCGGTGCCTGTGGTCGAGGCTGAGGCCAGTCTGGATGAGTTTCAACTGGCGGTCCTCGAAGAGCAGGCCCGTGATGCGTTGGTGGTGCCTGTCGCCGTCGCGGTCGTGGAAACGCCTGCACCTCTGGTGCTGGTGCCGCCGGTGGCCGAGGTGCATCGACCGCCGAGCATTACGCCGCCACCGGTGGAAACCGATGGTCGGCCAGCGTGGGCTGCCGAGTCGTTCGAATGCCTGCTGTTCGATGTGGCCGGGTTGACCCTGGCGGTGCCGCTGGTGTGCCTGGGGTCGATTTACTCCCTGGAAGGCCAGGAATTGACGCCGTTGTTTGGCCAGCCGGAGTGGTTCCTCGGGATCCTGCCGAGCCAGGCCGGCAACCTCAAGGTGCTGGATACTGCGCGCTGGGTGATGCCCGACCGCTATCGCGACGATTTCCGCCAGGGCCTGCAATACGTGATCTCGGTGCAGGGCTACGAATGGGGGCTGGCGGTGCATCAGGTCAGCCGTTCGCTGCGCCTGGACCCCAATGAAATCAAATGGCGCAGCCACCGTGGCCAGCGGCCATGGCTGGCGGGCACCGTGATCGAACATATGTGCGCGCTGCTGGATGTCGCCGAATTGGCGGAGCTGATAGCCAGCGGCGCGGTAAAAGATCTGCCAGGTAACAAACGTACTTGATAAGAGGCGCAGTACCACGGTGCTGCCAAAGAAGAACACACGCCGTTATCAACGGTATTTGAAGGGGTCAGGGGTATGAATAAGTCAGCGTCCGCACAGGGTTTGGATGATCCGATTCTGCAATGGGTAACCTTCAAGCTGGACAACGAGTCTTACGGCATCAACGTGATGCGCGTGCAGGAAGTGCTGCGCTACACCGAAATCGCGCCAGTGCCGGGTGCGCCGAGCTACGTGCTGGGCATCATCAACCTGCGCGGCAACGTGGTGACCGTGATCGACACGCGCCAGCGTTTTGGGCTGATGCCGACTGAAGTCAACGACAACACGCGTATCGTCATCATCGAAGCCGACAAGCAAGTGGTCGGGATCATGGTCGACAGCGTGGCCGAAGTGGTTTACCTGCGCCAATCGGAAGTCGAGACCGCGCCGAACGTCGGCAACGAAGAATCGGCCAAGTTTATCCAGGGTGTGTGCAACAAGAACGGCGAGCTGCTGATCCTGGTTGAGCTGGACAAGATGATGAGCGAAGAAGAGTGGTCGGACCTGGAGAACATCTGATTGATGCTTGAGGTAGCGGTAATCGTCCTGGCCCTGCTGTGGGTCGGGACTGTAGTGGTATTGCTGCGCCATATGCGCCAGCAACGTGAATTGGCCTTGCAACAGGCCGAGCGCGACGCCGTGCGTGACCAGCGCCTGCGCGAGATGGCCAAGCGCGTGGACAACTACCAGCAAAGCGCCGTGCGGGTAGGGGAGGACGTGCACGAACTGCGCGCCATCCTCGCCCCGTTGCCCGACAAACTGTCGGCACTGGAACAGCGCGACCCGGCCAACCTGTCTTTTGCCCAGGCGGCAAAACTGGTGGGCATGGGCGCTACGGTGGACGAACTGACCCAATCCTGCGGCCTGACCCAGGCCGAGGCACAGTTGATGAGCAAGTTGCACAAAAGCTGACACTGTACTGATTCAAATGTGGGAGCAGGCAAGCAGCTCCCACACTTGTTTTTTACCGCCCCCACTTCCAGCACCCGCCGCAGTTCCAATGTGGGAGCGGGCTTGCTCGCGAAAGCGGTGGGTCAGTCAATACATATACCGACTGACCCACCGCCATCGCAGGCAAGCCAGCTCCCACACTTGTTTTTTGTCGCCCCCACTTCCAGCACTCGCCGCAGTTCCAATGTGGGAGTTGCACAAAAGCTGACACTGTATTGATTCAAATGTGGGAGCAGGCAAGCCAGCCCACACTTATTTTTACCGCCCCCACTTCCAGCACCCGCCGCAGTTCCCATGTGGGAGCGGGCTTGCTCGCGAAAGCGGTGGGTCAGTCAATACATGTACCGACTGACCCACCGCTTTCGCGAGCAAGCCCGCTCCCACATTTTTTGATCTGTGTGCATCCTCGAAACGTCAGTAATCATCCCCGCGCGCCGTCACATCCCGCTCCATTGGCTCGGCATTCGGGTCATACCCCGCGGGGAACTTGCCTTTGAGCGTCCAGGCAAACGCAATAATCTCGGCGATGGTGCGGTACAGCTCTTCGGGAATGCTGTCACCCAACTCCATGCGCGCCAGCAGTTTCACCAGCTCGGCATTTTCATAAATCGGGACTTCATGTTCGCGCGCCAACTTCAGGATGGCTTCGGCCAGGGCGTCGTCGCCTTTGGCGGTCAGGGCGGGGGCGGCTTTGCCGTCGTATTTGAGGGCGATGGCCTGGCGTGGTGGGTTGGGGTTTTTCATGCGGTTTCATCCACCCAGCGTTGTTCCAGCCCGGTCTTTGGCCCGCGGGGCGGGGTGCCGAGGTGGCAGTCGAGGTCGCCGACATTGAGGCCCGACGACACCAGGCGCTCGCGCAGGCTGCCCAGGTGGCTTTCGATCAGGCTGGCGGTGTAGGGGCGGGTGGCCCATAGCTGGCTGGACAGTTTGCCCTGGCTCAATTGTGCCTGGACCTGCAAGGGGCCCAGGGGCTCCATGTCGAAGGCCAGTTCCACGCGCCACAGCATCTTCTTCGCGTCGCGTTCGATCTTGCGTTCCGGCTCGTCCTTGTCCGGCGCCGGCTCTTCGCGCTGGAACTTGACCTGCAGCGGCACGATGTCTTGCAAGGTGCGCATGGGGATTTCCAGTTGCCAGGTGGTTTGCAGGCGGCCATCGGCGGTGGTGCCACTCTGTTCCAGGCTCGACAGTTGATGGCTCTGCAAGCGCGAGATGGCGCCGGCGGCCAGGCGCAGCAGGTTTTCCAGGCTGTTTTCACCGTCCAGGCGCTGCAGCAGGCGCTCCGGCAATGGGAAACCGCCCGGCGCGTTGCGGGCGCCCACCTGGCCGAGGGTACCCAGCGGGCTGCGGACAAAGCTGGGCAGCATCTGCGCCAGGGTATTGGCGGCCAGGATTGCATTGAGGTTGGTGTTGGCGGGCAGGGCGGGTAGCAATTCGTTGACCAGGCGCAGCAGGCTGCCCTTCATATCCAGCGGCGGCACTTGCGGGTTTTGCCCGGCCAGCAGCTTGGCTTCAAGGAACACGCCGCTGTTGTGCAGCAGTTGCGCCAGCACCCTGGGGTTGCTGACCTGCGCCACATCCGGCAGCCCGGCCAGCAGGCGATCGACGGCGGCGCGCAATTGTGCGGAGGTGTCATCGGGCAGGTTTTTCAGGGCATTGAACACCCCTTCCAGCGAGGCCTGGCGGCTTTGCTGGGCGGCCAGTTGCTGGCTGACCGCCAGTTGATCGCGCAGCCCGCTCAGGGGCACGAAATCCAGGGTCTGCGCACCCTGCACCACGGCACTCAACAAGCTACCGACGCGCAGCGGTTGCGGGCTTTCCAGGGTCAGGGTGGTACCGCTCAGGGCGTTGTTGAGCACCGACACCAGCGAACGGTATAGCGCCGGTTGCCCGGCGCCCTGGGGCAGCATCTGCGAGGTCAGCACCTTGGCCTGGAGCAAGGTGCCCACCGGCAACTGGTGGGTGTCGATGCGGGTCAGGGCGGCAACATTGGCGCTGAGGGCCTGCTGCAGGCTGATCGCCAGGTCGCCCGATGCCGTCTGGCTCACCGCCACGTTGCTGCCCAGGGGCAGTGGCTGGCTGCTCGCGGCCTGCACCAGGGTTTGCCGGCCACCTTCAAGGGTCAGCTTGAGCAACAGCTGAAAGGCTTCACCGCCTTGCTTGAGCGCCAGGACCTCGGCGTTCACGGTTTTGCCGGCGTCGATCAACCCAGTCTGCGGCTCCAGCAGTTTCAGCAGTTCGCCCACCGCAGGCGCAGGCCTGGGCCCGGAGGCCGGGGCAGGGGGCAGGGTCGGAAGGTTGATGTCACCGGTCATCGTGGCCGCCGTCTCAAGGAAATTGCCCTCTTTAGAGTAGGGCATCACATGTATAATGCCGCCCGTCTTCAAAGAGCGGGTCAAAAACATCTCAACTGATTGATCCAGCTCTCTAAAACAGGCCGCCAATGCAGTTATTGTGCATCTCTTTAACGGCCGTTCCACCGCCGACTTGAACCGTAAAGGCCCGCGATCTTGTGACCAGCCCCCTACTTGAAGCCGTTGTGCTTGCCTGTGAGCGAGACCTGCGGATGTTGTTCGAACACCTCGAGTTGCGGCTGTCGGCGGGCGACATGGTGCAGATCAGCGGCCCCAACGGCAGTGGCAAGACCAGCCTGCTGCGCCTGCTGGCCGGTTTGATGCAGCCCACGGCAGGCCAGGTGCGCCTCAATGGCAAGCCGCTGCAAGAGCAACGCACGGAGCTGGCGCGCAATCTGGTGTGGATCGGCCACGCTGCGGGGATCAAGGATGTGCTGACGGCCGAAGAAAACCTCAGTTGGCTCAGCGCCCTGCATCATCCGGCCCCGCGTGCATCCATCTGGCAGGCCCTGGCGGCCGTCGGGCTCAAGGGCTTCGAAGATGTGCCGTGCCATACCCTGTCAGCCGGCCAGCAGCGCCGGGTGGCCCTGGCCCGCCTGTACCTGGAGGGCCCGCCGTTGTGGATCCTCGACGAACCCTTCACCGCCCTCGACAAGCAGGGCGTGGCGCAGCTCGAAGAACACCTGGCCCGGCATTGCGAGCAAGGTGGCATGGTGGTCCTCACTACCCACCACACCTTGACCCGCATGCCTGCCGGTTACCGCGACCTGGACCTGGGACGGTGGTCGGTATGAGTGTATTTGCCCTGTTGGTCGCCCGCGAAGCCCGTTTGCTGTGTCGCCGCCCGGCTGAACTGGCCAACCCGCTGGTGTTCTTCGCGATTGTCATCGCGTTGTTCCCGTTGGCGGTCGGTCCTGAGACTAAACTGTTGCAAACCTTGTCTCCGGGACTGGTGTGGGTCGCGGCCCTTTTGTCCGTCCTGCTCTCGCTGGACGGGCTGTTTCGCAGTGATTTTGAAGATGGTTCCCTTGAACAGTGGGTCCTTTCGTCGCACCCCCTGCCTCTTCTGGTTCTGGCCAAGGTACTGGCACACTGGGCCTTCTCCGGCCTGGCACTGGTCCTGCTCGCACCGCTGCTGGCGATGATGCTGGGCCTGCCCGCCGAATGCCTGCCCGTCTTGCTGGCCTCGTTGTTGCTAGGTACCCCGGTGCTGAGCCTGCTGGGGGCGGTGGGTGCAGCACTGACGGTGGGCCTGAAACGTGGGGGGCTGTTGCTGGCCTTGCTGATTCTGCCTTTGTATATCCCGGTATTGATCCTGGGCAGCGGCGCCTTGCAGGCCGCGCTCATGGGGATGCCGGCGACCGGTTACCTCTTGTGGCTTGGCAGCCTGACCGCCCTGGCGGTAACCCTGACACCCTTTGCTATAGCGGCCGGCCTGAAGATCAGCGTCGGCGAATAATGAGGTCTGACCCGGTATTTTCACTGCGTCAGTAAAGACCCTAAGCTTCTTGCAACGACAAGAAGCAACCGTGATGGAAACAGCAATGAACTGGACCTGGTTTCACAAGCTCGGCTCGCCCAAGTGGTTCTACGGGATCAGCGGCAAAATGCTGCCCTGGCTCGCCGTCGCCGCCTTCCTGCTGATCGGTATTGGCCTGGTCTGGGGCCTGGCCTTCGCACCACCGGACTACCAGCAGGGCAACAGCTTTCGCATCATCTATATCCACGTGCCCGCCGCGCTGCTGGCCCAGTCCTGCTACGTGATGCTCGCGGTGTGCGGCATTGTCGGGCTGGTGTGGAAGATGAAGCTGGCCGACGTCGCCCTGCAATGCGCGGCGCCCATCGGTGCGTGGATGACCGCGGTGGCGCTGCTCACCGGGGCAATCTGGGGCAAACCGACCTGGGGCTCGTGGTGGGTCTGGGATGCGCGACTAACGTCCATGTTGATTCTGCTGTTTCTGTACTTCGGTCTGATTGCCCTGGGCAACGCGATCAGCAATCGTGACAGCGCCGCCAAGGCCTGCGCGGTGCTGGCGATTGTCGGCGTGATCAATATCCCGATCATCAAGTACTCGGTGGAGTGGTGGAACACCCTGCACCAGGGCGCCACCTTCACCCTCACTGAAAAACCGGCGATGCCCGTGGAAATGTGGGCGCCGCTACTGCTGATGGTCCTGGGCTTCTACTGCTTCTTCGGCGCAGTGTTGCTGATGCGCATGCGCCTCGAAGTGCTCAAGCGTGAAGCCCGCACCAGTTGGGTCAAGGTCGAAGTGCAAAACAGCCTGGGAGCCCGTGGATGAGTTTCGCCTCTTTCAGTGATTTTCTCGCCATGGGCCACCACGGCCTGTACGTCTGGACCGCCTATGGCATCAGCCTGGCAGTCCTGGCCCTCAACGTTGTTGCGCCGATCGTGGCCCGCAAGCGTTACCTGCAACAAGAGGCGCGTCGTCTGCGCCGGGAGACCGATAAGTGAATCCGCTGCGTAGAAAGCGTCTGTTGATCATCCTTGCCATCCTGGTGGGCGTCGGCATAGCCGTAGGCCTGGCCTTGAGTGCCCTGCAGCAGAACATCAACCTGTTCTACACCCCGACCCAGATCGCCAATGGCGAAGCGCCGCAAGACACGCGGATCCGTGCCGGTGGCATGGTCGAGGCCGGTTCCCTGAAGCGCTCCGGCGACTCCCTGGACGTGACCTTCGTGGTTACCGACTTCAACAAATCCGTGACCATCACCTACCGCGGCATCCTCCCGGACCTGTTCCGCGAAGGGCAGGGCATCGTGGCTCTGGGCAAGATCAACGCCCAGGGCGTGGTGGTGGCCGATGAAGTGCTGGCCAAGCACGATGAGAAATACATGCCGCCGGAAGTGACCAAGGCCCTCAAAGACAGCGGCCAATCCGCGCCCACCCCAGCCAAGGAGGGTTAAGCAATGACCTCTACATTGTTTATTCCCGAGTTGGGCCAATTGGCGATGATCCTCGCCCTGTGCTTTGCCATCGTCCAGGCCATCGTCCCGCTGCTGGGCGCCTGGCGCGGCGACCGGCTGTGGATGAGCCTGGCGCAGCCCGCCGCCTGGGGCCAGTTCGCGTTCCTGGCGTTCGCCTTCGGTTGCCTGACGTACGCGTTTATGACCGACGACTTTTCCGTCGCCTATGTGGCCAGCAACTCCAACAGCGCCTTGCCCTGGTACTACAAGTTCAGCGCCGTGTGGGGGGCCCACGAAGGCTCTCTGCTGTTGTGGGCCCTGATCCTCGGCGGCTGGACCTTTGCCGTGTCGGTGTTCTCCCGGCAGTTGCCGCAAGTCATGCTGGCGCGGGTGCTGGCGGTGATGGGCATGATCAGCATCGGCTTTTTGCTGTTCCTGATCATGACCTCCAACCCGTTCGAGCGGATCTTGCCGCAGATTCCCGTGGACGGTCGCGACCTCAACCCGTTGCTGCAGGATATCGGCCTGATCGTCCACCCGCCGATGCTGTACATGGGCTATGTGGGCTTCTCCGTGGCCTTCGCCTTTGCCATCGCCGCCTTGCTCGGCGGGCGTCTTGATGCCGCCTGGGCGCGCTGGTCGCGGCCATGGACCATCGTCGCCTGGGCTTTCCTCGGCATCGGCATCACCCTGGGCTCGTGGTGGGCCTATTACGAACTCGGCTGGGGCGGCTGGTGGTTCTGGGACCCGGTGGAAAACGCCTCCTTCATGCCCTGGCTGGTGGGCACGGCGTTGATCCACTCCCTGGCCGTCACCGAAAAACGCGGCGTGTTCAAGAGCTGGACCGTGTTGCTGGCCATTGCCGCCTTCTCCCTGAGCCTGCTGGGCACGTTCCTCGTGCGTTCCGGCGTGCTGACCTCGGTGCACGCGTTCGCCGCCGACCCTGAGCGTGGTGTGTTCATCCTGATCTTCCTGCTCTGCGTGGTGGGCGGTTCGCTGACCCTGTTTGCCCTGCGCGCGCCGGTGGTCAAGAGCCACGTGGGCTTCAACCTGTGGTCGCGGGAAACCCTGCTGCTGGGTAATAACCTGGTGCTGATCGTTGCGGCCTCGATGATCCTGCTGGGCACTCTGTACCCGCTGGTGCTCGATGCCCTGACCGGCGCCAAGCTGTCGGTCGGCCCGCCGTACTTCAACGCGTTGTTCATTCCGTTGATGGGCCTGCTGATGGTGGTAATGGCCATCGGCGTGCTGGTGCGCTGGAAAGACACCCCGGTCAAATGGCTGCTGGGCATGTTGATCCCCGTGCTGCTGGGCAGTGCTGCACTGTCGGTGGTTGCCGGGATTGCCTACGGCGACTTCAACTGGGCAGTGCTCGCCACCTTTATGCTCGCGGCCTGGGTGTTGCTGGCCGGCGTGCGCGATATCTTCGACAAGACCCGGCACAAGGGCCTGATCAAAGGCCTGCCAACCCTGACCCGCAGCTACTGGGGCATGCAGATCGCGCACATCGGTATCGCCGTGTGCGCCCTGGGCGTGGTGTTGTCCAGCCAGAACAGCGCCGAGCGCGACCTGCGCCTGGCCCCTGGCGAGTCCATGGACCTGGCCGGCTACCAGTTCGTCTTCGAAGGCGCCAAGCACTTCGAAGGGCCGAACTTCACCTCCGACAAAGGCACCGTGCGTGTGCTGCGCAACGGCAAGCAAATCGCCGTGCTGCACCCGGAAAAACGCCTGTACACCGTACAGAGTTCGATGATGACCGAAGCCGGGATCGACGCCGGGTTCACCCGTGACCTGTATGTCGCCTTGGGCGAACCCCTGGGCGAGGGCGCCTGGGCCGTGCGGGTCCACGTCAAGCCGTTTGTGCGCTGGATCTGGTTCGGCGGCCTGCTGACCGGCTTCGGTGGTTTGCTGGCAGCGATGGACCGGCGTTACCGGGTCAAGGTCAAGAGCCGGGTGCGTGAAGCCCTCGGCATGCAGGGAGCGGCGGTATGAAGCGTTGGTTGATGGTATTGCCACTGGCGGTGTTTCTGCTGGTCGCGGTGTTTTTGTATCGCGGCCTGTACCTGGACCCGGCCGAGCTGCCGTCGGCGATGATCGGCAAGCCGTTCCCGGAGTTCTCGTTGCCTACGGTGCAGGGCGATAAAACCCTGACCCAGGCAGACCTGATCGGCAAACCGGCGCTGGTCAACGTGTGGGCCACTTGGTGCATCTCCTGCCGCGTGGAGCACCCGGTGCTGAACAAGCTGGCGGAGAAGGGCGTGGTGATCTACGGCATCAACTACAAGGACGACAATGCAGCGGCCTTGAAGTGGCTGGCGGAATTCCACAACCCATACCAATTGGACGTGCGCGATGAAGACGGCAACCTGGGCTTGAACCTCGGCGTCTACGGTGCCCCGGAAACCTTCTTTATCGACGCCAAGGGCGTGATCCGCGACAAGTTCGTGGGGGTGATCGACGAAGTGGTCTGGCGCGAACAACTGGCGGCCAAGTACCAGGCCCTGGTGGACGAGGCCAAGCCATGAAGCGTTGGTTGACCGCCGCAGTACTGGCCCTGGGCCTGGTGGGCGTGGCCCATGCCGCCATCGACACCTACGAGTTTGCCCGCGATGGCGACCGTGAGCGTTTCCGCGAGCTGACCAAGGAACTGCGCTGCCCCAAGTGCCAGAACCAGGACATCGCCGACTCCAACGCACCGATTGCTGCCGACCTGCGCAAAGAGATTTTCCGCATGCTGGGCGAGGGCAAGGACAATCAGCAGATCATCGACTTCATGGTCGATCGCTATGGTGATTTTGTCCGCTACAAGCCGGCGCTGACCAGCAAGACCGCCTTGCTCTGGTTTGGCCCCGCCGCCCTGTTGCTGGGTGGCCTGGTGGTCATGGCCGTGATCGTCCGCCGTCGCCGTGCGGCGCCTACCGATGGTTCTGATGCGCTATCTGCCCAAGAGCGCCAACGCCTCGACCAACTGCTGGACAAAAAAACTGATGATTGATTTCTGGCTCGCAGCTGGCCTGCTGCTCCTGGTTGCCTTGAGTTTCCTGTTGATCCCGGTGTTGCGCGTACGTCGCGCCCAGCGTGAAGAAGACCGCACCGCGTTGAACGTCGCGCTGTATCAGGAACGTGTTGCTGAACTGCAAACCCAACAAAGCGAAGGCGTGCTCAACGCGGCGCAACTCGATACCGGCCGCGCCGAAGCCGCCCGTGAATTGCTGGCCGATACCGAAGGCGTGGAAAAGCCCCGCGAATCGCGCCTTGGCAAGCCGCTGCCACTGCTGGCCGCCGTGCTGGTGCCGGTGTTGGGCCTGGGGCTGTACCTGCATTACGGCGCCATCGACAAGGTTGAACTGACCCGCGAATTCGCCCAGCCGCCGGTATCCCTTGCCGACATGACCCAGCGCCTGGAACGGGCTGCGGCGGCGCAACCGGATTCGGCCGAAGGCTTGTACTTCCTGGGTCGCGCCTACATGGCTCAGGATCGTTCGGTCGACGCGGCCAAGGTCTTCGAGCGCACCGTGGCCCTGGCCGGTCGCCAGCCCGAGTTGCTCGGGCAGTGGGCCCAGGCACAGTACTTTGCCAACAACAAACAGTGGTCGCCGCAGCTTCAGGCCCTGACTGACGAAGCGTTGAAACTCGACCCGAAGGAAGTCACCAGCCTTGGCCTGTTGGGCATCGCCGCCTTTGAAGGGCAGCGTTACCAGGAAGCCATCGACTACTGGAACCGTCTGTTGGCCTTGTTGCCGGAGAAAGACAACTCCCGCTCAGCGCTGCAAGGTGGCATCGACCGCGCGGCCGAGAAGTTGAAAGAGGGCGGCGGTGCCGTCGCGCCAACTGCCAAGACCGCCGTGATGAAAGTACGCGTGGACCTGGCGGCAGACGTCAAAGCCCGCGCTCTGCCGACTGACAGCGTATTCATCTTCGCCCGCGCCGTTTCCGGCCCGCCGGCGCCATTGGCCGCCAAGCGTGTCACCGTGGCCGACCTGCCGGTGACCGTCGAACTGGGCGATGCCGATGCGATGATGCCGCAGTTGAAACTGTCCAACTTTCCCGAAGTCCAACTGGTTGCGCGCATCTCACGGGCCGGTCAACCGACTGCCGGCGAGTGGATCGGCCGCAGTCAACCCCTGGCCAGCAGCACCACCGCGACCCAGCAGTTGACCATCGACAGTCCGGATCAATAATTTCGAGGAAATCCCCATGACCGCCATCGCTCGTATCACCCTGCTCAGTCTGGTCTTGGGCTTGAGCGCTTGCGCGGTCCATCGGCCACCTCCAGCTCCTACGGGCCCGACCATTCCACCGTCGGGCCCTTCGACCCAGCCGGTAACCAAACCTTCCGGCCCGGTCACCGCCCCCGCCAAGCCCTTGCCCAGCAAGTCCCCAACCTTCGCCCCACCCCCCGGCGCTGCCAGCCACTGGGACGGCAAGATGCAGGTGTACGTGCTGGACGAGCAACCGGACACCTTCTACCGCCAGCGCACCTACTACCGCTGGAGCAACGGCTGGAGCCGCTCCATCAGCCCGAATGGGCCATGGGAAGAGACGAATGTGCAGGGTGTACCGCCGGGGTTGAGCAAGCAGTACGCAAAATGATCTAAGGCGACCTTCAAACGGTCGCCTTTTTTATGATTTGAAATCCAATTCAAATGTGGGAGCCGGCTTGTCGGGTCGCCGCTTAGGTATCTACACGACTTGCTCTTTTTGGTTATTGGGTGTGAGTACATATCCGTTGCTGCGGTTATGGCGGCTATTGGTTCCGCCCTTACGGCGGGTCACTTTCGAAGAGCGCGAAAGTAACCAAAGCGCTTTTGCCCCACCACTCGGTGCCTCGCCTAGGCTCGGCATGCCCGCAGTCAGGCATTGCTCCGTGGGCCCGCCGCGATCGGCCATCCCTGGCCGTGTCGCGGCTACCCCGGCATCCATGCCGGGGTGCCCACTGCGCAATACCTGCCTGCGGCCATCGTGGTTTAACGGGGCGCCTAAGATCAAAAGCCAGATCAAAAGCAGAGCAACAGCAACAGCAACAGCAATGCCAAAGCGCGAAGCTGCATTCCCCCCTGTGGGAGCTGGCTTGCCTGCGAAGGCGGTGTATCGGCCAATACATTTATCGACTGATACACCGCCATCGCAGGCAAGCCAGCCCCCACAGGGATTCACTTGGCCGTCAGGCCGCCGGGCATTCCCGGTGCAACGCTGCCTCGACTAACAACTGCGCCATCTCGATCAATTGCACCACCGCCATCACCTGCTTACGGCTCGAGCCTTCAAGATGCTCGGTGCAGTCGTACGCACTGACCGCCGCCGACTCGAGCATTTCACAGGCGTTGCTCAACGCTTCTTCGGTGCTGAGACCGGCACGTACGGTGAAGAGTTTTTCTGACGAGGCAGATACAAGCTGCGAATGCAGTGCGTAATGCTTGAGCGCACGTTGGGCGGCTTCGTGGAGTTTGCTGTTGTTCAGGGAGTAGGGCGGGCTAGGCGTGACTTTTTTCATACGGTTGCTCCTGGAGTTAAAGGAGCCGCCACAATCACTTCCACATGATGGGTGGCGATTGTACGCAGGTGTGGAAGACCGGACTCCAGGACCCCGGCGCACCCGAAGGTGCCCCGCGCACAGCCGCCATATCGCTGCGTGAAAAAGGGCGACGACCGAGGAATGGAGACCCGGCAGGGCTGGGCCCTCCTGCGTACAGCTCGCCCAGCATGATGTGTGCCTGTTAAATGATGAGCCGTAGGGAAAGTCCTGTTTTGATCATTCCCACACGGAGCATGGGAGCGATCCTCATATGCATGGGAATTGTCCTTCAGTTGTTCCAACCTTTCATAAAACTTTCATCAAACCGCCCTCCTGCAGTCATGTGCAAGTCATAGCCCTGACACCTCCCGCGCCTACTGTCGTTTGAACTCAAACGCAGCCACGCAAGGCTGTTCAAACCAGACAGAGAAGCCCATGACTCCCGCTATCCATGTCGATCGCCTGAACAAGACCTTTGCGAAGAAAACCGCGCTGGTCGACCTCGAACTCACCATCGCCAGCGGCGAGATGGTCGCCCTGATCGGTGCATCCGGTTCCGGCAAGTCCACGTTGTTGCGCCACCTTGCGGGGCTGGCCTGTTGCGACAAGGGCAACGGCGGCAGCGTCAAGGTGCTGGGCCGAGAGGTGCAGGCCAGTGGGCGGTTGAATGGCAAGGTGCGGCGGTTGCGCGCGGATATTGGCTATATCTTCCAGCAGTTCAACCTGGTCAATCGCCTGAGTGTGATCGACAACGTGCTGCTTGGTTGCCTGGGCCGCATGCCGCGCTGGCGCGGCAACCTCGGGTTGTTCAATGCCGAGGAAAAGCAATGTGCCATGGAGTCCCTGGCGCGGGTTGGCCTGGCGGACCTCGCCCAGCAGCGGGCCTCGACCCTGTCCGGTGGCCAGCAGCAGCGCGTGGCGATTGCCCGGGCCTTGACCCAGCGTGCCGAAGTGATCCTGGCCGACGAGCCGATTGCCTCCCTGGACCCGGAGTCTGCGCGCAAGGTCATGGAGATCCTCGCCGATATCAACCGCCGCGACGGCAAGACTGTAGTCGTGACCCTGCATCAAGTCGATTACGCCATGCGTTATTGCCCACGGGCCGTGGCGCTCAAGGGCGGGCGCATTCATTTCGACGGGCAGGGCCGCGAGATGAGCAGCCAGTTCCTCAACGATCTGTACGGTGCCGACGTCGACACCAGCCTGATGTTTTCCGAACCGCCGCGCCGTTCCGAACTTCCCCAGCGCCTGGCCCTGGCCCGCGCTTGAACCTCCATTCACGATCCCTAGGAGTCGCCTGTATGTTGAACCGTATCGGTCATGTTTTCCTGTCTGCCGTGTTGTTGGCCAGCGTCGCCTTGGGCAATGCCCAGGCCGCTGACAAGGCCATCAACTTCGGCATCATGTCCACCGAGTCTTCGCAGAACCTCAAGAGCATCTGGCAGCCGTTCCTCGATGACATGCACAAGAAGACCGGCCTGACCATCAACGCCACCTTCGCCTCCGACTACGCTGGCCTGATCCAGGGCATGCGCTTCAACAAGGTCGATGTGGCCTGGCTCGGCAACAAGGCAGCGATGGAGGCGGTGGACCGCTCCAACGGCGAGATCTTCGCCCAGACCGCTGCCGCCAACGGCGCCGCCGGCTACTGGAGCCTGCTGATCGTACGCAAGGACAGCCCGCTCAACTCCGTCGAAGACATGCTCAAGAACGCCAAGAACCTGACCTTCGGCAATGGCGACCCAAACTCCACCTCCGGCTACCTGGTGCCGGGCTACTACGTGTTCGCCAAGAACAACGTGGATGCCGGCACCGCCTTCAAGCGCACCCTCAACTCCAGTCATGAAGTCAACGCACTGAGCGTGGCCAAGGGGCAGTTGGACGTGGCTACCTTCAACACCGAAAGCTGGGACCGCCTGGAAGTGACCCAGCCGGACAAGGCCGCGCAACTCAAGGTGATCTGGAAGTCGCCGCTGATCCCCGCCGACCCGATGGTGTGGAGCAAGGCCCTGACTGACAGTGAGAAGACCAAGATCCGCGATTTCTTTGCCAACTACGGTGACACCGAGGCAGAGAAAGCGGTGTTGAAGAACATGCAATTGGGCAAGTTCCTCGCGTCCAACGACGACCAGTTGCTGCCGATCCGCCAGTTGGAGCTGTTCAAGCAGCGCACCACCATCAGCGCCGACAGCAAGTTGGCCGAGGCGGATAAAGCCAAGAAGCTGGCGCAGATCGACGCCGACCTGGCCACGCTGCAGCAGCGCCTGAGCGAGCTGGACAAGAAACCCGACGCCAACGGCTAACCCCCTGTTGGAGCTGGGCCTATGTGGGAGCGGGCTTGCCCTGATGCCGATCAGTTAAGCGAACGCAATGCTCAAAGCAACGAAGATCAAATGTGGGAGCGGGCTTGCTCGCGAAGACGTCGGCCCAGCAAACATTGATGTTGACTGACCCACCGCTTTCGCGAGCAAGCCCGCTCCCACACACACATAGCTCCCACACAAGCGGGTTCCCCCATAGGCCCCGCTCCAGTAATTATCGAGAGTGATCCATGACGACCTTGCACGCTGAAGCCGTGGGTAAAAGAACCTGGCCGCAATACCTCGGCTGGGGCCTGTTCCTGGTGCTGCTGGCCTGGGCCTGGAAAGGCGCGGAAATGAACCCGCTGGCGCTGTACCGCGATTCGGGAAACATGGCGACCTTCGCCGCTGACTTCTTCCCGCCGGACTTCCACGAGTGGCGCTCCTACCTCAAGGAAATGATCGTCACCGTGCAAATCGCCCTGTGGGGCACGGTGCTGGCGATTGTCTGCTCGGTGCCCCTGGGCATCCTCTGCGCCGACAACATCACGCCCTGGTGGATTCACCAACCCCTGCGCCGGGTGATGGATGCCTTCCGCTCGATCAACGAAATGGTGTTCGCCATGTTGTTCGTGGTGGCGGTCGGCCTTGGTCCATTTGCCGGGGTACTGGCCCTGTGGATCAGCACCACCGGGGTACTCGCCAAGCTGTTTGCCGAAGCCGTCGAGGCCATCGACCCCGGCCCCGTGGAAGGTGTACGCGCCACCGGTGCCAGCGCCTTGCAAGAGGTGATCTATGGCGTGATCCCGCAAGTCATGCCGCTGTGGGTGAGCTACGCGCTGTACCGCTTCGAGGCCAATGTGCGCTCGGCGACGGTGGTGGGCATGGTCGGCGCTGGCGGCATCGGCGTGATCCTGTGGGAGAACATCCGCGCCTTCCAGTTCGTACAGACCTGCGCGGTGCTGCTGGTGATCATCGTGGTGGTGAGCCTGATCGACGTGCTGTCCCAACGCCTGCGCAAGCGGTTTATCTGACCTTGGAGGGGTGCCTGCGGGCGCTTTTTTTAAAGCATGCAGTTGTCTAGACAAGATGAACCGGTGTACCGCGAACTCGCCGATATCCTGCGCCGTGAACTCAGCGGCTACCAGGCCGGGGAGTTCCTGCCGGGCGAAGTGCAGTTGGCCGAGCGCTTTGGCGTCAACCGCCACACCCTGCGCCGCGCCATTGATGAGCTGGTGTTCGAAGGCAGCCTGCTGCGCCAGCAGGGCAAAGGCACGCAGGTGCTGGACCGGCCGCTGATTTACCCGATGGGCGCCGACACCGCCTACAGCCAATCGCTGTCGGCCCAGGGCCATGGCGTGCAGGCGCTGCTGCTCAAGCGCCGCTACTGCTACGCCAGCCGCGAAGAAGCGCAGCACCTGGGCATCGCCGAAATGGCGCCGATGATCGAGCTGCAAACCCTGCGCAAGCTCGACCAGCAGCCCGTCAGCCTGATCCGTCATCGCTACTGCGCCAGCCACGCGCCGTTGCTGGCGGATTACAACGGCGGCTCCCTGCGTCAGTACCTGCGCGAGCGCGACCTGCCGTTGACCCGCACCCAGAGCCTGATCGGTGCGCGCTTGCCCAACCGCGACGAAGCCGCGCTGCTGATGATGCCCCGGCATCTGCCGGCACTCACGGTATTCACCCTTTCCCGCGATCGCGATGGCCGCCCGGTGGAGCTGGCGCAGTCCACCAGCCGTTCGGATCGCTTCCAGTACCAGGTGGTGACTTGATGGAGACCCCGATGAATCTGTCCCCGCGTCAGCATTGGATTGGCGTACTTGCCCGCGCCCAGCTCAATGAATTGCAACCCCACGAAGCGGCATTGAAGGACGCCGAGTACCAACTGATCCGCGCCCCGGAAATCGGCATGACCCTGGTGCGTGGGCGCATGGGTGGCAATGGCGCGCCATTCAACGTCGGTGAAATGACGGTGACCCGCTGTGTGGTGCGCCTGGCCGATGGCCGCACCGGCTACAGCTACCTGGCCGGGCGCGACAAGGTCCACGCCGAACTGGCGGCCCTGGCCGATGCCCATCTGCAAAACGCGCAACCGAGCCCGTGGCTCAGCGATTTGATCAGCGCACTGGCCCAGGCCCAAGCCCGGCGCCGCGCGCAAAAAGAAGCCGACACTGCGGCGACCAAGGTCGAGTTCTTCACCCTGGTGCGAGGAGAAAACTGATGCACGCTCAATTATTGCAGCCGGCGTTTGTCGACCCGGTGCTGGATGCCCAGCGCAGCTTTCGCGCGGCGCTCAAGGCCTTGGCCGAACCGGGTTTGATCCAGCACCTGCCGGCAGCCCCGCACCTCGATGGCCTGGCGCCCGCCACCTATGCCTTGTGCCTGGCGCTGCTGGATGTCGACACGCCGCTATGGCTGGCACCGGCGTTCGACACGCCACTGATCCGCGCCAACCTGGCCTTCCACTGTGGCTGCCCGTTGGTTGCGCGTCGGGAGGAGGCCGCGTTTGCCTTGCTCGGCGAGCCGGACCTGCTCGACCTCAGCGGCTTCGATCACGGCAATGATCGCTACCCCGACCAGTCCTGCACCTTGCTGGTCCAGCTTAGCGACCTGGAGGCCGGGCGCGCCTTGCTCTGGCGCGGCCCGGGCATCCAGGCCCAGTGCCGGGTGCAGGTGCCGGTGCCGTCGGCTTTCTGGTTGGAGCGCCAGCGCCGCGAGGCCTTCCCCCGTGGCCTGGACGTGTTGTTCAGCGCCGGCCATCACCTGCTCGGCCTGCCGCGCAGCAGCCGCATCACACAGGAGCACGCCTGATGTACGTAGCCGTCAAGGGTGGCGAACAGGCCATCGACAATGCCCACCGCCTGCTGGCGAAAAAACGCCGGGGCGATACGGGGGTTCCCGAACTGAGTGTCGAGCAGATCCGCCAGCAACTGCCCCTGGCCGTGGCGCGGGTGATGAGTGAAGGCTCGCTGTACGACGAAGAACTGGCGGCACTGGCGATCAAGCAGGCGGCGGGGGACCTGGTAGAAGCGATCTTCCTGCTGCGCGCCTACCGCACTACATTGCCGCGCTTCAGCCCGAGCCTGCCGATCGACACCGCGCAGATGTCGTTGAGCCGACGGTTGTCAGCCACCTTCAAGGACGTGCCCGGCGGCCAGTTGCTCGGCCCGACCTTCGATTACACCCATCGCCTGCTGGATTTCGCGCTGCTGGCCGAGGGTGAGTATCCAGGCCCGCAGACCACGGCGGATGCGCGCCTCGAACCGTGTCCACGGGTGCTGGGGTTGCTGGCCAAAGAGGGCTTGATCAAGCACGAAGCCGACGACCACGCCAGCGTCGCTGATATCACCCGCAACCCGCTGGAGTTCCCTGCCAGCCGTGCCGAGCGCCTGCAGGCCCTGGCTCGCGGCGATGAAGGTTTTTTGTTGGCGCTGGGCTATTCGACCCAGCGTGGCTATGGGCGCAATCACCCGTTTGCCGGGGAGATTCGCATCGGTGAAGTCGAGGTATGGATCGATCCTGAAGAACTGGGCTTTGCCATCTGCCTGGGCAGCATCGAAGTCACCGAGTGCGAGATGGTCAACCAGTTTGTCGGCTCGGCCACCGAGTTGGCGCAGTTCACCCGCGGCTATGGCCTGGCGTTCGGGCATGCCGAGCGCAAGGCCATGGGCATGGCCCTGGTGGACCGCTCGCTGCGTGCCGAGGAGTACAGCGAAGAGATTGTCTCGCCGGCCCAGCGCGAAGAATTCGTGCTGGCCCACTGCGACAACGTTGAGGCCGCCGGTTTTGTCTCGCACCTCAAATTGCCTCACTACGTGGACTTCCAGGCCGAACTGGAACTGATCCGCAAACTGCGCCAACCGGCCGAGGGCACCCGCCATGAATGACGCCGCCTACAACTTCGCCTACCTCGACGAACAGACCAAACGCATGATCCGTCGCGCCTTGCTCAAGGCCGTGGCGATTCCCGGTTACCAAGTGCCGTTCGGTGGTCGCGAGATGCCGCTGCCCTATGGTTGGGGCACCGGCGGCATGCAATTGACGGCGGCGATCCTCGGTGCCGACGACGTGCTCAAGGTCATCGACCAGGGCGCCGACGACACCACCAACGCCGTGTCCATCCGGCGCTTTTTTGCGCGCACCGCCGGTATCGCCACCACCGAAGCCACCCCCGACGCCACAGTGATCCAGACCCGCCACCGCATCCCGGAAACCCCGCTGCAGGCCGGGCAGATCATGGTCTACCAAGTGCCGATCCCCGAGCCGCTGCGCTTTATCGAGCCCTCGGAAACCGAGACCCGCACCATGCACGCCCTCAACGACTATGGGGTGATGCACGTAAAACTCTACGAAGACATCGCCACCTTCGGCCATATCGCCACCGCTTATGCCTACCCGGTGATGGTCGACGAGCGCTATGTGATGGACCCTTCGCCGATCCCCAAATTCGACAACCCGAAACTCGACATGAGCCCGGCGCTGATGCTGTTCGGTGCCGGCCGCGAAAAGCGCCTGTACGCGGTGCCGCCGTACACCCAGGTCAGCAGCCTGGACTTCGAGGATCACCCCTTTGAAGTGCAGACGTGGGACCACCACTGCGCCATCTGCGGTAGCCATGACTCGTTCCTCGATGAACTGATCCTCGACGACGCCGGCACCCAGAGTTTTGTGTGTTCCGACACCTGGTACTGCGCCCAACGGGTCAAGGAGAACAACCAGTGAGCCAGCCCTTATTGCAAGTGCGCGACCTGTCCCTGCTGTACGGCCTGGAGAAGGGCTGTCAGGACGTGAGTTTTGATCTGTACCCCGGTGAGGTGCTGGGGATTGTCGGCGAGTCCGGTTCGGGTAAATCCACCTTGCTCTCGCTGCTGAGCGGGCGCTTGCCGCCCCAGGCCGGCAGCGTCGGCTATCGCAGCAAGGACGGCGAATGGCTGGACCTCTACAGCGCCAGCGAAGCCGAACGCCGCACTTTGCTGCGCACCGAATGGGGCTTCGTTGAACAGAACCCCCGCGACGGCCTGCGCATGGGCGTGTCGGCCGGCGCCAACATTGGCGAGCGCCTGATGGCCCAGGGCGTGCGCAATTACCAGCAACTGCGTGGCGCCGGCCTGGACTGGCTGGGCCAGGTGGAGATCGACCCGCAGCGCATCGACGACCTGCCGCGCACCTTCTCTGGCGGCATGCAGCAGCGCCTGCAAATCGCCCGCAACCTCGTTTCCAGCCCGCGCCTGGTGTTTATGGATGAGCCCACCGGTGGCCTGGACGTGTCGGTGCAGGCGCGCCTGCTCGACCTGCTGCGCGGCCTGGTACGTGAGCTGGACCTGGCGGTGGTGATCGTCACCCATGACCTGGCGGTGGCGCGCCTGCTGGCCGATCGCCTGATCGTGATGCGCCGCTCGCGGGTGGTGGAAACCGGGCTGACGGATCAGATCCTCGACGATCCACAGCACCCTTACTCTCAACTGCTGGTGTCTTCGGTATTGCAGCCATGACGAATGCCTTGATCGAGGTCCGTGACCTCTCGAAAACCTTCACCTTGCACCAGCAGAACGGCGTGGTGCTCAACGTGCTGCGCGGGGTGGCGTTCAGCGTGCAGGGCGGTGAATGCCTGGTGCTGCACGGCCAGTCCGGTGCGGGTAAAAGCACCTTGCTGCGCACCTTGTATGGCAACTACCTGCCGGCCGGGGGCAGCATCCGCGTGCGCCATGCCGGTCAGTGGCTGGAGCTGGTGGGCGCTGCCCCCCGGGAGGTTCTCGAGGTACGCCAGCAGACCCTGGGCTATGTCAGCCAGTTTTTGCGGGTGATCCCACGGGTCGCCTGCCTGGATGTGGTGATGGAGCCCGCGCTGGCCCGTGGCTGGACGAAGGCTGACGCCCAGGCCCGTGCCGAGCATTTGCTGGCGCGCCTGAATATCCCCCGGCGCCTGTGGCAGTTGGCGCCGGGCACCTTCTCCGGGGGCGAGCAGCAGCGGGTCAATATCGCGCGCGGCTTCATGGTGGCCTGGCCGGTGATGTTGCTCGACGAGCCGACGGCCTCCCTGGATGACCGCAACCGTCAGGTTGTCCTGGAACTGATCAACGAAGCCAAGGCCGGCGGTGCCGCACTGATTGGCATCTTCCATGACCGTGCCGCCCGTGAGGCGGTGGCTGACCGCCATTTGGACATGACGCCCGCTGTGATTACCGACGAGGACTACGCCGATGCCCGCTGAACAGATCCTCAGCAATGCCCAACTGGTCACTGCTGATCGTGTATTTCTCGGCAGTGTGCTGCTGCGTGACGGGGTGATTGTTGACCTCGCCGAAGGCCGCAGCCAGTTACCCCACGCCCAGGACCTGGGCGGTGATTTCCTGCTGCCGGGGCTGGTGGAGTTGCACACCGACAATCTGGAAAAACACATGACCCCGCGCCCCGGCGTGGACTGGCCATCGACCTCGGCCGTGCTCAGCCATGACGCGCAGATCATCGCGGCCGGTATCACCACGGTGTTCGATGCGGTGTCCATCGGCGACGTGAACCCCAAGGGCAATCGCATGCAGAAGCTGCCGGCGATGCTCAATGCCATTGCCTCGACGCAGGAAGCCGGCCTGACCCGCGCCGAACACCGCCTGCACCTGCGTTGCGAGCTGTGCCACCCGGACACCTTGAGTGTGTTCCGCGATCTGGTGGAAAACCCGCTGGTGCAACTGGTGTCGGTGATGGACCACTCGCCGGGCCAGCGCCAGTTTGTGCTGGAGTCCAAGTACCGCGAGTACTACATGGGCAAATACCATTTGAATGATGAAACCATGGACGCGTTCGTGCTGTTGCAAATGGCCAACTCCAAGGCCTACAGCGACCGCTACCGCGCCGCGATCGTCGAGCATTGCCTGGCGCGTGGCCTGTCGGTGGCCAGCCATGACGACGCGACCCTGGCCCATGTCGAGGAGTCGGCGCGCTATGGCATGAACATCGCCGAGTTCCCCACCACCCTGGAAGCGGCGCGCGGTTGCCGGCAACTGGGGATGAAAGTGCTGATGGGCGCGCCGAACGTGGTGCGCGGCGGTTCCCACTCGGGTAATGTGGCCGCCGCCGGCCTGGCTGCTGAAGGATTGCTGGATATACTTTCCAGTGACTACTACCCGGCCAGCCTGTTGCCAGCGGCCTTTGCCCTGGCGGCCCAGGACAATGACTGCGATCTGCCCCAGGCGATCAAGATGATCAGCCTGGCCCCTGCACAGGCGGCGGGCATCAAGGATCGCGGGGAAATTGCCGTCGGCCTGCGTGCGGACCTGGTGCAAGCCAGGGCCCAGGGCGGGCTGCCGGTAGTCCAACAAGTCTGGCGACAAGCCAAGAGGGTGTTTTGATGGTGGGCAGGTTGATCTATCTCATCGGGCCATCGGGTTCGGGCAAGGACAGCCTGTTGGAAGCCGCGCGCGGGCCATTGGCCGAGCGCGGTTGCCGCATCGTGCGACGGGTCATCACTCGTTCGGCGGAAGCGGTGGGCGAGGCCGCCCAGGGTGTAAGCCCCGCGCAATTCGCCGCGCTGCAAGCCGAGGGCGGCTTTGCCCTCAGTTGGCATGCCAATGGCCTGTCTTATGGCATTCCACGGCAGATCGACGACTGGCTGGCGGCCGGCGACGATGTGCTGGTCAATGGCTCCCGTGGCCACCTGGCGCAGACCCGCGCACGTTATCCGACGCTGTTGGTGGTGCTGCTGACGGTGGACCAGGCGGTGTTGCGCCAGCGTTTGCTGGCGCGGGGCCGTGAGTCGGTGGCAGACATCGACGCGCGCCTGGCGCGCAATGCGCAGTTCAGCGACAGCCTGCAGGCAGCGCCTGGTGTGTTCCTGCTGGATAACTCCGGGCCGTTGGTGCATACCGTCGCCCGGTTGCTCGATTGCCTGGAGGAGGGGCACTCGGCATGCGCCTGACCCTGCTGGGCACCGGCGACGCCCGCCAAGTCCCGGTGTATGGCTGCGAATGCGCGGCCTGCACCCTGGCGCGCAGCGATGAACGCCTGCGCCGCCGCGAGTGCAGCGCGCTGATCGAGTGCGGTGAGCAACGCTGGTTGATCGACAGCGGGCTGACGGACCTCACCGAGCGTTTCCCGCCACGCAGCTTCAACGGCATTCTGCAGACCCACTACCATGCCGATCACGCCCAGGGCCTGCTGCACCTGCGCTGGGGCCAGGGCCTGATCATTCCGGTGCATGGCCCGGCAGACCCCGAGGGCCTGTCGGACCTCTACAAGCATCCCGGCATCCTCGATTTCAGCCAGCCCTTCGCCGAGTTCGAGACCCGCCAGTTTGGCGAGCTGACGGTCACCGCGTTGCCCCTGCAACATTCCAAGCCGACCTTCGGCTACCTGCTGCAAGGGCAGGGACGGCGCCTGGCCTACCTGACCGACACCACGGGCCTGCCCCCGGCGACCCTCGACTGGTTGCGGCGCGAGCCTCTGGACGTACTGGTCATCGACTGCTCCATGCCACCGCAACCCCAGGCGCCGCGCAATCACAATGACCTGACCCTGGCCCTGCAATGCATCGACGCGTGCGGCGCCGAGCTTGGCGTGCTGACCCACGTCGGGCACACCCTGGATGCCTGGCTGTTGCAGCATCGCGGTGAACTGCCACCGCATGTGACGGTGGGCTGGGATGGGCGGGTGCTTTAGCTCCATGCCTGGGGCTTTTCAATATCCGGCAAAACAACCGTCAGTCTGCTCTGAAAAATCTGTGCTTGAGTAAAGATAACTCTGGAGTTATTTTTGTTCGGGCCGGAGCAAGGAGGCTGTGGTGCAAAGCAGGCTATTGATCAAGGAACTGCAAGAGGCGGGCTGGGTGTTGGATCGGGTCACGGGCAGTCATCACATTTTCACCCATCGCTATAACCCGTACACGATACCGGTGCCCCATCCCAAGAAGGATCTGCCCTTGGGCACCGTGCGAAGTATCCGGCAACGTGCTGGGTTGTTTTCGTTCTAGGTCGGTTTTTTCAGGAGAATATTCATGCAATACCCAATCTGTATCGAATGGGGCGATGACTTTACCGCCACCGGTATCCAGATCCCCGATATTCCAGGCGCGGTGACGGCCGGGGACAGTTTTGAAGAGGCTTACAACGCCGCCGTCGAAGTGGCTCACATCCTGTTGCAGGAGCTGGCTGGCGAAGGCCGCGCGATTCCGATGCCGACCTCGGTGGCGACGCACCACGGCAATGAGGAGTACGCCGGGATGGGCTGGGGGATGCTCGAGCTCGATATCTCGCCTTACCTGGGCAAGACCGAGAAGGTCAATGTCACGTTGCCGGGGTATGTGATCCAGCGTATTGACCGTTATGTGCGCGAACACAAGGTCAAAAGCCGCTCGTCATTCCTGGCGGATGCGGCGCTGGAGAAGTTGGTGCGCTCTTGAAAACGGTGAGTTCGGTGGTGGGGCGTCGAAGCTAAAATGTAGAGCGGATATTTCGTGGGACGGCGAGGATTTGGATTAAGAAACGTGTGTCTTTTTTGCGTTTTCCAAGGGCCATCAGCAAGTTGAATGGGCTTTTTCAAGACGGCATAACCCTTGGGGATTGTAAGGATCCATGTGTTTTGTCAGTAAACCGAACAAGCGGCCAAAGCGTTTCAATAAGACTCAAAGCCCCGGTGGCGGGGCGATTTCCTGCATGAAAGATTAGGCACGGATGACGGGGACCGAGACGGCTTTCTGCGATGAAAGGCGGCGCAGTTGGACCCTGATATCCCAGTTATTAATCGAATCGGAGATCGCCATGAGTCAAATCAACAACACTGCTGCTCATCCTGGCTGCTGTCCTGAAGGCATGCACGGGCCGTCCAGGGAACCCATGTCTGCCCGTGGGAAACGCTCCCTCAGTACTGATCAGGTTGCCGGGCATCTTACGCGCAGCGGTACGCGTTTTAACGATCGGGACGGGGACGGCAAGACGCAGGTTTCCTACAAGCTCCAGGGGTTCACCGAGCAGCAGAAAACCTGTGCTCGCCGGGCCATGGAGGCTTGGCAAGACGTGGCCAACATCAGTTTTCATGAGAACGCCCGCAAGACGGATGGATCTATAGAGGTGTCCGGCTCTCATCGCATGGAAAGTGGCGTGGCATGGGGGCCGACACGGCACAATCCCGCGGCGAAAGCCACGATCGGTACACGGCGTGCCTCACATGCGCCCAAGGAGGGGAGTTACTTCCACACCACGATGGTTCACGAGATAGGCCATTGCCTGGGGCTGGCGCATCCCGGTGACTACAACGGTGGCGGATCGTACGAGCGGGATGCGAAGTTTGCGCAGGACACCCGGGCCGGTACGATCATGAGTTATTGGGCAGAGCACAAGAACGCGGGTCATGACTTCAAGGGGCGGATGCCCTCGGCGCCCATGATGTATGACATCGCGGCGGTTCAGCGTCTTTATGGTGCCAACCACACTACCCGCAACACAGACACGACCTATGGGTTCAACTCCAATACCGGGCGTGACGTACTGAGCATCAAGAGCGCTGCGGATTCAGCGGTTTTTTGTGTCTGGGACGGCGGCGGTAATGACACCCTGGATTTCTCCGGCTATTCCCGGGACCAAAACATCAACCTCAATGCGCAATCATTCTCGGACGTCGGGGGAATGAAAGGTAATGTTTCCATCGCCAAGGGCGTGACCCTGGAAAATGCCGTCGGCGGTGCAGGCAATGATGTGCTGACCGGCAATGATGCAGACAATCGCCTCAAGGGGGGCAGGGGGGCAGACAAGCTGCGCGGAGGCGGCGGGGCGGACATCTTCGTCTACGACAAGGCCAGTGAATCCACGCCGCAGAACCCCGACCTGATCGAGGATTTCACCAGCGGCACCGACAAAGTCGACGTTTCTGGCGCCTTGAGAGAAGCCGGTATCAAACACCTCAACTTCTCCAGTCAATTCAATGGGCAGCCAGGCAATGCCGTGCTGGGTTATGACGCGCGTACAGGGCGTGGCAGTCTGGCGATTGATATGAACGGTAGCGGCAAACCTGACTTGCTGTTGACCACTGCCGGTAAAATCCAAGCCACCGATATCGTGACGGGAGGACCGACGCCAACCCCCGGACCCGTCCCCTTACCCACCCCGGCGCCAACCCCTGTGCCGCCCCCGACTCCGACCCCACCGCCTATGCCGGCACCCGCTCCCGCTGAATCCCTACTCGCGATCTTGACGAGTGTGCTCCAGAGTACCCTCATGCTGTTGCAGGGGCTCATTCGGTTATTTGACAAGGGCCAGGCAGGGCAAGGGCATCGGTAGGTGAGGGTTGGCACCTGATGGGTTCAGGCTCTTACGGTCGACGCGCCCCTGGACACACTCAAGAAGCGCAGCAAGGCCACCAACGGGAACGCGCTACCCACCAGGATCACCCCAAGCCAGCCGCCGTGTTCATACACACTGCTGGCAATCGCCGAGCCAAAGGCGCCACCGATGAAGATGCTGGTCATGTACAGCGCGTTCAAGCGGCTGCGGCTGTGGGCGTCGAGGGCATAGATGGTGCGCTGGCCGAGGACCATATTCATCTGCACGCAGAAGTCCAGGACCACGCCCGTGACCATCAAGCCGATGACACTGTAGGCCGGATGTACCAGCGCCGGTAGAAAACTCAGGGCCGCCAGCAACATGGCCAGCAACGAAGCGCGGTGGGTATGGCCGGCGTCTGCCAGGCGCCCACTGATCGGTGCTGCGATGGCGCCGAGGGCACCGACCAGGGCAAACAGGGCGATCTGGCTCTGGCTCAAGCCGTGGTTGCGTGAGAGTTCCAGGGGCACGGCGGTCCAGAACAGGCTGAAGGCAGCGAACAGGCAACCCTGGTAGAACGCCCGTTGGCGCAGCAACGGTTGCTCGCGCAGCAGGGTGGCCAACGAGCGCAACAACTGGCCATAGCTGGCACTGTGGTCCGGCTGGCGTTTGGGTACGGTCAACAACAGCACCACGCTGATAATGGCCATCATCGCGGCTGCGGCCATGAACATCGCCCGCCAGCCGAAGTGGTCCGCCACCAGGCTGGACACCGGCCGTGCCAGCAGGATGCCCAGCAACAGGCCACCCATGATGCTGCCCACCACCCGGCCACGGGACTCGGCAGGTGCCAAGTGCGCGGCCAGGGGAATCAGGATCTGCACTGATACCGAGCTGAAGCCAATCAGCAACGACACCAACAGGAACAGGTTCGGTTCTTTGGTGAAGGCTGCACCCAACAGGCTGGCGATGGCGACCACGGTGGTGATGATCATCAGCCGACGGTTTTCCAGCAGGTCGCCCAGCGGCACCAGGAAGAATAGGCCCAGGGCATAGCCAATCTGGGTCAGGGACACGATCAGGCTGGCCATGGCGGGTGTCAGGCCGATGTCCGGGGCAATCAACTCAATGATCGGTTGTGCGTAGTAGATGTTGGCGACGATGGCGCCGCAGCAGAACGCAAACAGCAGCACCATGCCACGGGTCATGGTGGCGGTAGCGGGTGAGGTAGCGGTCATGGTGTTCTCGTTAAAACGGGGAAGGATGGCGTGAAGGTTAAAGGGTAGGCGAGGGAGGGGGTAAAGTGTTACTGATGATTTCAGTCATGCCTGGCATTAATGCCTTGCGCAGAACCTAATGTGGGAGCGGGCTCGCCCGCGATGGCGGCGTGTCAGGTTAGAAATACCTGGCTGATACACCGCTATCGCGGGCAAGCCCGCTCCCACATTTTTTGAACGAGTTTTGTCAGTTATTGACCGTTGTAGATCTGGTCGAAGACCCCGCCATCATTGAAGTGGGTTTTCTGCACGGTGCGCCAGTCGCCAAAAGTCTTCTCTACCGAGAGGAAGTCAACTTTCGGGAAACGGTCGGTGTATTTGGCCAGCACCGCTGGGTCACGTGGACGCAGGTAGTTGTTGGCGGCAATTTCCTGGCCTTCGGCCGACCACAGGTATTTCAGGTAGTCATCGGCCACCGCACGGGTGCCTTTCTTCTCGACCACTTTGTCGACCACCGACACCGGCGGCTCGGCTTCAGCGGAAACGCTTGGGTAAACCACTTCGAACTGATCGCGGCCGAACTCACGGGCAATCATTTCCGCTTCGTTTTCAAAGGTCACCAGCACGTCGCCGATCTGGTTGGTCATGAACGTGGTGGTCGCGGCACGGCCACCGGTATCGAGCACCGGTGCCTGCTTGAACAGCTTGCCGACAAAGTCCTTGGCCTTGTTTTCATCGCCGCCGTTCTTCAGCACATAGCCCCAGGCCGACAGGTAGGTGTAGCGCCCGTTACCGGAAGTCTTGGGGTTGGGCACGATCACCTGTACGCCATCCTTGAGCAGGTCCGGCCAGTCTTTCAGGGCCTTGGGGTTGCCCTTGCGTACGATAAATACGGTGGCGGAAGTGAATGGCGCGCTGTTGTTCGGCAGGCGGGTGACCCAGTTGTCGGGCACCAGTTTGCCGTTGTCCGCCAGGGCGTTGATGTCGGTGGCCATGTTCATGGTGATCACGTCAGCCGGCAGGCCGTCGATGACCGAGCGCGCCTGTTTGCTGGAACCGCCGAAGGACATCTGCAAGGTCAGCTTGTCGTTCGGGTGTTCGGCTTGCCAGTGCTTCTGGAACGCGGCGTTGTAGTCCTTGTAGAAGTCACGCATCACGTCATACGAGACGTTGAGCAGGGTGGTCGAGGCGGCCTGGGCGCCAATAGACAGTGCAAGGCCGGCGGCCAGGAGCGAAGCGCTAACGAGTTTTTTCACTGCTCATTCCTTGTTGTTCGCGAAGGTGGTGGCTTATAGCCCACGACTATAGCCGCGGTGGCATAGACGCTTAAAGATTAAAAAGTACTTTGCTTATTCCACTTTTTTATAGAGCCCGTTGCCGCAGCGCGAACAGAAGGCCGCGTTGGGTTCGTGGCTGCTTTTCTTGCACACCGGGCAGTCGTGTTGCAATTGCTCGCCGCGCATGGCGTTGGCCAGTTCGGCGGTAAAGATCCCGGTGGGCACGGCGATGATCGAGTAGCCGGTGATCATCACCAGCGACGAGATCACCTGGCCCAGCGGGGTCTTGGGCACGATGTCGCCAAAACCCACGGTGGTCAGGGTCACGATGGCCCAGTAGATGCCCTTGGGGATGCTGGTAAAGCCATGCTCCGGGCCCTCGATCACGTACATCAGGGTGCCGAACACCGTCACCAGGGTGCAGACGCTGACCAGGAACACCACGATCTTTTGCTTGCTGCCGCGCAGCGCCGACATCAGGTAGTTGGCTTGCTTGAGGTACGGGCTGAGCTTGAGCACCCGGAAGATCCGCAACATGCGGATGATGCGGATAATCAGCAGGTACTGGGCGTCGCTGTAGTACAGGGCGAGGATGCCGGGGACGATGGCCAGCAAGTCCACCAGCCCGTAGAAACTGAAGGCATAGCGCAATGGCTTGGGCGAGCAATACAGGCGCAGGCCGTACTCGATGGCGAAGATCAGCGTGAAGCCCCACTCGATATAGGCCAGCACATCGGCGTAGTTCTGGTGCACGACGTCGATGCTGTCGAGCATCACGATCACTATGCTGGCGAGGATGATCAGCAACAGGATGCCGTCGAAGCGCCGCCCGGCCGCCGTGTCGCTCTGGAAAACCATGACGTAGAGCCGCTGGCGCCAGTCGTTGTTACTGTCCATGAAGTCCGCCTGAATCGAAGATCTGCGAAGCCTAGGGGGATTCGAACGGGCTGTCCATGTTGGACCGGTGCCGCAGACGCAGGGTGGCGCGCACCAGCCAGCAGGCGAGGATAAACGGCGCAGTCAGCGGTGCCAGGTGCAGGCCGGCGAAGCCTGGGGCAAGCAGGCATGCCAGGAGGATGCCGAGCAGGGGCAGCCAGGGTTGGCGCCGGTACTGGCTGAGGGCCAGGGCGGCAAGCGCCGGGTTATAGCTGTGCAGGCCGAGCAGGGCGCCAGCGCGGTCGTCGAGCAGCAGGCCGAGTGCCATGCCGCTGCAGGCGCCCACCACGGCCCACAGCGCTGCGCGAGGGCTGGCCAGCAGCAGGCCAAGGGCGATCAGCACGCCGGCCAGTGGTTGATCCAGCAGCACGATCTGCCCCAGGCCGATCAGCGGAGCGCTTAGCCAGTCCAGGGGGGCCGGCGTAGTGATAGGCAGCGCGGCAGGTGCGACCGTGCCGAGCAACAGCCAGCCTAACCCGACGAAGGGCACGGTATAGGCAGGCAAGTCATCGCCATGGCCCGTGCGCTTGACCCATTGCCGGGTCAGGATCGCACTCAGGCCGCCGCAGGCCAGGATCAACGGCGGCAGCAAGGCCGACCAGGCGAAATGCTGGCTGATCAGTAATCCCAGCAACACACCGTTGTAGCTATAGAGCCCGGCCTGGCGCTCGGCCTTGGGATAGTCGCGGCGCTGGGCCGTGAGCAGGCCGGCGACCCCGCCCAGCAGCGCACCGCCGAGCAGGGCCGGGGCGCAGGTGAGGATCGCCAGCAGGCAGAGCAGGCCACACAGCGGGTGGCGTTGCAGGAATATCTGGCTGAAGCCGTTGAGCAGAGCTTCGGCCCAGTCGGGGCAGGTTGGGTTGGGCATGGTGAGGGAGTCAGGGAGACCGAGTTGCCCTTATCGCAGGCAAGCCCGCTCCCACATTTGATTGGCGAACCCAATCAAATGTGGGGGCGGGCTTGCTCGCGATAAGGCCCGAACAGACGCTAGATCAACGTCTCAATGCGCAGCGAGTTGGTCGACCCCGGTTGCCCAAACGGCACCCCCGCCGTGATCAACAAGGTATCCCCACGCTGTGCCATGCCTTGGGCCTGGGCGATTTCCAGTGCGGTGGAACACACCTCGTCCACCTGCCTCAAGCGGTCATTGACCACCGAATGCACACCCCAGGCCACGCTCAAGCGGCGCGCAGTGGACAGGTTGGGCGTGAGGTTGAGGATCGGCACCGCCGGGCGCTCCCGTGCTGCACGCAGGCTGGAGCTGCCCGACTCGCTGTAGTTCACCAGCACCGCCACCGGCAGGATGCTGCTGATCCGACGGATCGCGCAGCTGATGGCGTCGGACACCGTGGCATCGGCCTTGGGCCGGCTTACATCCAGTTGGGTCTGGTAGTCCGGGCCGTTCTCCACCTGGCGGATGATCTTGCTCATCATCTGCACCGCTTCCAACGGGTATTCGCCGGACGCGGTTTCGGCCGACAGCATCACCGCATCGGCGCCTTCGGCCACGGCATTGGCCACGTCGGTGACTTCGGCGCGGGTGGGGGCCGGCGAGAAGCGCATGGACTCGAGCATCTGTGTGGCCACCACCACCGGTTTGCCCAGCTGGCGGCAGGTGCTGATGATGTCTTTCTGGATTTGCGGCACGCTTTCGGCCGGCACTTCCACGCCCAGGTCCCCTCTGGCGACCATGATCGCATCGCTCAACTCGGCGATTTCCTGCAGGTAGCGCACCGCCGAGGGTTTTTCGATCTTCGCCATCAAGAACGCCTTGTCACCGATCAGCTCGCGGGCTTCGCGGATATCTTCGGGGCGTTGCACAAACGACAGCGCCACCCAGTCCACGCCCAGCTCCAGGCCGAAGCTCAGGTCGCGGCGGTCCTTGGCGGTCAGTGGGCTGAGTTCCAACAAGGCTTGTGGGACGTTCACCCCTTTACGGTCGGACAGTTCGCCGCCATTCAACACTGTGGTGTCGATCGCGTCGGCATGCTTGGTAATCACCCGCAGGCGCAGCTTGCCGTCATCCAGCAAAAGGTCCATGCCCGGCTCCAGGGCCTTGATGATTTCCGGGTGGGGCAGGTTGACCCGGCGCTGATCGCCCGGTGTCGGGTCAAGGTCCAGGCGCAAGGCCTGGCCACGCACCAGTTGCACCTTGCCTTCGGCGAAACGCCCGACCCGCAGCTTGGGCCCTTGCAGGTCCATCAGGATCCCCAGGGGGTAATTGAGCTGGCGTTCAACCTGGCGGATCCATTGGTAGCGCTGGGCATGGTCGGCGTGCTCGCCATGGCTGAAGTTCAGGCGAAAGATGTTCACCCCGGCTTCCACCAGCTCGCGGATGTCATCAATACCGTCGGTGGCCGGCCCCAGGGTGGCGAGGATTTTGACCTTCTTGTCAGGCGTCATGGGCAGCAGTCTCAAGTATCAAAATGGCGCGGAAGTCGTTGACGTTGGTACGGGTCGGCTCGGTGACGATCAACGCGTCGAGTGCCGCGAAATAGCCGTAGCCATTGTTGTTATCCAGCTCATCGCTGGCCGACAGGCCCAGGGCCTCGGCGCGGGCGTAGCTGGTGGGGGTCATGATTGCCCCGGCGTTGTCTTCGGAGCCGTCGATGCCGTCGGTGTCACCGGCCAGGGCGTAGACGCCGGGCAGGCCCTTGAGGCTGTCGGTCAGGCTCAGCAGGAATTCGGCGTTGCGTCCGCCACGGCCATTGCCGCGCACGGTCACGGTGGTCTCGCCGCCGGACAGGATCACGCAGGGCGCCGCCAGTGGCTGGCCGTGCTGCACGATTTGCCGGGCAATGCCGGCGTGGACCTTGGCCACGTCCCGCGCTTCGCCTTCCAGATCACCGAGGATCAGTGGGCTGAAACCGGCCTGGCGCACTTTTACCGCCACCGCTTCGAGGGATTGCTGCGGCCGTGCGATCAATTGGAAATGGCTGCGCGCCAGGCACGGGTCGCCGGGTTTGACCGTCTCTGATTCCGGGTTCTGCAACCAGCTGCGCACCGAGGCCGGCACTTCGATCTGGTAACGCTTGAGAATCGCCAGCGCCTGTTGCGAGGTGCTCGGGTCGCCTACGGTCGGGCCGGAGGCAATCACCGTGGCCTGGTCGCCCGGCACATCGGAAATCGCGTAGGTGTAGACCGTGGCCGGCCAGGCGGCCTTGGCCAGGCGCCCACCCTTGATCGCCGAGAGGTGCTTGCGCACGCAATTCATCTCGCCGATGGTCGCGCCGGATTTGAGCAGGGCTTTGTTGATGGCTTGTTTGTCGGCCAGGGTGATACCCGCTGCCGGCAACGCCAACAGGGCTGAACCGCCGCCAGACAGCAGGAAGATCACCCGGTCGTCTTCGCCCAGGTTGCTGATCAGCGCCAGCACACGCTTGGCCACGGCCTGGCCGGCGGCATCCGGCACGGGGTGCGCTGCTTCGACCACTTCGATTTTTTGGCAGGGTGCGCCGTGGCCGTAGCGTGTGACCACCAGGCCCGAAACCTCGCCCTGCCAGCTGTTTTCCACGACCAGGGCCATGGCGGCTGCGGCTTTGCCCGCGCCGATCACGATCACCCGGCCGCTGCGGTCGGCGGGCAGATAAGGTTCGAGGACTTGCCGGGGGTGGGCAGCGTCGATGGCTGTGGCAAACAGCTCGCGAAGCAGGTGTTGCGGATCGACCGACATAAGCGGGCTCCCGGATTCTTGTTATTGGGTTTGAGGCGTGGAATGAGGGCCAAATGTGGGAGCAGGCAAACCAGCTCCCACCAGGGATTGCATTCCGAGAGGGGAGGTTACTTATCGCGAATCGAGAAATTCGCCATATGCTCCAACCCCTTGATCAGCGCCGAATGGTCCCAGTTGCCGCCGCCAATCGCGGTGCAGGTACTGAACACTTGCTGGGTACCGGCGGTGTTGGGCAGGTTGATCCCCAGCTCCTTGGCGCCGGCCAGGGCCAGGTTCAAATCCTTCTGGTGCAGGTTGATACGGAAACCCGGATCGAAGGTGCCCTTGATCATCCGCTCGCCATGCACTTCGAGGATCTTCGACGAGGCGAAGCCACCCATCAGCGCTTCGCGGACCTTGGCCGGATCTGCACCGTTCTTTGCGGCGAACAGCAGTGCTTCGGCCACCGCCTGGATGTTCAGCGCCACGATGATCTGGTTTGCCACCTTGGCGGTCTGGCCATCGCCATTGCCGCCCACCAGGGTGATGTTCTTGCCCATGCTCTGGAACAGCGCCAGGGCGCGTTCGAACGTTTGCGGCTCGCCGCCGACCATGATGCTCAGGGTCGCGGCCTTGGCACCGACTTCACCGCCCGACACTGGGGCGTCGAGGTACTGCGCGCCGGTGGCGTTGATCTTTGCGGCAAAGGCCTTGGTGGCGGTGGGTGAGATCGAACTCATGTCGATCACCACTTTGTTCGGCGACAGGCCTGCGGCAACACCGTCGGCGCGGAACAGCACGTCATCGACCTGGGGGGTATCGGGCACCATGACGATGATGAACTCCGCTTCCTGGGCCACTTGCTGCGGGTTGGCCAGGGCCACGGCACCGGCGGCGATCAACTCGGCGGGCGCCTTGCCGTGGTGCTCGGAGAGGAACAGTTGGTGACCTGCTTTCTGCAGGTTCGCGGCCATGGGTTGGCCCATGATGCCGGTGCCGATAAAGCCGATTTTAGCCATGATGAAATCCTCTTTTTATTAGTTGTGCAGGTCTGGCACTGCCCCCTGTGGGGTTGCTCAGATGGCGTTATGGCTCTTGAGCCAACCCAGGCCAGCCTCGGTGGTGGTCAACGGCTTGTACTCACAGCCGACCCACCCCTGATAGCCAATGCGATCCAGATGCTCGAACAGGAACCGGTAGTTGATCTCCCCGGTGCCTGGCTCGTTGCGCCCCGGGTTGTCCGCCAGCTGGATATGGTTGATCTGATCCAGGTGCGTGGCCATGGTGCGCGCCAGGTCGCCTTCCATGATTTGCATGTGATAGATGTCGTACTGCAGGAACAGGTTGGCACTGCCCACCAGTTCGCGAATCGCCAGGGCCTGCGCGGTGTTGTTCAGGTAGAAGCCTGGAATGTCGCGGGTGTTGATCGCTTCCATCACCAGCTTGATCCCCACCGCCTGCAGCTTGTCGGCTGCGTACTTGAGGTTGGCGACGAAGGTTTTTTCCAGGGTGGCGTCATCCACACCGGCGGGGCGAATCCCCGCCAGACAGTTGATCTGGGTATTGCCCAGCACCTGGGCGTAGGCGATGGCCAGGTTGACCCCGGCGCGGAACTCTTCGACCCGGTCCGGGTGGCAAGCCAGGCCGCGCTCGCCGTTGGCCCAGTCACCGGCCGGCAGGTTGAACAGCACTTGGGTCAAGCCGTGGGCGTCGAGTTGTGCCTTGATTTCGGCGGAGCTGAACTCGTAGGGGAACAGGTATTCCACCCCACTGAAGCCGGCATCGGCGGCGGCTTTGAAGCGGGCGAGAAAGTCCTGTTCGGTAAACAGCATGGACAGGTTGGCGGCAAAACGCGGCATGGGGTTCTCCTTAATCGAGCAATGAAATGGCAGTCGGTGCGTCGTTGCCCACCAGTGCCAGATCTTCGAATTCGTTGACGGCGTTGATCTCGGTGCCCATGGAAATATTGGTCACGCGCTCCAGAATAATCTCGACAATCACCGGCACCTTGAACTCTTCGATCATTTCCTGGGCCTTGCGCAGCGCGGGCTGGATCTGGCCCGGCTCGAACACACGCAGGGCCTTGCAACCCAGGCCTTCGGCGACGGCAACGTGGTCGACGCCATAACCGTTAAGTTCCGGGGCGTTGAGGTTGTCGAAAGACAACTGCACACAGTAGTCCATTTCAAACCCGCGCTGGGCCTGGCGGATCAGTCCCAGGTAGGAGTTGTTTACCACCACGTGGATGTACGGCAGCTTGAACTGCGCACCCACGGCCAGCTCTTCGATCATGAACTGGAAGTCATAGTCGCCGGACAGCGCCACCACCTTGCGGCTCGGGTCGGCCTTGACCACGCCCAGTGCGGCCGGAATGGTCCAGCCCAATGGGCCGGCCTGGCCGCAGTTGATCCAGTGGCGCGGCTTGTAGACGTGCAGGAACTGCGCACCGGCAATCTGCGACAGGCCGATGGTGCTGACGTAGCAGGTGTCTTTGCCGAACACCTGGTTCATCTCTTCGTACACCCGTTGCGGCTTGACCGGGACGTTGTCGAAGTGGGTCTTGCGGTGCAGGGTGGCTTTGCGCTGCTGGCAATCATGCAACCAGGCGCTGCGGTCCTTGAGCTTGCCGGCGGCTTTCCACTCGCGGGCCACTTCGATAAACATCGTCAGCGCGGCACCGGCGTCGGACACGATGCCCAGGTCCGGGGTGAACACACGGCCGATTTGCGTCGGCTCGATGTCAACGTGAATGAACTTGCGACCTTCGGTATACACCTCCACCGAGCCGGTGTGACGGTTGGCCCAGCGGTTGCCGACGCCCAATACCACGTCGGACTTGAGCATCGTAGCGTTGCCATAACGGTGCGAGGTTTGCAGGCCGACCATGCCCACCATCAGCGGGTGATCGTCGGGGATGGTGCCCCAGCCCATCAGCGTCGGGATCACTGGGATACCGGTCAGTTCGGCAAATTCCACCAACAGCTCGCTGGCGTCGGCATTGATCACGCCGCCACCGCTGACCAGCAGCGGGCGTTCAGCCTGGTCGAGCATGGCCAGGGCTTTCTCGACCTGGATGCGTGTGGCCAGTGGCTTGGCCAACGGCAGTGGCTGGTAGGCGTCGATGTCGAACTCGATCTCGGCCATCTGCACGTCGAACGGCAAGTCGATCAGCACCGGGCCGGGGCGCCCGGAGCGCATTTCATAGAAGGCTTTCTGGAACGCATATGGCACTTGGCCAGGCTCGAGCACGGTGGTCGCCCACTTGGTCACTGGCTTGACGATGCTGGTGATGTCCACGGCCTGGAAGTCTTCCTTGTGCATGCGGGCACGGGGCGCTTGCCCGGTGATGCACAGGATCGGGATCGAGTCGGCCGAGGCGCTGTACAGGCCGGTGACCATGTCAGTGCCCGCCGGGCCCGAAGTGCCGATGCACACGCCGATATTGCCGGCCTTGGTGCGGGTATACCCCTCGGCCATGTGCGAAGCGCCTTCCACGTGGCGAGCGAGGACGTGATCGATGCCGCCGACCTTTTGCAGGGCCGAATACAACGGGTTGATCGCGGCGCCTGGGATACCGAAGGCGGTGTCTACACCCTCACGGCGCATCACCAGAACGGCGGCTTCGATTGCTCTCATTTTGCTCATGGTTTTGGTGCCTCTTGCGTTTTGTAATTGTATACAAGTGGTGTTGCTTCAAAGTGTATTCACGGCGAGCGGCGCAGGTCAATCCATTTTATTCTCGCGCCTGTGCATTCGTCGGAAGGCTTTTTAGCGGGATTATTTCGACGTATGGTGCGTATGTTTCGAAATATTGTATACAAAAAATAAATCTATTGTGTTCTATTTGTTGCATCCGGCTTCTGATCAGTCAGAGCCCAAAGGCTTTCTCAATAACAAGATAAGGACGGCACCCATGAGCGCTCTAACCTTGAAAGTCGCAGTCAACCTGGTCAGCCAGGCCATCACCGCTGGCCGCACCATTGCCGCTGCACCGCTGACCATCGCGGTGCTCGACAGCGGCGGGCACCTGATCACCCTGCAACGCGAAGACGGCGCCAGCCTGCTGCGCCCGCAAATCGCTATCGGCAAGGCCTGGGGCGCGATTGCCCTGGGCAAGGGCTCGCGCCTGCTGGCCCTGGATGCCCAGCAACGCCCGGCATTTATCGCCGCGCTGAACAGCCTGGGGCAGGGCGGCGTGGTGCCGGCGCCGGGCGGCGTGTTGATCCGGGACCCGGCGGGGGTGGTGCTGGGGGCGATCGGGATCAGTGGGGATACGTCGGATATTGATGAGCAGTGCGCGATCAGCGCGATTGAAGGGGTGGGGTTGTTGGCGGATGCGGGGGTGAGTGCTTGATTTCTCGGGGCTTGTAAGAACCTCATCGCGAGCAAGCCCGCGTTTTGACCTGTGAACACGGTCAAAATGTGGGAGCGGGCTTGCTCGCGATAGGGGCGACTCGGTCTTAAACCTAAACCCAAATTGCATCCCACAACGGATAGTCGCCAATCCTCTCCACCAATCCCGCCCTCAATGGGTTGGCCACCACATATCTGGCCATCTTCACCAGATCATCCTCCTTGCGCAGCGCGCGATCATGAAAACTGGTTTGCCAAAGCCTTCCCTTGCGGCCAGTGGCACCATTGACTGAACGGGTGCTTTTGGATTTTACCTGGCACATCAAGTCCCCCAGGGAGCCCTTTTGCAGGTCGATCAGCCAGTGAAAGTGGTCGGGCATCACCACCCAGGCCAGAGAGTTCGCCAGCCCTTGATAGTGGGCAAGCCTGAACTGCCAGACCACCAGGCGGCCCAGGTGGAAATCGCTGAAGATCGGCACGCGCTCGTGGGTGTTGGTGGTGATTAGGTAGATGCGGTTGGTTTCGCTGAACCGGCCAATGCGTAGGCGGTGTGAGGTGGCTCGATCAGGCATTCCGTTGCCTCTCTTCAGATGGGGTCTTGAGAGGCTAGATCGGGGAGTTTGAGGCTGATGGGCAGGCTTTTGGCAGGATGTGTCTGGGAGGGCACTTTCGCGAGCAAGCCCGCTCCCACATGGGATCTTCGTTGTTCATACATTTTGTGTCTGGCACGGGACCTGTGGGAGCTGGCTTGCCTGCGATAGCCACACCACGGTCCCTCAGTCCGGCTCACACCCCTTCAACACCAACCGAATAATCGTCTGCGCCGCCGCTTCATAATCGGCCTCATCCAGCTTGGCCTTGCCGGTCACCGCTGAGATCTGCCAGTCGAAGTCGGCATAGGTCTGGGTCGCTGCCCAGATGCTGAACATCAGGTGGTTAGGGTCGATGGCGGCGATCAGGCCGCGATCGACCCAGCTCTGGATGCAGTCGATGTTGTGCTTGGCCTGGGCGTTGAGCTGCTGCACCTGCTCTGGGCTCAGGTGTGGCGCGCCGTGCATGATTTCGCTGGCGAACACTTTCGAGGCAAAGGGCAGATCGCGGGAGATGCTGATCTTCGAGCGAATATAGCTGCTCAGCACTTGCTTGGGGTCACCGTCCGGGTTGAAGGGGGTGGAGGCGGCCAGGATCGGCTCGATGATGCTTTCGAGCACCTCGCGGTAGAGGTTGTCCTTGGACTTGAAGTAGTAATAGACGTTGGGTTTGGGTAGCCCGGCCTTGGCGGCGATGTCGCTGGTTTTGGTCGCGGCGAAGCCCTTGTCGGCAAACTCCTCGCTGGCTGCCCGCAGGATCAGTTCTTTGTTGCGCTCGCGAATGGTGCTCATAGACCAGATGATTCCTTGCCAGGACAGGCGGTTGCGCATGGTAGCACCGGCGATCCGCGGGCCTCAAGAATCTGCCCGCGACGCTTTGTACCACGCTATGCTGCGAAATATCCCACATTAAGGACGTCCGATTCATGGCAGGAAGCAGCTTGTTGGTATTGATTGATGACATCGCCGCCGTCCTCGACGACGTGGCCCTGATGACAAAAATGGCCGCCAAGAAAACCGCCGGGGTGCTGGGGGATGACTTGGCGCTCAATGCCCAGCAAGTTTCCGGCGTGCGCGCCGAGCGGGAAATTCCGGTGGTGTGGGCGGTTGCCAAGGGTTCGTTTATCAACAAGCTGATCCTGGTGCCCACCGCGCTGTTGATCAGCGCCTTCGCGCCCTGGGCGGTCACCCCACTGTTAATGCTCGGCGGCGCCTATCTGTGTTTCGAGGGCTTTGAAAAGCTCGCCCATAAATTCCTCCACAGCAAGGCCGAAGATCAGGCCGAGCATGCCCAGTTGGTCGCAGCCGTGGCCGATCCGGCAACGGACCTGGTGGCCTTCGAAAAGGACAAGATCAAGGGCGCCATCCGCACCGACTTTATCCTCTCGGCCGAAATCATCGCGATCACCCTGGGCACCGTGGCGGATGCGCCGTTGATGCAGCAAGTGATCGTGCTGTCGGGCATCGCCCTGGTCATGACCATCGGCGTGTACGGCCTGGTGGCCGGTATCGTCAAGCTCGATGACCTGGGCCTGTGGATGTCGCAAAAGCCCGGCCAGTTGGTACGTGATATCGGCAACGGACTTCTGCGAACCGCACCGTACATGATGAAAAGCCTGTCGGTGATCGGCACGGCGGCAATGTTCATGGTCGGCGGTGGCATCCTCACCCACGGCGTGCCCGCGGTTCATCACTGGATTGAAAGCGTGAGCCAGAGTATCGGTGGCATCTCCTGGCTGATGCCGACCCTGCTCAATGCCGTCGCGGGGATCATCGCCGGGGCGCTGGTGCTGGCGCTGGTGTCTGTAGCGAGCAAGGCGTGGCGCGCCTTGAGGGGCTAGGCGTTACCGCAGCGCGCTGTAGCCTTTTTCGCTGAATGCCTTGAACAGCTGCGCTTCCGAGCCTGCGGAAACACTGCCGAACTGGCCAAAACCCTGTACGTGCTGATCGTTTTGCTGGGCTGGGCCCTGACGCTCCAAGTCCTCGCGGCCATCAATATAGGTTGCCACTTTGGCCAGGTTATAGGCGGCATTGGCACGTGATTCGGGGTCGCGATTGGCTGCGCTCCAATCGCCGGTTTGCTGCTTGAGCTGATTGATGAAGTTGCTTGCAAAAGGACCATCTTGTTTGAGGATGTCCTTGAGGATCGGAGTGTCCTTGAAGATTTGCCCTGCACTGCGATTGTCGCCGCGCGGTCGGCCATAGGCGCCTCTGGGGGCGTCCAGATGAGGTTTTGTTGAGGCTTGGGATTCAGCCGTCGGGGGCGCGGCGAGGGTGGGTGCCGTGAGGCTGGGCTGGGAAACCGATATCGTCATGTTTAAGTTCCACTGGAAAGTTCGAGGTGGGCAGAGTGCGGTCAGCCTGTTTTGTGTCGGGCTTATCTGCATGGGGGCCTGGACTTTAAGTGGCAGGGGCGTACGAACTGGTTCCGAGGGGTGGGCTGCTGACAGCCGAAAAAAAAGGCCATCGAGCGTTTCGATGGCCTTTTTGCACGCTGGGTAACGTTATTCGGCAATCTGCAACTTGCGCGACTCGGTATACACATACCGCACTTTTTCATACTCGAACGGCGAGTTCATCTGGCCGTAGCGAAAGCTGGTCTGGTAGCGCTTGTCTACTGCGCGCAGGGCCCAGATTTCCGGGTGGTTGGAGCTGACTTCGGACACGTTGAGGTAGTTGATCTGCGATTCGGCGGTGTAGTCGACGAGCAGGCCACCGGTGTCGCGCAGGTTCGATGGGCCGAGGATCGGCAGGATCAGGTAAGCCCCGCCCGGTACGCCGTAGAAGCCCAGGGTCTGGCCGAAGTCTTCGCTCTGGCGCGGCAGGCCCATGGCGGTGGCTGGGTCCCACAGTCCGGCGATGCCGATAGTGGTGTTGACCAACAGGCGGCCGGTGGTCTCAAGGGAGCGGTGGCCCTTGAGTTGCAGCAGGCTGTTCATCAGGTTGGGCACGTCGCCCAGGTTGTTGAAGAAGTTGCTGACGCCGGTGCGCAGGAAGCTGGGGGTGACGTAGCGATAGCCGTCGACCACGGGCAGGAATACCCATTGGTCGAAGCGGTAGTTGAAGTGGTACACCCGACGGTTCCACGACTCCAGCGGGTCATAGACGTTGAGGGCGTTGAGGGTCGAGCGCTCGAACTCACGCTGATCCAGGCCAGGGTTGAACTTGAGCTTGCTCAAGGGCTCCTTGAAGCCATCCTGGTCGATCACGGTCGGTGCATGAGCCTTGCTATTGTCCGCGTTGGCAACGCCTGCACAGAGTAAGGCGGCAAGAAGCAGGAGATGTTTAGCCACGGAAAAACTCCAGCATGGCGTCGGCGTTGACGCGGTAATTGAGGTTGCCGCAGTGGCCGCCCAGCGGGTAGACGGTCAAGCGATCGCCGAAGGTCTTGCGCAAGAAGCCCAGGTCGCCAGGGCCGAGGATCACGTCGTCGGCGTTGTGCATCACGGCGATTTTCGGGCTGTCACGCAGGTAATCCTCAAGGGCGTACAGGCTCACCTGGTCGATCAGTTGCAGCAGGCTGCCGCCGTCGGAGCGGGCGCGCCACATCGGGATCACTTGTTCGGTCAGGTAGCAGTCGAAATCACACTGCAGCGCACGCTTGAGGAACGGCGTGAGGCTGGTGCTTTCGGTGATCGGGTATTTGGGCGGGATGATCAGGCCGCGACGGTTGATCAGGTCCGAGGTAAAGGCGATATCGGCCGCCGAGAAGCGGAACGAGGTGCCGATCAGCATCGCCATCTGCTCGTTGGTCAGGTGCTCCTTGGAGTTCTGGAAGTCGTAGAGCAGGGCATCGTTCATGTCGATATAGCCCTTTTGCTGGAAGTAGCGGGTCAGCTTGTTCAACACCAGCTCATAGAAGGTGGTGCTGTTGTTGATGCCCTTGACCTCGGTTTGCACCAGCTTGTCGAGGTTGGTGATGGAGGTATAGAGGTTGACCGGCGGGTTCAGCAGCAGCACTTTCTTGAAGTTGAAGCTGCGTCGGGTTTCGTCCAGTTTGGCGACGAACGCCGCGTCCAGCGCCCCCAGGCTGTAGCCGGTGAGGTAGAAGTCGGTGACCGGCAGCGTGGCGTTTTGTGCGCGCACGGCCTGCATCACGCGGTACATGTCTTCGGCGTCTTCCTGGGTGATGCCAGGTGTGGCAAAGCGCGAGGCGGCGCTGATGAAGTCGAAGCTGGTGGGCGACGACAGTTGGACGACATGGTAGCCGGCCTTGTAGTACAGCTTTTTCAGGTATTCGTTGAGAGAGCTGTCAAAACGCGCGCCGGTGCCGGCGATCAGGAAGATCAGTGGCGCGGCGCGATCCTGTTTGGCAATGCGGTAGGTGAGCTTCTTCACCGCCCAGAAGTTGTCGGGCAGGCTGAATTCACGCTCCGGGCGCATGTTCAGGTTGTAGTCGGATTGGTTGATGTCATCAATGGATGGCAAATCCGGCCGCAAGTCCGGTGGCGTTGTGGCGATGGTCGCTTCGAACGGGTTGGTCAAAGGGTAGCCATAGCTGGCCGGGTCGACGTCGACCGCCAGTGCTGACGCACTCAAAAAAAGGCCACCCAACAGGGCAGCGCAGCGCAAGGAACGGAGCATGACTAAATCCCTAAGAGGAAACGTGCTTAATGAAGTTCGCAGGCTATGACCACCGCGTTATCGCCGAAGTGCCAGCCATCGGCACTTAATATCGGAAAAAACATAGGAATCGAGGTAATAGTGTGCAGACGATACACTTTGGCACGCTTTGATGAATAGTTATCTGTGCGCAACCCTTGCCAATGGCCCAGGGGAGATTAAGCTGGGCGCCGTTTTCGTCTATCGGAGTGCCCTTATGTCCCGTCGTTTGCCGCTGATCCTGCTGCTGTTGGCCTTGCCGTTATGGCTGGCTGCCAGTTATGGCGCCCGTTATGGGTTTATGGAGGACGGGCAGTGGGTGGGCATCTGCGTTGACCATGCCAGCCGCTGGGAGTGCCAGTTGCGGGCGAACCTGGGTTTGATGATCCACTTCAAGGTCATGGGCTGGGCGGCGCTGGTCACCTCGGTGCTGGCGTTTGTACTGCCAGGCCGTGCCGGTTGGGGTTTGGCGGTGTTGGGCCTGGCGTTCGGGATTCCGGCATTGGCGTTGTACAACACCAATTTTGCGGTGTTTGCCTTGGTGATTGCCGGGTTGCGGTTGGTCAGGGCGCCTCGGGCTGCCTGATAGGGCCAATCGCAGCATAGGTATCTACACAACTCTTTAGCTTATTGGGTTTGTGTACATATCCGTTGCTGGGGTCATGGCCACTCAGGGGGCCGCCCTGACGGCGGCTCACTTTGGAAAAGCCGACGGCCCGCGTGGTTTAACGGGGCGCCTAAGATCAAAATCACAAGCAAAGCGAGGCGGCCCGACAGCCGACCTGATCGTCGAGGCGTGCGCGGTCTCCCTGTAGGAGCTGGCCTGTCGGGTCGCCGCATCGCTGCGATGGCGGTGTATCAGTCGATAAATGTATTGGCTGAGACACCGTCATCGCAGGCAAGCCAGCTCCCACAGGGAATGCAGCTTCGCGCTCTGGCTTTGTTGTTGCTCCGCTTTTGATCTTGTGGGTTAGTGGCAGCTTTGGCACTGGGGAGGATCTGGTGGGAAGAAGCTGGATTAAGCAGGACAATTCGTGATGAGCCCGACAAGACGGGGCGTTGCGGGGAGCATCCACTGCGGGGCGGCTCAAGAACGATGCCAAAGAGCTGCAAGACCAAAATCAATCAGTCTTGAGCAGTGCGCCCCAATTTAACAGGCTCTTTGGCACCGATAGCGGTGTGACTAGATCCAGCCACCAGCCCATACAACGCGGCCAATGATCCGCAGATCATTCAGCTTTTCCTTGGGCACGATCATATCTCTGTAGGCCTTGTTCTCGCTGATGATGTGGATCGAGCCGTCGAACTGGCGTTGAAGCCTCTTGGCGTAGAGATGGTCATCCAACTGGATGACGTAGACAGCCTCACCCTCAAGGGTGTTGCGGCCGTGGTCAATGACAACCGTATCGCCGTCGTTCAAAAGCCCGAGCATCGAGTCGCCGTCTACTCGGATAGCAGAAAGCCTGGATGGCTCCAAGCCCTTCTTACGAAGCGAGTAGGCCGTGAAAGCGAGCATAGTCAGTACCTTCGCCCCATCGTTCCACGATCCATGCCCACCGCTGCAATAGGCGTCGTACAGAGGCACGTAGACATACGCACTCTCGTCAGGTGCCGCAGCAACCATGCCCCTCTGTCTATCCCCCTCTCCTGACGCAAGCCACCCAATATCCACACCTACGGCCTTTGCAATATCAACGCAACGGGCAACCTTTGGTTCCCTATGTCCCGTCAGGTAGTACTCCAGAGTTCGTCGAGGTATAGCCGTTAGGCGCGAAAGTTCGTCGCCGCTTCCGGCTATCTCAGCGCATTCTCGGATGCGCGCCGCTAGCCCCTCACTCATTTCGCTTTCTCCAAAGGAGAAAACGAAACCCTGCCGCAAAAGAAAACGAAATTTCGCATTCCAATTAAAGCCTTTAAAAACAATGGCATAGCTTCACCGCTTATAAAAATGCCGGTTCCGGCAAAGCGAAATGCCGCTTTTCGCTTTACCACCAAGAACAAAGCGGCTATGTTTATGCCGTAAGTGACGTTAGACACCCCAAAAAAACCACCCTTCCCGGTGGTTAAAACTGGACGTATGGCATGAACAAAACCGAAATCCCTTTGAATCCGACCCAACGCTGGGAATGGATCAAGTACCAGCTACGTGCCAAAGGCACTTCGCTGGCGATGTTGGCGCGTGAACTCAACGTCTCTGACACTGCCGTTAAAAACGCTAAACGCACAGCTTACCCGCGTATGGAACGAGCGATAGCCAAGGCTCTGGGCCTTCAGCCAATCGACTTGTGGCCGGACCGTTGGAACGCCAACGGCACCCCATATCGGATCAGGTCACAACGTGCCGAGAAGAACGCAACTTATAGCCAAGAGCATAACCCAGCTTATGACCTTCGGCACCGTAAAACAGGTACGGAGGGATAAACATGCGCAAAGTCAAAGACGACCGGACGTTAGACATCTTCTCCGTCCCACAGCCGGTTCTAGCTATACCTGGTAACGGCAACAATGCAGCCCAGGTAAGTGAACTGATCGGCGAGATCCTTAAAGGTTCAGATCTAGACCGCTATGAAATTGCAGCTCGTATGTCTCGACTCTCGGGTGACGATGTAAGCAAGCACATGCTTGATGCATGGTCGAGTCCGGCCCGGACAGATCACAACCTGCCGTTCTACAGAGCCCCCCTGTTAGAAGAAGTATGCAGTTGCCACGCACTGACCAACTGGCTGGCCGAACAACGCGGCGGGCGTATTGCTTACGGTCGTGACGCACTCAATGCGGAACTGGGGCGGCTGGAACGCCTGCGCGATGATGCCGGACGTAAGGCACGCGAACTCAAGCGTGCATTGGGTGACAGCCATGCGTAATTGGTATTCAGCCGGCGAGCTGGCTGGCTTGCCTGGAATGCCAGGAACAGAGCGCGCCATTCAAATACGCGCCAAGCGTGAGCGTTGGGAAGGCCAGCAGCGTCTTGGCAGTAAGGCCATTGAGTACACCCTTTCGGTCCTGCCAAAGGAAACCCAGGCAGCGCTTTTGACAGCAACGCTCGTAGAAAACGCCGTTGAACCAGTCGCTGAAAAACACGTAGTAACAGCCGGGCGTGACTCAGAAAAAGCGTCACGCTTGAACGATGCACAGTCTTCTGTAATGACTGCGCGCCTTGCGTTCGTGCGTGAAATCGAACGCATGAGCAAGGTAGTCAGCCAAAACCGCGCCATCCTTACTCTGGTTGGGTTGGCTAAAACCGGCGACCTCAGTCCGTATCTGAATGAGCGAGTAATCCGCGCCAACGACCGCAAGACCGAAGACCGCACCCTGTCTGAGCGCACCCTCAAGCGTTGGCTGGCGGACTACCGCGCCCACGGCGAAATAGGCCTAGCTCCGGCCCGTCGTCAAAAAGACATGAGCGTCCCGACCTGGGCGCAAGCATTCCTCAAGCACTACCAGCGACCGCAGAAACCGAGTGTTGAAGCTGCGTATGAGCAGTTCAAGCAATTGCACCAGGACATCAATTCCACTGTTTGCCCGAGCATTCATGCGGTGCGCCGTTGGCTGAAAAAACTCAGCCCGTCGGTACGGGAGCAAGGGCGCATGGGTCCGCACGAACTGAACGCCTTAAAAGCCTATAACCGCCGTCAGGCCGACATGCTCTGGCCGAATGACGTGTGGGTGGCCGACGGCCACACCTTTGACGCCGAAGTGATCAATCCATTGACGGGGCAGATTTTCCGCCCAGAAATCACCATGGTCATTGATTGGGGCACCCGCCGTATCGTCGGTTTCTCCGTCAACCTGGCGGAGTCAACCCTAGCCACACTGGACACCTTACGTGACGGCGTAAGTCGTTGCGGCATGTACAAGGTGTTTTACGTCGACAACGGCAGCGGTTTTGACAACTCCGTTGTTTACGAGGTCAACGACCGCCTGGGCGGCACTATCACGCACTCATTGCCCTACAACTCTCAGGCTCGCGGCGTAATTGAGCGCCCCCATAAAACCATCCTGGTTCGGCTCGCCAAGACGTTCGACAGTTATATCGGCGCCGATATGGATAAAGAGGCCGCTACCAAGACCCACAAACTGTCCCGTAAACAGCTTGCCCTGGGCATCGCGCCGACAGTCGTACCTGAATTTTCGGTGTTCTTCGCGGCCCTGCAAGAAGCACTCGATGACTACAACCGCCGCCCACATCGTGGCCTGCCGAAGTTCCGCGACCTTGCGACCATGCGCAAGCGCCACCAAAGCCCAATGGAGTCTTGGAAGTCGGCAGAGGCCGAGGGCTGGGAACCATTGCTGGCTGACAGCAACATCGTCGAGAGCCTGACCCGGCCACAGGTCGAGCGCACCGTCCACCGTTGCCAGGTGCAATGGAACAGCGGCACCTACTTCCTTAAAGACCTGGACGGCTTCCACGGGGAACAGGTCCGCGTGGCCTATGACTTCCGCGACGCTAGCCGTGTTTGGGTCCACTCCCTAGAGGGCGATCTGATCGGCGAGGCGCTGCTCGACGGGAACGCCAGTCCAGCCATGCCGAAAACCATGCTGGAAAAAGCCAGCGAGAAACGCGAACGCGGCCAGCTGTCCCGCCTGGTCAAAAAAGCCAAAACCATTACCGGGCAAGACGTGGAAATGCGCGTCATTGCTTCGCAGTCGAGCCAGTACGACCTGTCGCCTGAACAACTCGCCGAGGCCCAGCGCTTCGCCCAACTGGCTGCACCGCAGGCCTCGGCCTTCGAATTGCCCACCGACCCAACCGCCCGATACCGCCTCTGGCTCCAGATCGACGGCCGCATCACCAGCGGCGAGTCGCTGACGGCCGAGGAAACGCAATGGCATGCCCGCTACCCGCAACACCCGGACTTCAAATCTATTCAGCAAATGTTCGCGTTCGCCGACCAGGCCCGCGCTTAACCCAAGACCTTTAGGAGTCGCATTATGAGTGTTACCAAGATCGTTCCCCTGACCAATGTCGGCCTCTTGTCAGCCGCCATCGCCCGAGCCCATGCCCGCCCAGCCGGCCTGCCTGGTTTGGTGGTGATGTACGGCGCAAGCGGGCTGGGTAAAAGCGTGGGCGCTGCCTTCGCCGCCAACCAACATCGCGCCTACTACGTGGAGTGTCGCGATACCTGGAGCAAGAAAGCTTTCCTGCTCGCCATCCTGCGCGAAATGAGCATCCAGCCAGAGCGCACCTTGTCACAGATGGTTGATCAGATCGCCGAGCAGCTATCCCGCAGTGGTCGCCCACTGTTAATTGACGACGTACAGTACCTGCTGGAAAAGGCCGTCGCCAACGTCCTGACCGACATCTACAACGCCAGCCAGGGAACCATCGTCCTGATCGGTGAAGAGCGAGTGCCCGGTAGTTTGGCTAAGTTGGAGCGCCTGCATAACCGTGTGCTGGAGTGGGTGCCTGCGCAACGCGCCACCCTTGACGATCTGCGCGCCTTGAGCAAGGCCAGTTATCCATCACTGCGCTTTGCCGATGACCTGTTGGAGGATCTGCGGACCAAGGTCGGTGGGTGCCTTCGCCGTATCGCCGTCAACCTATATCGGGTCTACAGCGAAACCCAAGCCCAGGCCATCGACAGCATCGACCTCGCCGGTTGGGGCTCACGCGGTTGGTTTACCGGCGAAGCGCCGTCGCGGAGGGCTTGAGCCATGGGAATCAGAGCCGATCTGGTGATGGTGGGAGGAAAGCCCCCACGCCAACATATTTGGGAAGCCATTCGTGCCATCAACGCCAGCCCTAAAGAGCTGACGACTTACGCTGTTGCTCGAAAGTCGAACCAGGACGACCAAACCGTACGTGGCTATTTTCGAGACATGGAAAAGGCCGGCATTGTCAGCAAAGTTCGCAACGTCGGGCGCTTCGATGCCGAGTGGGAACTCCTTAAAGACGAAGGCGTTGAAGCCCCGCGCATTACCCGTAGCGGCAAAGTTTCCAAGTATGCAGCCGGTGCCGAGAACGTCTGGCGGGCATTGCGCATCCTGGGCGAGTTTAGCGCCGCCGAGGCCGCCGTCGCCGCCAGCGTCAACGGCGTGTCCATTAGTGAGTTTGGCGCTCACGTGTATTTGTCAGGCCTGGCAAAGGCTGGCTATGTGACACGTCGAGGCGGAACGCCTGGTGTTAAAACCCGTTTCAGCCTGGTCCCGTCCCGCTACACCGGCCCCAAACATCCGATCTATCAGCGCGACTTTCACCAGGTCTATGACCCGAACCTAGATCAGGTCGTGTGGCGCAAAGCTGACCAGGAGGTGGCCGAATGAACCAGGTCAACCTGTCCGCCTGGGGCAACGAAGTGCCATTGTTCGTGCGCTTGCTTGCCGCTGAGGTAGCCGCCAGCAACAAAACCAAGGCCAGCCAGCGCATTGGCATGAGCCGCACGGCCGTCAGCCTGATTCTCTCCAACCGCTACGCATCCCCCAGCACGGCGGGTGTGGAGCGGCGCGTGATGGAAACTCTGGGCCGCATTGAATGTGTCGCCCTGGACGAGACCGTCACCTCTGACCAGTGCCAAAGCTACCGCGAAAAACCGGCACCGACTCACAATCCCCAGGCGATGCAGCACTGGCGCGCCTGCCAACACTGCCCAATCAACCCCGACTGCTGCAACCAGGAGAACGCCCATGCTCGCCTCCACTAACCGCACGCCATTGAAAGTCCTGACCCCGACCCTGGCAGACCGTCTGCGGGTGTTTAACGCCGCCGCCCGCAATTTGCAGGCCCATGGCATCCGCGTGCAGGCGTTTCACCCTGCAAGCAATCTCCTGGTGATCACTCCCGAGTCAGGTCAGCGCCTGATCAGCCTCGGCCATACCGAAGGCTACAAGCGCTATCCCACGGCCGGTAGCACCCGTTTCAACGTGCAGTTCCAGGGCGTGACCCTGGAATGGCGCGAACCCATTAGCGCTTCCCGTCCTGCTGACTGGTCGCGACTGACTCTCCACTGAGGAACCTTGCAATGACACAACTACAAACCATCCCCGAAGGCTACCGGGCCGACGCGCAGAAACGCTTGATTCATGAAAGCCTGATTAAGCCTATCGACCTGGAGCGGGACGCCTTGGTTCTTGCCCTGGTTGAAAAGGCCCGCGCCGCTAGTGAAGTCCTGGCGAAGTTCAAAGCCTCGGCCTTCGGTGATATTGAAGCCTTTGTGGAACTAAGCGCCGAGCAGTACGGCACGCAGATCGGCGGCAAGAAAGGCAATGTCAGCCTGATCAGCTTCGATGGGCGCTTCAAGATCATGCGCGCCGTCCAGGAAAGCATCGCCTTCGACGAACGCCTCCAGGCAGCGCGGGCATTGATTGATGAATGCCTGCGCGACTGGACCACCGGGGCACGCCCCGAAGTGGTCACGCTTGTGAATGACGCCTTTCGGACTGACCAGAAAGGCGACATCCGCACAGCCCGCGTCTTGGCATTGCGCCGGATGGAAATTACCGATGAGCGCTGGCAGCGCGCCATGCAGGCCATTGGTGATGCCTGCCAGGTGGTTGGCTCCAAGTCCTACATCCGTGTGTATCAGCGTGTAGGTGATACGGAGCAGTACGAACCTATCAGCCTTGATATCGCGGGGGTCTGATCATGCAGCGCTATCACGACACCCGCAGCGATCCGTTGCCCATCCACTCGCCGCAACACGACGTTGAACGCGCCAACCTAGACCGCCTGACTGAGCAGTTCTTGGATCGTGGCGGACAAATCCAGAAGGTCGGCCACCAGATGAGCAGCGCACCAGCGACCTTCACGATTAACCCGGAACGGTCGCCAGTCTATGCCCACTTGTTTGTCTCTGTGGCCGCTGATCCGCCCTCGGTATCTGCCGAGCTTGAGGAAGTCGCACCGGACACCCGCAAGCACGCCACGTTGATCATGGCAGATGCAGCCTTGGGCAACTCCCCTAGGTGGATCGCACGTAAGCACCACATGACCGAAAAGTACGTGCGCCAGGTTGCCCGCGATTACCGCATTACTTTCCACACTCAACGATAGGAAGCCCCATGGCAAAGATCACAATCACCCTGGAGGACCGCGCCGAAGGCAACGGCAAGCCCTCCGTCACCGTTGATATGACAGGCGTACCGACCAGCTCCCTGGGAACACCCCGGCAGACGGAAGCTGTGCGACTTTCCAACAAGGTATTCGACCTGGTCGCCAGCGAAAAGATGTTGGGTGCCATTCCTGCCTGCCGCTGGCAACCCACCACCATGACCCTTCAATAAGCGAAACCGCCCCGGCCATCCGGGACGGTCTGTCAGGCGTGGTTGCCTGGTACTGATGAGCAGCCGAGGAAGATATGGATCACAGCAAAGCCTTAGAAAAGATCAAAAAACTGTTGCGCCTGGCAGCAAGCGACAACCCGCACGAAGCCGCCGCTGCCATGCGCCAGGCCCGTGCCTTGATGGAAAAGTATCGTTTAGAAGAATCGGATATCCAGCTATCCGAAGTGTACGAATGTGCCGCCCGTAGTGGTTCAAAAATGACCCCGCCGCAATGGGAAGCCAACCTGGTTGGAGCCGTTACTCAAGCCTATGCCTGCAAAGTCCTGTTCATGGCCGGTATCGGCGAATGGCGCTTTATCGGTGAACTAGCGGAGTTGGCCAGCTACACCATGACCCTATTGCTGCGCCAGGTTCGGCAGTCTCGACGCGACTTTATCAACACTCAGTTGAAGCGTTGCAAGACCGCGACCAAGACCAAACGCGCCGACGTGTTCTGTGCGGCCTGGGTATCGGCCGTGCGAAAGCAGGTCATGGCCTTTGCTGGCAATGATGAACCATCCCCGGCGACTTCGGCGTACATGCTCAAGCACCACACAGAAACGGAAAAGCTCGCCTGCCGCGACCGTAACGCCAACCAGGGAAATGGTGTGCGTGCCATGACTGACGCCCTGCACGGCATTCTTGCGGCGGGCGATGTGCGCTTAAACCATGGGGTTAACGGTCAGGAACAGCTTGCCCTGCACTAAGCGAAACCGTCCCGGCTTGCTGGGGCGGTCTGCCGGACGTGGTTGTCCGGTACTGATGAGCAGCCACCCATGACAGACGAATCACCCACACAGCGCAAAACCCGCCTGGCTCGCGAGCGTAAACGCGCCCAGCGCAAGCGCGACAAGGACAAGCGCCTGGCTATGGGCGCTAGCAAACTCAAGATGGAAATCTATAGCGGCACCAGGAGCGAAGTGGAACAGATCCGCAGCGCCGGGGCGTTCGATGAAACAGAACACGCGCTCACCATGGCTATTCATGGTGTCGCCGCACTGTCCCGAAACGACCCGGCCGCGTTCCAGGCCCTGATCAAAGGAGGAAGACAATGAGCACGCGAAACCTGCAACTGAGCAAAATCCATATCGCCAAAAAGGATCTGGGACTGGATGACGAAACCTACCGCGCCTTACTGGTCCGTGTGGCCGGTGTGCGCTCGGCCAAAGACCTGACCCCACGCCAGACCGGCGCAGTACTTGCCGAGTTCACCCGGTTGGGCTGGGCGTCAGCTCCGGCTAAAAAGCATGGCCGCAAAACGCCGAAACCTGCGCCAGACAGGGAGAAACTGGTGGGTAAGATTGAGGCCTTTCTCGCCGAAGCGAAACGCTCCTGGGCGTATGCTGATGGTATGGCCTTGCGCATGTTCAAGGTCGAGCGCGTGGAATGGCTCGACCCTGGGCAACTGCAAAAATTGGTTGCGGCATTGACCTACGATGCCCGCCGACATGGGAGGCCTGAACGATGAACGAAGAACTATTCCCGGACGACAGCGATAAGCTCGACCCTGATAAGGTTCTAGCTCACATGGAGTCACCCACCGTCCTTGCACGTTGGGAGGGCACCCTGGGTGAGATGGTCAGGGTTGCAGAAGTCGAGCTGCGTAAGGCGCTTAATAACCCGGACTGTGCCCCTGAATTGGCCCGCCGCGTGGTCTATTCGATCTGTGAACACCAGGGCGGTACAGTGATGTATCTGCCACGGGGCACAATCCTAAAGCGAGCTATGCGCGACGCGGCGATCTATCAAGATTGGCGAGACCGTGGGGTCAAACCCGCCGATATGGTCAGCAAGTACGACCTGTCGAGCCAAACGATTTATGACATCATTGCCCGTCAACGGGCGCTCCACCGTAAGAGCGAGCCCGACTTATTCGGCTTTGATGAAGGGACAGTTCACTGATGAAAAGGACAACGGCGTATTCGGCATCACTACTGATAGTAGGGCTTGGCGTATTGAATTTTGCTCATGCTGAAAGCGCCGTTGAAAAGCAAGCAACTCAGATCCTGCTGGATGCTTGCCCTACATTAGTGAACCTCCAAAAGACTTCTGAAGTATCAAGCCTAGTGGCTATCCGTCAGCCTGCCGAAGCCTTTGATGAGAAGCAGCTAGGCTGGAAGGAAATAGTTCAAGTTGCCGTTACCCTTACGTCTCCGGTGAAAACATTGCCCCGTGACTATTACGCATCTGGGCATACATGCTTCTACGATATTGGCGATGGGGGCATGTTCACAGTGAAGTCTCCGTGCAAGAAAATCTGCAACTTCGACACATCAACTAAGGGCGCAGCATACTTGCCAGTTCCTGCGACTAAAGCCCTACAGCTTGCAACTGAGTAACTAAAGCCCCGCTACCGAGCGGGGCTAAAACCTTAAACCCCCCTGAAATTACAACTTCTCCCCCCGTGCGCGAACCTACACCCGTTCATTCAAACGGCAGGTTCGCGCTATGCATTCCGCTCCCCCCAAAGTCTCCCGGCCCCAACGGCCGCGCCAGTTCGCCCAGCTTATTCAAGCCGCAGGTGATGACGCTGCGCGTGCGGTGCTGTGGGCCAAGGTTCCGGTCGACTGGCGGGAGTTGGTGCAGTCGCATATTTCACAAGCCGAAGCCCGCACTGAGCAACACGTCCGCGAACAGGAAAAGTTACGCCCCCCTGTAAGAACCATCACGCCAACCTTCGCCGAATACCAAGCCCCCAACTACGTGCGCGGCAATGCCTCTGTGGCCGCTCAACAACTGGCCGCACTGCGCGCCACCATGAACTCACCGCGAGTATCCCAATGACAACCACCACACCGAAGCGACAACCCCGCACGCCCCGCATGACCTTCTGGGCGTTGATCACCATCGCCTTGCTGTTCTGTCTGGCAATTGTCGCCCCAACCAAATTGCCCGTTGTCCTGTACAAATGTGGCCTGGTCACACTCGGCTGCGTGTTGGGCTACTGGCTCGACCGGGCACTGTTCCCCTATGCACGGCCAGACACGGTTCCAGCCTGCGACCGCTCCCTGGCGGGCATACGTCGCGCCCTGGTCGTGCTGGGCTGCGTTCTCGGCCTGACGTTGGGGCTCTGACATGCGGCGCTCTCGTTCCCTTCTATATATAGCTGCGGCCGGTATTGTCCTGTTGGTAGGCCTGGCCGCCAGCCCACCGGCCAAGGCCGAAATCCCAAACCAGGCCGAGCGCTACCGCCGCGACCTGACCCGCATCGCCCAGGCCGAATGGGGCCTGAATGCTCCGGTCGCCACCTTCGCCGCGCAGATCCACCAGGAAAGCCGCTGGAAGTTCGACGCCAGGTCGCCCGTCGGTGCGCAAGGCTTGGGCCAGGTGATGCCCTCGACCGCCACCTGGCTTGCCGGGCTGTTCCCCAAAGCCCTTGGCAAGGTCGAGCCGTACAACCCGGTTTGGTCCATGCAAGCGCTGGTCAGCTATGACCGTTGGCTGGCGAACCGCATCCAGGCGCGTGGCCCCTGCGAACAAGGGGCGCTGATCCTTTCTGCCTATAACGGCGGTTTGGGCTGGGTCATCAAAGATCGCAAGTTGGCATCGGCTAAAGGGGCCGATCCGCTGACCTGGTTCAATTCCGTCGAGCGGTTCAACAACGGCCGCTCGGCCGCAGCCTTCAAGGAAAACCGCCAATACCCGCGCCTGATCCTGCTGCGCTGGGAAGCCCTGTATGTCGCTGATGGCTGGGGCCAGGGGGTCTGCCAATGAAAAGCCTGTTTGACCTGGTCAAGCCACTGCTCTGGTACGTGGCTGTGATCGGTGTCGTGGTGTACGGCTTTCACTTGAATCGCCAGGACGGCTACGACGAAGGCTACAGCCTGGCTAAGTCCGAAGGGGAAACCGCTGTCGAGGTTCTGCGTAAAGAACACGCCGTGGAAAAGCAGCTCGCCGCCGATGCAGATCTGGCGCGGCTACGCATCGAGCAAGGCAAAAACAATCAACTGGCTAGCCAGCTTGCGGACACCAAAGAAACCCTGCGCCAGACCACTGACCGACTCACAGGAGATATTGCCCGTGTTACCAAACTCTATCGCCGCGCCCTCAATACGCAGCCCGAGCCGCTGCCTGCTGCTGTGTTCACTATTGGCTTTGTCCGCGTGTGGAACGCCGCAAACGGTATTACCCCCGGTTCCGCAATGCCAACCCCGAACGGCTCCGGCCGAACTTCTGCGCCTGCCAGCGGAACCGGAACCGCTGACGACCTCGACTCAGGCGTCACCCAGGAACAACTCCTGACCAACCAGGTACGCAATGGCGAGCTGTATGGAATCTGCCGGGCGCAGCTCAAAGACCTGATCAATTGGACCCGCAATGAAAGCAAGTGACTACGCCAGCGTCCTGGAAGCCCTGCACAACGAAAGCGCTTTAGCGACTCATTTGGCACAGCAAGAAATTTTGATCGGCCCCTCGGCTGAGTTCTGCCAGGTGGCTGATTGCGACATGCCGATACCCGAAGAACGGCGCCAAGCCATCCCCGGTGTGCAGCGTTGCGCGCAGTGCCAAACCCGTCGCGAAAGGAGCATGCGCTGATGGCGACACTCGAAATGCCAGTGTGGCAAATGATCAGTATCGCCGTGACCATTCTCGGCGCATTTGTCGGCGTTATGAAAATGCTCCTGGTGCAAATGGAACGGCGCCTGGATCAACGCTTTGCCGTGGTGGACAAGGACAGTGAGCGCCTGCGCGAGATGGAGATCGGCATGGAGCGCCTGCGTGGCGAGATGCCTTTGCACTACGTCCGCCGAGAAGACTGGGCACGCAATCAATCCATTATCGAAGCCAAGCTCGACGGCCTGGCACTCAAGTTAGAAAACGTTCAGCTCAAAGGACTACGCCCATGAACATTGATCCAGCCAAGGCCCGCCGGGAATCCCTGCGTTGGTACATCATCCTTACCCTCAACACATCGCGCCCCGTTGACCCCCACGAAGCGGTGGTGCTGTCGACCATCCAGGGCATCTTCCCCGACGCCACTAGCCTGGAGCTACGTCGCGAACTGGACTACCTGGCCGACCGCAGCCTGGCAACCCTGAAGAAACAGTCTAGCGGTGCGTGGATCTGCGGATTGACCCACTACGGTGTCGACGTGGCCGAGTACACCATCGACTGCAATCCTGGTATTGCCCGCCCAGAAAAATACTGGAGCTGACGCCATGCCCCCGCGCAGCAAAGTCGCCAGTCTGCCCAAGTCAGTTAAAAACTGGCTCGACAAAGCCTTGGCCGAAAACAACTTCAGCGATTACGAAGCCCTGGCTAACGAGCTGTCGACCCAGGGTTTTTCAATCAGCAAGTCTGCGCTGCATCGTTATGGTCAGGACTTCGAGTCCAAACTCTCGGCCTTGAAAATGGCAAGCGAACAGGCTCGCGCCGTGGTGGCCGCTGCGCCGGATGAAGAAGGCGCGGTCAACGAAGCGTTGATGCGCCTGGTCCAGGAACACCTATTCAAATTGCTGATGACTGATGGTGATCAGATGGACTTGCCGAAGGTAGCCAAAGCTGTGGCCGAGCTGGGCAAGGCTTCGGTGGTGCAGAAGAAATGGCAAGCCGAGTGGCGGGAGAAGGTCGAAACGGCAGCGGCTCGCGTTGATAAAATTGCCAAAAAAGGTGGGATGACTCAGGCAACGGCCGACGAAATCCGGCGCGAGATTTTGGGGATGGCATCGTGAGCCTCCCCCTTATCCTGGACAGCACCGCCACCTTGCTCGCACCGGCCGTGCTACTCGACTATCAGAAGGAATGGATCGGCATCCGCGCCCCTCTCAAAGTGGGCGAGAAGTCCCGGCGTATTGGCCTCACCTGGGCCGAAGCGGCAGACAATGTCCTGGTGGCAGCTTCCGAAAAATCGGCGGGCGGCCAGACGGTCTATTACCTGGGCTACAACCAGGACATGACCGTGGAATATATCCAGGCCTGCGCGATGTGGGCGCGAGCATACAACTACGCGGCCGAACAAATCGAAGAAGGCATCTGGCCTGATAGCGATCCTGACAAGCACATCAAGACCTACACCATCGCATTCCCCAGCGGACACCGCATTGTCGCGTTGACCAGTCGCCCGTCCAACCTGCGGGGCCGCCAGGGTGTTGTCGTGATCGACGAAGCTGCATTCCATGCGGACTTGGCCGAGTTGCTGAAAGCGGCCATGGCTCTTCTGATTTGGGGCGGTGAAGTCCATGTGATTAGCACCCACGATGGCACCGAAAATCCCTTTAATGACCTGGTCAACGAGATACGGGCAGGCAAGCGTAATGGCGAAGTGTTCCGCTGCACGTTCGGTGAAGCGGTAGCTGACGGACTGTACAAACGTGTCTGCTTGCGTAAGGGAATCGAGTACAGGCTTGAGGACGAACTCGCCTGGGTGAAGGACGTATACGGCTTTTACGGCGATGCCGCCGACGAGGAACTGGACTGCGTGCCGTCCCAGGGTGGGGGCGCCTTTCTCAGTATGGCCCTGGTCGAACAGCGCAGTAACCGTGACGTGCCGGTTCTGCGCCTGGCCTACCCGCAGGGTTACGAAACCATCGCCGAACACCTGCGATTGGCCGAGTCTCTGGGGTGGTGCGAAGAGCATCTGCTCCCGCTGCTCTCAGCAATCCCGCTGGATGTGCAGAGTTTTTACGGTATGGACTTCGGCCGCACTGGCGACCTCTCGGTCATTTGGCCGCTGCTCAAGGAACAGAACCTGCGCAGGCGCACACCCTTTGTGGTTGAGCTGCGGAATGTCCCGTTCAAGCAACAGGAGCAGATCAAGTTCTACATCCTTCGGCGCTTGCCCAACCTTCTCAAAGGTGCCGATGACGCCAGGGGCAACGGTTCGCAATTGTCGGAAGCCACCGCCATCGAGTTCGGCTTTAACCGTATTGAACGGGTGATGCTCACCGAGGGCTGGTATCGCGACAACATGCCGCCGTTCAAGGCTGCTCTGGAAGACGACACCTTCTACGACATCCCGGCCGACAAGGACGTGGTTAGCGACGTGCGCGCCTTTCGGATGGTCAAGGGCGTGGCCCGTATTCCAGAAAAGCGCACCAACGAGAAAGGCGAAAAGTCCGGGCCAAAGCGCCACGGCGATGCCGGTATCGCAGCTGTACTGGCTGACTACGCCTCTCGCCAGGAAGTCGAGATCATCGAATATCACCGAGTCCAACCCGCGTCCCAGCATGATCGAGAGATCCAGATCGGCGCCGGTTGGCGCTCCACAAAAGGCATTTGGTAATGGCTCAATCAAAAATCGTCGATCAGTACGGGCGCCCGATCCAGTACGACAAGCTCACCGAAGAGCTGGCGGCTGCACGCACCACCGGCATTCGCCAAGTTTGGCACCAGTCTGTAGCCAGCGGTTTAACGCCTGGTCGTCTTGCGGCCATCCTGCAAGCCGCCGCCGAAGGTTCGGCCCATGACTACCTGACCCTCGCCGAGGAAATGGAAGAACGGGATCTGCATTACGCCTCGGTGTTAGGCACTCGCAAGTTGGCGGTGTCTGGCCTTGCTATCCGGGTAGAAGCTGCCAGCGACGACGCCGAGGATGTAAGGCGCGCCGACCAACTCAAGGAAATTGTGGAGTCTCCAGAATTCGGCGAGCTGCAAGCCGACCTCACCGACGCCATGGGCAAGGGCTATGCCGTCTCCGAAATCATGTGGGACCGCAGCGGCAAGACTTGGAACCCATCGCGCTTTGAACCACGGGATCAGCGGTTTTTCCAGTTCGACCGCGACACCGGCCGGGAGCTGCGCCTGCTCGATGAGGCCGATATGGTCAATGGCATTGCCTTGACGCCGTACAAGTTCATTGTCCACCTGCCGCGCATCCGTTCGGGCTTGCCGATCAGGGGCGGTCTGGCGCGTTTGGCGGCGGTTGGCTACATGTGCAAAGCCTGGACCTGGAAGGACTGGATGGGCTTCGCGGATATCTTCGGCATGCCTATGCGTGTAGGCCGCTATGGTCCAGGCGCGAGCAAAGACGATATCAATACCCTGATGTCAGCCGTAGCCAACCTGGGCAGCGATGCAGCAGCGGTGATCCCGGACAGCATGCGTATCGAATTCACCCAGGCGGCGAACGTAACCGGCGCAGGCGACTTCTTTAAAGGCCTCGCCGAGTGGTGGGACAAGCAGATCAGCAAAGCGGTGGTCGGCCAGACCATGTCCACCGATGACGGCTCTAGCCAGGCCCAGGCAACGATCCATAACGAAGTCCGCCTGGATCTGTTGCAAGCTGATGCCAAGGCCGAATCGAACACGTTGAATCGCTACTTTGTGCGACCCTGGTGCGATTTGAACTTTGCACCTGGTCGGCCATATCCTCGGTTGATCATCGACGTACCGAAGCCCGAGAACACCAAAATCCTGATCGAGGCGCTCAAGGAGCTGGTGCCGCTGGGGTTGAAGGTCGAGCAGTCGGTTATCCGCGACAAGCTCAATATCCCGGCTCCAGCCGCAGGTGCCGAGTTGCTCGGTATCACTGCGCCAGTCGCTGCACCAGTACTGGCGCAGGCGACCAATAGCGAGCAAGTGCGCAAAAAACCGATAGAGATACCGGACATCGTGGACAACCAGGTGCAGACGTTGGAGCGAACGGCCGGAACATATCTGGATGATATGGTCGACCAGGTCAGGGAGCTGCTCGACTCAGTCAGCAGCCTGGAAGAGTTCCGGGATAGGTTGATAGAGACCTATCCAGCTATGACCACCAATCAACTGGCAGACGCGATGGCCGATGGAATGATGGCGGCTAGTTTGGCTGGACGTAATGATATTTTGAGAGGGTTATAACAGTGGCCGTCTCTTACGGCTCCTTGCCATTCAAAGAGCAGATCGACTATTTCCGCAGCAAAGTTAATCTGCCAACTCGCTCCTGGACGGATATCTATACCGCTGAACATGACTATGCCTTTGTTGTAGCCGGAGCAGTAAAAAGAGATCTGCTGACCGACTTACGGGGTGCTGTAGAGAAGTCCATCGCCAGCGGAACTACCCTAGAACAGTTCCGAAAAGACTTTGAGCAGGTCGTCGGCAAACATGGCTGGCAGTACAACGGCGGTCGTGGATGGCGCACTAATGTCATTTGGGAAACCAACTTGCGGCAGTCCTATAACGCCGGGCGCGAAGCGCAAATGGCTGATCCTGAACTACGCAAGCGCCGCCCATATGCAGTTTATCGCCACGGTGACAGCGCTCACCCTCGGCCGATGCACTTGTCCTGGAACGGTACTACCTTGCCGCTCGATGACCCATGGTGGGCAACCCATACCCCGCAAAATGGTTGGGGCTGCAAGTGCAAAAAGTTCATGGTCTCAGCCAGAGACGTAGAACGGATGGGGCTTACAGTTGGCTCGGCGCCCGCCATCGAGTGGGAAGACAGGGTCATTGGCAAGAACAGCCCTGAAGGACCGCGAACTGTTCGTGTGCCAAAAGGAATTGACCCAGGCTTTGAATATGCACCAGGTCAGTCGAAACTATCCGGCGCGGTCCCTCCTTTACGGGCACATGACCCACTGCCTGAAATTGAGGGCAAGCCCGCCAGCGCTCACGCGGCAGGCCTGCCTAATCGCCGCGCCAGCGATGCACTGCCAGCGCCGCGTTCCGTTCCTGCCAGTCAGTTGCTGCCATCGGGTTTGACCGACGATGTATACGTGGATCGCTTCCTGGCCGAGTTCGGTGCCAAACAAAGCGCGCCAGCATTGTTCAAGGATGTGACCGGTGATTCCGTGGTGATTGGCCGCGATATGTTCACAGTCAAGCGCACAGGTGCCTTGAAAGTACAAAAGCGTGGCCGGGAGCGCACGCTACTCCTTGTTGCCCAGGCATTGCGAGAACCTGATGAAATTTGGGTTCGCTTGGAATGGCTCTATGCACAGCAAAAAGCGGTAGTTCGTCGCCGTTACCTTGCGCGCTTTGAAGTCGAGGGCAACCCAGCACCTGCGCTGGCTGTGTTTGAAGTAGGCGATGATGGCTGGGATGGCGTAACGGGCTTTGTTGCTGACAGCGAAGACTACCTGGATGACCTGCGCCTCGGCGTTAGGTTGTATCGCCGCCCCCAATAAAAAGCCCCGACGCTGTCACGCCGGGGCCGCCCCGGATGTAGGCATGGAGGCCCTGACAGGGGCTGCTCATCCGATGGGATGTACTGATAGTAGGAGAGAACCGTGGCAGGTGCAATGCTCGATGTCACCTTAGATACAAGCCAGGTCGGCAAGGCCCTGGACGATTTGGCCGACCGCCTGGGAGACCTGACTACCCCGCTCAATGACATAGGTGAGTACCTTCAGATATCCACCGATGATCGGTTTAGACAGAAGGTGGCCCCGGATGGCTCACCCTGGGCGCCACTCTCACCCGTCACCCTCGCCAGAAAGAAAGGCAGCGGCATCCTGCGAGAGAAAGGCACGCTCCAGGACACGTTGCGCAGACAAGTCACCAGCACGGAGTTGGCCTTCGGTACGGACCGACCCTATGGTGCGGTCCACCAGTTCGGGCAGAAGAAAGGCGCGTCCGGTAAAACGAGCAGGGGCAGCTCTATTCCGTGGGGTGATATCCCTGCGCGGGAGTACCTGGGCTTATCTGCTGAGGATGAAACAGAAGTACTGCTCATCATTCATGAATATCTAAGAGCGCCAGTTAACTGATGGCGTCTCAAATCTCCTGGGAGCAGAGCGCATGTCTAATTGCACCGTCCGGTTAGCAAGGGCGCCGAAGGGGCGTTAGACCCGCGTTAGATTTGCTCAGGGCTCGCCAATACAGCATCCTAGCTGCTCAAGCATGGCGCTTTGCCCACGGGCTGGAAAATCGCTACATTCGCCAGGCTTAAAAATATCTAGGGAGAGACGACGATGCCACATTGCTTTGTGATGCAGCCATTCGACGGCGGTGTATTCGATAGCCGCTACGAGGATGTTTACGCCCCCGCCATCAAAGATGCAGATCTTGAGCCGTACCGTGTTGACCGCGATCCGCAAGTGGTAATACCGATTCAAGATATTGAAAAAGGTATTAAAGACTCGCGCATATGTCTTGCCGATATCAGCCTCGACAATCCCAACGTATGGTTTGAGCTAGGGTACGCGATTGCTTTGAACAAAGAGGTCGTGCTTGTCTGCTCGGAGGAAAGAACTACTCGCTTTCCTTTTGACGTTCAACATCGGACGATCATTAAATATAAGACCGGTGCTCCAAGAGATTTTGTTTCTCTTAGAGAGAGCATTACCTCAAAATTAAAAGCCTTGCTAGAAAAGGAGGAGTCCATCTACACGGCAGCTAACCCTTCAGTTCTTCAACCCGTAGAAGGATTAGAGCAAGTTGAAGTCGTAGTAATGGCTGCAATTGGTGGCAATGCGGACTCGCCAGAGGACTTTATTGGGGTCGGCGTTATAAAGAACGACATGGAAAAAGCAGGATTTACAAATATCGCAACGACAATGGCATTGCGCACTCTGAGCAAGCGTAAGCTCATAGAGAATAAAGCCGATGAAAGTATGTATGGCGACTATCAAACTTATTGCCTTACAAATGCTGGCTGGGAGTGGATGCTAGAAAACAAAAGACTTTTCGTGCTCAAACAAGCACCTGTATCTCCACCAACGCCACCAGGTTGGGACGACCCGATTCCCTTCTAACCCAAACGACAACGCGCTCGGATAAACCTTAAACCCTCCTGAAATATCCCCGCTCTAAGATGCCGCCAACAATGGCGGCATGAAAACTCAACTCGCACTCAACACCGACCTTTCCGCCACCGTCTCTGACGGCAAGGCCCCGGAGTGGGTCGAACTAATTCCCCCTGGTCCCAACGTCACCGGCCGCGATGGTCGGCAATGGCTGTTCGACGAACAAGCCGGGACGCTGGTCCAGTCCAGTTTCCACGGTCGCGCTATTGACCTGCCCATTGACTGGGAACACGCCACCCAGCACCGCGCCAGCAAGGGCGAGTCCGCACCAGCGGCTGGCTGGATCAAGCAATTGGAACTGCGTAACGGCGCCCTGTGGGGCTTGGTTGATTGGACCCCTCGGGCCTCCGAGCAAGTTATCAACCGCGAGTACCGCTTCCTTTCCCCTGTCTTTGACTTCGATCCAGACACCACCCGTATTGCTCGCCTGGTCAGCGCGGGCCTGACGAATAAACCCAACTTCCTGCTGACCGCCCTCAATCAAGAAAACACGGAGGTCACGCCTGTGACGCTTTCACCTGCGCTTCTGACTGCACTCGGCCTGCCTGCAACGGCGACCGAAGAACAGGCCCTTGCGGCCACGGCTCAACTCAAAGCAACCGCGCAAGCGACGAACACCGAAAAAACCAACCTTGAGCAGTTCATGCCACGGGCGGACTACGACAGCGTTTTGCTACGAGCCACCAATGCCGAGCAAGCCTTGGCCGATCAGAAGAAAACCGAACACAACAAGCAAGTTGATGCGCTGATCACCTCGGCCACCCAGGCCGGAAAAATAACCCCGGCAACGGCCGACTATCACCGCGCCGCTTGCCAGGACGAAACCGGTTTGGCGCGTTTTAAGGCATTCGTGGACGCGGCGCCGGTCGTTGCTGCCCCCTCCAACCTGGACGAGCGCAAGCACGATAAAACCACCACTGCGCTCAACTCCGAAGAGCAACACGTCGCCAAGCTGCTGGACATGAGCGAAGCGGACTTCATCAAGGGCAAGGCGTAACGCCCTCTATATAAAGGAAGCGATTCATGATCATTACTTCTGGCACCTTGGCCGCGTTGTTCACAGCGTACCGGGCCGAGTTCCAAAATGCCCAGGCAGCCACGCCGACCGATTGGGGGCGCATTGCCACGACCGTGCCGTCGACGTCGGCCAGCAACACCTATGGTTGGTTGGGGCAGTTCCCGAACTTTCGCGAGTGGATCGGCGACCGTGTTCTCAAAAACATGGCGGCGCACAGCTATTCGATCACCAACAAGAAGTATGAGTCGTCCGTGGGCGTGCCGCGTGACGCCATCGAAGATGACCAGATCGGCGTCTATAAGCCGTTGTTTGCCGAGATGGGCCGGGCGTCTACTGCGCACCCGGACGAGTTGGTGTTCAGTCTGTTGAAAGCTGGCTTGACCACCCTGTGCTATGACGGCCAGAACTTCTTCGACACCGATCACCCGGTCTACCCGAATACTGACGGCACCGGCACTGCAATCTCCGTCAGCAACTACCAGGACGGTGAAGGCCCAGCCTGGTATCTGCTCGATGTCAGCCGGGCGATCAAGCCCATCATCTTCCAACTGCGCCGTAAGTATGACCTCAAAGCCATGACCAGCATGGACGACGAAAATGTCTTCATGCGCGATGAATACCGCTATGGCGTCGATGCTCGTGCGAACGTCGGTTTCGGTTTCTGGCAGTTCGCGTTCTGCTCAAAGGCACCCCTCAACGCAGAGAACTACGCCGCAGCGCGTGCAGCGATGAAGGGTTTCCATGCTGACGGTGGTCGCCCACTCGGCGTAAACCCCGGCCTGTTGGTGGTGCCGTCTCCGCTGGAAGGCGCTGCGCGCAAGCTCCTGGTGAAGGATGCCAACAGCGGCAACGAATGGGCAGGCACCGCCGAAATCCTGGCGCCGAGCTGGCTGGGATAAGGGGGCGTTATGACCATTGTTATCACCTCAAAGCGCGACGGTTTTCGCCGTTGCGGCATCGCGCACTCTAGCCAGCCAACCCCATACCCGGACGACTTCTTCACGGAAGAACAATTAAAGGCTCTCAGCAAAGAGCCTCAATTGGTCCTCGCTTATGTAGAGGATGAATCCGACCAGGTACAGGACCGCCGCGATGAAAGCCTCCAGGAAGCCGATCTACAGAAAACGCCCGACTCCGTACAAAACACCCAGTCGCAGGCGACTGAAGCAAACGCTACAGCTCTGGGTGATGCAGTGGTTCTATCCGGCAGCGCGCCCGTTGTCGGAGGTCGGCTTGTATTCAACGGTCCGGCACCAGGGGCAACTTCCCCTGTGATCGAGCAGGACATAGGGACACTGAACGCGGCCGACATCGAACTCGATGGACTCTGGGAAGAGGCCCACCTGGAAGATCTGGCGCGTGAAGCGGCCAAGGCAGAGGCGGCGAAACCTCCAGCGAAAACCCGAAAACCCAAAGGCACCGGGGCCGAGGACAAAGGTAAATGAACCTTTCGCTACCGTCTGCCAGCCAGCTCCTGGTTCGATTTGGCGCCCGTGATATCGCAGAGATTGCGGTCCCGGATACAGATCGCGTCATCGCCCCTGAGTTGCTGGTAGAGGCGGCGGCTGGTCAGCCCTTGGACGAATGGCCGCCCGAGGACGTAGCCACTGCTGTTGCGACGTTGGCAAGGATCGCCGACGCCGTCACACGGGCGCGTAGCGAAGTGTCGTTTTACCTGCGGTTCCGTGCGGCTGGCGAGGATGCTCCTGCATGGGTCACGGATGACCTGGCCGAGATCGCCCGCTATCACCTGTACGACGACGCAGGCAAGGAAGAGTCGACCGTGCGGGTGCTTTACAAGGACGTGATCAAGCGCCTGGAGACCCTTGCCAGGGAAGACAAGGAGCGTGGGGCTTCGGATGGTGGGCAGTCTGGTTTCCAGATCAGCCACCAGCCCCGGCTGATGACTCGCAGGACTTTGAGGGACTTGTGATGCTGGGCGACCTGGAAGACTTGATCGAAGGCCGACTCAACGAGTTGAGCAAAAGCCTGCCGCGCTTGCGCGTGGCGAGCTACGGCGGCGAATTAGGCGACCCTGATCTGTTGCCGGAATTGCTCAAGCGTTGCCCGTCGATTTTGCTGATGGTGCCCAAGGCCATGATCAGGCCCAAGGCCCAGGGTCGCTACAGCATAAGTATCACTTTCCGCCTGGTGATTGCGGCTCGCCACCCTCGCGGGGAGAAGGAAACGCGGCGCGGCACAACTGACAAGGATGTTGGCACCTATGCGCTATGGGAGGCTTGCATGCACCAACTGGTTGACTGGCAACCTTGGGAGGGCCGCGCAGCCATCAAACCGATGGAGCTTTCCAACCTGGTCAACGGCAAGTTTGCCAGCGACCACCTATCTGTCCTGGGGCAGTCGTTCAACATCGAATTGGACTGGGAAAAACCGAAAGAGGCCTTGCCCGATTTGCTGGGCGTAGATCTGAACTACCACACCCCATCGGACAACCCCAGCCCGGTGGCTACCGACCACATCGAACTGAGGGACGTGTGATGCAAGTTAAAGCTGCACCTGGTCATCGGGTGCCCCTGGAAGACGATCCGTACAAGTACATCGAAACAGCCAAGGCTATTGATGTGCCGGATACCTCCTACTACCGGCGCCGGTTGGCAGCGGGGGAATTGATGCCCGCCGAAAAACCAAACGGCGGTGCCAAACAACCTGCAAAGGAATCCGCTGAATGAGCATCGAATTTGAAACAATCCCGGCGTCGATTCGCAAGCCGGGCGTTTACATGGAGTTCAACACCAGCCTGGCAGTACGGAATCTGCCGACCAACAAGCAGAGCGTGTGCCTGATCGTTCCCCTGGGCGAAGGCGCAACGGTTGCAGCCAACGTGCCAACACCGTTCTACAGCGCACCCGAGGCCAAAGCCTTGTTCGGCGGTACTGTCGCCGAAGAAATGGCCGAAGCGTTTATCACGGCCTATCGCTACGCCTCAATCTCGGCGGTGGGTGTGGTTGTTGTGGATGATGCCGAGCCGGACATTAAGGCCGCACTGGACGCGACCGCACTGGGTGGATTCACCATCCTGGTCCCGGCCTGGTACAGCAACACCGCGCTCACCGCGTTGCGCGAGCACATCAAGGTCTATACCAACTCGATGGAGCAGCAAGGCATCATCGGCGTTGCGGCCTTGACCAGCACGCTATCCGCTGCAACCACGCTGGCGACATCACTGAACTCCGGCGCAATCAGCCTGGCCGTGTTGCCTGGTACTGCATCAACCGCGCGCCAGGTCGCGGCCGCTTATGCCGCTATGATCGCGTCGGAAGAAGATCCAGCACGGCCATTGAATACCCTGGTGCTGTCCGGGATTAAGGTTCCACCTATCGCCCAGCGTCTCGGCCGCGCCGAGCAGGAAACCGCCCTGGCTAACGGTGTCACTCCGCTGGAAGTCGCGGCCGGTGATGTCATACAAATTGTCCGCGCCGTAACCACATACACCAAGTCTGCGGCGGGTGCCACGGACGTGTCGCTGTTGGACCTGACCACCATCCGTACCCTGTATTACATCCGTATGGCATGCCGTGATCGCATCCGCTTGCGCTTCCCCCGCTCCAAGTTGTCGAAAAAGACCCCGGCAGCAGTGCGCGGCGAGCTGCTGGACGTGCTGCTAAAGGCGCAGGAGCTGGAGATCGTCGAAGAAGTCGAGGCCAATGCGGCCGGGCTGGTGGTCGAGCGTTCTGCCCAGGACGCGAACCGCCTCAATGCAACCATTCCCACTGATGTCGTCAACGGCCTGCATGTATTCGCCGGGCGTATCGACCTGCTCCTGTAAGAGGTGACTTTAGATGTCTGATAACTATGTAGGGCAGATCGTCCTGGAGATCAACGGCACCGACTATGAGGTGGTGAGCGTCGAGCCGAGCCTCAAGACCGGGCGCAAGGTCGTCAAGACAATGAATCGCACCGGCCGCCCAGCCGGCACGGCAAAGGGAATTGAAGATCACGAGCTGAAAGTCTCGGTGGCGATTCCTAAAAATGGTGAACCGGACTGGCGCGCCCTGTTGGATGCCAAGCTGACGATCTATCCCCAAGACGGCGGCGGTAAGCGTGAGACCTGGACTGGTTGCTCATTGATCGACCTCGGCAGTAAGTACCAGGTGGAAGGTGAAGCCACCCGCGACCTGACCATTGCCGCTCTCAACTACTACACGGAATAACCCAATGACCGAGCAATCAAGTAAGCGCTGGGATGGTCTGAGCATTACCCGCGAACTCAGGATGGGTGTCTATTACTCCGGCTTGCGTCACAAGACCTTTACCTTGCGCGTTCCTGTTGCGGGCGACCTAGTCGCCGCACAGGAACTGCATCCTGGCGCGCCGTTTCAACTGATTACCCTGGAGGTCTATCGCCGTCAGTTGTTGTCCCTGGGCGAGATACCCGCTGATGCGCTGACAACTGAATTGCTCCTGGGCGAGTTGACCGAAAGCGACTTGGCCATCATCGCCGACGCCGATGCTGAGCTGGAAAAAAAGCTCGCGCCGCCGAGCGCGGCAACACCGACTGGCGACGAATCGAACACGCCTTCGTCCGGCACGGCTACCGACTAGAAGAGCTGCGCCAGATGACCAGGGCCGAGATCGACGCACGTATTGATCTGATCATCGGCAAGGTAAAAGGCACCCGCTACGTCAGCCAGCGCCAGCGCAAGGCGTTGCCAAAACCCAAAAGATAGGCTCGATACCGGGCCTTTCCTATTCCAGTAAGACCCTTTCCGGGAGTTTCCCATGTCCGATCTGCGCGTCGCGCTCCGTTTCCAGGCCCATGCGGGCAACAGTCGGCGTGAGATCGAGCAGATCAACCGCGACTTACGCAAAGCCGGTAAAGAGGGAGCGAAATCCCTGGCCGATGAAAGCTGGAAGGCATCCTCGGCCATCACCAAAGTGGGTCAGGTCGGGGCCAACAGTTATAAAACCATCCGTAGTGCCATGCGTGAAACCGCGAAGGCAGGTTCCGGCACGCGCATCGAAGTCAGCAAGACATCCACCGAACTCAAGGAGATGGCCACCGCCGCCCGTAAGGCGGCGCGTGATGCCAAAACCGAGCTTATGGGCGCTGATCGTCAAGGTGTGCAGCCACTGCGCCAGAGTGTTGATCGGACGGAAACGTCCTTCCGGCGCATGGCTCAGAACAGCGGGCGTAGCCTTCGCACGTTGAAAACCATTGCGATGGGTGTGCGCCAGGAGTTCGACCGTATCAAGGGGCTGGGCGGAAGCATGCATGGGCAATTAGCTGGTGTGGGTGTGGGCGTTGGGGTGCTTTCGGGAATGAAAGCAAATGCTGACCTGGAGCGTGGGCTGATCCGCACAAAACAAACTGCTGATATGAGCGGAGAGCAAAAAGAAGATTGGAAAAAAGAAGGCTTCAGAATTGCTACTGCCAACGGCATTAGCAGAGAAGATGTTGACCGTGGTTTCAATACATTGATTGCGTCTGGTGTGAATTACGATGCAGCTAGAATGACCGCTGATGCAATTGGACAAACTACTGCTGTGACCGGTGCTGACTCCGCTGTGTTAGGCAAGGCGGTAGTTTCAGGGGCTAGTGCATTCAATCTTGATTTGAATAAAGCAGGTACGGCCTTGGATCTGCTTCAGAAAATGACAGTGGCAGGACGATTGGGCAACGCCGAACTTGAAAACCTTGCTGACCTTTTCCCTAAGCTAGGTGGGGCGGCCTCGGCAGCAGGCATGTCTTTGTCTCAAGCCTTGGCCTTCACTGAAACGTTGTCGACAGTAGAGATGCAGCCTGATCGACTCGGCACTCTCGCAGAATCAACATTGCGTATATTTACCAACAAGCAATATCGAGATCGAATCACCCAAACAACAGGGGTCGGGTTCTTTAACAAAGACGGTAGCTCGCGGAATCCGCAGGATATTTTCGGAGATCTAAAAGGAAAGTACGACAAACTTGCTACCGATGAAATGCGCGCAAAGTTTATGGGCGTTGTATTTAAAGGAATGGACCAGGACACCGTTCGGGGTAGCCGAATTATGATGACTGGGAATCGTCTAGATACTTTTGGCTCTCAGACTAAAGAACTTCATGAGTCAGCCCCTGTTATCGCTCGCGACCTTAAAGAGAACACGGAAAGTGCAAGCGGTGTCGCAGGTAGGATGAAGGCTACGTTTGGCGAAGCCATCGACCGGATGGCTACACCTCTGAACAAGGGATTCGCTGATATGGGGCGTTACCTCCTGGATGACCTGAACCTGTCCGGTGAACAGATGCTGGCCGGTGGTGCCGCGCTGGCTGTCGGTGGCTACTACGCCGGTCGCGGCGCCAAAGCGGGTGCAGGTGCGTTGCTCAATAAGTTCATGGGCGGCCCCGAAACTTTAAAAGGTATTGCCGTGGGTAAGGTGCTGGAAGAGGCCACGGGCGTTACATCCGTGTTTGTCACTAACTGGCCTGCTGCCTCTCTGGGTGGCATTGGCGGGCCAGATCTGCCGAATGGTTCCAACTCCAGCAAGACTAAAGGCAAGCCAGGCGGATTTGTCGCCCCATGGGCTGCCCCCTTGGCGTTGGCTGCGACTGCCACTCAGATCGGTGGCGCAAGTGCGACAGCAACAGATGAGGGCCGACTGGACGCCGCCAAGCGAAGCAAGTTGTTGAACGACGACCAGCGTACCTACCAGACGTCCTTCTATCGTAACCGCATAACCCTGGCCGATCAGAACCCCGACCAGTCATCTGACTGGCTGTCCACGGAAGCCCGGCGTCTTGCGCACCATGAAACTGGTCTGACTGCATCGGGTTTACCTGTTAACGGCGCCAACACCTGGGCGCAAGGGATCGCCAATAGAGCCCTGGCTGCGGGCGCCGAAACCTTCACTGCGCAACAGCAACTGCGGGACATGATGTCGCAATCTGCCAGCCAGCCGTCCACCTGGTTGGCTGCCCAGGCCCAGCGCCTGGCTACCCCACTGTCAGGCGGTGTTGCTCCTGGTATGCCGGGCTTTGGCACCAATGGCGCTGCACCTGGTGCAGCCGGTGCCAATCCCGCCGCACAAGCCGCCGAGGAGCGGTTGCGGGCCTTGCTCGCACAGCCGTTGGTCATTGAAGTTCGTACTGACTCACACATGTTCCAGGCCGAGGTCGAGCGCCGAACCAATGTTCAGATGAGGCGCGGCGGATGAGCTGGGCAGAGAACCTGCTGGACGCCTCGTTTCGCGGCGTCCCGCTCCAGATCGAAAGCGAAAGCATGCAATGGCAGCGCGCTTTGTCAGAGCATGGGACACCATTCAAGGATGGCGACCGGGTCAAAGACTTGGGCCGTGGCGCTCGACGCTTTCCCATGCAAGTTGTGGTGTTCGGCGTCAATTACGAGATCGAACTCCAGAACATCCTCCGCACCCTAAACACTCCAGGTACGGGCGAACTGATACACCCTATCTATGGCAGCCTGAATGTCGTCAGCAACACCGGCGAAGTTAAGCACCACGCCGAGCGTCCCGACTATGCCGAGATCAGCATCTTGTTTGTCGAGGACACGCCCGATGCACCGTTTTTCGAGCGGCAATTTGAGTTCGTCGATATCGGCATACTGGGGCTTGAGGACGAATACACCTGGCAGGATGGCATCTTTGATCTGTTCGGGCGCATTGACTCCCTGGTCGGCGAGATTCAATCGTGGATCGGTGGCGGCTGGGTTGGGCTGATTGAAAAGGCCCTGGGCCTGCCGGGCATCGGTCTGCGTTTGCAACAACTGCGCTCGCAGATCCTCGGTGTGGTGTCTGGCATTGGGTCGATGGCTAAACGGCCGTCGGGGGCCTTTGATCCGCTGGTGGACCTGATGCGCACGCCCTCCGAGATCCGGGCAGCGATCCAGGGCAGTACCCCCAGTTCGTCGACGGCGCTGCTTGCCAGATCTGGCGTGCCCGCCGCATTACCTGGCAGTGCTAGCCTGACGGCCGACGCCGCCCGTGCAGGCAGCGGCTTTTTGATCGGTGCCCGCCAAGGCGTGGCGCCGACCGTCGAGCTGCTGGTCGAAGGCGTGTCAGGTAACACCGGCACCGGCTTGGTACTACTGCCAAATGGCATGCCGGATGATCCGGTGATCGCCAACGGTTTCGGCCTGGTAGTCCTGGTCATCACCGAACTTGCATTGGCACATGCGCAGGCGGTGGCCTCCGTCATCGAGGACGAAGCCGACACACCGACCTTGAGCCCACTGGAACTGGAGGGATTGGTTAACCTGGTGCGGTCCCTGGTGCAGTCATCAATCCTGTTGCAACGTCACCTGTACGACGTGGAGATCGCCCGGCCGATCATTGAGGCGTTACGCAACGTCGCCGCATTGATTCAGGTCCGCGCCCGCCAGGTCATCCTGCAAAGCCCGCCCATGATCGAGCGTGTGGTCGAAACCCCTGCGAGCCTGCGCCTGTTGGCCCACCGCTGGTACGGCGACCATACCCGTGCCGCCGAGTTGATCCGCCTCAATCCCGGCCTGAAAGCGCCCCACAACATCGAAGCCGGGGAGGTACTGCGTGCCTACGCCAAATAAAGCCCTGGAAGAATCCATACGCTTATCAATTGGTGGCCTAGCCCATGAAGAATGGGACGGCTGGTCGATTGAATCTGACCTGTTGATCGCGTCTGATGGTTTCGAGCTGGAGCTGTACACCAAGGATGCCACCCGTTTGCCCAGCGTGTTGGCCGAGGGTGCGCCATGCTCGCTGACCTTGGGCAAAGATCGCGTGCTGACGGGACAAATAGACGAGTTTGAACACGACATCTCCCGTCAGGGTATCTCGATGCGTATCACCGGCCGGGACCGTGCGGCGCCCCTGGTCGATTGTTCGGCGCCGTTCGTCTCAATGCGCGAAGCCACACTCGCACAGATTTTGGACCGGGTCGTCAAACCGCTGGGCATTACCCAGTTCGAGATCCGCGCCGCTCAGGCTAAGACCCGACGGCGCGTGCAGATTGAGCCGGGCCAGAGTGCGTGGGAGGCGTTGCTCCAGGTTGCCGAGGCCAATGGTCTGTGGCCGTGGGTCGAGCCTGACGGGCGTTTAATTATTGGCGGGCCGGACTACAACGCGGCGCCAGTGGGAACACTGGTCATGCGCGAAGATGGTGTCGGCAATAACGTGCAGCGCCTCAGTGTGCGGCGTTCCATCGCCAATCGGTACAGCCAAATCACGGTCCTAGGCCAGCATGGGCAGTACGACAATGACGGGCTGGACAGCAAACGCGCCCACCTACGTTCTGTCATCCAGGACGAAACCCTGGCCCGCCGTGGGATCTTCCGACCAAAGGTGGTCATTGATAGCTCCAGCGAGAACCAGGACATGGCGACCACTCGTGGACGTAAGTTGCTGGCAGACAGTCGCCTGGAAGGTTTCGAGATCCGCGCAGTGGTGATGGGCCATCGTGCCGATAACGGCCAGGTCTGGAGCCCAGGCCAGCGCGTCATCGTTCGTAGTGAGCCCCATGGATTGGATGCGACCTACTTTTTGATGTCGCGCACATTACGCCTGACCCGTGGTGAAGGTCGCATCACCGAGTTGCGGTTGCGCGAAGATAAATTGTGGGTGCTGGATGGCAACCCGCCCAAGAAGCGCAAGGGCAAGGGTAAGAAGGCCAACCCGGATGCGGAACTTATCGAGATTTTCAAGGGGCTGTAATGAGCAATATGGCGCGCCTGGTGCGTGATCAGGTTAGTAGGATGATGCGGAACGTGCGCCAGGCTTTTCGAGGTACGGCGGCGCGTAACACCCACGGCAAGTTGATTGGTATCGAAATGGAAGGCCTGGCAGGCGAATCGGTTTCCGGCGAACTGATGCAGCACTACGGGTTCAGCTCGGCGCCGTTACCTGGTGCGGAATTTCTTGCCATCCCCGTGGGGGGCAACAGCAAACACACGGTCGTTGTCGCCAGTGAGGACGGGCGTTATCGAATCACCCTCATAGACGGCGAAGTATCGCTGTACACCGATGAGGGTGATTACATCCACATGAAGCGCGGCCGGTTGATCGAAGTGGAAACAGACACCCTGGTAGTCAAAGCCAAGACCAAGGTGCGCTTTGAAACGCCCCTGGTCGAAATGAGCGAGGACGTTAAGGCTGCGGGAGATATCGCTGACCATAAGCGGACCATGCAGGCAGATCGGCTGATCTACAACGGCCACAACCACGGCGGTGGGCCAGCACCAGGTCAGCAGCAATAACCTTAAACGCCCCTGAAATATCCTTACCCGCCTGCGCGCAAGCACTATGCCAACCTATGGACGCAGGCATAAACCCAACCACTGGCGACTTGACGGGCCAGCGTATCAATACGCTGGGCAACGCCGTTTACATCCGCCTCATGACACCCCTCGGCACCTGGTGGAAAGACACCACCGTGGGCTCCCGCCTGCATGAGCTGAAACGCTCCAAAGACCTGCCACGGGTCGGCAAGCTCGCCAAACAATACGCCGAGCAGGCGCTCCAGCCGCTGCTCGATGACGGCCGCGCCCAAGACATCACCATCGCCGTCGAGCAGCCCCACAACGGCTGGCTTCACTTGCAAATCGACATCACCGACGCCACCGGCAATCCGCAGGTGTTTCGCCAACCTGTAAGGGTGAACTGACATGGCTTATACCGCTCCCGGCCTGGACGAGATTCTGCGCGGCATCCTGCGCGACATTCGCAACCTTCAAGCCGAAGCCGATATCGGCCCCGACAGCGACAACTATGTACGCTCGGCCGCTGTGGCCTCGGCTATTGAGGGGCTGTATCAGAAGCTGGCCTGGGTGTACCGCCAGATTTTCCCGGATACCGCCGATGAAGAAGAACTGGTCCACGCGGCCGCGCTTAGGGGGGTGCTACAAAAAGATCCCGTAGCGGCCACCGGTACGGCTGCCCTCAAAGGCACGCCCGGCGTACCGTTGCTGCTCGGTGCCACCTTAAAGCACGTTGTCACGGGCGAACTGTTCACCGCCAAAGCTAGCGCGAAGATTGGCACCAATGGCACCGCCTCGGTCCTGATCGAAGCCCAAACCGTCGGCGTTGCACTCAACGACCTTACGGGCGCCCTGGTGCTTACCAGCCCGCCGTTGGGCATGGACGCGGCCGCTACTTTCGTCGGCAAGACCACTGGCGGCGAAGACCGGGAGACAATCGAATCCCTGCTGGCGCGTTACCTGGACATCATCCAGTCACCCCCGGCCGGTGGTGCGGCCTATGACTACCGCCGCTGGGCGTTGGAGGTCGATGGAGTAGCCGGCGCGCTGCCTATCCCCCGGCGCAGAGGGGGCGGCACCGTTGATGTAGTCATCACCGCCAGCACTGGTAAACCTTCGGCTGAGGTCATCGCGGCATGCCTGGCGCATATACAAGACCAGTGCTCCGTCATCGCCGACGTATGGGTCTACGCGCCAACTATCCGCACCGTCAACGCCGCAGCCAAAATTGAACTGGCCCCTGACTTCACCATGGCCGACGTGCAGGCAGCTGCACAAAAGGCTTACAACACCCTGCTGGGCGCGTTGAAGCCCGGCGACTCCCTCAAGCGCTCGCAGATCGAGGCCATGATCAACAACCTGGCGGGCGTTCTGGATCGTGCCGTCACGGCTCCGGCTGGCAACGTCAAAGCATCGGATGACCCCGCGATTATCGGATGGATTCGCCCCGGCACCATCACTTTGGGCCTGCTGGAATGACCACGCTCGCCGATCAACTCCGGCTGCTGCTGCCACCTGTTTCATATGACGGTTCCGCGCCTTACCTGTCGGCCACCATTGAGGCCGAAGCCAAAGCCATGGACCTGGCCGACGCCCAGGCAAACGTGGTTTACAACACAATTTTCCCCGATTCCGGCGAAGGGCTGACCGATTGGGAGCGGGTGCTGGCCTTGCCTGATCCTTGCCTAGTCGGCCAAGCCCAGACTGTCGGCCAACGTGTACAGGCTGTTATTAGCAAGCTGCCTGGCCGTGCAGGCCAAAGTAAACCCTTCTTTATCGCCCTGGCTAAGTCCTTGGGCTACGACATCACCATCACCACATTCCGACCAGCGCGAGCTGGCATAGCGCGAGCTGGCGATTCCATCAATGGTGGTGACTGGGACTTCACCTGGCGGGTTAACGCCCCGCCCGTAACGGTGAGTTATGCCAGGGCCGGTGCTACGGGCGCTGGCGATCCTTTATCCGTCTGGGGCAACAGAGCCCTGGAGTGTCGGCTGGGCCAGATGAAGCCTGCCGAGTCTATTTTGCTGTTCGGTTACGGAGACCAACCATGAAGAAAATCGGAGATAGCACCAATACCGCAACGGAGAGCGGCGAATGGACCGAAGGCAATCCAGCGGCTGGTGCGGCTGCCACGTTACTTAAAGCCGATTGGCTTAACACCATTCAGCGGGAAATTATCGCGGTTGTTCTTGCTGCTGGGCTGACTCTCAATAAAAACGATGACTCCCAGCTATCCAAGGCTGTCAGAGCGCTGATTGCGGCAGAAGCTGACTCTAAGATCAGCTCAAAACCACAATCGGGCGTTGTGGGAGCCATCGCCGACATACCAGTAACCACTTTGGGAACCTATATCCCCGCAACTACCGACAAGCCGTCAGTCTCCAGCAATGGTCTATTTCTGCGGATGAAATGGCCGGGGGGAAATATTGCATTCGATATTTTCGGTCACATAGGCGGCGGTAGCGATGTTTTAGCTTTCCGCCGAGTTCTTGGTGATGGTTCGTATACGATGAGGTACGTGTGGCACGACGGGAATTTTGACCCTGCGTCAAAAGCCAACCTCGCGAGCCCTAACTTTACCGGTGTACCTACCGCGCCAACCGCGCCCCCTGGTAGCAATTTCGGCGAGTTGGCAAATTGTGCGTTCGTCTGGGGGGCGGTCAATACCTACGCGACCACAGTAACCGCCTCGCTAGCGACCAAGGCCAACTTGAACAGTCCGGCGTTAACGGGCATCCCTACGGTGCCTACAGCTGCGCCGGGAACAAACTCGCTACAGGCAGCCAGCACCGCTTTCGTTGCTACTGCCGTCGCCAGGCTGGTCGATTCATCGCCGGGCGCATTGGACACGTTGAACGAGCTGGCAAAGGCGCTGGGGAACGATCCGAACTTTGCCACCACCATAATGGGTTTGTTAGCCGGCAAAGCCAACTGGGGCGCGTCGCTGGCTGATTACGGTATTAAGGATGCGTACCGCATAGTCGATGTTGATTACAGGCTGGGCGCCAAGGCCAACTGGGGTACGTCGCTGGCCTCTTATGGGATTCTTGATGGAATTCGCAATGCCAACCCGCTGCCAGGCGGAAGCATTGATATTCACGGGGAAACCTATGCGTTTGTAACATCCCCTTCAGAGACCTGCCTTGCTCAGAACTGTTACTGGGATGGTAGGGACTGGGTACGCCATGTAATGGCGAACCCTTCGGCATGCCTTGCTGTTGTAGGTGGTTCGTTGGTGCTTAGAACAGCGGTGCCGGGGGCTGGCCCGATTGTTTGGGCCAGATCCGATACGCTGTGGACATCAGCAAACGCAACTCTTACAACCTCCGCTGGTAACGCGACACTTCGGCTCCCGAACGGCTGGATAGAGCAGGTGTTTGAGGTTACGGAAAGCACGGGGGCGGCTGACCATCGCTACTTCCCCGTGTCCTTTCCGAATGAGTGCTTCGGTGTTTTTCCTTCCCTGCTCAGTACCACGGCGGGCGGATATGCAAACAACAGCGGCCTCGTCGTCGGTGACGTCACCAAAGATCGTTTCGTGATCAGTGCCGGCGGGAACTTCTCTCCCGAAGGTCGTTTTCGCATACGCGCAATAGGTAGGTAATGCATGAAATTTTACTTCAGTCCTTCAACGACTGCCTTTTTCCGGTCAGACATCCATGGCGAACCTGGCAGCGATGGCTGTTCGATGCCAGATGATGTGCTGGAGGTAGCCAGCGAAGTGTTCGAGCGGATGCTGCGGGTCCGGGAGGAAGGTGGCCGGGTTATTCCTGACGAAGACGGGCTACCGATTGCAGCGCCGGCCCTGCTCCCAACCAACGAGGAGCTGGCCGAAAAGGAGCGGCGCTGGCGAGACCAGGTGATATCTACAAGTGAGTGGATAGTCACCCGCCATCGTGACGAGGTGGACATGGGGCAGGAAACCCAGATTACGCCTGAGCAGTTTTCAGAGCTGCTGAGGTACAGGCAGGCCTTGCGGGATTGGCCGACAGCAGAAGGTTTTCCAAGCATCGACCTGCGCCCGAGTTCACCGGACTGGCTTGCTGGTCAAACTGAGTAAGACAATAACTACAGGGCGAGATGCCAAACATCTCGCACAATCTCGTAGTTTGGACGGGCGCAAGCAGTGCCAAATCACCTGCGAGGCGGTGCCAAATCCGACGCGCGCTTACAGATCTGGCTTTTGATCTTAGGCGCCCCGTTAAACCACGCTGGCCGCAGGCAGGTATTGCGCAGTGGGCACCCCGGCATGGATGCCGGGGTAGCCGCGACACGGCCATGGATGGCCGATCGCGGCGGGCCCACGGAGCAATGCCTGACTGCGGGCATGCCGAGCCTAGGCGAGGCACCGAGTGGTGGGGCAAGAGCGTTTTGCTTACTTTGGCGCTTCTCCAAAGTGAGCCGCCGTCAGGGCGGAACCCTAAGTGGCCGTGACAGCAGCAACGGATATGTACACAAACCCAATAAGCTAAAGAGTTGTGTAGATACCTATGCTCATCGCAGGCAAACCCGCTCCCACATTTGAATGTATTCACAAATCAAAATGTGGGAGCGGTGCGATAGCGATCTCAGGGATTGCGCACCCGCAGGCAACGCCACAAGGCTGCAACCATCAACACACTGACCAGCGCCCAACCCAGGGCCTGCTGGTTCATCAAGCCTTCGCGGTACAGCTGCGGTGCAATGCCGGCGCCGATGATGAAGGTCAGCAGGGCCATTTCCCGGCGTGGCCCCCTGACCGGGCGCAGTAGGTAGACCAGCGCCGGCAGCAGCAGGGCGGCAGTGGGGAAGCTGCGGTAGCGTGGGTCGAACACCAGTGCCAGCATCATTACCGCCGTGGCGAACCCTGCGAATGCAATCAACCAGCCAGCGCGCTGCTCCAGCCAGGCGTAGGCCCGTGCGCGCCAACCCTGGCGAGCGCTCAAGGCCAGGGCCCCATGGGCGAGCACCAACAGGTTCAGGGCCAGCAACAGCCCGGCCCAGATCCATTCATCAGTGAAGCGCGCGGTCACTCGGGTCAGTTCGGCCCAGCTGCCAATCGAGCCCGCCGCCACCGCGCCCAGCAATGGCAGCAACAACGCGGCGCGGGTACTGCGCACACGCCCGCCGAGCACCAGGGTGCCCAGTAGGATCAGCCCGCCAACGCCCAGCCACAGCGGCCAGTACGGCACATTGGTTACCGGGCCGGCCAGGATGCCCTTGTCCTGGCGATCGGCATCAAACAGCCCCCAGTAACCGCCGACCGCCCCTTCGCTGGCGCGTTTCCACGGCTGGTCAAAGGCTTCGATCAGGTTGTAATGCCAGCCATTGGCTTCGGCCATGGCGACAAAACCGCGAATGAACTTGGCTTCGTTGACCCGGCTCGGCACTGCGGTTTCCCGCTGGCGGCCTTCGCTGGGCCAGCCGGTTTCGCCAATCATCACGTCCTTGGGGGCGAAGCGGTTGCCGAAGGTCTGGCGAATATCGCCGACATGGCGCAGAGCCTGGTCGATCCCCGCCGGGTCATCTTCCCAATACGGCAACAAGTGAATGGTCAGGAAATCCACCGCCGGGGCAATTTCCGGGTGTTGCAGCCAGAACTCCCAGACATCGGCATAGGTGACCGGCTGCTGGATCTGGCTTTTGACCTTTTCGATCAGCTTCACCAACTGCGTGGCGGTGATTTCCTTGCGCAACAGGGCTTCGTTGCCGACGATCACCGACGTGACCACGTCAGGGTTGGCGTTGGCCGAGGCGATCAGCAGGTCGACCTCCTTGGCGTTGTCCACCGGGTTGCTGTTGATCCAGGCACCGATCATCAACTTCAGGCCGTGTTTGCGCGCCAGGTCCGGCAGGGCTTCGAGGCCGGTCATGGAGTAGGTGCGGATGCACTCAAAGCGCGTGGCCAGCAATGCCAGGTCGGCGTCCATGCGCTCGGGGCGCAGTTTGAACGGCTGGTCGAACGGTGACTGGTCCTTGTCAAAGGGCGTGTAGGACGCGCATTGCAACTTGTGGCTGGCGCTGGCGACGTCCGGCAGCACTACTGGCTGGCCGAGGCCATACCAGTAGCCGCCCAGCGCGAACAGGCCGAGCAGCAAGGCAAATACATAAGGCATGAAGGGGAAGCGGGCAGTCGCGGTCATGGTCAGGCCGTGTGGGAACAAAGCCGCGCATCTTACCTGCATTTGCCGGTTTTCAGGGGGACCGCATAATTTTGACATGCAAAGTTCGGGCGGGATTTTGACGCTGCGTCCTAGGAATTTTCCTGCTGGCGTTGTGATGTCGTTTCTTGCTCCGCTGAGGTCGTAGTCAGAGCAGGTCCACAGGTTCAGCAGGTTGATGATCGAACGGCACCACATGACAACAGGTTGACGTCGCTCGGCATCCGTCGGGCGCAGCACTTTCGGGGAAGCACTATGAAGATGCGACGACTCTTGGGCGCAGCTGCCACCTTGGTAGTTGCGATGAGTTCCACACTGGCCAGCGCCGACAGCAAGACCCTGAGCCTCGGTTATGTGGACGGCTGGTCGGACAGTGTCGCCACCACCCACGTGGCGGCTGAAGTGATCAAGCAAAAACTCGGCTATGACGTGAAACTGCAGGCGGTTGCCACCGGGATCATGTGGCAGGGCGTGGCCACCGGCAAACTGGATGCCATGCTTTCGGCCTGGCTGCCTGTCACCCACGGTGAGTATTGGACCAAGAACAAGGACAAAGTGGTCGACTACGGCCCCAACTTCAAGGATGCGAAGATCGGTTTGATCGTGCCGGAGTACGTCAAGGCCAAGTCCATCGAGGACTTGAAGACCGACACCACCTTCAAGAACAAGATCGTTGGCATTGATGCCGGTTCAGGCGTGATGCTCAAGACTGACGAAGCCATCAAGCAATATGGCCTGGACTATAAGCTGCAGGCCAGTTCCGGGGCGGCAATGATCGCTGAGTTGACCCGTGCCGAAGACAAGCAGGATTCCATTGCGGTGACCGGCTGGGTGCCACACTGGATGTTCGCCAAGTGGAAGCTGCGTTTCCTTGACGATCCAAAAGGCATCTATGGCGCCGCCGAGACGGTCAATAGCATCGGCAGCAAGGGCCTGGAAAAGAAAGCCCCGGAAGTCGCGGCGTTCCTGAAGAAATTCCAGTGGGCCTCCAAGGATGAAATCGGCGAAGTAATGCTCGCTATCCAGGAAGGTGCCAAGCCAGATGCGGCGGCCAAGGATTGGGTGGCCAAGCACCCTGAGCGTGTGGCTGAGTGGACCGCTCCTTGACCCCCTGAAAAGTATTGGTGGTGTGCCTTGTGTGGGAGCGGGCAAGCCCGCTCTCACATAAGCTCACTCCCGCAATTGTTTCTGTCACCTCCCAAACCCTCGCTACACTGGTTCTAAGACTAAGGTCGTCTGGAACCTCTCCCGCAGCCGCATACAGTGGATATGTTCCAATAATAAAAAAGCTGTGCTGCGAGGATAAAAACAATGAACGACAGCATTTACCTCTCGATTCAAAACAGCCCGCGCTTCAAGGAGCTGGTGAGAAAAAGGGAAAGGTTCGCCTGGATTCTCTCGGCGATCATGCTCGGGCTGTATTCCGGATTCATCCTGTTGATTGCTTATGGGCCACAAGTCTTGGGGGCCAAGATCAGCCCTGAGTCGTCCATCACCTGGGGGATCCCGATTGGGGTTGGGCTGATTGTCTCGGCCTTTGTGCTCACAGGCATCTACGTGCGACGCGCCAATGGCGAATTCGACGACCTGAACAATGCGATTCTCAAGGAGGCTGCGCAATGATCCGTCGTCTATTGGCTGTATTCGGCGCTTCGCTTTTTGCTCCTGCCGTTTGGGCGGCGGACGCATTGACCGGTGAAGTGCACAAGCAACCGTTGAACGTTGCGGCGATCCTGATGTTTGTCGCCTTTGTCGGCGCAACATTGTGCATCACCTACTGGGCGTCCAAGCGTAACAACTCGGCGGCTGACTACTATGCCGCTGGCGGCAAGATCACCGGTTTCCAGAACGGCCTGGCGATTGCCGGCGACTACATGTCGGCGGCGTCCTTCCTGGGGATTTCCGCACTGGTGTTCACCTCTGGCTACGATGGCCTGATCTACTCGATCGGCTTCCTGGTGGGCTGGCCGATCATTCTGTTCCTGATCGCCGAGCGCCTGCGTAACCTGGGCAAGTACACGTTTGCCGACGTAGCGTCCTATCGCCTCGGGCAAACCCAGATCCGCAGCCTGTCGGCTTGTGGTTCGCTGGTGGTGGTGGCGTTCTACCTGATTGCGCAGATGGTCGGCGCCGGCAAGCTGATCCAGTTGCTGTTCGGCCTTGATTACCATGTTGCGGTGATCCTGGTGGGTATCCTGATGTGCCTCTATGTGTTGTTCGGCGGCATGCTGGCGACCACCTGGGTACAGATCATCAAGGCAGTGCTGCTGCTGTCCGGTGCTTCGTTCATGGCACTGATGGTGATGAAGCACGTCAACTTCGACTTCAACCTGCTGTTCTCCGAGGCGATCAAGGTTCACCCTAAAGGTGAGGCGATCATGAGCCCTGGCGGCCTGGTAAAAGACCCGATCTCGGCGTTCTCCCTGGGCCTGGCCCTGATGTTCGGTACAGCTGGCCTGCCACACATCCTGATGCGCTTCTTCACCGTGAGTGACGCTAAAGAAGCCCGCAAGAGCGTGCTGTATGCCACTGGCTTTATCGGCTACTTCTACATCCTGACCTTTATCATCGGCTTCGGCGCGATTCTGCTGGTCAGCACCAACCCGGCGTTCAAGGATGCAGCAGGCGCTCTGTTGGGTGGTAACAACATGGCGGCGGTGCACCTGGCCAACGCGGTGGGCGGCAGTATCTTCCTGGGCTTCATCTCGGCCGTGGCGTTTGCCACCATCCTCGCGGTGGTTGCCGGTTTGACCCTGGCCGGTGCTTCGGCGGTGTCCCATGACCTGTATGCCAGCGTGATCAAGAAAGGCAAGGCCAACGAGAAGGATGAGATTCGCGTGTCGAAGATCACCACCATCGCCCTGGCAGTGCTGGCGATTGGTCTGGGTATCCTGTTTGAAAGCCAGAACATCGCGTTCATGGTCGGCCTGGCGTTCTCCATTGCCGCCAGCTGTAACTTCCCGGTGCTGCTGCTTTCCATGTACTGGAAAAACCTCACCACCCGTGGCGCGATGATTGGTGGCTGGCTGGGTCTGGTCAGTGCGGTTGGCCTGATGGTCCTGGGCCCGACCATCTGGGTCTCGATCCTGCACCATGAAAAAGCGATCTTCCCGTACGAGTACCCGGCGCTGTTCTCGATGATCATCGCGTTCGTGGGTATCTGGTTCTTCTCCATCACCGACAAGTCGGCGGCGGCAGTGAAAGAACGGGCGCTGTACTTCCCGCAGTTTGTGCGTTCGCAGACTGGCCTGGGGGCGAGCGGGGCGGTCAACCACTAAGGTTGTAGCTCAATAAGAAATGCCCCGGTCGAAAGGCCGGGGCATTTTTTTGGCTGGATGATTTGTAGTGTTTGGGTCGGCCTCATCGCGGGCAAGCCTGGCTCCCACAGTTGAATGATGTTCGCCCGGGCGATGCGGTCAGCTATGGGAGTACCCGGCGCTGTTCTGGATGATCACTGGCTCTTCTCCATCACCGATAAGTCGGTGGCGGCAGTGAAAGCGCTTCCCGCAGTTTGTGCGTTCGCAGACTGGCCTGGGGCGAGCGGGGCGGTCAACCACTTAGGTTGTAGCTCAGTAAGAAATGCCCTGGTCGAAAGGCCGGTTTTTTTTGCCTGGGGTTCTGTGTTGCCTGCGCTATTGCCTTCGCGAGCAAGCCCACAGTTGACCGCGTTCATCCTTTGAAATGCGCTCAACTGTGGGCTTGCTCGCGAAAGCGGTATGTCAGGCAGCACAAACAAAACGGCCTCCACTAAGGGAGGCCGTTCTCAATGCAGCTAAGCAGTTGAATGCTTACTTGCGGTCTTCCAGCTTGGTAATGTCACGCGACTCGTAGCCGGTGTACAGCTGGCGCGGGCGGCCAATCTTGTACGGGCTGGAGAGCATTTCTTTCCAGTGGGAGATCCAGCCCACGGTCCGCGCCAGGGCGAAGATCACGGTGAACATGCTGGTTGGAATGCCGATCGCCTTGAGGATGATCCCCGAGTAGAAGTCGACGTTCGGGTACAGCGAGCGTTCGATGAAGTACGGGTCGGTCAGCGCGATCTCTTCCAGGCGCATGGCCAGTTCGAGTTGCGGATCGTTGTTGATGCCCAGTTCCTTCAACACTTCGTCGCAGGTCTGCTTCATGACGGTGGCGCGCGGGTCGCGGTTCTTGTAGACCCGGTGACCGAAGCCCATCAGCTTGAACGGATCGTTCTTGTCCTTGGCCTTGGCGATGAACTTGTCGATGTTGGACACATCGCCGATTTCATCAAGCATGGTCAATACGGCTTCGTTTGCACCGCCGTGGGCAGGGCCCCACAGTGCAGCGATGCCCGCGGCGATACAGGCGAACGGATTGGCACCCGAGGAGCCCGCCAGGCGCACGGTGGACGTCGAGGCGTTCTGTTCGTGGTCGGCATGGAGGATGAAGATCCGGTCCATGGCCTTGGCCAGCACCGGGCTGATCGGTTTGATCTCGCACGGGGTGTTGAACATCATGTGCAGGAAGTTTTCCGCGTACGTCAGGTCGTTGCGCGGGTACATCATGGGCTGGCCCATGGAGTACTTGTAAACCATTGCGGCCAGGGTGGGCATCTTGGCAACCAGGCGGATCGCGGAGATTTCGCGATGCTGCGGGTTATTGATGTCCAGGGAGTCGTGGTAGAAGGCCGACAGGGCGCCGACTACACCGCACATGACGGCCATTGGGTGGGCGTCGCGACGGAAGCCGTTGAAGAAGGTCTTCAACTGCTCGTGAACCATGGTGTGGTTCTTCACGGTGCTGACAAACTGGGCCTTTTGCTCGGCTGTTGGCAATTCGCCATTTAGCAGCAGGTAGCAGGTTTCCAGGTAGTCCGATTTCTCGGCCAGTTGTTCGATCGGGTAGCCGCGATGTAGCAGAATGCCATTATCGCCGTCGATATAGGTAATCTTCGACTCGCAAGAAGCGGTCGACATGAAGCCTGGGTCGAAAGTGAAACGGCCCGTGGCCGTCAGGCCCCGTACGTCGATAACATCGGGACCAACGGTGCCGGTTAAAATGGGCAGCTCGACGGGGGCTGCGCCCTCGATGATCAACTGCGCTTTTTTGTCAGCCATGTGGCCTCCTATTTATGCTTCAAATCATCAGACAGACCCCCCACGCAGGGCCCGCACCACTATATTGATATAAATCCAGATGTCAATTTGCCTAAAGTCTTGCTCCAGAAGGCTTTAACCGTACTTTTTCCTCGAAATTGCCTGCCGTTTACGCCTTTTATCCCGTCAGCGCAATCAGCTATTAGGGTGAGGAGTGCGCGTTGTCATTAGTAGCCTAACTGTCTATACTCGGCCACCGACCGCCAAGGGCTTTTGGGCTTGCTTTCATTGGGGGTCGCACTCCCTGGGTGGTGCTTACCTGACCAGTGCACTCCCCAACAACTTTGCCCTGATTGTTAGGGGCTCTTCAGTGTGAAAAAAAGCCGTGAATAGCCAACGACCTGTAAACCTAGACCTAAGGACCATCAAACTCCCCATCACCGGCGTTACGTCGTTCCTGCACCGTGTTTCCGGCATCATCCTGTTCCTGGGCTTGGGCATCATGCTTTATGCATTGAGCAAATCCCTGGGTTCCGAGGAAGGATACGCCGAGGTGAAGGCATGCTTGACCAGCCCGCTGGCCAAGTTCGTAGCATGGGGCCTCCTGTCCGCTCTGCTGTATCACCTGGTAGCCGGTGTGCGCCACTTGATCATGGATATGGGCATCGGTGAGACGCTGGAAGGCGGCCGCCTGGGCTCGAAAATCATCATCGCCATTTCCGTGGTGCTGATCGTTCTGGCAGGAGTTTGGATATGGTAACCAGCGTTACGAACCTATCGCGTTCAGGCCTCTATGACTGGATGGCGCAGCGTGTGTCTGCGGTCGTTCTCGCGGCTTATTTCATTTTCCTGATCGGGTACCTCGTTGCAAACCCTGGCATTGGCTACGCCCAATGGCACGGTCTGTTCTCCCACAACGGGATGCGTATCTTCAGTCTGCTCGCCCTTGTGGCCCTGGGCGCTCACGCCTGGGTCGGCATGTGGACCATCGCGACCGACTACCTGACGCCGATGGCGCTGGGCAAGTCCGCGACTGCAGTACGTTTCCTTTTCCAGGCAGTATGCGGCGTCGCGATGTTCGCTTACTTCGTCTGGGGTGTGCAGATTCTCTGGGGTATCTGATTCATGGCTAACATTCCAACGATTTCTTTTGACGCCATCATTATTGGTGGCGGCGGCGCCGGCATGCGCGCTGCACTGCAGCTGGCCCAGGGCGGTCACAAGACTGCCGTGATCACCAAGGTGTTCCCGACCCGTTCCCACACCGTATCGGCCCAGGGTGGCATCACCTGCGCCATCGCTTCTGCGGATCCGAACGATGACTGGCGCTGGCACATGTACGATACCGTCAAGGGTTCCGACTATATCGGCGACCAGGACGCTATCGAGTACATGTGTCAGGAAGGCCCGGCTGCGGTGTTCGAGCTGGACCACATGGGTCTGCCGTTCTCCCGTACCGAACAGGGTCGTATCTACCAGCGTCCATTCGGCGGCCAGTCGAAGGATTACGGTAAAGGCGGCCAGGCTGCCCGTACCTGCGCGGCATCCGACCGTACCGGTCATGCACTGCTGCACACTCTTTATCAGGGCAACCTGAAAGCCGGCACCACGTTCCTGAACGAGTACTACGCGGTTGACCTGGTGAAGAACCAGGACGGCGCATTCGTCGGCGTGATCGCTATCTGCATCGAAACCGGTGAAACCACCTACATCCGCGCCAAGGCTACCGTGCTGGCGACGGGCGGTGCAGGTCGTATCTACGCTTCGACCACCAACGCCCTGATCAACACCGGTGACGGCGTTGGCATGGCCCTGCGTGCAGGCGTGCCGGTACAAGACATCGAAATGTGGCAGTTCCACCCAACCGGCATCGCCGGCGCCGGTGTACTGGTTACAGAAGGTTGCCGTGGTGAAGGCGGTTACCTGATCAACAAGCACGGCGAGCGTTTCATGGAGCGTTATGCTCCGAACGCCAAGGACCTTGCTGGTCGTGACGTGGTTGCCCGTTCGATGGTTAAAGAAATCATCGCCGGCAACGGTTGCGGCCCGAACGGCGACCACGTGATGCTGAAGCTCGATCACCTGGGCGAAGAAGTGCTGCACAGCCGCCTGCCAGGTATCTGCGAACTGTCCAAGACCTTCGCACACGTTGACCCGGTGGTTGCTCCAGTACCAGTAGTTCCAACTTGCCACTATATGATGGGCGGCGTGCCGACCAACATTCATGGCCAGGCGATCACCCAGAACGCCGAAGGCGTGGACGAGATCATTCATGGTCTGTTCGCGGTAGGCGAAGTGGCTTGCGTATCGGTTCACGGTGCCAACCGTCTGGGCGGCAACTCGCTGCTCGACCTGGTGGTATTCGGCCGCGCTGCCGGCCTGCACCTGGAAAAAGCCCTGACCGACGGCATCGAATACGATGACGCGACCGACGCCAACATCGAGGCTGCCCTGGCACGCCTGAATGCTCTGAACGAGCGTACTGATGGCGAAGACGTAGCAACCCTGCGTCGCGAGCTGCAAAGCTGCATGCAGAACTACTTCGGTGTATTCCGTACTGGCGAATACATGCAGAAGGGTATCACCCAGCTGGCAGACCTGCGCAAGCGGATTGCCAACGTCAAGATCAACGATAAGAGCCAGGCGTTCAACACCGCTCGTATCGAAGCCCTTGAACTGCAAAACCTGCTGGAAGTGGCTGAAGCGACTGCGATTGCCGCCGAGGTTCGTAAAGAATCCCGTGGTGCTCACGCTCGTGAAGACTTTGAAGATCGCGATGACGAAAACTGGTTGTGCCACACCCTGTACTTCCCGGGTGACAAGCGCGTAACCAAGCGTGCCGTGAACTTCTCGCCGAAGACGGTTCCGACGTTTGAACCGAAGATTCGGACTTACTAAGGGTGGCTGCCATGTTGAAAGTCAGTGTTTATCGCTACAACCCTGATCAGGACGCTGCGCCGTTCATGCAGGAATTTGAGGTCGATACCGGTGGTAAAGACCTGATGGTGCTGGATGTGCTGGCCCTGATCAAAGAGCAGGACGAGGGTTTCTCCTATCGTCGCTCTTGCCGTGAAGGTGTCTGCGGCTCCGACGGCATGAACATCAACGGCAAAAACGGCCTGGCTTGCGTCACGCCGCTGTCGGCCGTGGTCAAGAAGAACAAGCTTGTTGTACGTCCGCTGCCAGGTTTGCCGGTTATCCGTGACCTGGTCGTCGATATGAGCATCTTCTACAAGCAATACGAAAAGGTTAAGCCATTCCTGCAGAACGACACGCCGGCTCCGGCCATCGAGCGTCTGCAGTCCCCGGAAGAGCGCGAAAAGCTCGACGGTCTGTACGAGTGCATCCTGTGCGCTTGCTGCTCGACCTCTTGCCCGTCCTTCTGGTGGAACCCGGACAAGTTCCTGGGTCCAGCTGCACTGCTGCAAGCCTATCGCTTCCTGGCAGACAGCCGTGACACCAAGACGGCCGAGCGTCTGGCTTCACTGGATGACCCGTTCAGCGTATTCCGCTGCCGCGGGATCATGAACTGCGTCAACGTATGTCCCAAAGGCCTGAACCCGACTAAGGCAATTGGTCACATCCGTAACATGCTGCTGCAAAGCGGCGTGTAAGACGTTGTAGTAAAAGCAGGACCGTTGTGCCCGTAAATGCTACGGCGCAGGCTTCAACCGGCGCCGTAGTTTTAACTTGAGCAGCGACTTACAAAGCCGCGGCTCTTATTTTGAAGAAATGAGACAAGCAGGGGCATTCGGGTTGGTACCCGAACTATCAGCGTGATCCTAAGTGGCTTGTTTTGGTCGCTGCACTTGGCCTTTTGCAAGCAAACTCGGTGTTTTCGCCGGTGGTGTCCCCAAATCGAGGGTGACCAAGCATGCAAGAAAGCGTGATGCAGCGCATGTGGAACAGCGGCTATCTTTCAGGTGGTAACGCTGCCTATGTGGAAGAGCTTTATGAGCTCTACCTGCACGACCCTAACGCTGTGCCAGAAGAATGGCGCACCAAATTTCAGACGTTGTCTTCAGACGGCAACGCTGCCACCGATGTATCGCATGCAACAATTCGCGATCAATTTGTGCTGCTGGCAAAGAACCAGCGCCGCGCCCAGCCGGTTTCCGCCGGAAGCGTGAGCAGTGAGCACGAGAAGAAGCAAGTTGAAGTACTGCGACTGATCCAGGCCTACCGTATGCGTGGCCACCAGGCAGCCCAGCTTGATCCGCTGGGGCTGTGGCAGCGTCCTGCACCTGCGGACCTGTCGATCAATCACTACGGCTTGACCAATGCCGATCTTGATACGACCTTCCGTGCCGGCGACCTGTTCATCGGCAAAGAGGAAGCGAGCCTACGCGAAATTCACGAAGCGTTGCAGCAGACATATTGCCGCACCATCGGCGCTGAATTTACGCACATCACCGATTCCGAGCAGCGCCACTGGTTCCAGCATCGCCTGGAAGGCGTGCGTGGCCGTCCGGTGCTGTCCGCCGATGTGCGCAGCCACCTGCTTGAGCGCGTCACCGCTGCCGAAGGCCTTGAAAAGTACCTGGGCACCAAATACCCAGGCACCAAGCGTTTCGGCCTGGAAGGCGGCGAGAGCCTGATTCCGATGCTTGACGAGATGATCCAGCGTTCCGGTTCCTACGGCACCAAGGAAATCGTGATCGGCATGGCTCACCGTGGTCGCCTGAACGTGTTGGTCAACACCTTCGGCAAGAACCCGCGCGAGCTGTTCGACGAGTTCGAAGGCAAAAAGAAGGTCGAGCTGGGTTCCGGTGACGTTAAATACCACCAGGGCTTCTCGTCCAACGTGATGACCACCGGCGGTGAAGTTCACCTGGCCATGGCGTTCAACCCGTCCCACCTGGAAATCGTTTCTCCAGTGGTCGAGGGTTCGGTGCGTGCTCGTCAGGATCGTCGCAACGACTCCACCGGTGAGAAGGTTCTGCCGATTTCCATCCACGGTGACGCGGCATTCGCCGGTCAAGGCGTGGTCCTGGAAACGTTCCAGATGTCGCAGACTCGCGGCTTCAAGACCGGCGGCACGGTTCACATCGTTATCAACAACCAGGTTGGTTTCACCATCAGCAACCCGCTGGACGCACGCTCTACCGAGTACGCGACCGACGTTGCCAAGATGATCCAGGCGCCGATCCTCCATGTGAATGGGGATGATCCGGAAGCCGTATTGTTCGTGACCCAACTGGCCATTGACTACCGCATGCAGTTCAAGCGTGACGTGGTCATCGACCTGGTTTGCTACCGCCGTCGCGGTCACAACGAAGCGGATGAGCCTAGCGGCACCCAACCGTTGATGTACCAGCAGATCACCAAGCAGCGCACCACCCGTGAGCTGTACGCCGAAAGCCTGACCAAGGCCGGTGTATTGGATGACGCGCGTGTTCAGGCGAAAATCGACGAATACCGCAACGCCCTGGACAATGGTCTGCATGTAGTAAAAAGCCTGGTCAAAGAGCCGAACAAAGAGCTGTTCGTGGACTGGCGTCCGTACCTGGGCCACGCCTGGACTGCACGTCATGACACTTCGTTCGATCTGAAAACCCTGCAGGAACTGTCCGCCAAGCTGCTGGAAATTCCAGACGGCTTCGTCGTACAGCGCCAGGTTGCGAAGATCTACGAAGACCGTCAGAAGATGCAAGCCGGCGGCCTGCCGATCAACTGGGGTTACGCTGAAACCATGGCGTACGCGACCCTGGCGTTCGAAGGTCACCCGATCCGCATGACCGGCCAGGACATCGGCCGCGGTACGTTCTCGCACCGTCACGCGGTATTGCACAACCAGAAAGACGCGGGCACCTACATCCCGTTGCAGAACCTGTATGAAGGCCAGCCACGTTTCGACCTGTACGATTCGTTCCTGTCCGAGGAAGCCGTTCTGGCGTTCGAATACGGTTACTCGACCACCACGCCAAACGCGCTGGTGATCTGGGAAGCCCAGTTCGGCGACTTCGCCAACGGTGCCCAGGTGGTTATCGACCAGTTCATCACCAGCGGCGAGCACAAGTGGGGCCGTCTGTGCGGTCTGACCATGTTGCTGCCACACGGTTATGAAGGTCAGGGTCCGGAGCACTCCTCGGCCCGTCTGGAGCGTTACCTGCAATTGTGCGCTGAGCACAACATCCAGGTGTGCGTGCCGACTACCCCGGCCCAGATCTACCACTTGCTGCGTCGCCAGGTGATCCGCCCGCTGCGCAAGCCGCTGGTAGTGCTGACTCCGAAATCGCTGTTGCGTCACAAATTGGCCATCTCGACCCTGGAAGATCTGGCCGACGGTTCGTTCCAGACCGTTATTTCGGAAATCGACACCCTGGACGCAGCCAAGGTCACTCGCCTGATCCTGTGCAGCGGCAAGGTTTACTACGACTTGCTGGAAAAACGTCGTGCCGAAGGCCGCGAAGACATCGCCATCGTGCGTATCGAGCAGCTTTACCCGTTCCCGGAAGACGACCTGATGGAGGCCATCGCGCCTTACACCAACCTCACCCACGTGGTGTGGTGTCAGGAAGAACCGATGAACCAGGGCGCGTGGTACAGCAGCCAGCATCATCTGCGTCGCAGCATCGGTAACCACAACAAGGCCCTGAGCCTGGAGTATGCCGGCCGTGATGCTTCTGCTGCACCTGCGTGTGGTTATGCGTCGATGCACGCCGAGCAGCAGGAAAAACTGCTGCAAGATGCTTTCACTGTTTAACGCCTTCGCGCTGACTGAAACCGAATTTTAAGGACCCACAGATAATGGCTATCGAAATCAAAGCCCCGTCATTCCCGGAATCGGTTGCCGATGGCACCGTTGCCACCTGGCACAAGAAACCAGGCGAGGCCGTCAAGCGTGACGACCTGATCGTCGACATCGAGACCGACAAGGTTGTTCTGGAAGTGTTGGCCGAAGCCGACGGCGTCCTGGGCGCCATCGTTGCCGAAGAAGGCGCTACCGTCCTGTCCAACCAGGTACTGGGTTCGATCGAAGAGGGCAGTGCTGCTGCCGCTGCTCCAGCCGCCGCTGCTGCTCCGGCTGCCGCACCTGCTGCTGCCGCTCCGGCTGCGGGTGGTGAAGATCCAATCGCTGCACCGGCTGCGCGTCAGCTGGCTGAAGAAAACGGCATCAACCTGGCTTCCATCAAAGGCACCGGCAAAGACGGCCGTGTGACCAAGGAAGATGTGGTTGCTGCTGTCGAAGCCAAGAAAAACGCTCCGGCTGCCGCACCTGCCAAGGCTGCTGCTCCAGCTGCCGCTGCGCCTGTATTCGCTGCTGGCGACCGCACCGAGAAGCGCGTACCGATGACTCGCGTACGTGCCACCGTGGCCAAGCGCCTGGTTGAAGCACAGTCGAACATGGCCATGCTGACCACGTTCAACGAAGTCGACATGACTGAAGTCATGGCCCTGCGTTCGAAGTACAAGGACCTGTTCGAGAAGTCCCACAATGGCGTGCGCCTGGGCTTCATGTCGTTCTTCGTGAAAGCGGCCACCGAAGCCCTGAAACGCTTCCCGGCAGTCAACGCTTCCATCGACGGCGGCGACATCGTCTACCACGGCTATGCTGACATCGGCGTTGCCGTGTCCAGCGACCGTGGCCTGGTAGTACCGGTCCTGCGTAACGCCGAACTGATGAGCCTGGCTGAAATCGAAGGCGGCATCGCCGGCTTCGGCAAGAAAGCCCGCGACGGCAAGCTGACCATCGACGAGATGACCGGCGGTACCTTCACCATCACCAACGGTGGTACCTTCGGTTCGATGATGTCGACCCCGATCGTCAACCCGCCACAAGCTGCGATCCTGGGCATGCACAACATCATCCAGCGTCCGATGGCCATCAACGGCCAGGTCGTGATCCGTCCGATGATGTACCTGGCACTGTCCTACGATCACCGCCTGATCGACGGTAAAGAAGCCGTGACGTTCCTGGTGACCATCAAGAATCTGCTGGAAGACCCGGCTCGCTTGCTCCTGGATATCTGATAGAAGCAGCTTCGGGTTGCGAGCTGCAAGCTGCCGGAATGAGCAGCTTGGCTCGCAACTTGAGGCTTGAAGCTTGTCGCTAAAATAGAGGATCTATTTTCATGTCTCAGAAATTTGACGTTGTAGTGATTGGTGCGGGCCCTGGCGGCTACGTGGCCGCCATCAAGGCCGCTCAACTGGGCCTCTCGACTGCTTGCATCGAAAAATACACCGACAAGGAAGGCAAACTGGCCCTGGGCGGTACCTGCCTGAACGTCGGTTGCATTCCTTCCAAGGCGCTGCTGGACAGCTCCTGGAAATTCCACGAAGCCCAGGACGGTTTTGCCATCCACGGCATCAACCACGCTGGCGTGACCATGGACGTGCCAGCAATGGTCGGCCGCAAGGCCAACATCGTCAAAGGCCTGACCTCTGGCGTTGCTACCCTGTTCAAGGCCAATGGCGTCACTTCCCTGCAAGGTCACGGCAAACTGCTGGCCGGCAAGAAAGTTGAAATCACCAAGCCAGACGGTTCGACTGAAATCATCGAAGCCGAAAACGTGATCCTGGCTCCAGGTTCGCGTCCAATCGACATTCCGCCTGCTCCTGTTGATCAGAACGTGATCGTCGATTCGACCGGCGCCCTGGAATTCCAAGCGGTACCAAAACGCCTGGGCGTGATCGGCGCTGGCGTGATCGGCCTGGAACTGGGTTCGGTCTGGTCCCGTCTGGGTTCGCAAGTGACCGTGCTGGAAGCCCTGGACACGTTCCTGCTGGCTGCCGACACCGCAGTGTCCAAAGAAGCGCTGAAAACCCTGACCAAACAAGGTCTGGACATCAAGCTGGGCGCTCGCGTGACCGGTTCGAAAGTCAACGGCGAAGAAGTTGTCGTAACCTACACCGACAAGGATGGCGAACAGACCATCACTTTCGACAAGCTGATCGTTGCCGTTGGTCGCCGTCCAGTGACCACTGATCTGCTGGCAGCTGACAGCGGCGTGACCATCGACGAGCGTGGCTTTGTCCATGTTGACGATCACTGCGCTACCACCGTACCTGGCGTCTACGCCATCGGCGACGTGGTTCGCGGCATGATGCTCGCGCACAAGGCTTCCGAAGAAGGCATCATGGTGGTTGAGCGCATCAAGGGTCACAAGACCCAGATGAACTACGACCTGATCCCTTCGGTCATCTACACCCACCCGGAAATTGCATGGGTTGGTAAGAACGAACAGCAGTTGAAAGCTGAAGGCGTTGAAGTTAACGTCGGCACCTTCCCGTTTGCCGCTTCTGGCCGTGCCATGGCAGCGAACGACACTGGCGGCTTTGTCAAAGTCATCGCTGATGCCAAGACTGACCGCGTACTGGGTGTCCACGTGATTGGCCCAGGCGCAGCAGAGCTGGTTCAGCAGGGCGCTATCGGTATGGAATTCGGCACCAGCGCCGAAGACATCGGCATGATGGTTTTCTCCCATCCGACCCTGTCTGAAGCGCTGCACGAAGCCGCGTTGGCAGTGAATGGCCATGCCATCCACATTGCCAACAAGAAGAAGCGCTAAGCGAGATAATAAGAAACCACGGCGGTTGCCCGTCGTGAGCCTTGCGCGCAAGACTCACCGCGGAATATCCGCTGGACGCAGTCTTGCGCAGCTTTGCCGGTCTTAGGGCGGTGGAGCTGGGCAAGCAGCAGTCACAGGTGGCGCGGCACTCATAATGAGCGCAGCGCCGAATGCGCAGTACCTAACGAAGACGGTAAAAAGCATGAATCTTCACGAGTATCAGGGTAAGCAGCTGTTCGCTGAGTACGGCCTGCCAGTTTCCAAGGGCTACGCAGTAGACACCCCGGAAGCAGCAGCAGAAGCTTGCGACAAAATCGGCGGTACTGAATGGGTTGTCAAAGCCCAGGTCCACGCTGGTGGTCGCGGTAAAGCGGGCGGCGTTAAGCTGGTTCGCAGCAAAGAAGACGCCAAGGCCTTCGCACAGCAGTGGCTGGGCAAGCGTCTGGTGACTTACCAGACTGACGCCAATGGCCAGCCAGTCACCAAGATCCTGGTTGAATCGTGCACTGATATCGCTAAAGAGCTGTACCTGGGCGCTGTCGTTGACCGTTCGAGCCGTCGCATCGTGTTCATGGCTTCCACCGAAGGTGGCGTGGACATTGAGAAGATCGCTCACGAAACCCCAGAAAAAATTCTGAAAGCCACTATCGATCCACTGGTTGGCGCTCAGCCATTCCAGGGTCGCGAGCTGGCTTTCCAGCTGGGTCTGGAAGGCAAGCAAGTTGCCCAGTTCGCCAAGATCTTCGTAGGTCTGGCCAAACTGTTCCAGGATCACGATCTGGCCCTGCTGGAAGTGAACCCGCTGGTGATCAAGGCTGACGGCGATCTGCATTGCCTCGACGCCAAGATCAACATCGACGCCAACGCCATGTACCGTCAGCCTAAGCTGAAGACTTTCCACGATCCGTCGCAAGACGATCCGCGCGAAGCGCACGCTGCCAAGTTCGAACTGAACTACGTAGCCCTGGAAGGTAACATCGGTTGCATGGTCAACGGTGCTGGCCTGGCCATGGGTACCATGGACATCGTCAACCTGCATGGCGGCAAACCAGCCAACTTCCTCGACGTAGGCGGCGGTGCTACCAAAGAACGCGTTACCGAAGCATTCAAGATCATCCTGTCCGACTCCAACGTCGCTGCAGTACTGGTCAACATCTTCGGCGGCATCGTTCGTTGCGACATGATTGCCGAAGGCATCATCGGTGCAGTGAAAGAAGTCGGCGTGAAAATCCCGGTTGTTGTACGCCTTGAAGGCAACAACGCTGAACTGGGCGCTAAAGTACTGGCAGAAAGCGGTTTGAACATCATCGCTGCAACCAGCCTGACCGACGCTGCTCAACAAGTTGTCAAAGCTGCGGAGGGCAAATAATGAGCGTCCTGATCAATAAAGACACCAAAGTTATCTGCCAGGGTATTACCGGTTCGCAAGGTAGCTTCCACACCCAGCAAGCCCTCGAATACGGCACCAAGATGGTTGGTGGCGTAACTCCGGGCAAAGGCGGCACCGAGCACCTGGGCCTGCCAGTGTTCAACACCGTGAAAGAAGCTGTAGCTCAAACTGGCGCCACCGCCAGCGTGATCTACGTTCCAGCTCCTTTCTGCAAAGACTCCATCCTGGAAGCGGCATTCGGCGGCATCAAGCTGATCGTTTGCATCACCGAAGGCATTCCTACCCTGGACATGCTGGACGCTAAAGTTAAGTGCGACGAGCTGGGTGTTACCCTGATCGGCCCTAACTGCCCAGGCGTGATCACTCCAGGCGAATGCAAGATCGGCATCATGCCAGGTCACATTCACTTGCCAGGCAAAGTCGGTATCGTTTCCCGTTCCGGCACCCTGACCTACGAAGCTGTGAAGCAGACCACTGACGCCGGTTTCGGTCAGTCGACTTGCGTCGGCATCGGCGGTGACCCGATCCCAGGCTCGAACTTCATCGACATCCTGAAACTGTTCCAGGAAGACCCGAAGACCGAAGCGATCGTGATGATCGGTGAGATCGGCGGTTCGGCTGAAGAAGAAGCGGCTGCCTACATCAAGGCACACGTGACCAAGCCAGTTGTTTCCTACATCGCTGGTGTGACTGCCCCTGCGGGCAAGCGCATGGGCCATGCTGGCGCAATCATCTCTGGCGGCAAGGGTACTGCAGACGAGAAGTTTGCTGCCCTGGAAGACGCAGGCGTGAAAACCGTGCGTTCGCTGGCAGACATCGGCAAGGCTTTGTCCGAGCTGACTGGCTGGGCGATCAAGTAAGCCTCGCGCTTAACTGACGCTTCACCACACAAAGGCCACCTTCGGGTGGCCTTTGTGCATTCTGCCATCCACTGTGGGAGCTGGCCTGTATCACCGCGCCGTTTGCATCGCAGGCAAGCCAGCTCCCACAGTGGACAGCATTGCCAAATTAAGTATGAAAACGCGACATCAAAGTGTCGCTTATCGGACAGTCCGCCCCGCAACAGTGCGTTTGTCAGACAAATTCGGTACTCTTGCCGCCTCTTTATGCGCCTGCATCCCAAAAGGAAGCCGCGTGCTAGACCGGTCGGTCCCCATAAGGGCCGGCAGTATTTCCCTCATCCATAGGGAATCCCCCTCTAAATTCCGATTCAGTAGTGTGGTATTTCCTCAAATGAAAGTGTTGAAAGGCCAGGATATCCTGGCGTTGGGCTTTATGACTTTTGCCCTGTTCGTGGGCGCCGGCAACATCATCTTCCCGCCTATCGTTGGTTTGCAGTCCGGGCCGCATGTCTGGATGGCGGCGCTGGGTTTCCTGATCACCGCAGTCGGTCTGCCGGTGGTTACGGTCATCGCCCTGGCCAAGGTCGGCGGTGGCATGGACGCGTTGAGCAGCCCTATCGGCAAGGTCGCCGGTGGCATCCTGGCTGCCGCGTGCTACCTGGCAGTCGGGCCATTGTTCGCCACCCCGCGTACCGCGACGGTGTCGTTTGAAGTCGGCCTGGCGCCATTGACCGGCGAAAGCCCGCTGGCACTGTTCCTCTACAGCTCGGTGTACTTCCTGCTGGTGTTCTTCATCTCCCTGTACCCAGGGCGCCTGTTGGATACCGTCGGCCGTTTTCTCGCGCCGCTGAAAATCATTGCGCTGGCGGTCCTGGGTATCGCGGCCTTTGCTCTGCCTGCGGGTGATATCGGCGTTGCTACGCCTGAGTACGTCGCCGCACCGTTCTCCCAGGGCTTTATCAATGGTTACCTGACCATGGATACCCTGGGCGCGCTGGTGTTTGGCATCGTGATCGTCAACGCTATCCGCTCCCGTGGTGTCGAGTCGCCGCAGTTGATCACCCGCTACGCGATCATTGCCGGGCTGATTGCCGGCCTGGGCCTGGCGCTGGTGTACATCAGCCTGTTCCGCCTCGGTTCGGGCAGCCATGAAGTGGCCGCCGGTGCAGCCAACGGCGCAGCCGTGTTGCACGCCTATGTTCAACACACCTTTGGCTCCCTGGGCAGCGGTTTCCTCGCGGTACTGATCTCCCTGGCGTGCCTGGTCACCGCCGTGGGCCTGACCTGTGCCTGCGCCGAGTACTTCAGCCGGGTATTGCCACTGTCCTACAAGACTCTGGTGGTGATCCTTGCTGCGTTTTCGCTGCTGGTCTCTAACCTGGGCCTGACCAAGCTGATCGCGTTCTCGATCCCGGTACTGACCGCCATCTACCCGCCGTGCATCGTGCTGGTGGCGCTGAGCTTCTGCAAAGACTTCTGGCATGAGCATGGCCGCATCCTGGGTCCGGTGATGTTGGTGTCGTTTATCTTTGGCACCATCGACGCCCTTAAGGGTGCGGGGCTGGCGGGTTGGATGCCTGCGCAAATGGCTAACCTGCCATTGAGCGAGCAAGGCCTGGCCTGGCTGGTGCCTTGTGTGATTACTCTGGTGGCTGCATTCGGGGTTGACCGTATGCTCGGCAAGCGCAGCGAAGCCATCGCTTAAAGCGCTTGTCACACGCTGACATCGAAATGCCCCGTATCAAACGATCCGGGGCATTTTTTATGGGCGGTGGGCAGTGCCTTTTTTTGTGGGCTAACGTCGAAAGGGTGATGAATTTTCCAGATCAGGAGCACGGTCAGTGTGGGGGCCGGTTTGCCTGCGATGGCGTCCATTCAGTCGGTATCAGGCCGACTGATCCACCGCTTTCGCAGGCAAGCCAGCTTCTACATTGGCCAAGTTAGCCAGCCCCATTTGTTTAGAGGACCCGCATGTCATTTGTCGAAGCCAACCTGATTCACTTGCTTGCTGCACTGTGGTTCGTCATCTGCTGGGGCGGCTACACCCGCTACGCCAGCTGGAAAGCCCGGGACACGGCCTGCCTGGCCAGTGTGCTGCACCTGTATCGCGAAGACTGGATGCGCCGCATGCTCCTGCGCGACAACCGCATCGCCGATGCCAGCGTGATTGGCAACCTGGAACGCAACGCCTCGTTTTTCGCCTCCAGCACCCTGATCATCCTCGCCGGTATCCTTACCGTGCTGGGGGCTTCGGAGCGCGCGGTCTCGCTGCTGGCGGACATTCCCATGGTGCAGCAGGCGTCCCAGGGTATGTCGGAGATCAAGCTGCTGTGCCTGGCCCTGGTGTTTGTCTATGCGTTCTTTACTTTTAGTTGGTGCATGCGCCAGTACAACTTCGCGGCGATCCTGATTGGCTCGGCGCCGATGGTCGGTGAACGCCACGTCTCCGAGCAGGAGCGCAAGGCGTTTGCCTCACGGGCTGCGCGGGTGATTTCGATGGCCGCCAACCAGTTCAACTTCGGCCTGCGTTCCTATTACTTCGGCATGACCATGCTTGCCTGGTTTGTCAGCCCCTGGCTGTTCATGCTGATGAGCAGCGGGGTGGTGCTGGTGTTGTATCGCCGGGAATTTCATTCCGACGTTCTGGAGGTCATGGTCTATACCCCTACAGAGGCACCGATGCCTGAAGCGACCAAGGAGGCAACATCGTGAGTATTCCGTTCTGGTGTGTATTCATCAGTGCACTGCTGATTTTTGTGGCGCGCATGCCCGTGGGCAAGGCCATGAAAGAGAAGGGCGGGTATGACAACCACCTTCCCCGCAGCCAGCAAGCGCAATTGACCGGCTTCGGCGCACGGGCAGTGGCCGCTCATCAAAACAGTTTTGAAGCGTTTATCTTGTTTGCAGTGGGTGTATTGATGGCCCATACCACTCAGACCCAGGGCTACCTGATTGATTGGCTGGCGATCATCTTTGTGATTGCGCGGGTAGTCTATCTTGCGTGCTACTGGGCCGACTTGGCATGGCAGCGCAGCCTGGTGTGGGTGGTGGGGTTACTGTGTTCACTGTTGTTGATGCTTAGTCCGACATTTCGCACTTTGCTGATTTGATAAAAGCTCCGCACAAAGTAAAGCCCGCTATTAAGCGGGCTTTCTTTTGCAACGTGGTATTTAAACCACGGTATCAGGAACCGGTTGCAGGTGTAGCTGGAGCAGCTTCTTTAGCAGCGGCGGCGTCAGATTCAGCTTGGGCTTTGGCGGCTTCGGCGTTTTCTTTTGCAGCGTCGTTCACTTTATCCTGAGCTTCGCTCATTTTTTCTTGAGCTTGTTCAGCATGCTGGTTGGCATCCTGAGCTTTGTCCTCGGATTTTTTATCGCAGGCAGCGAGGCCAAGGGCGGCAGCCAACATCAAGGAAACAGCGAAAGTCTTGCGCATGGGGTGTTTCTCCTTATTGAAGATATCTACTGGCCTTTCGAGCATGGGGTGCACGCATTAGTTCCTTTAATCCCACAGATATATAGGCTGTTTCGCTAAGGAACTTTCTTCCGGGGTATTTGTTTCGCCGGATCACTACTAATAAGAGTCTTTATCCAATGACCGATAGCCCCCTTTTAGAGCGTGCTGCACGTTTTGTTTCGGCCCTGCGTCACTGTCAGGTCCTGGGCATCCAAGTACATGATGCGAGCCCCCAGGGCATGACTTTGCTCTTGCCCTATAGCGCGCAGATTGTCGGTGACCCGCAAACCGGGATTATCCATGGCGGCGCCCTGACCTCCCTGATGGACACGGCCTGTGGCATGGCCACTCTGTGCGTACTCCCGGAATTTGAAGTCTGCCCGACCCTGGATCTGCGTATCGACTACATGCACCCGGCCGAGCCGCACAAGGCGGTGTTCGGCTTTGCCCAATGCTATCGGGTGACCACCGATGTGATTTTCACCCGTGGCTTCGCTTATCAGGATGACCCCCAGCAGCCGATTGCCCATGTGGTGGGCACGTTCATGCGCATGGGCAAACGCCTGAAGGGCACCAAAGGACTGGGCAGCAGCATCAAGGGAGAACAGGCATGACCCATCAATTCAAGACCCGCATGCAACAGGCCCATCACCGGGGCGACTATAAGGCGCTGCTCGAACTGATCCCCTACGCCAGGCTGATCGGTGTTGAATGCACGCGCCTGGGGGATGAGTTGCTGTTTCGCATGCCGGCCAACAAGGACAATATTGGTAACCCGATATTGCCGGCCATCCATGGCGGTGTGATCGCAGGCTTTATGGAGCTGTCGGCGGCCTTTCATCTATGGGTGGCCACGGGCACCCCAGGGGTTGAAAAAGGCTTGCCTAAGATCGTCGATTTTTCCCTGGATTACCTGCGGGCCGGGCAGTTTCGCGACACCTTTGCCACCTGCCAGGTGTGGCGCCAGGGACGGCGGGTGGCCAATGTGGCAATCACTGCCTGGCAAAGCACCCCGGCCGAACCTATCGCGACCGCTCGCGCGCATTTCAAGATTCAGGAGCAGGCCCGCCCTTGAAATCCTGGTCTTAGCCCCCAACTTTGATGACAACCCGCCGCTAACCCTTTCGGGTGCGGCCACTGCCATCCAATTGGAGTTTGATGACCATGAGTGTGGAAACTCAAAAGGAAACCCTGGGCTTCCAGACCGAGGTGAAGCAGCTGCTGCACCTCATGATCCATTCGCTGTATTCCAACAAGGAAATCTTCCTTCGCGAATTGATCTCGAACGCCTCTGACGCTGTCGACAAATTACGTTTCGAAGCCCTGTCCAAGCCTGAGTTGCTGGAAGGTGGCGCGGAACTGAAAATCCGTGTGAGCTTCGACAAGGACGCCAAGACCGTCACCCTCGAAGACAACGGCATCGGCATGAGCCGTGAAGATGCGATTACCCATTTGGGCACTATCGCCAAATCCGGCACCGCCGATTTCATGAAGAACCTGTCGGGCGACCAGAAGAAAGATTCGCACCTGATCGGCCAGTTCGGCGTGGGCTTCTACTCGGCCTTTATCGTCGCCGACAAAGTTGAAGTGTTCAGCCGCCGCGCCGGCCTCGACGCCAGCGAAGGCGTGCACTGGGCCTCCAAGGGCGAGGGCGAATTCGAAATCGCCACCGTCGACAAGGCCGACCGCGGTACCCGCATCGTGCTGCACCTCAAGTCCGGTGAAGACGAATTCGCCGATGGCTGGCGCCTGCGTAATATCATCAAGAAGTACTCCGACCATATCGCGCTGCCGATCGAACTGCCGAAAGAACAAGCGGCGGCCGAAGGCGAGGAGGCTCCAGCCCAGGAATGGGAAGTGGTCAACCGCGCCAGCGCCCTGTGGACCCGTCCGCGTACCGAGGTCAAGGACGAGGAATACCAGGAGTTCTACAAGCACATCGCCCACGACTACGAGAACCCACTGAGCTGGAGCCACAACAAGGTCGAAGGCAAGCTGGAATACAGCTCGCTGCTCTACGTACCGGCCCGTGCTCCGTTCGACCTGTACCAGCGTGAAGCGCCCAAAGGCCTGAAGCTCTACGTGCAGCGCGTGTTCGTGATGGATCAGGCGGAATCCTTCCTGCCGCTGTACCTGCGCTTTATCAAGGGCGTGGTCGACTCCAACGACCTGTCGCTGAACGTGTCGCGGGAAATCCTGCAGAAAGACCCGATCATCGACTCCATGAAGTCGGCGCTGACCAAGCGTGTACTCGACATGCTGGAAAAACTGGCGAAGAACGAGCCTGAGCAGTACAAGGGCTTCTGGAAAAACTTCGGCCAGGTCATGAAAGAAGGTCCGGCTGAAGATTTCGCCAACAAGGAAAAAATCGCCGGCCTGCTGCGTTTTGCCTCGACTCAAGGCGAAGACGGCGAGCAGGTGGTGTCTCTGGCCGAGTACCTGGCTCGCGCCAAGGAAGGTCAGGACAAGATTTATTACCTGACCGGCGAAACCTACGCCCAGGTCAAGAACAGCCCGCACCTGGAAGTCTTCCGCAAGAAAGGCATCGAAGTGCTGCTGCTCACCGACCGTATCGACGAGTGGCTGATGAGCTACCTCAGCGACTTCGACGGCAAGAGCTTTGTCGACGTGGCCCGTGGTGACCTGGACCTGGGTAACCTGGATTCGGAAGAGGACAAAAAAGCCGCTGAAGAAGTGGCCAAGTCCAAAGAAGGCCTGGTTGAACGCATCAAGACCGCCCTGGGCGATGCTGTCAGCGAAGTGCGGGTTTCCCACCGTCTGACCGACTCCCCGGCGATCCTGGCCATTGGCGAGCAGGACCTGGGCATGCAAATGCGCCAGATCCTGGAAGCCAGCGGGCAGAAGGTGCCGGACTCCAAGCCGATCTTCGAATTCAACCCGGCTCACCCGCTGATCGAGAAACTCGACGGCGAGCAGAGCGAAGAGCGCTTTGGCGACCTGTCGCACATCCTCTTCGACCAGGCGGCCCTGGCCGCAGGGGACAGCTTGAAAGACCCGGCCGCCTACGTGCGCCGACTGAACAAGCTGTTGGTTGAACTGTCGGTTTAACAACGCTGCAAGAAAACCCCGCTTCGGCGGGGTTTTTCGTTTTCATGGATATCAACCGGAGAAAATGATGAGCCAAGTCACCGTGCGTTCCGTGGTCTATCAGATTGATGGCCAGTCTTATGAAAGCCGCCTGGCCTTCGATGCCAGCCACCAGGGCCCACTGCCGGGCCTGTTGATGGCGCCGAACTGGATGGGGGTCAGCGCAGGCGCCGAAGAGATCGCCAAGGCCGTGGCCGGCAAGGGCTATGTGGTGTTGATCGCCGATCTATACGGGCAACAGGTGCGCCCGTCGAACGGTGATGAAGCTGGCGCGGCAATGATGCCGTTGAAGAATGACCGTGGGCTGCTCAACAAGCGCATGCAGGCGGCCCTTGAACAACTGCAAGGCCAGGCCGAAGCGGCTGTCGATACCTCGAAGCTGGCGACCTTTGGCTTCTGCTTTGGCGGTTGCTGCTCTCTGGAGCTGGCGCGTACCGGCGCGCCGCTGAAGGCGGCGGTGTCGTTCCATGGCACCCTCGACACGCCCAACCCGGCAGACGCGAAGAACATCAAGGGTTCGGTGCTGGTGCTGCATGGCGCTTCTGACCCGTTGGTGCCCAAAGAGCAGTTGCCTGCCTTTGAAGACGAGATGAACGCGGCCGGGGTGGATTGGCAATTGCTGAGCTACGGTGGCGCGGTGCATTCGTTCACTGACCCGCAGGCGAATGTGCCGGGCAAGATGATGTACGACGCCAAGACCGCTGGGCGAGCGTTCCAGGCGATGCATAATTTGTTGGATGAAGTGTTCAAGGGCTGAATATTTAGCGCCTGAGTTGGCCCCATCGCGGGCAAGCCCGCTCCCACATGTTGGAGGGCATTCCAAGTGTGAGGGCGGGCTTGCCCGCGATAGCTATCTCAGAGGCAGCTCAATTCTCCCTGCCTCGCCCAGCACTGTCGGCCAATCCCCGGCCGCCCAGCGCTGGCGAGCCTGTTCGATCAATGCCGGGTCACTGGCGACAAAATTCCAGTTGATCCGCCGTGGCCCATCCAGTGGCGCACCGCCGAAGACCACCAGATGGCAGTCGGTCTCGGCAAACAGCGCCATGCTCTGGCCCGCCGGCAGCACCACCAGGCTATGGGGTTCCACGGGTTCGCCCTCGAGCTGCGCATCACCTTCCAGCACATACACTGCCCGCTCCACATGCTCATCCGGAATCAGCAGGGTGGTGGCGGTTTGCATATGGACCTCGGCATACAGCGTCGGTGACAGCACTGGCACCGGTGATTCCAGGCAAAAGCCACTGCCGGCGATCATGCGGATCACCACCCCGAGGTTGTCACTGACCGGCAAACTGGCGGCAGGGTGATGGCTGTAATGCCCCGGCCCTTGCTCGTGTGCCTTGGGTGAGGCCAGCCACACCTGCAGGCCATGTAGATCGAACCCCTTGGCCTTGAGCGCGTCGGGCGTGCGTTCGACGTGGGCAATGGCGCTGCCGGCGGTCATCCAGCTGACGTCACCGGCCTGTACCACTTGATCGGAGCCGAGGCTGTCCTTGTGCAGGAGTTCGCCTTCAAACAGGTAGGTGAGGGTGGACAAGCCAATATGCGGATGCTGGCGGATATTCATGCCGTTGCCAGGGGCATAGCGGGTCTGGAGCATATGGTCGAAAAACACGAAGGGCCCGACGCTACGGCATTCCCGCGAGGGCAGCGGGCGCAGGATGGGCTGGCCTTCGACATCTTCGGCGCGCGGGCGGATCACAGTCACGGTGGTCATGGAGCATCCCTGTCTGAGCGGGTTTGTAGGGCTTGAGCATAACCCGCCAGGCAGGGAATCGGTGTTACTGGCTGAACGCACCTTCGGCGAGTTTGGTCTCGATGCTGATCTCGGCGGTGGTCATCAGTTTATGCACCGGGCATTTGTCGGCCACGCGATGCAGCTCGGTGCGTTGCTCATCGGTGAGCACACCCTTGAGGGTCAGCTTGACGTTGAGCTTGTACTTGCCCTTTTGCTCCTCGGTGCTGTCGTGGGTGACTTCCACGGTCACGCCGGTCAGGGGGATGTCCTTTTTCTGCGCATACAGTTTGACGGTCAGGGCCTTGCATGAGGCCAGCGCGGCGTCGAAGTAATCGTGGGGCGAGGGCGCCGAGTCGTCGCCACCCAGGCTCTTGGGCAGGTCGGTAAACAGCTCATGGTTATTGATGTTGACGCTATGGCGAAAGTTCTCGGTGTTCAGCGTATTAACGATAACAGGCATGGTAAACCTCACAGGGTGGCAGGATGAAGATCATGCAGTTATAGAGCATGCTGGCACCTGAGTGTTCCGTGTTTTTATCAGCTGAACCCCGGCAGGCCGCCGCTGGTCTACCTGACTAATCCCTTATTGAGGTTGTATCGTGCCCTGGACCCGCCTGAGTCTTGCCCTGTTGCTCGCCGCCAGCAGCCTTACCGTACAAGCCCGCGACTATGCCTACAGCGACGCGCACCTGCATTACGTCGACTTCTTCCAGGAGACGGCCGGCATGGACAAGCTGCTCAAGGCCATGGCCGATAATCGCATCGAGCATGTGATGATTTCCGGCGTCCCGGTTGCGAAGAAGTGGCACGAAGACGAACCCAAGCGCCCACGCTATTACGCCGGAGATGACGCGGATGCCTACTGGTATAGCGCCACCGATGTAATCGTCGCCGCAGCCGTCAGCAAGCTGGCCCCCGAACAGCGCCAGCATTTCCACCCGTTCCTCAGCGGCTTCAACCCCAACGACAAGAACTCCGAGGCCCATATCCAGCGCATGCTCGACCTGTATCCGGGCCTGTGGCAGGGCATTGGCGAAGTCTTCACCCGCCACGATGACCTGACTGCGCTGACCTCCGGTGACACACCTCGGGCCAATAACGAGGCCATGACGCGGATCTATCACCTGGCCGCCGAGAATGACCTGCCGGTGCTGGTGCACTCCAACATCACCTCCAAGCGCGAGCGCAACCCCTTGTACCTGGCGGAGATCGAAGGGCCACTGCGTAATCATCCGCATACCCGGTTTATCTGGGCCCATGCCGGCACCAGCATGGAGATCCATCGGCACCAGACGCAGCTGGACTTCCTGTTGCCGACCCTGAGCCGCATGCTGGAGGCTTATCCCAACCTGTACATCGACCTGTCCTGGAGCGTGCTCACCCCTTATTTACTGGACGAGGCGGGAAAGCCCCGTCTGCAATGGCTGGCGCTGGTAGAGCGCTTCCCGGAGCGCTTTATGCTGGGGTCTGATGTAGTAGGGCGGTTCAACAAGTTGGGTAAGGAGATGCGCAGCTTCAATCCCTTCCTCGATGCCTTGCCTGAAGACGTTGCGCGAAAAGTCGCACGGGACAATTTCCTGGCGATTTTGCCCAAGGCGCGTTGATCGGGTTTGTCATCGTCCCGTCATACCGGTGTCATAAGCTCCCGCCATCTCACTCAAGGAGCCCACTATGCACCTCACCCGTTTAAGCGCCCTGGCGGCATTGATGATGATCAGCGGCCTGGCCAGTGCCGAAGTCCGTATCGAAGGCCCGGTGGAATTCGGCGTATTCGAAGGCCCGAAAGCCGAGCTGCAATCGGGCGAGCGCGTGTTGCGCCGTAGCAACGAGCAGATCCAGGCCACCACCGTAGTGCCGGCCAAGCTGGGGACCAAGTTTGGCCTGCGTTACCAGTTGCTCGGCAAGGTGGCCGAAGACACGCCGCTGACCTTGCTCTACTTCACCCCAGGCATTCGCACGGCTGATGGCCAGCGGCATGACAAGTTCGAAGTGACCCAGAAACTGGTGCCCGGTGCGCCTCAGGACGTGATGGCCTACGAGTTCACCGAAAGCCACGAAGTGGTGCCGGGCGAGTGGCGGTTCATGGTGTTCCAGGGTGATCGCCTGCTGACCCAGAAGAGCTTTACCGTGCGCTGAATCGCTACACTAATAGACTCAGTAGATAAAGGCGTTTTGATATCGCGTTTTCGTCTTACGCAAAAAGCCGAAGACGCCGATACCTTTCAAGAGCAACTCGCTGCAGGTGGATGCAGCGCTCTTGAAAGGAATCAGCGCAATGAGTATCAGAAGTCTCAATATCGCTCCGCGTGCAGGCTTGGGTTTTGGATTTTTGGCGTTGATGGTGTTTGTGCTGGGCGGGTTCGCCTTGCTGCAAATGGCCAATATGCGCGAGCAGTCCGACCAGGTGGAAACCAACTGGCTGCCCAGTGTGATGGCGGCCGGTGAAATGAGTCAGGATCTGCTGCGCATACGCGCTTTGACCCTGCGCCTGCTGGTCAATCGCGACCCTCAGGCGGTGGCGCAGAATGAGCAAAAAATCCTCGAAATCAAAAAGCAGTTGCACACCGCGCAGTTGCTGTATGAAGCGTTGATTGTGCTGCCCGAGGACCAGGTACTGTTCGACCGCTTCAAGGTTGAGCAGCAACAGTACCTGCAACGCCAGGAGCAGGTCATGGCGTTGTCCCGGCAGAACCAGTTGGAAGATGCGGTCAAGGTGGTCAATGGCGAGATGAATCATCTGGCCGATACCATGGCCGGTACCCTGGGCGAACTGGTCACTCTCAACAAGGTCAGCGCCAATCAGGCGGCGGCACTGGCCCAGCAAGTGTTCAGTCAATCCCGAATAGGGGTGATCGGCATGATTGCCCTGACTGCGCTGATTACCATCGGCCTGGCCGTGTTGTTGACCCGCAGTATCGTGTCGCCACTGGCGCAGTCGCTGAGGGTCGCCCAAGGGGTGGCCAGCGGCGATTTGACCGGCGAGATCACTGTCAGCGGCAAGGACGAGCCAGCGCGCCTGCAGCAGGCGCTCAAGAGCATGCAGGAAAACCTGCGCGAGACCATCCAGCGTATTTCCCAGTCCTCCAGCCAACTGGCGTCCGCTTCCGAGGAACTCAGTTCGGTCACCGAAGACGCCACCCGTGGCCTGCACCAGCAAAGCCAGGAAATCGAACAGGCCGCCACGGCGGTCAACCAGATGACGGCGGCGGTGGAGGAGGTGGCCAGTAACGCGGTAGCTACCTCACAGGCTTCGCGCGAATCCGATCGTATTGCCCAGCACGGGCGCGAACAGGTACACCAGACGGTGCTGTCGATTGAGTCCCTGGCCGACGACGTGACCGCCAATGCCACCCAGGTCGAGGACTTGGCGCAGAAGGTGTACGGCATCAGCAAGGTATTGGATGTGATCCGCTCCATTGCCGAGCAGACCAATCTGCTGGCGTTGAATGCGGCGATCGAGGCGGCGCGGGCCGGCGAGGCCGGGCGTGGTTTTGCGGTGGTCGCCGATGAAGTGCGGGCCTTGGCCCATCGCACCCAGCAATCGACCCAGGAAATCGAGCAGATGATCGGCGGGATTCAGCAGGGTACCGATCAGGCGGTCAGTTCCATGCAGCAAAGTAATGGCCGGGCGCGTGCGACCCTGGAGATTGCCAAGTCTGCGGGCACGGCGTTGGAGGAGATTGCCTCGGCGTTTACCCTGATCAACGAGCGCAACCTGGTGATTGCCAGCGCCTCGGAGCAGCAGGCAGCGGTGGCGCGGGAGGTGGATCGCAACCTGATGAACATCCGCGACCTGTCGATGCAGACGTCGGCAGGGGCGAATCAAACCAGTGCGGCGAGCCAGGAGTTATCGCGCTTGGCGGTGGATCTGAACACCATGGTGGCGCGGTTTTCGGTGTAGGGCTGAAGATCGCCATCGCAGGCAAGCCCACACTCGACCGAGTTGGAATGCGATCAATGTGGGAGCTGGCTTGCCTGCGATGAAAGCGACGCGGTCTAAAGTTAACCCCACCCCATAAAAAACGCCCCGAACCAGTCGGGGCGTTTTCATAAGCACAACCTGCGGGGTATTACTTACCCTGCCAGCGCTTGAGCACCAGGGTGGCATTGGTGCCACCGAAGCCGAAGCTGTTGCTCATGACCGTGTTGATGGTGGCATCTTCACGGGTCTTGGTCAGGATCGGCATATCGGCAACGGCTGGGTCCAGCTCGTCGATGTTGGCGGAGCCGGCCATGAAGTTGCCTTCCATCATCAGCAGGCAGTAGATCGCTTCGTGAACGCCTGCGGCGCCCAGGGAGTGACCCGACAGGCTCTTGGTGGAGCTGATGGCCGGAGCCTTGTCGCCGAATACCGCACGCACGCCTTCCATTTCCTTGGCATCGCCCACCGGAGTGGAGGTGCCATGGGTGTTCAGGTAGTCGATTGGGGTATCAACGGTGGCCATGGCCATCTGCATGCAGCGGATGGCACCTTCGCCGCTTGGCGCGACCATGTCATAGCCGTCGGAAGTCGCGCCGTAGCCGACGATTTCCGCGTAGATCTTCGCGCCACGGGCCAGAGCGTGTTCCAGCTCCTCGACCACCACCATGCCGCCACCGCCGGCGATGACGAAACCGTCACGCTTGGCGTCGTAGGCACGGGAGGCTTTTTCCGGGGTTTCGTTGTACTGGGTGGACAGTGCACCCATGGCGTCGAACAGGAACGATTGGCTCCAGTGCTCTTCTTCACCGCCACCGGCGAACACGATGTCCTGCTTGCCCAACTGGATCTGCTCGACCGCAGTACCAATGCAGTGAGCACTGGTGGCGCAGGCGGAGGAGATCGAGTAGTTCACGCCCTTGATCTGGAAGGGCGTGGCCAGGCACGCGGAAACGGTGCTGCCCATGGTCCGCGTGACGCGGTACGGGCCAACGCGCTTGACGCCTTTCTCGCGCAGGATGTCCAGCGCTTCCATCTGGTTCAAGGTCGACGCGCCGCCGGAGCCGGCGATCAGGCCGGTGCGGACGTTGGACACCTGGTCGTCGCTCAGGCCGGAGTCGGCAATCGCGTCTTTCATGGCCAGGTAGGCATAAGCTGCGGCATGGCCAACGAAGCGATAGATCTTGCGATCAATCAGTTCTTCGAGGGGAAGGTCGATGGAGCCGGAAACCTGGCTACGCAGACCCATTTCGGCATATTCCGGGTTGAAGCGGATGCCAGGGCGACTTGCACGCAGGTTAGCGGAGACGGTCTCTTTGTCATTGCCCAGGCACGAAACGATGCCCAGACCAGTGATAACGACGCGGCGCATGCGGATAACCCTTAAAAGTTGTCAGTGGAAGTGAACACGCCGACGCGAAGGCCTTCGGCGGTATAGATCTCGCGACCGTCGACGCTCACCGAACCATCGGCGATGGCCAGGTTCAGCTTGCCCTTGAGGACGCGCTTGATTTGAATGTTATAGGTGACTTTCTTGGCGGTCGGCAGGACCTGGCCAAAGAACTTCACTTCGCCCGAACCCAGGGCACGACCGCGGCCTGGCAGGCCTTGCCAGCCGAGGAAAAAGCCGACCAGCTGCCACATGGCATCAAGGCCCAGGCAGCCCGGCATCACCGGATCGCCTTCGAAATGGCAGGCGAAGAACCACAGGTCCGGGGTGATATCCAGCTCGGCGACCAATTCACCTTTGCCGTACTTGCCACCCTCTTCGCTGATAAGGGTGATGCGATCCACCATCAGCATGTTGGGGGCGGGCAGTTGCGCGTTACCTGGGCCGAACAGCTCACCGCGACTGCAGCGCAGCAGGTCTTCCCGGGTAAAGGCGTTTTGTTTGGTCATGCGAGCTCCTCAATAATCCCATGCGGCAGGGCCGGGTAAATCTTCCCGACCGACTGAAGCGTGCTTGCCTCACGTCGGCAGCCTACAGGTAGACTATTGCGTTGTAGTGAAAGTCACAGCATCAAGGACATGAATGTACACTTGTGCACTGAAATTTTAAACCGGACTCATTTATAGGCCCGCTCGGGTGCCTAAGACTGCCGCACTTTCGTCTTTCACGCCAGTCGCAGTTGGCTGATGCTGCCCATCTAATGCACCCAGCGCTGTAGGATTTGCTGCAAATCCGTGCGTTTGAACGGCTTGGCCAGGTAATCGTTCATTCCGGCGGCCAGGCAGGCTTCGCGATCGCCCTGTAACGCATTAGCCGTCAGGGCAATGATCGGCAGGTCGGCGCAGCCGGGCAATTGGCGGATCTGGCGGGTGGCGTCATAACCGTCGATCACCGGCAGCCGGCAATCCATCAGGATCGCGGTGAAGATCAGGCTCTCGGCACTGCGGATCGCTTCGGCGCCGTCGGTGGCGACGCTCACCTCAAACCCCAGGCTACGCAGCATGGCTTGGACCACGGTGCGGTTGACCGGGTTGTCCTCCACCAGCAACACATGGCGGCCTTCACCGGCGCCGGCTTTGTGCTGCGCGTCCGGAGCAATCTGCGGCAGGCTCTGCTGGCAGATCGCCAGGGGAATTTCCAGGGTAAACACCGATCCCAGGCCTTCCTTGCTCTGGGCGCGCAAGGTGCCACCCATGCGCTCGGCCAGGGTCCGGGCAATCGGCAGGCCCAGGCCGGTGCCGCCGTAACGCCTGGAGATAGAGCTGTCCGCCTGTTGAAAGGCGTCGAACATCAGTTCCAGGCGCTCGGCCGAAATACCAATCCCGGTGTCGCGCACGGTGCAGGTGAACCACAGCAGTTCGTGGTCCAGGGTCTGCCAGTTCGGCTCGACGCTGACCGTGCCTTGTTCGGTGAATTTCAGCGCATTACCGATCAGGTTCACCAGGATCTGCCGGATCCGCGTCGGGTCGCCCTGCACGCGCAGCGCTTCCATGCCCGGCGGGATCGGCAACTCCAGGACCAGCCCGCGCTGTATGGCGCTGTGCTGGAAGGCCTGGGCGCAGCTGTTGATCAGGTCCACCAGGTTGAACGGAATATGCTCAAGCTCCAGGGCCGAGCGTTCGATACGCGAGAAATCGAGAATATCGTTGATGACTTTGAGCAAGTGTTCGGTGGACTCCGAGGCCAGCGCGGCGTACTCGGTCTGCTCGTCGGTCATGGCGGTGGTTTCGAGCAGTTGCAGCATGCCCAGTACGCCATTCATCGGCGTGCGCAGTTCATGGCTCATCATCGCCAGGAAGTCGGATTTGGCGCTGTTGGCGCGCTCGGCTTCCTCCCGCGTCTGAATCAACTGCGCCATGGCCTGCTGCTGTTCGCGACTGGCATGGTGCAGGCCTTCGGCAAGGTTGTTGATATGCCGTGACAGGTCGCCCAACTCGGAGTCGTCGACAATCGGCAGCGGGGTCTTGTAATCACCCTGCTGGATTGCCTTGACCGCATGGCCCATGGCGCTGATCGGTTGCGACAGGCTGGAGGCCAGGCGGCGCGCCAGGAGGAAGGTGAACAGTAGGGCAAACAGCGCGAGGATCCCGGCCTTGAAGAGGATTTCCTGTTGGCGCTGGCTGAAGGCGTCATTGGACATGCCGACAATCACCCGTCCCAGATAGTCGGCCCGTGGCGCCTTGGGTTGCGCGGTGCTGTCCTGGAAAAAATCGTTGCCCAGCTGGATATGCTGCAGGCGAATCGGCGCCTGGAAGACTTTCACCGACAGCGAACGGTCATGCTTTTCCGACGGCTGCTCGACATACACCAGGATGTTTTCCGCGCTGTCCTGGATTTCCAGGAAACGCACATGGGGCGTGGCCAGCGTCGCCCGCAGCAGGCTGTCGAGCACGTCATTGTTGCCGGAGATCACCCCGTACTCGGTGGCCGGGGCCAACTGGTTGGCGATCAGTTGGCCGGTGTGGTCCAGTTCCTGGCGCAAGTCCTGGATCCGCACGAAGGTAAAGAAGCTGATCAGTAGCAGCGTCAGTAACAGGGCCGGGCCCAGGGTGATGATCTGGGTGCGGGTGTTGATATCCCAGCGGCGAACCAAGGTCATGGGTGTTTTTCCCCTTCGGCCAATCGGGTTGCGACGGTGGTCTCGTCCACCACTTCGATCCCCAGCGAGCGCGCCACTTGCGGGTTGCCCACGACTTTAAAGTGTTCCGGGTACAGCGAGCGCGGCCAGCCGGCCGGCGCGTGATCGAGCAGGCGGTCAAGCACATTCAGCCAGTCGGCCTGATCGCTGTAGGTACTGGCCAGACTGCCCGCCCGCACGAAGCCGGCATTGGGACCGATCAGTGGCAGTTGCCTGGCGTAGCTGCTCAACAGCAGGTTTTTCACGGTTTTCGGGTTGTACAGTTGGGGATCATCCAGCCCGAGCAACACATCGCTGTTTTTAAACAGGCTGAGCAGCGGGCGGCTGTCATTAATGTTGTCCCAGTGCTGGGCGACGATTTCCAGGTCCAGGGCTGCGGCATGCTGGCGCAGTTCCGGCAGCAGGAATTCGCTGTCGCTACCGTACAGCACGCCAATGCGCCGGGCCTGGGGCAGGATATTGGCGATCAGGCGCAGTTGCCGGTCCAGGGGCGGATCGCTCCACAGCAGGCTGATCTTGCCGGGCACATGGCTGCCCAGGCGCTCGCGGGCTTGCAGGCGACTGATGCGCAGCACCAGGGTGGCCGGGCCCTGGGGGTCCTGCAGGCGCCAGTCGAGGCTCGGCAGATCCAGCAGGATCAGGCGGGTGCTGGTCGGTAATTGGCCGGGGGCGGGCATGTCTTGCAGGGCCTTGAAGGTGACGCTATCGGCGGGGCGCTGTTCGCGCAGGGCCTGGGTGAATGCCTGCACGCCGGGTCCATCCTCGGCGGCGGTCAGTAGGATTTCGGCGCTCCACGCGGGCAGGGCCAATGCCAGGCTGACGAGCAGCAGGCAGCGGCGCCAGAACCTGGCGCCGAAGAGGGCGGTCATCCTTGACTGGGCAGGGTTCATGTCAGAACTCTAACTCCGCGCTGAAGTAGAGGACATGGCGCTGGTCGTAGTTATTGTCGACATGGGTAGTGGGCTGGCGGTCGAGGCGTTGTTGCAGCATGCCGGCCAGCTCCAGGTTGGCCTTGCCCAGGGCGATGCGTTTGGCGACCCGCATATCGACCCGTTCAAAGCGATATTGGTTGAGTGCGTCGTTGCCATAATAGAACAGCGCGCTGGACCAGCCTTGCCCCCACTCGCGCATCCAGCCGGCCGAGCCGCTGTTTCGCGCAGTCTGTTGCCGGTCCAGCGCGTTGCTGGCGTGGGCATCCACGTAAGCATAGGTCAGGCGCAGGCGGTCGGCGGCACTCAGGTGCCAGTCCAGCTGGGTTTCGGTGCCGGTAAACCGCGAGCTGTTACTGTTGCTGGCGATGTACTGGTTATTGCGCAGGGGCTCGCTGATCATGCCGGTGATTTCGTCATAGAACAGCTTGACGTCGAGGTTCAGCCCGAAATCCGCAAAAAAGCCGTTATAGCCCAGTTCCCGGGAGCGCATCAGTTCCTTGTCGAGGTTGCCCGGGCCCCGGGTCTTGACGAAATACTGGCCGGAGTTCTGCCCGTAGGTGGGGGAACTGAGGTTGGTGACCTTATAGCTCCAATTGACGTTGTTCTCGAACATGTCCGGCGAGCGGATGGCTTCGGAGTACACCGCCCGCAGCCCGTGGCGCGGGTTGATCAGGTAATTGATTGCGACCCTGGGCGTCAGCGAGCTATCGCTCAGTTGGGTGTTTTCATACATCGCCCCGCCCTGCAACAGCCAGTGTTCGCTGGCGCGCCATTCGAGGTGGCCGAACAGGCGCCAGGTGGTGTCGTCCAGCCGGCCATTGAAGTAGGTGTCGGAGTCGGCGCGGTCGTAGCGGTAATTCATGCCGCTGACCAGGCGCAGGCTGTCGGACAGGCTCAGGGTGTCCTGCACTTCCAGGTCGTAGCGGCTTTCCTTGGTGCTTTGGTCGATATTGCCGCAGACACTTTTCTTGCCGTCTTTATTCCATTGTTCGATGACCTCCCGGGCCAGCGCCTGCTCAGATGGGGAGCCCTGCGGTGGCGTACCGCCCTGGTAAATCAGCATGTGCCGCGCCAACTTTTCAGCGTAGTTGGGGTTCATTTGCCACAGTTGCGTCAACTGCGGGCTGAACGAGACCTTGGCATCACAGGCCTTCCAGATCTGCCGGCGATCCCATTGCTGCGCCGAGCCCTGGATATACAGGCTGTGGTCGGGATTGAAATCGAAGTTCCAGCGCAGGGAGGCGGCGTAGTCCTTGGCGCTGACGTCGGAATCGGTACCGCCCTCGGTAATCTCGGCAAAGACCGGCCTGTAGGTGTATGGCCGCTGGTTGGTCCCTTCCTTGGCGTTGATCTGCCAGTCGATGCTTTGCTGCTGGTCGAGGGTCTGGCTGACCTTCAGGCTGAAGCGGCTCAGGCGCCGGCTGTCGCGGTAGTCGGCACCCACGCGGTTGCTGTCAAAGCCGTCATCCTGCTGCCCGGACAGCGACAGCCGCAGGTTGCCGGTGTCCCAGCCCAGGCCCTGGCTGGCATACCAATCGTTGATCCCGCGCTCGCCCCGGATCATTTTCATCCGAGTGCCCTGGCTGTTGGCCGGCGAGCGGGTGAGGATATTGACCACCGCCATCAGCGCATTGGCGCCGTAGCTGACGGTATTGGGCCCACGGAACACCTCGATCCGCTCGATATCCTCCATGGCCACCGGAATATCGCTCCAGTCCACCGTGGCCAGGCCGGCGCGGTACACCGAGCGGCCGTCGATCAGCACCTGCATGCGCCGCGCTTCGCTGGCGTTGGTGCCGTGATAGTTGACGGCAGCCTGGTTGCCCGAGGTGTAGCCCACCATCATCCCCGGCACCAGGCGCAGCAACTCGGCGATATCCCGCGCGCCGCTGGCCTTGATCAGTTCGCTGTCGATCACCGTCATGCTGCCAGGTACGGCGGCGGCCGACTGCTTGAGTCGGGTCGCCGTCAGGACCTGGGGCAGTGGCTGGTTGTCGAGGAACAGATCGTCGGCCAGCAACGGCGTGCTGACCAACAGCGCCAGAAACAGAGATGAACGAGGAGGAGGGCCCAAATACACGGCACGGCCTTGATAATTGCGGATAGCCGCCCATGTTAACTGAGGCGGGCGCTTTTGCCAGTCGGCACCATCGCAATTACTGTGGTCTATTCGGCCATTTTCCGACAAATGCGGAAAACACAGAAGGGCTGGTCGCCGTCTGGCCGGCCCGTATAATGCCGCCATCGCCACTGCTTATGGATTAACGGATTGCATATGACTGAACAGCGCCCAATTGCGGTCCTGGGAGGCGGAAGTTTTGGTACCGCCGTGGCTAATCTGCTGGCCGAAAACGGCCATCAGGTGCGCCAGTGGATGCGCGATCCCGAACAGGCCGAGGCCATCCGGGTCAACCGCGAAAACCCCCGTTATCTCAAGGGCATCAAGATTCACGCTGCGGTCACGCCGGTCACGGACCTGCAGGCCACCCTGGATGACTGCGACCTGTGCTTCGTTGCGCTGCCCTCCAGTGCCCTGCGCTCGGTGCTGGCGCCCCATGCCGAGCGGCTGGCGGGCAAGATGCTGGTCAGCTTGACCAAAGGTATCGAGGCCCAGACCTTCAAGCTGATGAGCGAAATCCTCGAAGAAATCGCGCCCCAGGCGCGCATTGGTGTGCTCTCCGGGCCGAACCTGGCGCGGGAAGTGGCCGAACATGCCTTGACCGCGACCGTGGTCGCCAGTGAAGACGAGGCCCTGTGCGAACAGGTGCAGGCCGTGCTGCATGGCCGTACCTTCCGTGTCTATGCCAGTGCTGACCGCTTTGGCGTAGAACTGGGCGGGGCGTTGAAAAACGTCTACGCCATCATCGCCGGCATGGCGGTGGCCCTGGGCATGGGGGAAAACACCAAGAGCATGCTGATTACCCGCGCCCTGGCGGAAATGACCCGCTTTGCGGTCAACCAGGGCGCCAACCCCATGACCTTCCTTGGCCTGGCCGGGGTGGGCGACTTGATCGTCACCTGTTCGTCACCGAAAAGCCGCAACTATCAGGTCGGTTTCGCCCTGGGCCAGGGCCTGAGCCTGGAAGATGCCGTCACCCGCCTGGGTGAAGTGGCCGAAGGGGTCAATACTCTCAAAGTACTGAAGGCCAAGGCCCAGGAAACCGGGGTCTATATGCCGTTGGTCGCCGGCCTGCACGCGATCCTGTTTGAAGGGCGCACCTTGAACCAGGTCATCGAGTTGCTGATGCGTGCCGAGCCCAAGACTGATGTCGACTTTATTTCCACCAGTGGTTTCAACTGAGGAACCCGCGATGAACGATCCGAAAGCAGCACCCAAGTATGAATCCATTGCCCTGCGCATCCTGTGGATGCTGGTGTTTGCCCTGGTCTGGCAAGTAGCGCAGTTCATCCTCGGGGCGTTGGTGGTGGTGCAATTGATCTACCGCCTGATCTACGGCGCACCGAACCTGGGCCTGATGAACTTTGGCGACAGCCTCAGCCAGTTCCTCGCGCAGATTGGCCGTTTTGGCAGTTTCCACAGTGAGCAGAAACCCTGGCCCTTTGCTGATTGGCCAACCCCGCGCGCCCCGGAAGGCGAAGCCGCCCACAGCGTGCCGCCAGCCCCGCACCCGGTGCGCGATGAGGAGCCCAAGCTATGAAGCTGTGGGTGTTGCGCCACGGTGAAGCCGAGTCCCATGCACCCAGCGATGCCCAGCGCAACCTGACCGAGCGTGGCCGCGAAGAAGTGCTGCACAGCGCCGCGCACCTGATCGGCCAGCCCATCAGCGCGATCATCGCCAGCCCTTATGTGCGGGCGCAACAGACTGCCCAGTTGGTGCGCGAGGCGTTGGGGTTTGTGCCAGAAATCCGCACCGTGTCGTGGCTGACGCCGGACGGCAACCCCCTGCAAGTCCTGGAAAAACTCGACACCGATGACAATGTGCTGCTGGTCAGCCATCAGCCTTTGGTGGGCAACCTGATCAGCTTTTTGCAGCACGGGCACCAGCGCCAGCCGCAACCGATGCACACCGCCAGCCTGGCGGAGCTGGAAGGGGACTTCCCGCTGGCGGGGCTGATGAGCCTCAACAACGTGAAAAACCCCTGATTTTTAAGGCACAACACAATCAACTGTGGGAGCGGGCTTGCTCGCGAATGCGGTGCATCAGTCAATGAATGTATTGGCTGACACTCCGCATTCGCGAGCAAGCCCGCTCCCACAAAAGCCCTTTCCCACAGTTTGATTGCGTTCTGCCCGCAAGCGACTTGCAGTGCTCCTGTGTGCATGGAATAGTCCACCAAGCAAGTGCTTGGTTGGCTACCATCGGAACACACAGGAGCGCGTCCCATGTCTGTCGCTTTTCGTTTGCCGCTGCAGGTCTTCTTTGAACGTGAGGCGCGCCATCCGCGCCAGCGCTTCCTGGTCCAGCCCACGGGTGGCGGCGAGGTGCAGACCCTTACCTGGGGCGAGGTCGGCCACCAGGCCCGTTGCGCCGCCCATTGGCTGCGGGCACGGGAGTTGCCCCAGGGCTCGCACATTGCCCTGATCTCGAAAAACTGCGCGCACTGGATTATCGCCGACCTGGCGATCTGGATGGCCGGGCATGTCTCGGTGCCGCTGTACCCCAACCTCACCGCCGACTCCGTGGCCCACGTGCTGGAGCACTCCGAGGCGGCGTTGGTGTTTATCGGCAAGCTCGACGACTGGCCGGCCATGGCCCCAGGCATCAAGGCCGGGCTTGCGACCATCAGCCTGCCGCTGTGCCCTGAGGGCCCGTTCGACTTCACTTGGGCCGACCTGCAGGCCTGCTCACCGATCCAGGATGACCCGGCGCCGGCTGCCACTGACCTGGCCACCATCATTTACACCTCCGGCACTACCGGCCTGCCCAAAGGCGTGATGCACACCTTCGGCGCCCTGGCGTTTGCGGCAACCCGAGGCACCGAGCTGTTCGGCCTGGGGGAGGGCGACCGGCTGCTGTCCTACCTGCCGCTGTGCCATGTGGCCGAGCGCATGTTTGTCGAGATGGCTGCGATCTACACCGGGCAAACGGTGTTTTTTGCCGAAAGCCTCGACACCTTCCTCACCGACCTGCAACGCGCCCGGCCCACGGCCTTGTTCGGCGTGCCACGGATCTGGACCAAGTTCCAGATGGGGGTGTACGGCAAAATCCCGGAAAAACGCCTGGAGCTGCTATTGCGCCTGCCATTTATCGGCAAGCGCGTCGGGCGCAAGGTGCTCGCCGGGCTTGGCCTGGACGCCGTGCGGGTGGCCCTGTCCGGCGCGGCGCCGGTGCCTGAGGCGTTGCTACGCTGGTACCTGCGCCTGGGCCTGGATGTGCTGGAGGTGTATGGCATGACCGAAAGCTGTGGTTATTCCCATGTCTGTCGCCCCGGCCAGCAGAAGATTGGCTGGATCGGCCTGCCGTGCCCGGACGTGGAGGTGCGCATTGACCCGGCCGGTGAAGTCCAGGTGCGCAGCGGCGCGACCATGCTCGGTTACTTCAAGGACCCGCAGAAGACTGCCGAGACCCTCACCGAAGACGGCTTCCTGCGTACCGGCGACAAGGGCGAGCAGGATGCCGAAGGCCGCCTGCGCCTGACCGGGCGGCTCAAGGAGATCTTCAAGACCAGCAAGGGCAAGTACGTCGCCCCGGCCCCCATCGAAAACCGCTTGGCGGAGCACGGGCGCATTGAGCAGGTGTGTGTGGTGGGTGATGGCCTGAGCGCGCCGATGGGTTTGTGCGTGCTGTCTGCAGTGGGCCAGCAGGAGGCCGCCGGCGAGGCCCGGCAATCTTTGCATGGCAGCCTGGAGCGCCTGCTGGAAGAGGTCAACCAGGTGCTGGATAAACATGAGCGCTTGCGTCAACTGGTGGTGGTGAAAGACAGTTGGGCCGTGGAAAACGGCTTTCTGACACCGACCCTGAAGATCAAGCGCAACGTGATCGAGTCAACCTACGGCCCACAGTTCCAGGCCTGGAGCGCGCGTTCCGAGGCAGTGCTGTGGCAGGATTGAGCACCCAATAAAATCAACAAGGACACTGCAATGAGCCTGTGGCGCACCCTCCCCAATATCGAGCAACTCAATGCCATCCAGAAAAACACCATTGGTGAAGTGCTGGATATCCGTTTCGAGACCTTCGACGACCAGTCCCTGACCGCCAGCATGGTGATCGACCACCGCACCCATCAACCCTATGGCCTGCTGCACGGTGGGGCCTCGGTGGTGTTGGCCGAAACGGTCGGCTCCATGGCCAGCTACCTGTGCATCGACGCCAGCAAGTTCTATTGCGTGGGCCTGGAAATCAACGCCAACCACCTGCGTGGCCTGCGTTCCGGGCGGGTAACGGCGGTGGCCCGGGCGATCCATATCGGGCGCACCACCCATGTCTGGGACATCCGCCTGACCAGTGACGAGGGCAAGGCCAGTTGTGTGTCGCGCCTGACCATGGCCGTGGTGCCCCTGGGCGAGAACCCGCCGGCGCGATAGGTGTGGCGTGAGTGTCATCATTCCTGGCAGTTACAGTCATTGCTGTAGCGACCAGGCGTGAGGACAATCGAATTCTGTTTTGGATGATGGGTTGGTTATGTCGCAACATGTGTTTTTCACTCATGCCAATGGCTTTCCTTCGGCGACCTACGGCAAATTGTTCGATGCCCTGGCCCCGGAGTACGCGGTGGCGCACCTGTCGCAGCACGGCCACGACCCGCGGTTTCCGGTGGATGACAATTGGCAGAACCTGGTGGACGAACTGATCCACCACCTGGAGCAGCAGCCGGAGCCGGTGTGGGGCGTCGGCCACTCATTGGGCGGGGTGCTGCATTTGCACGCGGCCCTGCGTTGCCCGCAGTTGTATCGCGGGGTGGTGATGCTCGACTCGCCGGTGCTGACCCTGGCTGACCGCTGGGTGATCCGCGCGGCCAAGCGTTTTGGCCTGATCGACCGCCTGACCCCGGCTGGCCGCACCCTGGGCCGGCGCGAAGAGTTCAGCGACCTGGACGCTGCGCGTCAGTATTTTTCCGGCAAGACACTGTTTCGCGGGTTTGACCCGGACTGCCTGGAGGCCTACCTGCAACATGGTCTGCACCAGGTCGGCGATCGCCTGCGCCTGCGGTTCGACCCGGCCACGGAAATCAGCATTTATCGGGGCGTGCCACACACCAGCCCCGGCCAGACCCGCCAATTGAAAGTGCCACTGGCCGTAGTACGCGGCCGGCAGAGCCGGGTGGTGATGCGCCATCACGCCAGCGGCGTCGCACGCCTGCCCATGGGCGAGATGCTGACCATGCCCGGCGGCCACATGTTTCCCCTGGAGCGGCCGCAGGACACGGCGACCCTGATCAAGAACCTGTTTACCCGTTGGGAAGCCCGCGAGCGCAGTTGCGCATGACCACGCCTGTCGAAGAAGTGCGCCTGAGCCTGCCGCACATTGAGCTGGCGGCCCATCTGTTCGGCCCGGAAGACGGCCTGCCGGTGATCGCCCTGCATGGCTGGCTGGACAACGCCAACAGCTTTGCGCGCCTGGCGCCCAAGCTGCAGGGTTTGCGCATTGTCGCCCTGGACATGGCCGGTCACGGCCACTCGGCCCACCGCCCGGCTGGGGCGGGGTACGCCTTGTGGGATTACGTGTTTGATGTGCTGCAAGTGGCCGAACAGCTGGGCTGGAAACGTTTTGCATTACTTGGCCACTCCCTGGGGGCAGTCGTTTCCACGGTGCTGGCCGGGGCCATGCCGGAGCGCGTGACGCACTTGGCATTGATCGACGGCGTGATCCCGCCGACCGCCACCGGCGAGGACCCCGCCGAGCGCCTGGGCATGGCCCTGCAGGCGCAAATCAACCTGCAGGACAAACGCAAACCGGTGTACGGCACCCTCGACCGGGCGGTGGAAGCGCGAATGAAAGGCGTGGTGGCCGTCAGCCGTGAAGCCGCGGAACTCCTGGCCCAGCGCGGCTTGATGCCGGTGCCGGGCGGCTACACCTGGCGCAGTGACAGCCGCCTGACCCTGGCCTCGCCAATACGCCTGACGGAAGAACAGGCCATGGCCTTCGTGCGTCGAGTGGCGTGCCCTGCACAGTTGGTGGTCGCGCAAGAAGGCATGCTGGCCAAACATCCCGAGCTGCTTGCGCAGGTGCCGTTCACTGTCACCACCCTTGCAGGTGGCCATCATTTGCACCTGAATGACGAGTCGGGAGCGGTTCTTGTTGCAGACTGTTTCAATCGGTTCTTCACCGCGCCTTGACTTGGCGGGGGCAACTGTCGAGGCTGGGCGGATTGAAAGGGAGTCAACCATGAACAATCCGAATACCGCGAAGGCATCCACCGGCCCAGGCGCACCGATCCGATGAGTAGTGCCAAGGGAATTATCCGTGTGCTTGGGCTGTGCTGCATCAGCCCGTTGGTCTTCGCTGCTGATCTACCGGGAAGCCAGGATCTGCCCAGCGTGGCCCGTCAGGTGGATGCGCAGATTGTCGACTACCGTCCCGCCGAAGAAAAAGAACGCATCTACCCCATGGGCGCGATCCGCAAGATCAGCGGCCAGTTGCGCTACGACGGTCAGGCCACGGCCCGTGGCCAAGTAACCGCCATCACCTATGAACTGCCTGCCGAGCACAGTTCCAGCACGGCCTTCAAAGCCACGCGCGAGGCGTTGCAAGAACAGGGCGCGCAGTTGTTGTTCTGGTGCCAGGCCCGCGATTGTGGCGAAAGCAGCCTCTGGGCCAATGAAGTGTTGGGCAATGCCAAGCTGGTCGGCGCCGATGGCCAGCAGGAATTCCTCTTGCTGCGCCTGGCCGCCCCTCAGGACAACTCTCTGGTGGCGCTGTACGGCATCACCCGCGGCAATCGCCGGGCTTACCTGCATGTGGAGCAAATGGACGCCAGCGCGCCATTGGGGCAATTGCTGCCGACCTCTGCCACACTGCTGCGCGAACTGAAAAGCACCGGCGACCTGGATTTTCCTTTGCTGGGGGCTGAGCCCGACGCAACATGGTTGACCCTGATTTCCCGTGGATTGAACCTCGACACCACCTTGCGGGTCAGTTTGAGCGGACCCAACGCTGAAGCCTGGCGCCAGGGCCTGATCGACAAGGGCGTGCGTGCGGCGCGCCTGGAAACCGCTACTGGCGAGACCCAGGGCCTGCATCTGCAAGTGATCCGCTGATCGTTCCAGGGCGAACGGACCCGCGCCGTTCGCCTAAGCTCTCCCTCAACAGACTTCTTTTCGAGAAAGCACATGCTCAACAATGATCGCCTGCTGGTGCAGATCCTGCTCCTGGTGCTGTTTGGTGCCAGTTTCTGGGTGATGGCGCCGTTCTGGTCGGCGCTGTTCTGGGGCGCGGTGCTGGCGTTTGCCAGCTGGCCGCTGATGCGCCTGTTGACCCGCGCCCTGGGCGGCCGTGAGTCCCTGGCAGCGGGGATTCTGACCTTGGGCTGGATGTTGCTGGTGGCAGTGCCACTGGTGTGGCTGGGCTTCAACCTGGCCGACCATGTGCGCGATGCCGTGGCGCTGATCAAGGACGTCCAGGTCGACGGCCTGCCCGAAGCACCCACCTGGCTGGGCTCGATCCCGTTTGTGGGAGAGCGGCTGGTGGGCATGTGGGACAGCATCGACCAGCAGGGCGCGGCCCTGATGGTCACGATCAAGCCCTACCTGGGGCAGGTCGGCAACTGGCTGCTGGCCCGCAGCGCGCAGATCGGCGGTGGCATCCTCGAACTGACCCTCAGCCTGGTGTTTGTATTCTTTTTCTACCGCGACGGGCCACGCCTGGCGATGTTCGTCCACCGCCTGCTGGAGCGTTTGATCGGTGATCGCGCCGGCTACTACATCGACCTGGTGGCCGGTACGGTGCAACGGGTGGTCAACGGCGTGATCGGCACCGCCGCCGCCCAGGCATTGCTGGCACTGATCGGCTTCCTGATTGCCGGCGTGCCCGGGGCACTGGTGCTGGGCATCGTCACCTTCCTGCTCAGCCTGATCCCCATGGGCCCGCCCCTGGTCTGGATCCCGGCCACGGCCTGGTTGGTATGGAAGGGCGATTACACCTACGCGGTGTTCCTCGGCGTCTGGGGCACATTCATCATCAGTGGCGTAGACAACGTGCTCAAGCCCTACCTGATCAGCCGCGGCGGTAACCTGCCACTGGTGATCGTGTTGCTGGGGGTATTTGGTGGCTTGATCGCGTTTGGCTTTATCGGCTTGTTTATCGGGCCGACCTTGTTGGCGGTGGCGTATAGCCTGTTGACGGATTGGAGCGCGACTCAGGCGCAGGTTCGTCGCGAGGACAAGGTGAGCTGATCCTTTGTAGGAGCCGGCAATGGCTAGGTCCAGGGTAGTCACGTTTTTGCCGTCACCTGCGGGCGAGGCTACTGTCGGGGCATGTTGCAGGCGTGTCGTGAATGTATCTGCTTTGAAATATTAGTCGGTTCTCCCAGAAAAATAGGCGCTTGCCGAGGATTTACCGATCATCGGATCCCGCAAAGCCGCTGCTTGCGCTACAATCCGCGCCGATTTCGACTTGCCTGAGAGCCCATTCCAATGTCCGTCTGCCAGACTCCTATCATCGTCGCCCTGGATTACCCTACCCGTGACGCCGCACTGAAGCTGGCTGACCAGTTGGACCCCAAGCTCTGCCGGGTCAAGGTCGGCAAGGAGCTGTTCACCAGTTGTGCCGCAGAAATCGTCGGCACCCTGCGTGACAAGGGTTTTGAGGTGTTCCTCGACCTGAAATTCCACGATATCCCCAACACCACCGCGATGGCGGTCAAGGCCGCGGCCGAGATGGGTGTGTGGATGGTCAACGTCCACTGTTCCGGCGGCCTGCGCATGATGGCCGCGTGCCGTGAGGTGCTGGATCAGCGCAGCGGTCCCAAGCCGTTGCTGATCGGTGTGACCGTGCTGACCAGCATGGAGCGTGAGGACCTGGCCGGTATTGGCCTGGATATCGAGCCCCAGGAGCAAGTACTGCGTCTGGCGGCCCTGGCGCAGAAAGCCGGCCTCGATGGCCTGGTGTGTTCGGCGCTGGAGGCCCAGGCGTTGAAGACTGCCCATCCTACGCTGCAACTGGTGACCCCGGGGATTCGTCCGGCGGGCAGCGCCCAGGACGATCAGCGGCGGATTCTTACGCCGCGCCAGGCGCTGGATGCGGGTTCTGATTACTTGGTGATCGGTCGTCCGATCAGCCAGGCGGCCGATCCGGCCAAGGCCCTGGCGGCGGTGGTTGCCGAAATCGCCTGATGCCTTTGCGCTAAAAATGTGGGAGCTGGCTTGCCAGCGATGCAGGCACCTCGGTTTTTCAGTCAGTCCGAGGTGATGCTATCGCAGGCAAGCCAGCTCCCACAGTTGCTTACGGTGTGCCGCTTGGCACCCGATCCCACAAGGGCGCTGTGGGGTGTCAGTTGACCTTCAGCACCAACTTGCCAAAGTTCTCGCCGTTGAACAGCTTCATCAGCGTTTCAGGGAACGTCTCCAGTCCCTCGACAATATCTTCCTTGCTCTTGAGCTTGCCTTGCGCCATCCAGCCGGCCATTTCCTGCCCGGCGGCGGCAAAGTTCGCCGCATGGTCCATCACCACAAACCCTTCCATGCGCGCCCGATTGACCAGCAGTGACAAGTAGTTGGCCGGCCCCTTCACGGCTTCCTTATTGTTGTACTGGCTGATGGCCCCGCAGATCACCACCCGCGCCTTCAACGCGAGGCGGCTGAGCACGGCGTCGAGGATATCGCCGCCGACGTTATCGAAATACACGTCCACGCCTTTTGGGCATTCGCGCTTGAGGGCCGCCGGCACGTCTTCGTGCTTGTAGTCGATGGCCGCGTCGAACCCCAGTTCCTCCAGCAAAAACTTGCACTTGTCGGCGCCGCCAGCAATCCCTACCACGCGGCAGCCTTTGATCTTGGCGATCTGCCCGGCAATGCTGCCCACCGCCCCGGCGGCGCCGGAAATCACTACGGTATCGCCGGCCTTGGGCGCGCCGGTGTCGAGCAGGGCAAAGTAGGCGGTCATGCCGGTCATGCCCAGCGCCGACAGATAGCGCGGCAGCGGCGCCAGTTTCGGATCGACCTTATAGAAACCGCGCGGCTCGCCGAGGAAGTAATCCTGTACACCCAGGGCGCCATTCACGTAGTCCCCGACCGCGAATTTCGGCGTGTTCGAGGCGATGACCTGGCCTACGCCCAAGGCGCGCATGACTTCGCCGATGGCGACCGGCGGGATGTAGGACTTGCCTTCATTCATCCAGCCACGCATGGCTGGGTCGAGGGACAGGTATTCGTTGCGCACCAGCACCTGGCCGTCCGCCAGGTTGCCCACCGGCACTTCCTGGTAGGTAAAGGTGTCCCGCGTGGCCGCACCGACCGGGCGTTTGGCAAGCAGGAATTGGCGGTTGGTCTGGGCAGTCATGGCAAGGACTCTGGATAAATGGACCTCAAGTGATAGACCTTCCAGGCGCCAGGAGCAAGGTCGGCCGATACCTGCGAATGCCCGGCGATAGGCTGGGTTGATAGTGGGCCCGGCAGGCTTATCACTGCCGTGCATGGGCGCTCAACCGGCCCTCTGATAGTGCTGACGCGCGGCGCCTGGCCCTGGCTATGCTGGGCCCACGGGCATTCATCCAAGGATATAAGCAATGAGCATGACGTTTTCCGGCCAGGTCGCCCTGGTCACCGGCGCTGCCAACGGTATCGGCCGCGCCACGGCGCTGGCATTCGCCAACGAAGGCCTGAAGGTCGTGGTCGCCGACCTGGATGTGGCGGGCGGAGAGGGCACCGTCGCGTTGATCCGCGAGGCGGGCGGCGAGGCGTTGTTCGTGCGCTGCAACGTCACCCTGGAGGCGGATGTGCAGCAACTGATGCAGCAAGTGCTGAACAGCTATGGTCGCCTGGACTATGCGTTCAACAATGCCGGCATCGAGATTGAACAGGGCAAGTTGGCCGATGGCACCCTGGATGAGTTCGACGCCATCATGGGGGTCAACGTCAAGGGCGTGTGGTTGTGCATGAAGTATCAGCTGCCGTTGCTGCTGGCCCAGGGCTGTGGGGCGATCGTCAATACCGCGTCGGTGGCGGGGTTGGGGGCTGCGCCGAAGATGAGTATTTATGCGGCGTCCAAGCATGCGGTGATTGGCCTGACCAAGTCGGCGGCCATCGAGTACGCGAAAAAGAAAATCCGCGTCAACGCCGTGTGCCCGGCGGTGATCGACACCGACATGTTCCGTCGTGCCTATGAAGCCGATCCGCGCAAGGCTGAGTTTGCCGCCGCCATGCACCCGGTCGGGCGCATTGGCACGGTCGGGGAAATCGCCAGCGCGGTGCTGTATCTGTGCAGCGATGGCGCCGCGTTCACCACTGGCCAGGCATTGGCCGTGGATGGCGGTGCGACGGCTATTTAGGACGGGTCGCCGTGCACTACTGAGAAAGTGATTTCCAGTGCTGTGGGGCGTTTCCGCAGGTGGCAAGATGCCCTGGGCTATTGTGTTTCAATAGGTAAATAACCCAATAAAATCAATGATTTAATAAATTTATGAACAGGGTGATCCTGGCCTTCTGTGCTTAACTGTTTTGAGTTAAATGCCAAACAGTTGAAGGGGGGTGGCTCATGGATTTAGGGATCAATCGACAAGCCCTTGTACCGGTGGTTCAGCAAATTGTCAGCGCCATTGCCGCATGGATTCGGGAGAGCGGGGTCAGCCCCGGAACGCGCCTGCCTTCCATCCGGCAACTGGCCCAGGACAACCTGCTCAGTCAATCCAGTGTGATCGAGGCGCTGGAGCGCATGGTGGCCGAAGGGGTCTTGGCCTCAAGGGCCGGTTCGGGGTTTGTTATCGCCGAGCAACCGGTGGTCAGCAGCCCATTGGCGGAGTGCCAGTGGTATGAGGGGGCAGAACGCAGGTGGGGGGCCTTTACCGATAATCAGTTGGGAGAATTGAAGCTGGGGTGCGGCTGGCTGCCGGACTCCTGGCGTGAAAGTGATGACATCAGTTATGCGATTCGCGAAATCAGCCGTACCGATACCGCTGGGGTTTTCAATTACAGCACGCCCCTGGGGTTGCCGGCGTTACGTGAGCAATTGCACAAGCGCCTGACACAGATCCAGGTGGCCAGCACTGCCGAGCAGATCCTCACCACCCACGGCGCGAGCCATGCCCAGGACCTGCTGATCCGCACCTTGCTCAAGGCCGGCGACACGGTGGTGGTCGAGAGCCCTGGCTACGGCAACCTGTATCGTCAGTTGGCTTTCCACGGTGTCATGTTGCTGGAGGTGCCCAGAACTCGCAGCGGCCCGGATATCCAGGCCCTGGAAACGCTGCTGGCCCGCCACCGCCCCAAGTGCCTGTTCATCAACAGCCTCTACCACAACCCGACGGGCACCAGCCTGTCGCGGGTGGTCGCCGAGCGTCTGTTGCACCTGGCCCACACTCGGGACTTCCTGATTGTCGAGGAGGATGTCTACGGCGACCTGCAACATGCTTCCTGTACCCGTCTGGCGGCGTTGGCCCATGATGATCGGGTGATCTATGTCTCGAGCTTTTCCAAGACCCTGAGCAGCGCCCTGCGGGTTGGCTATCTCACCGCCAGCACGGCCCTCATCAGCCAATTGCTCAAGCTCAAGACCTTGACCGGTATGGGCACCTCACGCTTTGCCGAAGCGATGGTGGCCAGTCTCCTGACCAACGGCACCTACCGCAAATGGGTACAGCGCCTGCGCCGACGGCTGAGCGCGGAGATGGCGAAGACCTTGCAGGTGCTGGAGGATGAAGAGTGGGAGGTCTTTGCGGTGCCCGCAGGTGGCATGTTTGTGTGGGCGCGCCCGGGTTCAGGGGATGGCTCAAGGGTGCACGCAAGGGCCCGACAGCTTGGGGTCTTGCTGTCTTCCGGCGAGTTGTTCAGCCCGACCGGCGAGCACGCTGAATGGCTGCGGATCAATGTGGCCTATGCTTGCGATCATCGGGCCCTGGCATTGTTCAAAGCCATGGGCCCCACAGGATCGACCTCCACCATTCTGAAAACGACGGGGATGTAGCTTTTTGCCATTATTGTGGCGCCAACGTCTTGTGTTGCAGGGCCCGGGATTGCGAATCTCGTTGCATGGATACCGGGCTTGCTGGCGTTCGCCACCCCAAGAGGACTTTGCGCAATGATTTCGGCCGTGCAACGACGATTTGCCAACCTTGGGCTGGCCAGGAAGCTGGGGCTGGGGTTTGCCCTGGTATTGCTGTTGACGGCCCTGGTGGCGGCGATTGGCGTGTGGTCCCTGCAAACCGTTGGCCAGCGTTTTGTGGGGCTCAAGGGCATGTCTTCGCTCAATGAGGGGCTGCTGAATGTGCGTTTGATTGAGCAGGAGTATGCGTTGCGCAGCGATGCCGACTCGGTCGAGGTCCTGCACCAACGGGTGGATAGCCTGGTGGCCGAAGCCCAGGCGCTCAACATGAGCGAGGTCGAGCAGGCGCTGGGCGCCTATCGCAAGGCATTTGACGAATTTGTCGAGCTGACCCAGGCCAAGGACCTGGCGCTGGAAATGGCCAGTTGGTCGGTGTCCAGTGTCGCCAACAACCTTGATGTATTGCAGGCCGGCCTGGCCGACGATGGGGCCTATAACCTCAAGGAAAGCCAAGGCAAAGAGGGCGCCGAGTTTATCGAGCAGGCCGGGCAGGTGGGGCAGGTTTCGCGCTTGATGTTGCAGGCCATGAACGAAGCCCATGTGCGCCTGGATCAGAGCCGCAAGGGCGACGCGGACAGTGCCGGGCAAGGCCACATCGAGCAGGCCGATCAGGCCCTGGCCCAGGCCGGGCAACTGCAGACCCTGGTCAAGGATCCTGGCTATCAGACCGTGCTCAATGAAGTGGTCGGGCATATCGGAGCCTTCAGCGAAAAACTCACCGAATACACCGGCCTGCTGGCCCAGGAAAAAATCGTCTACCAACAGTTGCATGAGCGGGCCGCGCAAGTGGTGGCGCAGGTCAACCAGGCCTATGCCGCGCAGGACCAGTCGATGCAGGCGCAGTTGGCCAAGAGCAGCTTGCTGATCATTGTGTCATCGGCCCTAGCTTTATTGGTCGGGGTGATTGCCGCGTGGCTGATTACCCGGCTGATCGTGATGCCGCTGCGCAGCGTGATTGCCGTGGCCCGGCAGATTGCGGCCGGGGATCTCAGCGGGCGCATGGAGGTGAGCCGACAGGACGAGATGGGCCAGTTGATGCAGGCGATGCAGCAGATGGGCGGGGGCCTGAGCAATATGGTCAGCGGGCTGCAGGCGGGGATTGAACAATTGGCCAGCTCGGCCCAGTCATTGTCCAGGGGGACCGAGCAGACCAATCTCGAAGTCAGTAGCCAGAAAGAAGAAACCGAGCAAGTCGCCACCGCCATGAACCAGATGGCCGCCACGGTGCACGATGTGGCACGCAATGCCGAGCAGGCCGCGCAAGCGGCGCAGACCGCCGACGACAAGGTCGACACTGGCCAGCAGGTGGTACGCCAGAGCCTGCAGCGCATCGAGCTGCTGGCCAGTTCGGCGACCTCTGCCAGCACCAGCATCGAAAGCCTGAGCGCCGAAATCCAGAATATCGGTAGCGTGTTGGAGGTGATCAAAAGTGTTGCCGAGCAGACCAACCTGCTGGCGCTCAACGCCGCCATCGAGGCGGCACGCGCCGGGGAGCAAGGGCGCGGCTTTGCGGTGGTCGCCGATGAGGTGCGCGCCCTGGCCAGGCGCACCCAGCAATCGACGGAGGAAATCGAACGTCTGGTCAGCACCTTGCGCAGCGCGGCGCAGTCTTCAGTGCGGGATATCCAGCACAGCGGCGAGCTGGTGAAGCTGGCTGTCAGCGATGCCCTGGAAACCGAAAGTGCGTTGGGCAGCATTGCCGCGGCGGTGTCGCTGATCCAGCAGATGAACCAGCAGATCGCGGCGGCGGCCGAGCAGCAGAGCTCGGTGGCCGAAGAAATCAACCGCAGCGTCACCAGTATCCGCGCCAGCGCCGATCAATCGGCGCTGAGCATGCAGGGTAATGCGGCATCGAGTATCGAGTTGGCGCAACTGGGGGCGGAACTCAAGGGGATGGTGGGGCATTTCCGGCTGTGATCATATTCAGGGCCGGAACGAGTTCCCTGGGGGAGCTGACACCCTGAGGTGTACTCACGGGCGCCATCGCGGGCGAGCCCGCTCCCACAGGGGGGAGTGTAGCTGCGCGCCTCGGCATCTCATCTACATTGGAGATACTCAAGGTGTGATCAGGCGTGATTGGCCAAAAAGGTCAGCAGTGCCTCATTGACGAAATCAGGATTTTCCCGGCTGGAGATATGCCCTGCGTCCGGGATCAATACCAGATCGCAGCCGATCAGATCGGCCATTTCCTGCGCTTCTGCGGGTGGGCGCGGCTGGTCCTCGTTGCCACACATCACCAGAGTCGTATCAGCATTCAGGCGGGATAAGCCTTCCAGCGCATCCCCACGACCGAAAATCAGGCGACCCAGGGGCACGATGCTTTGCAGCAGACGATCCTTGGGGAAGTCGCGCAGGGACTGGCGGAAGTCCTGATACAGCGCAGAGTCGTGGTCGATGCCGGGGCGGAAGAAGATCGGCACGATGATATCCAGCAGGGCATCTGGAATAGCACCCGCGGCCTCGATTGCGCCGAGCAGTGCGAAATACTGTTCGCGGGTGGCCTCAGGCTCTGCGCCCAGATAGGTATCCATCAATACCAGGCTGTTGACCCGCTCGGGCGCCAGCAACGCCAGCGGCGCAGCCCACATGCCGCCGACGGATAAACCCACCAGGTTGACCTGGGCAATCTCCAGATGGTCCAGCAAGGCCAGGGCCTGGCGTGCCAGGTCGTCCAGGGTGCGGGTCTGTGCCGGTAGCGGGCCAGACTCACCGTGACCCCACAGCTCTGGCACGATCACTCGGTACTGTTGCGACAGGGCGGCGATCTGCGGTGCCCACATGTGCTGGTCCCACAGGTAGCTCTGGCCGAGCAGGACAGCAGGGCCCGCGCCCTGGTCCACGTAGTGCAGGGGCTGACCATCAATGATGACACTTGGCATGAAGGCCTCTTTCGTTTACGGAATGAAGTGCACTTTTGTACGCGAGTTATTGCAGCGAGGGGTAGAGGCAGGATGATGGCTCCGGGTGCAAAGCATGCACCCGGCGAATCAAGGCAGGAGAGGATCAGTCGTAGATGACTTTCTTTTTCCACTCAGCATCAGCGTCATCGGCTTTCAAGCCTGCGGTCAGCTCATTGGTCTCTTCGGCGGTTTGCTGGCTGTTGGTCAGCACCATGGAGTTGGCACGCGCCAATTGTTTTTCCAGCAGTTGCAGGTGCTGGCTGTAGGTGGCCGGTTCAGGCTGCTTGCGCAGGTATTGCACGCCGCGCTCGAACGCCAGGCGCGCCTGGCCGGGCTGCGCCTGTTGCAGCGCGTGTTGGCCAAGATTGTTGAAGAACTCGATGTGCAGCAGCACCAGCAGGTGACGGATTTCGCGGAACCAGTGCTTGGCCTCGTTGGTGGGCAAAAAGCCGTCCTGGGCGGCGCGGGTGACCTGGCCGTGCAGGGCTTCGAGCAGGAAGCGTACATCCTTGGCCTTGGCTTCGGTCTGGATCGGCCCTGGAGGGTTGTTCACCGGGATCGACTCGCCCTGGCCCACCAGTGCTTCCAGCTCGGCAATACGGGCCTTGATGGTGCTGCTGGATTTGTTGAGGTGGAGCATGCGTTGGTTGACGTTCAGTTCCAGGCGGGTCAGCAGCAGTTTGAGCTGCGGCGTCATCAGTTGGCCGGGGAACGTCTCGGTGATCTCGCCACAGCGGCGCAGCCGATCATTGAGCTCAATCTGGGCCCGGGCTTTTTCCAGTTTGTTGTTTTCCACCACGTGGTTCATGTAGCCAATGGCGATCAGTATTACGATCGCGGCTATTACCAGCAGGGTGATCATGAGTGGTGTCACCGGTGTGACCTCTTTGTAGGATGTGCGTTGAAGTGTAGTGATTGGCGCTTGCGGCGGATAGGACTCTTCGACGAGATGAGTCAGTGCTTTCATCTGTATATGTAGTAACTCTGAATAGATGCACATTGCCACCATTCGCGGGTCAGGACTATAACGTCTTGTCGGGCGCCAGAATATAGGCGCCAAAGCCTGGACGGCGAGAAACTCCGACAGTGGCGGTAAAGCGGGGCGAAGTCATTGATTTAAATAAATTTATCCTTGGGGGTTGACGACCTTTCAATCCATCCATAGAATGCGCGCCACTTACAGCGTAAAGCACACAGCGAAACGCGGTAGGGAGTGAATGTTGTACGTGTGTCCCCTTCGTCTAGTGGCCTAGGACACCGCCCTTTCACGGCGGTAACAGGGGTTCGAGTCCCCTAGGGGACGCCATTGCGGGAATAGCTCAGTTGGTAGAGCACGACCTTGCCAAGGTCGGGGTCGCGAGTTCGAGTCTCGTTTCCCGCTCCATTTTTAAACAGTGTGGCTTTCGGGCGGCACTGAGTGAAACCAGGACCAAGTCTTCGGACAAGGCCTCTGGGCACTGGAACACACACCATGTGTTTCAGTTAGCGTGTCCCCTTCGTCTAGTGGCCTAGGACACCGCCCTTTCACGGCGGTAACAGGGGTTCGAGTCCCCTAGGGGACGCCATTTGCGGGAATAGCTCAGTTGGTAGAGCACGACCTTGCCAAGGTCGGGGTCGCGAGTTCGAGTCTCGTTTCCCGCTCCATATTCAACAAAAACGCCGCTCAGTGATGAGCGGCGTTTTTGTTTGTCTGCAATTCAAGCCTGCGCAAATGGACCCGCCGCACAAGCGGGTCCAGGTGCTGGGTCAGAGTTTCGGCAACTGCCCGATACGGCCCATCATTTCCGTCACGATCTGCAGGTCCAGCAGGAACTGCTCGGTGGTCTTGAACTCGTTGTCGGTGTGCCCGGTGTATTTGACCTCGGGGCGGGCCAGGCCGAATTGCACGCCATTGGGCAGGTCATGCACCGAGGTTGCGCCAGCCGAAGTCCCGTACTCAGGCTTCATGCCCAGGTTTTCCGTGGCCACGGCCAGCAGCGCCTTGACCCATTCACCCTCGGGGTTACGGTACATCGGCGCGGCGACCGAGTAGTCGAAGGCTGGCGCAATATGGGTCTTTTGGCTCCAGGCGCTCAGCTTGTCAGCGATCTCTTTCTTGAGCGTTTCTGGGGATTTACCTTTTGGCACCCGCAGGTTGACCGCCAGCTTGAAGGCTTTTTCATCCATGCCGACAAAGGTCGGCGAGGTGGTCAGTGGCCCCATGAACGTATCGGCAAAGCCCACGCCCAATTTGCCGCCCAGGTAATCCAGGCCCCAGTTATCGGCGGCATAGCGGGCAGCGTCAGTAATCTCGTTGTGTTTGAACGCAACCTTGCCGTCCAGGCTGTTGATAAAGACCAGCATCCGCGCCACCGGGTTGATGCCCGATTCGGGTTCGGAAGAGTGCGCCGATACCCCGGTGACGGTCAGCTTGACGTCTTTGTCGACGACCTTGGCATCTACTGTGAAATCGCCACCATTGGCCTTGGCGAATGCACTCCCGGCCTGTTGCAGGCTGGCAGCCAGTTCGGCGGGGCTGTCGCTGCGCAACGTGGCCACCGATGCCGAAGGAATCTGGTTGGTCGCCAGGCCGCCGGTCATGGCAATGATTTCGGCGCCTTTGCCGTCGGCTTTGCGCTTGGCAAAGGTGGCCATGACCGTGCCATAACCCTTTTCGGCGATGACGACCGGGTAGCCGCCGTCCAGCGCGAGGTTGTAGTTGGGCGTCGGGTTGTGTTCGAAGTAGTAGGGAATGGCGTCGCCGGTGGTTTCTTCGGTGGTGTCCACCAGCAGCTTGAAGTTGCGTGCCAGGGGCAGGTTTTCTTCCTTGATCACTTTCATCGCATACAGCGTCACCACGATGCCGTTCTTGTCATCCTCGGTGCCGCGGCCGTACATGCGGTCGCCAATCAGCGTGACCTTGAACGGGTCGAGGCGGGTGCCATCGGCCAGTACCCAGTTTTCCGGGGTCACCGGCACCACGTCGGCGTGGGCGTGGATGCCCACAACTTCGTCGCCGGCACCTTCCAGGGATATTTCGTAGACGCGGTTGTCGATATTGCGGAACTTCAGGTTGAACGCCTGGGCCAGGCTTTTGATCTTGTCGGCGATCTTGATGAATTCTGGGTTGTCGTGCTGGGCTACGCCCTCCACCTGGAAGGTCGGTATGGCCACCAGCTCGCGCAGGGTTTCGGTAGCCGCCGTGCCGTATTTCACTCGGGCGTAGAGGCCCAGCAGGCGATGAATTCCGTTTTGCTGTTCGGCGGACAGGCGTTTGTTATCGAGAAAAGCACTGATTGCCGGGCCCAAGTCGGCGGTTTTGCCCAGTTCACTTGTGGCCAGGCTGCCGAGGAAGGTGCGGAAGTCCTTGATCGAGGCGTCATTAAACGTCTTGAGGATGGTCGCGCTCTGTTGCGGGGTGATATTGGCGAACGCTGGTGCGGTAACGGCGGACAGGCTGGCGGCCATCAGGGTGGCGGCGGCCAGGCGCTTGAGGGAGAAGTCCATTGCTGGGGGCATTCCTTTGCAGGTGGTGAGTAGGAGGTTTCCGATTTTTATGTCGGAAACATTTTCACACACTAGCATCACCCACAAGCTCCAGGGGAGCCCCTTGCGCGGTGATGTCCTATCTCAATAATAAAACGCCGCCTGCCATCAATCTGTCAGTCGAGGCTGTAGCGCACCGACAACGTGCCCTTCTTCTCCGACAGGCCGAGGATCGTGACCTGGCCGACTTGGGCGAGGGCCTGTACGTGAGTGCCGCCGCAGGCGTAGGGCGGCAGATCACCAAAACCTACTTCCCGGGAGCCGCTTTGCAGCGTCATTTGGCGCGGTAAATCTGCGGCGATCCATTGGTTGACCTGTTGTTGCAGGGCATCGGCCTCCATGTTCTGGGCGAACTCCCCACGGATAAAACTGATCTTGCCTTCGCCTGGCCAGTGGTGGGCCTTGATCGGCATCCAGCCCAGGGTCTCACCGGCGTTGCCAATCAGATGCCCTGCCGAATGCAGGCGTGTATGCAGGGCGCGGCGCTCGCCGTCGACCCGCGCTTGCTGGAGCCCGAGTGCGACGGGCTGGTCCACGTAGTGCACGATGCGCTCGGCTTCCTGCACCACTTTCAACACGTTGCTGTCTCCCAGCCACCCCGTATCAAAAGGCTGGCCGCCACCCTGGGGGTGGAAAATGGTGGAGTGCAGCACCACCGCAAACTGCTGCTCAAACGGCGTGCACTCCAGCACATCAACATCGGCAACCAGGTGGTCATGGGTAAAAAACAGGCGCTGGGTCATCGTCTACATCCGCATCAGGGTTCTAAACAGCAGTATAAGTAGTGCGCCAATGGGTGATAATCCGCTGAAATCTCAATGGACTTGTGCGTCATGAGCATCAATCTTCCTTTGCCGCTGCTGGGCGAAATGGCGATTTTCGTCAAGGTGGTGGAAACCGGCAGCTTCTCCGAGGCGGCACGCCAACTGGGGGCGTCGCCATCGGCGGTAAGTCGCAGCATCTCGCGCCTGGAACAGGCCCTGGCCACGCGGCTGCTGCAGCGCACCACGCGCAAATTACGCTTGAGCGAAGGTGGCGAAGAGGTTTTCAAACGCTGCCAGGAAATGGTCAGCGCGGCGCGCTCGGTGATGGAAATCAGCGGCCAGTACACCCACGAAGCCGAAGGGCTGGTGCGGGTCAGTGTGCCCAAGGCGGTCGGGCGGTTTGTGGTGCATCCGCATATGCCGGAGTTCTTGCGGCGCTATCCCAAGGTCGATGTGCAGTTGATCCTCGAAGATCGGCAGGTGGATTTGATTGATGACAATGTCGACCTGAGCATCCGCATCACCGATAGCCCGCCACCGGGGTTGGTAGGGCGCCAGTTATTACCGATTGAGCATTTATTGTGTGCCACGCCACAGTATCTGGCCGCCCACGGTACGCCGCTGCATCCCCATGATTTGCTGGGGCACAGTTGCATTTACCTGGGCGAAACGCCGGGGGATGCGCGCTGGAAATTCCGCCAGGCGGGTAAGACAGTGACGGTGGGGGTACGCGGGCGGTATGCGGCCAATCACACGGGGGTGCGGCTGGATGCGGTGTTGCAGGATGTAGGGATTGGCAGCTTGCCGTACTTCACCGCGCGGCATGCCTTGGAGGAGGGGCGGTTGGTGCAGGTCCTGGCGCAATGGGATTTCATTGCCTCGTACCATGGGGATGCCTGGTTGCTGCATTCGCCCACACGCTACCTGCCGCCGAAGTTGCGGGTGTTTATTGATTATCTGGTGGAGTGCATGGCTAAGGAGCCTACATTGCGTCGGCGGTAGGCGCGCGATCGAGAATGTGGAGCAGGTTAGTGTGGGAGCGGGCTTGCCCGCGATGGCTGAGTGTCAGTCGATACATTGGTTGACTGATATACCGCTATCGCGGGCAAGCCCGCTCCCACACAAGCCCGCTCCACATTGGGATCTTTGGTGCTTTTGAGATCAGTGCTTGGGCTGGTCGTTGGACATGGCCAGCAATTGCTTTTCCTGGTTCCAGTCGAACGGTTCGTCGTTCTGTTCGGCTTCGAAACGACGTTCTTCCAGGGCCTGGTACAGGTCCAGCTCATCGTCGGGCATGAAGTGCAGGCAGTCACCGCCGAAGAACCACAACAGGTCGCGCGGTACCAGATGGGCAATCTGCGGGTAGCGCAGGATGACCTGGCTCATCATGTCCTGGCCCAGGTATTGGCTTTCGATCGGGTCGATGGGCAGCAGGGCCCGCAGTTCATCAAAGCGTTCCAGGAACAGCGCGTGACTTTCCTCGGGAACCTGTTCGGCTTCGCCGACGGCAACCAGGATGCTGCGCAGGTGGTCGAGCAAGACGAGATGATCGGCAACGACGTTGGACACGAGAGTAAGTCCTCAAAAGCAAAAACGGGCGCGAGAGTATATAGCCCTCGCGCCCGTTTTTATATGACGGTTGGTCTCAGCGGACTCTGCCGGGCGCCTGGGCCAGCTCCTCTTTGCTGAAGTCATCCACGTCGATCACCTTGCGCCGCGCCGCTTCCGCGTCGCGCAGGGTTTGCGCTTCAGCCGGTTGCAGCACGCCAGCTTCCAGTGCGGCGTCGATGGCATGTTCCCCTGCGCGCGGCTTGACCTGGCCACTTTTGAGGGCGCTGTGGAGTTTCTTTTGCAGCGTGTGGCTGGCACCCAGTAGGTCATAGGCGTGTTGCAACGCGCCGACCGGATCTTCCGCCGATTGCGGGCGATAGCAGCCAGCCAGCAGTTCTTCCAGGGTCGGGTCGCCCTTGGCTCGGCCAATCACTGCGGCGACTTCAGCGTCCAGTGCATCGGACGGGCCTTTATGGCGACGCCCGAATGGGAACACGATGACCCGCATCAGGCAGCCCAGCACTTTGTTGGGGAAGTTGCTAAGTAACTCATCCAGCGCGCGTTCCGATTGGCCAAGGCTTTCTTCCATGGCCCAGGCAAACAGCGGTTCCAGATGATCTGGGGAGTCGAGGTCGTGGTAGCGCTTGAGCGCCGCCGAGGCCAGGTACATATGGCTGAGTACATCCCCCAGCCGTGCCGACAGGCGTTCACGACGCTTCAGCTCACCACCCAGCAGCATCATGCTCAGGTCTGCCAGCAGGGCGAACGCGGCGGCCTGGCGGTTGAGGGCGCGGAAGTAACCCTGGCTCAAGCGGTTGCCCGGGGCTTTTTCGAAGTGGCCCAGGCCCAGGTTCAACACCAGGGTGCTGGCGGCGTTGCTCACCGCAAAACCGATATGTTGCAGCAACAGCCCATCGAACTCCTTGAGTGCCTGGTCGCGATCTTCACGACCGGCGAGGGCCATTTCCTTGAGGACGAATGGATGGCAGCGAATCGCCCCCTGGCCGAAGATCATCAGGTTGCGCGAAAGGATATTCGCCCCTTCCACGGTGATGAAGATCGGCGCCCCCTGCCAGCTGCGGCCCAGGTAGTTGTTGGGGCCCATGATGATGCCCTTGCCGCCGTGCACGTCCATGGCGTGGCTGATGCACTCGCGGCCGCGCTCGGTCAGGTGGTACTTGAGGATCGCCGAGAGCACCGAAGGTTTTTCCCCCAGGTCGACCGCATTGGCGGTGAGCATCCGCGCACTGTCCATCAACCAGGCATTCCCGCCGATACGGGCCAGGGCTTCCTGGATGCCCTCGAAGGCGGACAGCGGTACGTTGAACTGCTCGCGCACCTGGGCGTACTGACCGGTCACCAGGCTGGTGAACTTGGCTGCACCGGTGCCCACCGCCGGAAGGGAGATCGAACGGCCGACCGACAGGCAGTTCATCAGCATCATCCAGCCCTTGCCGAGCATTTCCTGGCCACCGATCAGGAAGTCCAGGGGAATGAACACATCCTTGCCGGAGTTGGGGCCGTTCATGAATGCCGCGCCGAGGGGCAGATGACGGCGCCCGATTTCCACGCCGGGGGTGTCGGTGGGGATCAGCGCCAGGCTGATGCCCAGGTCTTCTTCCTCGCCCAGCAGATGGTCCGGGTCATAGGCCTTGAAGGCCAGGCCCAGCAGGGTCGCGACCGGGCCCAGGGTGATATAGCGTTTTTCCCAGTTCAGGCGCAGGCCAAGGGTTTCCTTGCCTTGCCATTCGCCCTTGCAGATCACACCGGTGTCGGGCATCGCGCCGGCATCGGAGCCGGCCAGCGGGCCGGTCAGGGCAAAGCATGGGATGTCATCGCCACGGGCCAGGCGCGGCAGGTAGTGGTTGCGTTGCTCGTCGGTACCGTAGTGCAGCAGCAGCTCGGCCGGGCCGAGGGAGTTGGGGACCATGACGGTGGAGGCGAGGTCGCCGCTGCGGGTCGCCAGTTTCATTGCCACCTGGGAGTGAGCGTAGGCGGAAAAGCCCTTGCCACCGAACTCCTTGGGGATGATCAGGGCGAAGAAACCGTGTTGCTTGATATGGTCCCAGGCCGTTGCCGGTAGGTCCATGGCCTGGCCGATTTCCCAATCGGTGACCATCGCGCACAGCTCCTCGGTGGGGCCGTCGATAAAAGCCTGTTCCTCTTCGGTCAACTGCACCTTGGGGTAGGCCAGCAGCTTGTCCCAGTCGGGGCGGCCGCTGAACAGTTCGCCGTCCCACCACACGGTCCCGGCGTCGATGGCATCGCGCTCGGTCTCGGACATCGGCGGCAATACTTTCTGGAACCAGTTGAACAGCGGTGCGGTGAAATACTGGCGACGCAGGTCGGGCAGCAGCAGGGGGGCGGCGACTACCGCGAGCAGCACCCAGAACACCAGCAGCAACCAGCCCGGTGCATGGCTGAAGGCGCCCATCGCCAACAGGTAGACGGCGACCACGCCCAGGGCGGGCAGGGGCGCGGTACGACGGTGTGCCAGGTAGGCAATGCCGAGCACCAGAACCAGTATCCACAACAACAGCATATTCAATCCTCCGTGAAACCAGGGGCAGAAGCACCCTCAGAGCTTAGCCGGCATCCGGAAAAGCGGTGCCTGAGGGTGTTACGTGGTGTGGCGGGAAGTGCTCGACAGTCACAGGCAGCAGGCGCCGACATTTGGCCGAATCGTCGTTAACCTTCGGTCGGGCCTGTGGTTAGACTCCAGGCTCGCCTCGGAGAAAATCCCCATGAATGCGTACTTGAGTCCCAGCCGCTTCATCGATAGTGACCACCCCACGGTGGTGGAGTTCGCCGAAAAACATCGCGGTTCGAGCCGTGATCCCCGTGACCAGGCAGTCAGTCTGTATTACGCCGTGCGCGAAGCGGTGCGCTACAACCCTTACACCTTCAGCCGCGATCCGCAAACCCTGCGTGGTAGCTACGCCCTGGCTGCCGGGCAGAGCTATTGCGTGCCCAAGGCCACCCTGCTGGCGGCGTGCGCCCGGCATTGCGGCATAGCGTCGCGCATTGGCCTGGCCGATGTGCGCAACCATCTGTCGACCCCGCGCCTGATCGAGTTGCTCAAGAGTGATGTGTTCGCCATGCATGGCTACACGGAGTTGTATCTGGATGGGCGCTGGGTCAAGGCGACCCCGGCGTTCAACCAGCAATTGTGCGAATTGTTCGATGTGCCGCCCCTGGATTTCGACGGAATCAACGACAGCGTTTTCCACCCGTTCAACCGCCAGGGCCAGCGCTCCATGGAGTATGTGGTGGACCATGGGCAATTTGCCGAGGTGCCCGAGGAATTCTTCTTTGCCCACCTGGAAAAGTGTTACCCGCACCTGTTTGGCGAGCATTCGCCGCAATTGTTAGGTGATATGCAGAGCGATTTGAGTCGCGGCTGAACCGGCGTATGCTGCTCCGGCATTCATCCACTGGGAGGCGGTCATGCTGAAGATCTGGGGTCGTAAAAATTCGTCAAACGTCAGGAAAGCACTGTGGTGCGCCGAGGAACTCGGCCTGGACTATGAGGCAATTGATGCGGGCGGGGCCTTTGGTGTGGTCGATACACCGCAGTACCGGGCATTGAATCCCAATGGCCGGGTGCCGATGATCGAGGACGGCGAGTTTGTGTTGTGGGAATCCAACACCATCGTGCGTTACCTCTGCGCCAAACAGGCTTCGAGCTGGTACCCCGCCGATCTGCAGGCGCGGGCCAATGCCGAGAAGTGGATGGACTGGACCACCTCGACCTTTGCCGAACCGTTCAAAACGGTGTTCTGGGGCATTTTGCGCACGCCGGCCGAGCGGCAGGACTGGGACAGCATCCATGCCGGGCGCAATGCCTGTATCGACGTGTTGAAAACCGTGGACCAGGCCCTGGCTGAGCAGCCCTACCTGTCCGGCAACGAGATCGGCATGGGTGATATTCCCCTGGGCAGCTTTATTTATGCCTGGTTCGAGATGCCGATCGAACGCCCGGCGATGCCCAATCTAGAGGCGTGGTACCGGCGTTTGCAGCAACGTCCGGCCTATCAAAAAGCGGTAATGACCGCGTTGACTTAATACTGACTATTAATACAGGTGACTGTACTTGTGCGGCGCAGGCAAGCACCATGCTTGCCGTGCGCTGCGGTTGTATTAGGTGTGGCGCGCCCTTATCTATTTCTTCTATTCCCTTCCTTGGTGCGTAATCCGATATGAGTTCCGCTCTGTCCATCCGGCAGCTAACCAAAACCTACGGCAACGGTTTCCAGGCCCTGAGTGGTATTGATCTGGATGTCGCCGAAGGTGATTTCTTCGCATTGCTCGGCCCCAATGGTGCCGGCAAATCCACCACCATCGGTATTCTGTCGACCCTGGTCAACAAGACCAGTGGCACGGTGAATATCTTTGGCCATGACCTGGATAAATCCCCGGCCGCGCTCAAGCGCTGCATTGGTGTGGTGCCCCAGGAATTCAATTTCAACCAGTTTGAAAAGACCTTCGATATCGTCGTGACCCAGGCCGGTTACTACGGCATCCCGCCGAAAATCGCCAAGGAGCGCGCCGAGCAGTACCTGACCCAGCTGGGGTTGTGGGACAAGCGCGACGTGCCATCACGTTCCTTGTCCGGCGGCATGAAGCGGCGCCTGATGATCGCCCGCGCCCTGGTGCATGAGCCGCGCCTGCTGATCCTCGACGAACCGACGGCCGGCGTGGACATCGAATTGCGTCGCTCAATGTGGACCTTCCTCACCGAGCTGAACCAGAAAGGCATCACCATCATCCTCACCACCCATTACCTGGAAGAGGCTGAACAGCTGTGCCGCAACATTGGCATCATCGACCACGGCACCATTGTCGAGAACACCAGCATGCGTAACTTGCTGGGCCAGTTGCATGTGGAGACGTTCCTGCTTGACCTGAAAAACAACCTGTCCGCGCCCCCTGCGCTGATCGGCTACCCCAACCGCCTGGTGGACAGCCATACCCTGGAAGTGCAGGTCGATAAAACCGTGGGCATCACCGCGCTGTTCAGCCAACTGGCCTTGCAGAACATTGAAGTGCAGAGCCTGCGCAACAAAACCAATCGCCTGGAGGAGTTGTTCGTGTCCCTGGTGGAGAAGAATCTGGCGAAGGTGGCGGTATGAATTCCGAGTTCCAACCCAATCTGGTAGCGCTCAACACCATCGTCTACCGCGAAGTGAAGCGCTTTATGCGCATCTGGCCGCAGACCCTGCTGCCGCCAGCGATCACCATGGTTCTGTACTTCGTGATCTTCGGGAACCTGATCGGCCGGCAGATTGGCGATATGGGTGGCTTCACCTATATGGAATACATCGTGCCGGGGCTGATCATGATGTCGGTGATCACCAACTCCTACGGCAACGTGGTGTCGAGTTTCTTTGGCAGCAAGTTCCAGCGTTCCATTGAGGAATTGATGGTTTCGCCGGTGTCGCCACACACCATCCTGATCGGCTACACCCTGGGCGGCGTGCTGCGTGGCTTGATGGTCGGGGCGATTGTGACGGTGCTGTCGATGTTCTTCACCGACCTGCAGGTGCATCACCTGGGGGTGACCATCCTGGTGGTGGTGCTCACGGCGACAATCTTCTCGCTGCTGGGCTTTATCAACGCCGTGTTTGCGCGCAACTTCGATGACATCTCGATCATCCCGACCTTTGTGCTGACCCCGCTGACCTACCTGGGCGGCGTGTTCTACTCGATTACCCTGCTGCCGCCGTTCTGGCAGACCGTGTCGCTGGCCAACCCGGTGCTGCATATGGTCAATGCCTTCCGCTACGGGATCCTGGGCGTGTCGGATATCAAGATCAGCGTGGCGATCACCTTTATGATCGTGGCGACGGTGGTGTTGTATCTGGGCTGCGCACGGCTGCTGGTGAGCGGGCGTGGGATGCGTACCTAAGCCAGGTCTAAAGATGTACGGGCCTGTGTGGGAGCGGGCTTGCCCGCGATAGCGGCGGGTCAGTTAAAGAGGTATTGACTGACACCTTGCAATCGCGGGCAAGCCCGCTCCCACATAAGCCCGCATACACACAGTTGGGTCAGGTGTGCAGGGCAATCTCAATCAGCTCATGCAACTCCTCAACCCGCATCGGCGTTGCGTCAAACAGAATCCGAAACACCGTCGGCGCCGCCAGCAGATTGATCAGTCTATCCACGCTGGGCAATGCCTGGCCGCTGCCTTGGTAACGGTCCAGGATCACCTGCAACTGTCCCCCCAGAATCGTCACGCAGTACCCCGGCGTCTGGCTGCACTGCACATCGCGCATCATCGTGCGCCCCGGTTCCGAACTCATCTCGTCCAGGTACTGCTCTGCCCAGGCTTGCAGGTCGCTGCGCAGGCTGCCGGTGTTGGCGGGCTCGCTGTCGGGGCGCATGCGGGCCAGGGCGACGTCGGCGAGCAGGGCTGCGAGGTCGCCCCAGCGCCGGTAGATGGTCGACGGCGTGACCCCGGCGCGTGTGGCAATTTGCGGTACTGTCACGCTGGCGCGCTCTTGCTCTTGCAGTAGCTGGCGCACCGCTGAATGAACCGATTCTTGTACCCGGGCACTACGGCCCCCCGGGCGGAGGCCTTCTTTTATCGCCATGCCAAAACCTTAACACAAAGAATTTGCTTTAAGCGCGACCCAGTAGCACACTGCACAAAAGCAAAATATTAGCTTTAGCGGAGCGTGCCCATGTCCAGCGTCACTTCTCATCGTTCCAGCCTGGTGTTTCTGGCGAGCACCATGCTGACGTTTCTCGCCGCCTCCAGCGCGCCGACGCCGTTGTATCACCTTTACCAGGAGGGCCTGCACTTTTCTGCTGGCACCTTGACGCTGATCTTCGGCGTCTACGCCTTGAGCCTGCTGGCTGCGTTGCTGACCGTCGGTTCGCTGTCGGATTACCTGGGGCGCAAACCAGTGATCTTTGCCGCGTTGGTGCTGAATATGCTTGCGATGCTGCTGTTTATCTACGCCGACAGTGTCGCCTGGCTGATTGCCGCCCGCACCTTGCAGGGGTTTGCCACAGGCATGGCCACCGCCGTGCTCGGCGCTGCGTTGCTCGACACCGACCGTCGGCAGGGCCCGCTGGTCAACAGTGTCGCGCCATTGTTGGGCATGGCCTGTGGCGCCATGGGCAGCAGTGTACTGGTGGAGTTCGCGCCGCTGCCGACCCAGTTGATCTATTGGGCCTTGTTCGCGCTGATGCTGTTGCAGAGCCTGTATGTCTGGCGCTTGCCGGAAAGCGTCAGCTCCATCCCTGGCGCGCTCGCCTCGCTATGGCCGACCCTGCATGTGCCGGCCCAGGCGCGCCGGGCCTTGTGGCTGTCGCTGCCGGTGGATATCGCGGTGTGGGCCATGAGCGGTTTCTACTTGTCGCTGGCGCCGTCGCTGGTAAGGGCGGCGACCGGATCCACCTCCAACCTGATCGGTGGCGGCCTGGTTGCGGTGTTGACCTTGAGCGGTGCGGTGATGATTTTCAGCCTGCGCAATCGCCCGGCGGACAAGGTGCTGCGCCTGGGAGCCGGCCTGTTGGCCGTGGGCGTCGCACTGATCCTCGGTGCGGTTCACAGCGCCAACCTGAGCTTGTTTTTCTTCGCCACGCTGGTGGCTGGCAGCGGATTTGGCGCAGGTTTTCTCGGCGCGTTGCGCAGCGTAGTCCCCCTGGCTTTGCCCCATGAGCGGGCCGGGTTGATGTCAGCGTTCTACGTCCTCAGTTACCTGGCGTTCTGCCTGCCGACCCTGTTGGCGGGCAACCTGACCCGCAGTTTTGGCCTGATCGCTACCACTTATGGCTACGGCGGGGTGTTGATCGTATTGGCCCTCGGCGCCTTGATTGGCTTGATGAGGCAAGCGCCGGCCAAGTCTGCATATAGGTAAAACAGATAACAGTTAGAGATATTACCCGTTATATAGATATTCCTTAGGCTTCTATCATGGGCTCAACCTCATACGAGGAAGAGGATTGAGCCATGACCTGCCCCAATAGCATCACCCCCAGTTACAAACCTTTCAGCCATTTGGCCGCCCCCAGGGAAGTGATTCGCCAGTTCACCCCCAACTGGTTCGCCGCCACCATGGGCACCGGCGTGCTGGCGTTGGCCCTGGCGCAATTGCCGGTGCAACTGCCGGGTGTCTATGCCATCGCCGAAGGGCTGTGGCTGCTGACGATCGTTCTGTTTGTGTTGTTCAGCGGTTTATACGCGGCGCGCTGGGTGATGTTTTTTCACGAGGCGCGGCGAATCTTCGGACACTCCACGGTCTCGATGTTCTTCGGCACCATCCCCATGGGCCTGGCGACCATTATCAATGGCCTGCTGCTGTTTGGCCTGCCGCGCTGGGGCGAGGGCGTGGTGCAACTGGCCGAAGCCCTGTGGTGGCTGGACGTCGCCATGGCCCTGGCGTGCGGGGTGTTGATCCCGTTCATGATGTTTACCCGCCAGGAACACAGCATCGACCAGATGACAGCGGTCTGGCTGTTGCCGGTGGTGGCTGCCGAAGTCGCCGCCGCCAGTGGTGGCCTGTTGGCGCCGCATCTGGTCGACGCCCATTCGCAACTGGTGATGCTGGTGACCAGCTACGTGCTCTGGGCGTTTTCTTTGCCGGTTGCGTTCAGCATTCTGACGATCCTGATGCTGCGCATGGCCCTGCATAAACTGCCCCACGCCAACATGGCCGCGTCGAGCTGGCTGGCCCTGGGCCCGATCGGCACCGGCGCCCTGGGCATGTTGCTGCTGGGCCAGGACGCGCCGGCGATCTTCGCCGCCAATGGCTTTGCCGGCATCGGCGAGATTGCCGCCGGCCTGGGGCTGGTTGCCGGCATCACCCTGTGGGGCCTGGGCCTGTGGTGGATGTTGATCGCGGTGCTGATCACCCTGCGTTACCTGCGTGCCGGGATTCCATTCAACCTGGGCTGGTGGGGTTTTACCTTCCCGCTGGGGGTGTATGCCCTGACCACGTTGAAACTGGGCAGTACCTTGCACCTGGCATTTTTCAGCGTGACCGGCAGCGTGCTGGTCGCCGCGCTGGCCCTGATGTGGCTGGTGGTCAGCAAGCGCACGGTGCAGGGTGCCTATAAAGGTGAGCTGTTTGTTTCACCGTGCATTGCAGGATTGGGGAATAAGTAAGCAGGATTAGGTAAAGTCGTGGCCTGAAAAATCAATAAAGCCTTCAGGCCACGCAGGAACACTGACGATGAGTCACCCCTCGCAATTTACTTTGCTGCGCAAACGGCGTTTTCTGCCGTTCTTCATTACCCAGTCCCTGGGGGCGTTCAACGACAATATTTTCAAGCAGTCGTTGATCCTCGCCATTCTCTACAAGCTGACCATCGAAGGTGACCGCTCGATCTGGGTCAACCTGTGCGCCTTGCTGTTTATCCTGCCGTTCTTCCTGTTCTCGGCCCTGGCCGGGCAGTTTGGCGAGAAATTCAACAAGGATGCGTTGATCCGCGCAATCAAGCTCGGCGAGATCGTGATCATGGCTGTGGGGGCCGTCGGCTTTATGACCAACCACCTGGAACTGATGCTGCTGGCGCTGTTTGCCATGGGCACCCACTCGGCGCTGTTTGGCCCGGTGAAGTACTCGATCATGCCGCAAGCCTTGCGCGAAGAGGAGTTGGTGGGCGGCAATGGCCTGGTGGAAATGGGCACATTCCTGGCGATCCTCGCCGGGACCATCGGGGCCGGGGTCATGATGTCCTCTGCGCAGTACGCGCCGGTGGTGTCGACTGCGATTGTCGCGATTGCCGTGCTGGGTTACCTGGCCAGCCGGGGTATCCCGCGCGCCGCGGCGTCCAGCCCCGAGATGCGCCTGGACTGGAACATCTTCAGCCAGTCCTGGGCCACCTTGCGCCTGGGCCTGGGGCAGACGCCCGCCGTGTCGCGCTCGATTGTCGGCAACTCGTGGTTCTGGTTTGTCGGGGCGATCTACCTCACGCAAATCCCGGCCTACGCCAAAGAGTGGCTGTATGGCGATGAGACCGTGGTGACCCTGATCCTCACGGTGTTCTCGGTTGGTATCGCGTTGGGCTCGATGCTCTGCGAAAAACTCTCCGGGCGTAAGGTGGAAATCGGTCTGGTGCCCTTTGGTTCATTCGGCCTGACGGTGTTTGGCCTGTTGCTCTGGTGGCATTCCGGCGGCTTCCCGCAAAACGTCCAGGCCAACGACTGGCTGGCGGTGTTGGGGTACGGCCAGGCCTGGTGGGTGCTGGCTGACATCCTCGGCCTGGGGGTGTTTGGCGGGTTCTATATCGTGCCGCTGTATGCCTTGATCCAGTCGCGTACCGCTGAAAACGAGCGGGCGCGGGTGATTGCCGCCAACAATATTCTCAATGCGCTGTTCATGGTGGTCTCGGCGATTGTCACCATCGTGCTGTTGAGTGTGGCCAAGCTGTCGATCCCCGAGCTGTTCCTGGTGGTGTCGCTGCTCAATATTGCGGTCAACACCTACATCTTCAGGATTGTTCCCGAGTTCACCATGCGCTTCATGATCTGGCTGCTCGGCCACTCCATGTACCGCGTGCAGCATCGCGACCTGCAACATATACCGGACGAAGGTGCGGCGCTGCTGGTGTGCAACCATGTGTCGTTTGTCGATGCATTGCTGATTGGCGGCGCGGTGCGTCGGCCGATTCGCTTTGTGATGTATTACAAGATCTACCGCTTACCGGTGCTCAACTTTATCTTCCGCACCGCTGGCACCATTCCGATTGCCGGACGCCATGAAGACCTGCAGATCTACGAAAAGGCTTTCCAGCGCATCAGCCAGTACCTGAAGGATGGCGAGTTGGTGTGCATCTTCCCCGAAGGCAAGTTGACTGCCGACGGTGAGATGAACGAGTTCAAGAGTGGCGTGACACGGATTCTCGAGGAAACCCCGGTACCGGTGATTCCCATGGCGTTGCAGGGGTTGTGGGGGAGCTTTTTCAGCCGTGACCCGAACAAGGGGATCTTTCACCGGATCTGGTCGCGGGTGACGTTGGTGGCGGGGCCGCCGTTGGCGGTGGAGCAGGCGACGCCACAGGCCTTGCAGGAACAGGTTGGGGCGTTGCGGGGGAGTGTCAGGTAGGTTTTCGGATTTAAGGGCCTCATCGCAGGCAAGTCGACGATTCGACTTGCCTGCGATGGCGTTAGTGGCTTACGCGCTAATCTTGAGCCCGATCAACCCGGCAATGATCAACGCCACACTGGCCAGTCGGAACAGCGCCATGGACTCCCCAAACAGGATAATCCCGGCAATCACCGTGCCCACTGCACCGACGCCGGTCCAGATGGCATAGGCGGTACCCAGCGGCAGCTCCTTCATGGCCAGCCCCAGCAGGCCGAGGCTGACGGCCATGGCGGCAATCGTCAGGGCGGTGGGCATTGGCTTGCTGAAACCGTCGGTGTATTTCAGGCCGACGGCCCAGCCAACTTCAAACAACCCGGCGAAAAACAGAATGACCCAGGACATAAAGACCTTCCTTTTAGAAGTGGGGTCGTCCCCTGGTAAGTGCTCAAACGAGTCGCGGGGTCGTCCCCGCGAAGGTTCGTAGAGTGCCGAAAAGCCCGCAGCCGATCAAGTTTCGGCGAGGGCCTTGCGATCTTCCTTCTCGCTCATCCGGCGGAAATACGTCGACAACAACGCCCCGGAAATATTGTGCCAGACACTGAACAACGCGCTGGGCACCGCCGCCAGTGGCGAGAAGTGCGCACTGGCCAATGCGGCGCCCAGCCCCGAGTTCTGCATGCCGACTTCCAGCGCCAATGACTTGCGTTGGGCCAGTGGCAGCCCGAATACGCGGGCGGTGAGGTAACCCAGCAGGTAGCCAAAGCTGTTGTGCAGCATCACCACCGCCATGATCAGCAGGCCCGACTCGGCAATCTTCGCCTGGCTTGCAGCCACCACGGCAGCGACGATGGTCACGATGCTGACCACTGAGACCAGCGGCAGCACCTCGACGGCATGACGTACGCGCTCACCCAGCAGACGCTGCGCCAGGACACCCAGCACGATAGGCAGCAACACCATTTGCAGGATCGACCAGAGCAGGTCCATGAACGACACCGGCAACCAGGCCGAGGCCAGCAGCCAGATCAAGGCCGGCGTCAGCAGCGGGGCGAGGAGGGTGGTGATGGAAGAGATGGCCACTGACAGCGCCAGGTCGCCACGGCCCAGCCACGTCATGACGTTGGAAGAGGTGCCACTAGGGCAGCAACCGACCAGAATCACGCCAACGGCGATTTCTGCTGGCAGGTTGAAGGTCTGGCACAGCAGCCAGGCCACGCTGGGCATGATCACAAATTGCGCGATCACGCCCAGGGCCACGCGCCACGGATGGCGCGCGACTTCGGCGAAATCTTCCAGTTTGAGGGTCAGGCCCATGCCGAACATCACCAGGCCCAGCAGCGGCACGATGGCGCTTTTCAGGTCGATAAACCAGTGGGGCTGAAGGAAGGCGAGCACAGCAAAAATCAGCACCCAGTAGGCGAAGGTAGTGCCGGCGAAACGGCTCAAGGCGGCGAGTGCGCGCATGGCGATGTCCTTATTATTAGAGTACTGGGAGTGGTAACGCCATCAACTGTGGGCGCTGGCTTGCCTGCGATAGCGGTGTGTCAGTCAGTGACTCTGTAACTGATACGCCGCCATCGCAGGCCAAGCTCCTACATTGAGCGTGCGCGTTTAGATGCCTTGCGGGGTCTCTTCACCACCCAATGCTTCCACCAGCGCCGGCAGGAAGTCGCCGAAGGTCAGCATCATCAGGGTAAAGCTGGCATCCAGTTGGCCCAGGGCTTCGTCACCGCCGTCCTGTTCGGCCTGGTCTTGCAGCAGGTCTTCAAATTTCAGGCGCTTGACGGTCATTTTGTCGTCGAGCATGAACGACAGCTTGTCCTGCCAGGCCAGGGACAGTTGGGTCACGACTTTGCCTGTGGTCAGGTGCAGCTGGATTTCTTCGCCGGTCAGGTCCTGGCGCTTGCAGCGCACGATGCCGCCGTCTTCGTGGGTGTCGCGCAGTTCGCATTCGTCGAGCACGAAGAAGTCATCGGCCGGCTTCTGGGTGGTGACCCAGTCGGTCATCACCGCAGTCGGCGCGGTTTTCACGGTCAGTGGGCGTACCGGCAGGGTGCCGATCACTTCACGCAGGGTCGACAGCAGGTCTTCGGCGCGCTTGGGGCTGGCCGAGTTCACCAGGATCAGGCCCTGTTTCGGCGCGATGGCAGCGAAGGTCGACGAGCGACGGATAAACGCACGAGGCAGGAAGGCCTGGATGATTTCATCCTTGATCTGGTCGCGTTCCTTTTTGTAGACCTTGCGCATTTGCTCGGCTTCGATCTCTTCGACCTTTTCCTTCACCGCATCACGCACCACGCTACCCGGCAGGATACGTTCTTCCTTGCGCGCAGCGATCAGCATGAAGTCACCGCTGACGTGCACCAGGGGCGCGTCTTCGCCTTTGCCAAAAGGCGCGACGAAACCGTAAGTGGTCAACTCCTGGCTTGCACAAGGGCGCGCCAGTTTGGTGGCCATTGCAGTTTCCAACGCCTCGGCATCAACAGGCAGATCTTGGGTCAGGCGATAGATAAGCAGGTTCTTGAACCACATGGGGTGAGTCTCTCCTTTATACAAAGTGGGGCATTATTCTCTTGATAAGGCCTGAGGCCAACCCTGCCTAAGCCATTGGAAGGGCTGAAAAAAAAGATTTAAGAAAGTGCTTGCCAGACCAGGGGACGCTCCGTAGAATGCGCGCCACACCGAAACGAAGGGTGATTAGCTCAGCTGGGAGAGCATCTGCCTTACAAGCAGAGGGTCGGCGGTTCGATCCCGTCATCACCCACCATTCGCTTCATGTGTTACGCGCAGCGGTAGTTCAGTCGGTTAGAATACCGGCCTGTCACGCCGGGGGTCGCGGGTTCGAGTCCCGTCCGCTGCGCCATATTGGGTAACCTGGAACACTGAACGCCAGGTCACCACAGAAAGCCCGCTCATTGAGCGGGCTTTTTGCTGTCTGGGATTTGCCTTTCTGTGGGAATGGGCTTGCTCGCGAAGCACCTGAGAGCGCCGGGTCGTCCTTTTGTGGGGCTGGGGCGGGGTAACCAATAGACTCGCATCTACCCGCTACACGCGCCGGTTTTCCGGGGTGTAGGCTGCCGGCGAAAAGATATTTAAAATAAATTGCATTTAAATCAACACATTGCGGATTTTTCGTATATGATGCGCCCCGCACCGAACGTAAAGGGTGATTAGCTCAGCTGGGAGAGCATCTGCCTTACAAGCAGAGGGTCGGCGGTTCGATCCCGTCATCACCCACCATTACGTCCAACGCTACGCGCAGCGGTAGTTCAGTCGGTTAGAATACCGGCCTGTCACGCCGGGGGTCGCGGGTTCGAGTCCCGTCCGCTGCGCCATATTCGGTTACCTGGAACGCTGAACGCCAGGTCACCACGCAAAGCCCGCTCATTGAGCGGGCTTTTTTGTGCCTGGGATTTGCTGTTCTACAACCCCACCAGCCGGTAGCCCACCTGCAATTCGGTAATAAAGTACTGCGGCTGCGCCGGATCCACCTCCAGCTTTTGCCGCAGATGCGCCATATGCACCCGTAGATAGTGGGCGCGGTCGACGTAATCCAGGCCCCACACTTCCAGCAGCAGTTGCCGGTGCGTCAGGACCCGGCTCTGGCCGCGGATCATCGCGCAGAGCAAGCGGTACTCGATGGGCGTCAAGTGTACCGGCTGGCCTGAGCGCCACACCTCATGGGTCGCCAGGTCGACGGCAATCTCGCCAAACACCACCTTGCTGGTGGCCATCACCGTGCCGGTGTGCCCATGCCGGCGCAGTTGGGCGCGGATGCGTGCCAGCAACTCGGGCACGCCGAATGGCTTGGTCAGATAATCATCGGCACCGGCGTCCAGGGCGGCGACTTTTTCTTCTTCACGGTCACGCGCCGACAGCACCAGGATCGGTACCGCCAGCCAGCCGCGCAGTTCGCGGATCAATTGTTTGCCATCACTGTCCGGCAAGCCGAGGTCGACGATCACCAGGTCCGGCTGTCGGCTGGCGGCATGGATCAGCGCACGTTTGACGCTGTCGGCCTCGAACACATGAAAGCCTTCATCTTGCAGGGCAATGCGCACAAAGCGGCGGATGTTGGCCTCGTCTTCAACGATCAGAATGCGTGCAGTGTTCATAAGGGTTCCATGGCCGGCGGGGTGCCTGCCGGTAGCGTGATGGTGAAATGCATGCCGCCCGCGCGGCCGGGGTTGGCCTGGATGCGCCCGCCGTGGGCTTCGACGATGCGCTTGACCAGCGCCAGGCCCAGGCCGATGCCGGCCACCGACGATTCCTGCTGGCCGCGCGTGAAGGGCTCAAACAGATTGGCCGGCGCGCTACCGGGGCCGGTGTCGCTGACCTCCAGCACAATCTGCTCGCCGGCCTGGCTGGCGGCCACGCTGATGGTGGTGCCCGGCGGGGTGTACTTGGCGGCGTTGTCCAGCAGGTTGACCAGCACCCGCTCGATCAGCAGCGCGTCGACCTCCACCAACGGCAAGTGCGCGTCGAGCGTGGTCTGCACGCGGTGTTGCGCCAAGGGTTCGCGCAATTGACGCAGGGCGCTGCCGACGATTTCTTCCAGCGAGTGCCATTGGCGGTTCAGGCGCACGCCGCGCTCTTGCAGGCGTGCCATGTCCAACAGGTTTTCGATCAGGCGCTGCATGGACGTGGCCTGTTCGTGAATGCCCTGCAGCAGCTCGTTCAGTGGCCCCGGCTGGGCGTGGGGCAGGGCGGTCTCGGCGGCGCCGATCAGGGTGGTCAGCGGTGTGCGCAGGTCGTGGGAAATCGCCGCGAGCAGGGTGTTGCGCATTTTTTCGCCTTCCATCTGTACCAGGGTGCTTTGCGCCACTTCGACGAAATGCACGCGCTCCAGGGCAATCGCCAGCTGGCTCATGCAGGCTTCCAGCAGGCGGCGTTCCTGCGGGTCGTTCAGGCGATCGCGCTGAGCCAGTTCCAGCACCAGCACGCCGCGCACGCGCATCGGCGCCTTGAGCGGCCAGTAGCAGCCCTTGGCCGCGGACAGGGTGTCGGTGCCGTGCCCGGCGGGGTGGCCGTGGTCGTAGGTCCATTGCGCGATGCTGTCGTCGATCGGCAGCCCACCGGCGCTCACGCTGTGGACGCCATCGGCGGCGTCCGGCAGGGCCAGGCCCACCCGTGCCTCGAAGACGCCGCTGAAGGTGCGCAGCGCCACTTCGCTGATTTGCTCCACCGTCAGCGCCGCCGACAAATCACGGGCCAGGCGCGCCAGGGAGGTTGCGCGGCGTTCCCGTGCGGCGGCGGTACGTGCTTCGTGGCGCAGGCGCGCGGTGAGTTGGCCGGTGATCAGGGCGATGCCGAGCATCAAGGCAAAGGTGAAGAAATACTGAGTGTCGGTGACGGTGAAGGAATAGCGCGGCTGGACGAAAAAGAAGTCGAAACACAGCACCGCAAGCATCGCCGCCCATACGCCGGGGCCGCGTCCAAAGCGCAGCGCAACCAGCACCACTGTGAGCAAAAACAGCATGACCACGTTGGCCAGGTCGAACACCTGCAGCAGCAGCGCGGCGACGGCGCTGGTGGCGAAACAGGCCAGGCTGGTCCAGACGTAGGCCAGGCGAGTGCCGGGCAGTGGCGTGGTGTTTTCGCGCACGGCGGGTTTGCCCGGCAGCAGGCCATGGGCAATCACAATCTGGTCGATTTGCGGGTGGTGACGGCTGATCCGGTCGCTGACCGACTGATGCCAGAACCGCCAGCGGCGGCGCGGATGATGGCCGAGCATCAGGCGACTGGCGTTGTGCTCACGGGCGCAGGCCACCAGGGCTTCGGCAACGTCCATACCCGGCAGTGTGGCGGTATCGGCGCCGAATTCTTCGGCCAGGGCCAGGGTTTTCATCGCGCTCAGGTAGCGCCGGGCGCCGCGCCCCTGGGCCGAAGCCACATGGACCACAATCCAGTCGGCTTCCAGTTTTTGCGCCAGGCGCGCCGCTTCACGCACCAGGCGCTCATCGCCGGCATCACCGGCTACGCCGACCAACAGCCGTTCGCGGGCCGGCCACAGGGTCTTGATCGACTGTTCGCGGCGGTACACGCGCATCTGCGTGTCGACCCGGTCGGCCGTGCGGCGCAGGGCCAGCTCGCGCAACGCCAACAGGTTGCCCTTGCGGAAAAAATGCTGTGAGGCGCGCGCCGCCGCCGGGCCCAGGTACACCTTGCCGTCCTTGAGGCGTTGCAGCAGATCGTCGGGTGGCAGGTCGATCACCACCACTTCGTGGGCGTTGTCGAACACATGGTCCGGTACGGTTTCGCGCACGCGTATGCCGATGATTCCGCTGACCAGGTCATTCAGGCTTTCCAGGTGCTGGACGTTGAGGGTGGTCCACACGTCGATGCCGGCGCTGAGGAGTTCTTCCACGTCTTGCCAGCGTTTGGGGTGGCGCGAGCCGGGCACGTTGCTGTGGGCCAGTTCGTCCACCAGTAACACGGCAGGATGGCGCAACAGGGCGGCGTCGAGGTCAAATTCGCTGAGGGCGAATTCACGGTGCCGGTGCTGGGCGCGAGGCAGTTGTTCGAGGCCGTGGAGCAGCTCGGCGGTGTCCTGGCGGCCGTGGGTTTCCACCACGCCGGCCAGCACGTCGCGGCCCAGGGCGGTTTCGCGGCGTGCCGCTTCGAGCATCGCGCAGGTCTTGCCGACCCCGGCGTTAGAGCCAAAGTAGATACGCAATTTGCCGCGCAAGGCGGCCTGTTCTTCTTGTTGGACCCGAGCGAGCAGGGCGTCGGGGTCGGGGCGTTCGTTGTTTAAGGCGGGCATGTCATTCCTGGTCAATGCGGTTCAAGTGTGGGAGCGGGCTTGCCCGCGACAGGGGTGAGTCAGTCACACCGCTATCGCGGGCAAGCCCGCTCCCACATGGGGTTGAGTCGTTACACCAAGCCCACTGCGGTCAAGAGCATGTCGATCAGCTTGATCCCGGCAAACGGCACCAACACCCCGCCCAGGCCATAGATCAGCAGGTTGCGGTTGAGCAGCGCCGCCGCGCCGATTGCGCGGTAAGTCACGCCGCGCAGGGCCAGGGGAATCAGCGCGACGATGATCAGCGCGTTAAAAATCACCGCGCTGAGAATCGCCGAGTTGGGGCTGGTCAGCTGCATCACGTTCAACGCGCCGAGCTGGGGATAGGTCGCGACAAACGCCGCCGGGATGATTGCAAAGTACTTCGCCACGTCATTCGCCACGCTGAAGGTGGTGAGGGCGCCGCGGGTCATCAGCATCTGTTTGCCGACCTCGACCACTTCGATCAGCTTGGTCGGGTTGCTGTCGAGGTCGACCATGTTGCCGGCCTCCTTGGCAGCCTGGGTGCCGCTGTTCATTGCCACCGCCACGTCAGCCTGGGCCAGCGCCGGCGCGTCGTTGGTGCCGTCGCCGGTCATGGCCACGAGCTTGCCCTTGGCCTGGTAGTCGCGGATCAATTGCAGCTTGTCTTCCGGGCGGGCCTCGGCGAGGAAGTCATCCACCCCGGCCTCCACGGCAATGGCGGCGGCGGTCAGGCGGTTGTCGCCGGTGATCATTACGGTCTTGATGCCCATGCGCCGCAGCTCGGCGAAGCGTTCCTTGATGCCGCCTTTGACCACGTCCTTGAGTTCCACCACGCCCAGCGCCGTGGCGCCGTCGCTGACCACCAGCGGCGTGCTGCCGCGCCGCGAGACTTCATCGACCTTGGCCTGCAAGGCTGTCGGAAAACTACCGCCCAAGGCCTCGACATGGCGGCGAATCGCGTCCGCTGCACCCTTGCGAATCGCCCGGCCTGCGGGCAGGTCGACCCCGCTCATACGGGTTTGCGCGGTGAAGTGCACAAAGCTGGCGCCCAGTTGGTTGATGTCCCGCGCGCGAATGTCGAACTTCTGCTTGGCCAGGACCACGATGCTGCGGCCTTCCGGGGTTTCATCGGCCAGGGAGGCCAATTGCGCGGCATCCGCCAAGTCGGCCTCTTTGATCCCCGGTGCCGGCAAAAAGCTGCTGGCCTGGCGGTTGCCCAGGGTGATGGTGCCGGTCTTGTCCAGCAGCAATACGTCGACGTCACCCGCGGCCTCGACCGCCCGCCCGGAGGTGGCGATGACATTCGCCGACATCATCCGGCTCATGCCCGCCACGCCGATGGCCGAGAGCAGGCCGCCGATGGTGGTGGGGATCAGGCAGACCAGCAAGGCCACCAGTACCGTGGCACTGACCACGCTGCCGCTGCCGCTCATGGCCACGGCGAAGATCGAGTAAGGGCTCAGCGTGGCGATCACCAGCAGGAACAACAGGGTCAGGCCCACCAGCAGGATGGTCAGGGCCACTTCGTTCGGGGTTTTCTGACGCTTGGCCGACTCGACCATCGAGATCATGCGGTCCAGGAACGACTCGCCGGGGTTGACGCTGATGCGCACCACCAGCCAGTCCGACAGCACACGGGTGCCGCCGGTGACCGAGGAAAAATCGCCACCGGACTCGCGAATGACCGGCGCCGATTCGCCGGTGATCGCGCTTTCATCCACCGACGCCACGCCCTCGATCACGATGCCATCGAGCGGCACCAGGTCGCCGGCTTCGATCAACACCACTTGATCCTTGCGCAGCAGAGACGCTTCGGTCGGCAGCCATGGCGCGCCATGCTTGGGCTGTTGCAGCAGCTTGGCCAGGGTCTGGCGTTTCATCCCGCGCAGGCTGGCGGCCTGGGCGCGGCTGCGGCCCTCGGCCAAGGCCTCGGCGAAGTTGGCGAACAGCACGGTAAACCACAGCCACAAGGTAATGCTGAGGATAAAGCCGCTGGGTGCTTCACCCTGGCCGCCCAGGGACTGGAACCAGAGCAGGGTGGTGAGGATGCTGCCCAGGTAGACCACGAACATCACCGGGTTTTTCCATTGCGCCTGGGGCAACAGTTTTTTCAGGGCATCGCCGCACGCGGTGAGCACGATGGCGCGATCAAACAGAGGTAAACGAGCATTTTTCATGAGGGAAATCTCTTACTCACTGGCCGCAATAGGAGGTGATGGCAGGCGGGCGTCCAGCGCCAGGTTGAGTTGCAGCACATTGACCCGGGGCTCGCCGAGCAGGCCGAGGGTGCGCGCGCTGGTGTGCTGGCTGACCAGCTGCAGCAGCTCGGCTTCGGGGATTTGCCGCAGGCGCGCCACCCGTGGCAGTTGCAGCCGTGCATTGGCCACCGAGATATGCGGGTCGAGGCCCGAGGCGGAGGCGGTGACCGCGTCCACTGGCACTTGGGCGTCGGCGGGCAGGCCGTTGGCCAGGCGATAGGCCTGCACGCGGGCGGCCACCTGGTCCACCAGTTTCTGGCTGGTCGGCCCCAGGTTGCTGGCGCCGCTGGAACCGGCGTTGTACGGCTGCGAGACGCTTTTGCCTGGGTCTTGCGGGTCGGCGCCCAGGGTCATGCTCGGGCGGCCATGGAAGTATTCCGGCCGGGTGAAGTGTTGGCCGATCAGCGTCGAGCCCATGACCAGGCCATCGCGCTCAATCAGCGAGCCACGGGCCTGGAACGGGAACATCAGCTGTGCGGTCACGGTGGTGAACGCCGGGTAGGCGAGCCCTGTCAATAGCATGAAAAACACCGCCGAAACCAGCACTGGGCGCAACAGCCCTTTGAATATCGAATGAGTCGTCATCAAGGTGTCCTCAGTTGTACGTCTGGCCGGACAGCAACTGCAGTTGCTCCACCAGCGGGCCGAGCGCGAGCGCCGGCAAAAAGGTCAGGCCGCCCACCACCAGCACCACGAACACCACCAGCAGCATGAACAGCGGGGTGGCGGTGGGGATGGTGCCGGCACCGGCAGGCACGGTTTTTTTCATCGCCAGGGAGCCGGCCACGGCCAGCATCGGCAGCATGGTGAAGAAGCGTCCGATCAGCATTGCCAGGCCGATGGTGGTGTTGAAAAACGGCGTGTTGGCGTTCAAGCCGGCAAAGGCCGAGCCGTTGTTGGCGGTGCCGGAGGTGTAGGCGTACAACACCTCGCTGAACCCGTGCGGGCCGATGTTGTTGAGGCTGGCCATGGTGTCGGGCCACAGGGCGGCGAGGGCGGTGAAGCCGAGGATGCTGATGGGGTGCGCGAGCACCGAGAGCATCACCAGCTTGATCTCCCGCGCCTCGATTTTCTTGCCGAGGAACTCCGGGCTGCGGCCGATCATCATGCCCACCAGGAACACCGTGAGCAGGGCGTACTGGATCAGGTTGATAAAGCCCACGCCGTCGCCGCCGAACACGCAGTTGAGCATCATCTGCGCCAGGGGCACGAAGCCGCCCATGGGCGTCAGCGAGTCATGCATGGTGTTGACCGAACCGGTGGTGGCGGCGGTGGTCGTGGCGATAAACAGGCTGCTGTCGGCGATGCCGAAGCGCAGTTCCTTGCCTTCCATGTTGCCGCCGCTGTGTTCCACCGACAGGGTCTGGTTGGCGCCGGCCTGGGTCAGCAGTGGGTTGCCGTTCTGCTCGGCACCGTAGACCAGGGCGAGGAAGCCGATGAACATCACCAGGAAGGTGCCGAAAAACACCCAGCCCTGACGACGTTGCAACAGCATGCTGCCAAAGGTGTAGGTCAGCGCCGAGGGGATCAGCAACATGCTGAGGATATGCAGGATGTTGGTCAGCGGCGTCGGGTTTTCGAACGGATGCGCGGCGTTCATGCTGAAAAAACCACCGCCGTTGGTGCCGATATGCTTGATCGACTCAAAGCTGGCCACCGCACCGACAATCAACTGTTGCTGCGCCCCTTCCAGGGTCGTGACCAGTGCCTGGGAGGCGAAGGTCTGTGGCATGCCCTGCCAGACATACACCAGCGCCATGCCCACGCACAGCGGCAGCATTACGCGGTACAGCGTGCGGGTGAAGTCGACCCAGAAGTTACCGATATCGCCCGAACTGGAGCGGCTCAGGCCGCGAATGAAACCGGCCGCCGCAACCACGCCGGAGGTGGCGCCGACGAACATCAGAAAGGTGATGACCGCCATCTGGCTGAAGTTCGACAGGCTGGTCTCGCCCGAATACGCCTGCCAGTTAGTGTTGGTGATAAAGGACACGGCGGTGTTGAACGCCAGGTCCGGCGATTGCGCGGCGAGCCCCAGTGGGTTGATCGGCGCGACCGCCTGCAGGCGCAGGACCAGATAGCCCAGCAGCATCATTGCCGCGTTCGACAACAACAGCGCCGAACCGAAGCGGGCCCAGCCCATGGTTTCCTGTGGGTCGATGCCCAGCAGGCGATAGGTATAACGTTCCGGCAAGGCATGGTGGGTTCCGGTGAAGACCCGGGTCAGCCATTTGCCCATCAGTACGGCGAGCCCCGTCATTACCCCCAGGACCAGCGTAAATTCCAGCAGCGTGCTTAACATGTCGTGGCTCCGTTCAAATCTTGCCCATGGCGACAATGGCCATGGCAGTCGCAACAAAAAATACCAGGGAAAGGCTGATAAACATCAGGTCGTACATGGCCAACTCCCTAGAATTTTTCTGCGCGAATAAGGGCGTAGCCCAAGTAAGCGAACAGCCCCACGGCACATATGCCGCTGGCGATATAAATGAACGTAAGTGTGAGCACGGTGTAACTCCCCTGAGTAAATAAGCCGCAACTGCGGAGGCGGGGAGGTTAATCCCCGGAGTATCAAGTTCGGGCACTGATTACGCGCAGCGGCATTAAGACGGCATATAGAAAAGGTTCTGCCGGGTGCACGAAAAAAAGGGATAGCCCGCCGCCCGGGTATCCCTTTAAACGCTGGGGTGCTGCTGAGGTTGACGACCCGCTTATTTGGTTTTCTTTTTCTTCTCGCTGCGGGTGGCGAGGTGTTCGAAGCAAAACGCGGCAGTGCCGAAGAGCGCAATCATCGACAGGACGACCATGCCTAAAGTTGAACTTTCCACGATAACTTCCTACGGGTGTTGGGGTAGGAGGTAACGGTAGAGGGTTTGGACTTAGTTACTCAATAGCGGCGACGTAAACGTTATGGAGAACAGGCAAACTATATGAACTCTTTACAGGGGGGCGGATAAAAACCCTAAAACCTGAGAATCAATTGTGGCGAGCGGGCTTATTGTGGCGAGCGGGCTTGCCCGCGTTGGGTCGCGCAGCGGCCCCAGTAGGGCCGCCACCGAGTGTTCCAGATAGACCCGGTGGGATGGTTTTGGGGCTGCTACGCAGCCCAACGCGGGCAAGCCCGCTCGCCACAGCAATCGCGGTTTTGCTCTTGCTCAGCCATGACCTGACGGAATACCCCCATACCTATTGGTCGATTGCACCGCGGCCGGCACCCACGCTTATCTATAGCCACGCGAAGACTTCAAGGCGGCACAGTGCCCGCTTCTAACAATGGCCTGCAAAGGCAATAAAAATAGTCTGTCTGGGGAAGCGCACGAGATGAAATACCCATTGCGTCCTTTGGTCTTCTGGCCAACCTTTCTGATCTTGCTGGCGGCGGTGATCGCCAGCTACGTTGACCTCACCGCATTCCTCGCCGTGAGCAAACAGCTCAATACGGTGATCCTGCAAAACTTTTCATGGCTATTCAGTGCCGGTTCTTTCGCCATGCTGGTGCTCACGGCCATTGTGTATTTTTCGCCCCTGGGCCAGGTGCGTATCGGCGGGGAGGGCGCCACGCCGCTGTTGAGCAAATGGCGCTGGTTCATGGTCGCGCTGTGCACCACCCTGGCGGTGGGCGTGCTGTTCTGGACCACGGCCGAGCCGCTCTACCATCTGTACTCGCCACCCTCCAGCCTGCCGATCGAGGCGGGCAGCGCGGCGGCCAAGAGCTTTGCCCTGTCGACGATGTTCCTGCACTGGACCCTCACGCCCTACGCGATTTACCTGGTGCCCTCCCTGGTGTTTGCCCTGGTGTTCTACAATCTGCGCAGCCACTTCTCGATTGGCGCCATGTTGCAACCCTTGCTCGGCGCCGAGCGGGTCAAGCGCTATGCGGGGTTGATCGACACCCTGGCGATGTTCGCCCTGGTCGCAGGCATGGCGTCGTCCCTGGGCACCGGGGCGCTGACCCTGTCCGGTGGCCTGAGCCAGTACATCGGCGGTGAGACCACGCCGTTGCGCCTGGGCCTGATCATCGCGGTGATCGTGTTCACCTTTGTCGCCTCGGCCGCCAGCGGCCTGCAGCGCGGCATCGTCATGCTGTCGTCGTTCAACACCTGGATCATGCTGGCCCTGGGCGCGTTCGTGTTGGTGTGTGGGCCAACCCTGTACATCTTCAGCCTGGGCGTCGAGTCCCTGGGGGTGTACCTCGACACCTTCTTCAGCCGCAGCCTGTCCACCGGTGCCGCCAGTGGCGACAGCTGGCCGCAGAGCTGGACGGTGTTCTACTGGTCGGTGTGGTTCGCCTGGGCCCCGGTCAGTGCGCTGTTCCTCGGCAAGATCGGCCGGGGCTACAGGGTGCGCGAATTTATCCAGATCAACATGTTGTACCCGGCGCTGTTTACCGCGCTGTGGATCTGCATTTTCTCCGGCAGCAGCCTGTACTTCGATGCCCTCGGCGATGGCAGTTTGAACCGCGTGCTCAACGAGCAAGGCGTGGAGCATGTGCTGTACCAGATGTTCCAGCAGTTGCCGGCCAGCGGCCTGATGATCGCGTTTTTGTTGTTTGTCGCCTTTATCTCCTTTGTCACTGCCGCCGACTCCAGCACCGACGTGATCGCCAACCTGTGCAGCAAAGGCGTCACCGCCGATTCGGACCTGGACGGCAACCCGCTGCTGAAGATTGTCTGGGGCGTGATCATCGGCACGGTGTCGTGGGTCATGGTGGCTTTTGTCGGCATCGACGGGGTGAAGATGCTCTCCAACCTCGGCGGCCTGCCGGGAATGATCCTGGTGCTGCTGGCCAGCACGTCGTTGCTCTACTGGTTGAAGAACCCCGCGCTGCTGGACGTAAAGGCCCCTGCGGTCCACGTCGAACCTGGCCTGCGTGGTGCCAGCCCCGTGGCGGATTTTGCCCGCTGACTTGCCTCTTTGTTGCTGGAGTTACCGATGGAAATCGTCACCGAATTTGCCTACAAGGTCCGTGAAATCGAGCACTGCCTGATCCCCCTGAGCGACGGCACGCAACTGGCAGCGCGTATCTGGCTGCCTGACACCGCCAGTGTGCAGGCCTTCCCGGCGATCCTCGAATACCTGCCCTATCGCAAGCGTGATGGCACGGCGCTACGCGATGCGCTGACCCATCCGTGGATGGCGGGGCAGGGCTATGTCTGCGTGCGGGTCGATATGCGCGGCAATGGCGAATCCCAGGGCCTGATGGCCGATGAGTACCTGTTGCAGGAGCAGGATGACGCCCTCGAAGTGATCGACTGGCTGTGCCAGCAGCCCTGGTGCGACGGCAACCTGGGAATGATGGGCATCTCCTGGGGCGGCTTCAACAGCCTGCAAGTCGCCGCGCGCCAGCCCGAAGCATTGAAGGCGATCATCACCCTGTGCTCCACCGATGACCGCTATGCCGATGACATCCATTACAAGGGCGGCAACCTGCTGCTGGAGAACTTCGGCTGGGCCGCGACCATGCTCAACTTCAGCGCGGCGGCGCCCGACCCGCTGCTGGTCGGCGATGCCTGGAAAAGCCTGTGGCAACAACGCCTCGACGCCATGCCGCTGCTGGCCGAGACCTGGCTGCAGCACCAGACCCGCGATGCCTATTGGCGTCACGGCTCGGTCTGCGAGGACTACTCGGCGATCAAGGCGGCGGTTTACGCGGTGGGCGGTTGGGGCGATGCCTACAAGAATGCGGTGCCGCGCCTGATGCAACATCTGCCGGGACCGAAGAAAGCCATGATCGGCCCGTGGATTCACAAGTATCCGCACTTCGCCGTGCCCAACCCGGCCATTGGCTTCCTGCAGGAGGCCAAGCGCTGGTGGGACCACTGGCTTAAAGGTATCGACAATCGGGTGATGGACGACGTTGCCTGCACCTTTTACCTACAGGATGTGCTGGCCCCCAAGGGCAGTTATGCCGAGCGCCCAGGGATCTGGGTGCAGACCTCGGGCTGGCCCGATCCCCAGGTGCAATGGACCGACTACAGCCTCAACGACCATGGCCTCAGCCCCGGCCAGCAGGCACTGGGCGGCCCGCGCAGTATCTGTTCGCCACTGACCACCGGTCTGCACCAGGGCGAGTACTGCGCCATCTGGTTCGGCCCCGATGGCCCCACCGATCAGCGCCGCGACGATGCGCAGTCGCTGTGTTTCGACTCGCCGCCGTTGGCTGAACCTCTGGCGCTGCTGGGGGATGTGCGTTTGCACCTGCGCCTGGCCAGCGATACCCCCTGCGGGCAACTGGTGGCACGTCTGAATGCGGTGGCGCCCGACGGCCAAGTCACGCAGATCACCTACGGCGTGCTTAACCTTGCCCTACGTGAAGATTTCTCTCGTCTGACGCCGCCCGTGCCGGGCGAGCCCATGGACGTGCAATTGAATCTGGATCACGTCGGCGTACGCGTGCCGGCCGGCCACCGCCTGCGTCTGGCCCTGAGTACCGCGAGCTTCCCGTTGCTGTGGCCCAGTCGCGAGTTGACCACCCTGACTGTGCTGCCCGCCGTGCAGCGTGTGCAATTGCCGATCTTCAGCGGCGCGGCCGTGCCGTGCCCGTTCGAGGCCCCGCAAGCGGCTAGCCCGGTTGCGCTGGAGGTGCTGCGGGCGGCAGCGCCTAAACGCACCTTGAGCGAGGATGTGGGCAGTGGCGAAGTCTGCGTCACCATCGAGGACGACCTGGGTGCCGTGCGTTTCACCGAGCATGGCCTGGCGGTGGACCAGCGCTGTACCGAGCAATATCGCACCTTGCCCTGGGACCCGCTGTCGACCCAGGCCGATATCCACTGGCAGTACCGCGTCGAGCGAGCGCCGTGGTCGGTGGAGGTCGACAGCCGCCTGCAGGTGCGCGCCGACGCCCAGTGGTTCTACATTGAGGCGCAGCAGCAGGCCCGGGAAAACGGGGTGCAGGTGCATCACCGCACCTGGAGCAAACGGGTTGCGCGGGTCGCGTTGTGAGCGGGCAAATGGCAGGATGCCTGCTCATCTGATCAGTCATGGATCCCTGCATGTCGCGCCGAAATGTCGACCTTCCGCCGCTCAATTGTTTGCAGACGTTTGAAGCGGCCGCCCGTCATCTGAGCTTTACCCAGGCGGCCCACGAACTGAACCTGACCCAAAGCGCGGTGAGCCGGCAGATCAAGCGCCTCGAAGAGGACCTGGCACGGCCGCTGTTTTATCGGTTGGCGTTGGGGCTGAGCCTGACCCCGGCCGGGGTGCGTTACTTTCGCACCATCCAGCGCCTGCTGCGCGAGCTCGACCGTGAGTCGGCGGAGCTGCGCCGACGTGGTGCCGATCGCCAACTGACCCTGGCCAGCACGCCGACTATCAGCTCGATCTGGCTCGCCGCGTTGCTGCCGGCGTTCCAGCATGCGCACCCGGACCTGGATATCCGCATCCTGTGCAGTGAAAGCCCGAGCCACCTGGATGTCAGCGAATATGACCTGGGCCTGTTCTATCACCTCGACGAACTGCCGGCGCCCCTTGGCCTGGAACTGACCCCGGTGTTTGCCAGCGAGCAGGTCATCGCCGTGTGCAGCCCCACCTACATCGAGCGTCATGGCGCGATACGCGACGCCCAACACCTGTTGCACAGCCATACCTTGTTGATCGTCGAGGACCACTATCACGATTGGTTGACCTGGATCGACTGGTTCGCCGATATCGGCGCGCAATACCACACGCCCCGGCACGCTTTGCGCACCAACAGCTATCAGTTGCTGATGCAGTCGGCGGTGATGGGGCATGGCGTGGCCCTGGGCTGGAAGCGCTTGCTCGAAGGCGAGCTGGCTGCCGGTCGCCTGCAACTGGCCTTGGCGCACCACATGCATAGCCGTGGCCGCCTGCAACTGATGCAACCACAGCATCGCAACCCGCCTTCGGCAGCGCGTAGTTTTCAGCAATGGTTGCTGACGGCGTCCGATACAACGCCGCAGGGGCTGTTCTGTGGGAGCGGGCTTGCCCGCGATGATCGTTAACGATGACGCGGTGAGGCGTTCTTGCTGACGTCAGCGCCGGCGTTGTTCACGGGGCGTTGCGGCTATGCCGATAATCACTCACCGCTTCATACACCGCCTTGCGCAGCCGATTGATCCCCCCAATCGGCCGGTGCTCTTCCACACCAAACCATGGGTTGAACGACTGGTTGTCGCAGGCCAGGTTCAAGGCTGGGGTATCAAAGTCCTGCGCCGGAATGCGGATTTTTGCCACGCTCTCGTAGGGCGCGTCGCTTTCCTTCCATTCGATGCTGGTGTCTTCGATGGGCATGTATTTCTGTGGGTTCTGGCGCTGGATCTGCAACACAAAACACGCGTCGACCCGGTCGGTGGACAACTGCTGGCTCAAGGCGCTGCGCAGGAAGTTCGGCAAGTCCTGGTTCTGCTTGGGCAAGCTGTACTCCGGGCAACTTTGCGGGTCCGGGGCGACGCGGAACTTGGCGTTGGCCGTGCCAAATTTGTAGGGCGATACCGAAAAGTATGTCGCCTCGGTCGGGCTGGCGGGCGCTGGCGCCAACGTCGCCAGGGCGATGAACAGATGGCGCACCTGCCAACTGCGCGGGTCGAGGCTGGGGAAAAACGCCATGGCCTTCTTGCCATCGGCCTGGGCCCCGACGTTCTGCGCGTATTCCGCCACGTCGCTGACAAAGAAGTTGGGGTGGCTGAACATCACAAAGTCCTGCTCGGTGCGCGCCTGCTGATCGGCCAGCAGTTGCTTGCCCGGCACGTCCAGCAGTTTGATCGCCAAGCCGCGGGCGTCGCGGATGCTGTCGAACTGTGGATAAGCGTTGCCGTTGGACAGGCGCATCATCGCCTGCCAGGTCTTGCCCGGCTCGGCGAACACGCCCTGGCGCAGCGCCGGGTCGAGACCTGGCAGCACACTGACTTCGGCCTTCACGCAGCCATGGGCCTTGGCATGGGCATCACGCAGGTAGCGGGTGCCTTCGCGGTGCTGGTCGACGATACGCACGGCCGTCTGAATGATGCCTTGGGTCATGGCGGCTTCGCCCGGCGGAATCTGTTCATCGGCCGACACCGGGCCGCGGTGGTGCCAGGCAAACCACAGGGTCGCCAGCAACCAGCCGAGCAAGCCCAGGCCCACCAGCCATAACAGCGTCTTGCCGAGAAACGCGCCGAGGCGCAGCCACAGTCGAGCGAGCATGGAACGGTCCTTGTATCGAAATGGGGAAGTCATGGCAGTTGTTGCTCCAGGGGGCCGCCCAGTACTTTGAGGTATTCCAGCAGCGCCCAGCGCTCCTCAGGCTCCAGGCCCCGGCCAATTACCCCATTGCCACGCTTGCCGGCGCGGAATTCGTGGCCGCTGTTGTGGTTGCCGGTGATGCGGGTATCGAACAGGAACGCATTTTTAAAGGCTTCGGTGCGATAACCCAGGTGACGCGGGTTGTAGTCGAAGGTGCCTTTATAGAAGGTGCGGCTGCGCTCGTACTGGGGCGAAAGCAACTGGTAGATCGTCGGCACCGAACCGTTGTGCAGGAACGGCGGCGTGGCCCACACGCCAGCCAGTGGACGGGCCTTGTAGGCGCGCAGTTCGCGCACGCCGATAGGCAGGCCGTAGCCGTCCAGGCGCGGGCGTTCGGCCGGGGTGATGCCGGCGGCGCGGTAGGCGTGCTCTTCGACAAACGCTGTGACATAGGCCAGGCTCTTGGCCACAGACAGGCTGCGCAAGTCCAGCGGTTCGGTCGGCGTCGGGTGCAACTCCACATTCAACTGCGCCAGTTCGGCCGGGTCCCATTGCAGGGCGCTGAGGTCGTAGCGCTGGTCGGCAATGTTGCTGGCGGTGCCCGGGTCGGTGCCGATGTAGTCCACTGGCAGCATCTTCAACTGCTGCACCGGGCGCCCGTTGACTTCGCTCACGCTGGGCACATGGCAAGCTGCGCAGTTCTCTGCGAACAGCGCGCGGCCACGGGCGGCCAGGGGTTTGTCGATGGCGCCGAACAGCGCTTCAGGCCAGGTCGGCGGCTTGAGCCGTTGCAGGGTTTCTTCGATGCGGTTCAGGTCACGCACGCGCACGCTGGAAGGGTAGCGTGCATCGCCCTTGAGCGGCTGGCCGGCGCTGTCGAAGAACGCCAGGGTCGCGCCTACGCCCAAGGCTTCGCCGATATTGCGCGCCATGGGTTGCTGGGCCGAGCCGTTCCATTGCACCCAGTCGAAGGTCCACATGTCCCACAGTTGCGGGTAGTCCACCGGCGCGTTGGCGATGCGGTAGTTGTCCGGCGAAATGGCGTCACCGAAGCTCGCGTTGGCGATGCGGCCGAACGCATCGGTGCGCCCCGGGCCTTCTTCGGTGGGGTAGAGACCACGGTGGGTATCGTTCCAGGCCACCTTGAGGAAGTTGTCCAGGGACTTTTTGAAGTCCTGGCGCAACTGATCGTACTGGGCGTCGTATTGATCCCCCAGCACGCTGTGGGCGAAGCGCCTGAACTTCAGCGGGTTGTAATAGGTGGAGGCGAGACTGGCCACCAACGCCTGGCCGAAGCTGCCACCGCGCAGGGTCGGCACGCTGGAGGGCAGCACATGCTGTGCAGCACCGCCGTCGATGCGCAGGGCCTGGCCATTGAAGTGCAATTCGCCGGTGTGGCAGGCGGCACAGGTGATATCGAGAAACTCGTCGTTGCTGCCGGCATTCTTGTGCCTGGCGAAGCCGACGGGCAGGTTGCCAGGGTTCTGGGCTGTGGCCTGTTGTCGCGGGTCCACGAGGAAACCGAAACGCGCCAGGTTGGCCGGTTCGGCAAAACGCTGCTGGGAAAACGGCAGCTCCAGCGCGGTGAACCAGTTATAGCGCAGGCCCTTGACCTGGGTGCCCTGGGGCGTGAAGTAGTAGACCTGGCGGTCGGTGGCGGTCCATTGGTCCTGGTAGTGCACCTGCTGCACCGGCACGTAATCCGGCAGCTTGGGGTTGACCACGTAATAGAGGACCACGGCCAGGGCCAGTCCCATAAATGACAGGATCAGGAGTAAAACACGGGAAAAAATGCGCAAGATAACTATCCTTGTCGAGTTGTTGCGTCCTTATGCCACCGAGCGTAGCAGGCGGCAAGTAGCCATGATCGGTCTGTTGCGGCGGTTTTCGGCTTGCCTGCTGTCCTTCGCCGGGCTTTGGGGCAGATGAAAATGCTTTTAAACACGTGAACTTATCAGAAGTTTCCTGCTCACATGCCGGTAGCCATTGGTCGTGGCCGCCTGATAAGCTCGCGACTTTATTCGAATGCCCTTTTGGCGCATGAACAAGGAAATAGCATGAAACAGCATCGGTTGGCGGCGGCGGTGGCCCTGGTTAGCCTGGTACTTGCGGGTTGTGATTCGCAAACCAGCGTAGAGCTGAAAACCCCGGCGCAGAAAGCTTCCTACGGTATCGGCCTGAACATGGGCAAAAGCCTGGCTCAGGAAGGTATGGACGACCTGGACTCCAAGGCCGTGGCCCAAGGCATCGAAGATGCCGTCGGCAAGAAAGAACAGAAACTGAAGGACGCAGAACTGGTTGAAGCGTTTTCCGCACTGCAGAAGCGTGCTGAAGAACGCATGACCAAGTTGAGCGAAGAGTCGGCAGCTGCCGGCAAGAAATACCTCGAAGACAACGCCAAGAAAGACGGCGTAGTCACCACCGCTTCCGGTCTGCAGTACAAGATCGTGAAGAAAGCCGAAGGCGCCCAGCCCAAGCCTACCGACGTAGTGACTGTTCACTACACCGGCAAGCTGACCAACGGCACCACCTTTGACAGCTCCGTGGATCGCGGCAGCCCGATTGACCTGCCGGTCAGCGGCGTGATCCCGGGTTGGGTCGAAGGCCTGCAACTGATGCACGTGGGTGAGAAGGTCGAGTTGTACATCCCGTCCGACCTGGCCTACGGTGCCCAGAGCCCGAGCCCGGCAATTCCAGCCAACTCCGTACTGGTCTTCGACCTGGAGCTGCTGGCAATCAAGGACCCGGCCAAGGCCGATGCGCCTGAGGCACCGGCTGCCAAGTAAGCCGCTGCAAAACACCCAACGCCCCGTTTTACGGGGCGTTGTTGTTTCTGGTGTGGGGCTTGATCCAATCCGTATGGACGCTGTCGAGCCCTGGCGAGGCTGCGATAGCGGTGGAGGCAACACTCCTGTTGGCCATGCCGCCGCCATCGCAGCCTCGCTGGGGCTCGACAGCTCCCACAGTTGACCGTGGGGCAAATCAAAACGAACACCTGCGACTTAGAGCAGTCTGATGCAATACCTCGGCACGGCTAGCCGCAGGCGCGCTTCAAGTCAATGAATTCTTGGGTTTTTTTTATGTGCGCAAAAAACGCCCGATCTGACTCAGGGCCTTGTATTACGTGGCTTTCAGCCGCGAAAATGGGCTCTGTTCACAAGGTTATCCACAAGTTGTGTGGATAACCTTTTCTCTTGCCTGGAACTGGAGTGACGATGAAAGCACCCTGGAATTTCACCCGCTTCCTGCCGTTGGCCGCCCGCCTGATCGGGCGTGGGCGCCTGCCCACCCTGTTGTTTGCTGTGGCTGCCAAAGGCTCAAGCCAGGGCAATCGCCTGGGTAAGCTCAAGGACGACCTGAAGCTGCTTCAGGCGCTGTGCCTGGCCTACTGGCGTGGCGAGTACCGGGCGATCAGCCCCAAGGCGCTGATCTCGGTGGTGGCGGGGCTGATGTACTTCCTCAGCCCGATTGATGCGATCCCGGACTTCTTGCCCATGTTCGGCATGCTCGATGACATTGCGGTACTGGCCTGGGTCATGAAGAGCCTGGACGGCGAGTTGAGTGCCTTCCGCGCCTGGCGTGAACGCCAGCGCCCGGAGAAGCTGGTGGTGGTGGAGCGTCTGCCTGCAACGCCGCAGCTTCTGGAGCAGGAAAACCCGAAAAAAAACTGAAGGCGCGGATTATCCCCCTGCGCTCTTTGGGGCTGTTAGGATTACACTCCTAAGGAAAGTACTTACTTCGTAAGTGTTGTGATCCTACGGGGCAGTCATGGATATACAAATCATTTCACGGGATGGCGAACCCGAATACGCGGTTCTGCCATGGGCTCAATACCAGGCGCTGCTAAAAGCCGCCGGTGTGCCGCAACCCGCTACTTCTTCTGCACAGACCCCTCCCGTCGCTACCGAGCAGGACCTGCGTCCCCTGGCACAATTGCGCAGCCTGCGCGAAGCCAAAGGCCTGGCCATCGAGACCTTGGCTCGCACCGTGGGCATCAGCCCGTCCTACCTGGGGTTGATTGAAAGTGGTGAGCGCCAGCCGGATGCCGCGATTCGTCGCAGCCTGGCCTGGGAGTTGGGGATTGCGGGTTGGAGGGATGAAGTGTGAGTGTGCGCATCAGTCGTCAACATTGGGATGGGTTGCTCAATGAACTCGATCAGGCCCGTCGCCAGCGACATCTTTTGACCTACCGCGCGTTGCTGGAGCGTCTGCAATTCCCCACGCCAGCCATGCAAACCCTGACCGCCGCCCTGGAGCACCTGGCGGCTCTGGATGCCAAGGCGGATCAACCGCTGCGCAGTTCACTGGTGATCAGCCAGGGCGCCAGCCGCTTGCCGCGCACCGGTTTTTTTGAATGTGTCGAGCGCCTCGGGCGCTTTTGCGGACCGTCCGATGGCGTTGCTGCGGCGTCGTGGCATGCCTCGGAAGTGGTGCGTGTGTTCGAGTACGAATATCCTGAGTCAGCGGAGGCCTGAGTGTTCTGGAAGCTTAAAGCGTACGTCAGCTATTGGTTGGCCCGCAGGTTGTTTCATTGGTCATGGTTTATGCGTCAGCCCCGTGGCTGGCACTGGCTGGAGGGTCAGTTTGCGCGCATGGCCAACCTGGGTAATGTCGAGGCCCAAAGTTTCTATGGGCATATCCTGACCTTTCGCGGCCAAGGGCTTGGCGCGCGGGAAGAGGGCGTGCGCTTGCTGCGCCTGGCGGGCCAGGCAGGTGATGGCAAGGCCGCCTATCAGGTGGGAGTGTTGAGCCTGGCGGGCAGCCTGGGCAAGGCCCCAGACCCGGCCGAAGCCGCACGCTGGTGGACCATTGCCGCCAAGGCCGGGCATCCGCTGGCGCAGATACGCCTGGAGCAGTTGTAAGGGCCGGCCTTACAGAAGTTCGCGGCTGTCGAGGACGTGGATGCTGTAGCCGGCCACGTTCTTGGCGTGATGCTTGGCCTGCGAGGCCAGTTCCGCCAACTGGCTGGCATCCAGATATCCACAGCTCAGCGGATGCAGGTGCACCACGCCAATGGACAGCGACAGCAAGGCAAACTCCTGGCGCACCCCCTGGCGATTCAGGGCGATAAAACAGCCCGCGTCCAAATGCTCGCTGCGGTAGAAGCGCCGGCATTGGGTCTGGAAATCGTCCACCAATTGGTTGAGACGCTTGCGCCAGTCCTGGGCACCCAGTACCAGGAGAAAATCATCGCCGCCGATATGCCCGACAAAATCGCGGCTGGGGTCCACCCGGTCGTTCAGGCACTGTGCCAGGCACAGCAACACCTCATCGCCTCGGCCATAGCCGTAGATGTCATTGAACGGCTTGAAACTGTCGATATCCACATAGCAAATCACCGATTCGCGCTGCTGCTGCAACAGTCGCGTCAGGCACTGCTGGATCGGCACGTTGCCCGGTAGCAGGGTCAGTGGGTTGGCGTAGCGCGCCTGCTGGATTTTCAGTTCGGTAATCAGCTTGAGCACGTCGATCACCCGTCCCAGACCCAGGTAGTTGCCGTTCTGGGTGATGATGAAATCTTCTTCGATACGCTGCCGCGCGCGGCTGGTCAGCAGGCGGCTGACCTGTTGCAACGACTGGCTCAACTCCACGGCCAGGAAGTCGTCGCTCATCAGGCGGCTGATCGGCTTGCGCGCAAACAGGTCGGTGGCAAATGGCTTGAGCAGGACGTCGGACAACGAGTGCCGATGCACGATGCCGATGGGCTGGCCGCGTCCATCCAGGACTGCCAGGGAGTTGAGGTTGGCCTGGCTGCGAAACGCTTCCAGGACTTTTGCCGTGGCAGTGTCCTGGGCCACGGCCGGTTGTTCGTTGAGCAGGGCGCTGAGGTCACTGGCGTCTTCATTGAGCGAGACGCTGGTGCTGTCAGGCTTGGCCAGCATCAACCTTGCTTCGATCGGCGGATGTTCCTGGGGACGGCACAGCAGGTAGCCCTGGATCAGGTCCACGCCCATTTCCGTGAGCACCGCCAGTTCCTCCGGCAACTCGATGCCTTCGGCAATCACCTGTGCGCGGGAGGCCTTGGCGATCTGCAGGATCGAGCCGACGAACTCGCGCTTGAGCGCATCCTGATGAATGCCGTCGATAAAGTGCCGGTCGATTTTCACGTAGTCCGGGCGTAACTCAGACCACAGGCGCAGGCTGGAGTAACCGGCGCCCAAGTCATCCAGGGCAATCGAAAAACCCATGTCGCGGTAGTGGTGCAGGGCGGTCTGCAGCAGTTGGAAGTCGTCGGTCGGCGCTTGCTCCGTGAGTTCGATCACGATCTGGCTGGGCGCGATTCCGTACTCGCGCAGCATCTGCAGGGTGCGCCCCGGTTGATGGGTGGTTTCCAGCAGGGACTCGGGCGAGACGTTGAGAAACAGCTTGCCTGGCAGCGCCTGCTCGCTGAAGCGCTTGCAGGCACTTTGCCTGCAGGCTATCTCCAGTTCATTCAGGCGTCCGGCCTGGCGCGCCACGCAAAACAACGCAAGGGGCGAGTGCAGCGGGCTGTTGGACGGGCCGCGGCTCAGGGCTTCGTAGCCAAGGATACGGCGTTCGCTGAGGCTGATAATCGGTTGGAACAGACTGTGCAGACTGCCTTGAGCCAGGATGGAGCCCAGGGCATGCAGCTGTTCGGTCATGGTCATGATGATCTCGGTCGAAAAAAAGGACCGGGTGCCTGGGGCACCCGGTCCTTCATTTCACGACAGAATGATGTCTGTTTGATGACGCTCAGTGGAGCGGAGATATTAAATTGCCATCATCTACTGCTTGGCGACTGCCTTACTGGTTTTCAGGTAGTCCAGCAGAATCCGCCCGGTCTCGCTCAGGTAGGCGTCGTCTTCCGGCTTGGTCTTTTCAGGTTCGGTCGGCAGCGCGTCTTCGTCTTCTTTCTTCAGCTCCTTGAGCGGGTCTTCACCCTTGGCCTTGCGACGGATGTTTTCCAGGGCCAGTTGCTGGTTCTCGATCGCAGTGTGCTGCGCGCGACGGTCCACTTCATTGAGGCTGACGGTCTTCTCGGCCATCAGCTTCTTGGCCAGGGCCAGCTTGTCGCGGATAAACACAAACTCGGCATCCTTGGCGGAGCGCAGGTCATGTTCGGCCTTGAGCTGGGCCAGGTACGGCTTGAAGGGATCGGACGCCGGCTTGATAGCCGGGCGGATGGTGTCCCACGGCATGGCTTCGGGCAGGGCGCTTTCGCCGATTTCCTTGGTGTCGATGAGCGACGGGAAATCAATGTCCGGCAGTACGCCCTGGTGCTGGGTGCTCTGGCCGGAAACCCGGTAGAACTTGGCCAGGGTCAGCTTCAGTTCGCCATGGTTAAGCGGCTGGATTGTCTGCACCGTGCCTTTGCCGAAGGTCTGGCCACCGATGATCAGCGCGCGGTGGTAGTCCTGCATCGCGCCGGCAAAAATCTCCGAGGCCGAGGCCGAGAGACGGTTGACCAGCAGTGCCAGCGGGCCCTTGTAGAAGGCACCCGGGTTTTCGTCTTCCAGCACATCCACGCGGCCGTCAGCGTTGCGCACCAACACGGTCGGGCCCTTGTCGATGAACAGGCTGGTCAGCTCGGTGGCTTCCTGCAACGAGCCGCCGCCGTTGTTGCGCAGGTCGATGACCACGCCGTCAACCTTCTCTTTGGTCAGCTCGGTGAGGATTTTTTTCACATCGCGGGTGGTGCTCTTGTAGTCCGGATCGCCGGCACGGAAGGCCTTGAAGTCCAGGTAGAACGCCGGGATCTCAATGATGCCCAGCTTGTAGTCCTTGCCATCCTGCTTGAGGTTGAGGACTTTCTTCTGCACGGCCTGGTCTTCGAGCTTCACCGCTTCACGGGTGATCGACACGATCTTGCTGGTCTGGTCATTTGGCGCATTGGTGTGGGGAATCACTTCCAGGCGCACCACGCTGCCCTTGGGCCCGCGGATCAGCTTGACCACTTCGTCCAGGCGCCAGCCGACCACGTCGACCATCTCTTTGTCAGCCTGGGCCACGCCGATGATCTTGTCGGCCGGGGCGACCTGCTTGGTCTTGTCCGCAGGGCCTGCCGGCACCAGGCGCACGATCTTCACCTGATCGTTGTCGCTCTGCAGCACGGCCCCGATGCCTTCAAGGGACAGACTCATGTTGATATCAAAATTTTCCGCATTATCTGGCGACAGATAATTGGTGTGCGGATCGTAGGACATCGCGAAGGTGTTGATATACGCCTGGAAGATATCCTCGGCGCGGGTCTGGTCCAGGCGGCTCAATTGATTCTTGTAGCGCTTGGTCAGCAGCTCCTGGATCGCCTTGGGCTCTTTGCCGGCGATCTTCAGGCGCAGGACTTCATCTTTGACGCGCTTGCGCCACAGGTCATCCAGGGCGGCGGTGCTGGTCAGCCATGGGGCCTCCTTGCGATCCACCAGCAGGGTTTCCTTCTGGGTGAAGTCGAGCTTGTCGACGCCTTTGTTCAACTCACCCAGAGCGAAGTCCAGACGCGCTTTGACACGGTCCAGGTAACGCTTATAGATGGTGAAGCCAGGTTGCAGGTCGCCGCTCTTGAGGAAGTCGTCGAACTGGGTCTTCCACTTGTCGAACTCGGCCACATCGCTGGCCAGGAAGTAGCTGCGCGAGGGATCCAGCAGCTTGAGATAGCTGTCATAGATAATCACCGAGCGCGCATCGTCCAACGGCGGTTTGCTGTAATGGTGGCGCTTGAGCAACTCAACGACGTTAAGGCTGGCAATCACCTCATCGCGATCAGGCTGAAGTTTGTCCCAGCTGTTGGCTGCGAACGTATTGGTCGACAGCGGCAACAGGCCGAGACCAATGAAAAGAGCGAGGGCGGTACTGGGGAACAAATGCTTCATGCTGATTCGACGCGGGGGCAATTGATAACGCATATTAGGCCGTCTTTGAAGTCGCCGGTTCCATTTGGGCCGGTCGCATAATGCAAAAAGCCCGGCGCTACAGCAACGGGCTCAGTCCAGACTCACTATGGAGGCACTGTGAAAGCATTGCAAGGCGTTGAAGGTCATGTGGAGTGGGTTGAGACCCCGAGTCCTACGTGCGATGTAGGGCAAGTTCGCATTCGGGTGGCGGCAGCCGGCCTGAATCGGGCGGATTTATTACAGCGTGCAGGGCTCTATCCGCCACCGCCCGGGGCCAGCGAGGTGCTGGGCCTGGAGTGTTCCGGGGTAATCAGCGAGGTTGGCGCCGGCTCGTCCTGGCAAGTGGGGGATCGGGTCTGTGCGCTGCTGGCGGGCGGCGGCATGGCCCAGGAAGTGGTGGTGGACGCGCGCCACGTGCTGCCGGTGCCGGAAGGTCTGTCCCTGGCCGAAGCCGCTGCGCTGCCCGAGGTGTACAGCACCGCCTGGCTCAACCTGTTCCAACTGGCGGCGCTCAAGCCCGGGGAAAAGGTGCTGTTGCACGCTGGCGCCAGTGGCGTCGGCTCGGCGGCGATCCAGCTGTGCAAGGCCTTTGGCAGCCCGTGCTGGGTCAGCGTCGGCTCGGCGGACCGCCTGGCCTATTGCGAAGACCTCGGCGCCCAGGGCGGTGTGGTACGTACCGACGGCATCGAGAGCCTGGGGGATTTTGGCCCGTTCGACGTGATTCTCGACCCGGTGGGCGGCAACTATGCGGCCATTAACCTCAAACTCCTGGCCCGCGATGGGCGTTGGGTATTGATCGGCTTAATGGGCGGGCGCGAGGCCCAGTTGGACCTGGCGCAGGTGCTGGCCAAGCGCGTGCAGGTGCTGGGCTCGACCTTGCGCAGCCGTGATGATCAATTCAAAGCGGATCTGTTGAGCGATCTGGGCCAGCAGGTGTGGCCGTTGTTTGGCGAAGGGCGGCTGAGCCCGCAGTTGGCCAAGACCTTCCCGATCAAGGACGCGGAAGCAGCGTTTGCGGAGCTGGCGACCAACCAGATTTCCGGGAAGCTGGTGCTGGTGATCGACGAGAGCCTGGCTTGAGGCCAGTCCAGGGTTGAAATGCAGCCCAAGGTGGGAGCGGGGCTTGCTTGCGATAGCGGTGTGTCAGTAACAGACCTTAACTTGATACACCGCTATCGCAGCATAGGTATCTACACAACTCTCTTATGGGTATGTGTACATATCCGTTGCTGCGATCACGGCCACTTAGGGTTCCGCCCTTACGGCGGGTCACTTTTGGAAAAGAGCCCGGAGTGCCGGCCCAGCCAAAAGTAACCAAAAGGGCTCTTGCCCCACCACTCGGCCCCTCGCCTAGGCTCGGTGTGCCCGTCATCCGACATTGATTTGGGGGGCCGCCGCGCTGGGCCATCCATGGCCCAGCGCGGCTAACCCGGCGTCCTGCCGGGTTACCCCCCAAATCAATATCGGATGACGGCCAGCGTGGTTTAACGGGGCGCCTCAGATCAAGATCACAAGCAAAGCGAGGCGGCCTGACAGCCGACCTGATCGTCGAGGCGTGCGCGGACTCCTGTGGGAGCTGGCTTGCCTGCGATGGTCGTTAACGATGACAAATGAATACCTGACACCCCAGGTGTTCTTGCCGCAGCCATCGCGGTGATGCGGCGACCCGACAAGCCAGCTCCCATATTTGATTGGGTTTCAATGCCCAAAATGGGCCTTCAGGTCCACTGGTGGATCGGCCATCCGGCCTGTTCGGCGTGGGCCTGCAGCACCGGGTCCGGGTTCACCACCTGCGGGAAATCGACCTTGCTCAACAGCGGCAAGTCATTGCGCGAATCCGAATAGAAATACGCACCCTCCAGGCTTTCACCTTCCTGCTCCAGCCATTGCGTCAAGCGGGCGACCTTGCCTTCACGGTACGTCAGTACACCCACGGTCTTGCCGCTGTACACCCCGTGGGCCACGTCCAGTTCAATCCCCAGTACTTCATCAATGCCAATGCGTGCGGCAATCGGCGTGACCAGGTGCGTGCCCGAGGCCGAGATCACCAGGATCCGGTCCCCGTTCTGCCGGTGGCGGGCGATGGTCTTGGTGGCGTCGCTGTAGATCAGCGGCTCGATAATATCTTCCACCCACGGCTCGACCAGGTGCGCGACTTCTTCCGGGGTGCGCCCGATCATCGGTTCCAGGCTGAAGTCCATGAACTCTTCCATGGCCAGCTCGCCGCGGCTGTAGGCGGCCATCAGTTCGTTGTTCTTGCGCATGAACGAATCGGGGTCCACCCAGCCCAGGCGGCCCATTTGTTCGCTCCACAAGGTGGCGCAGTCGCCGTGGATCAGGGTGTCGTCCAGATCAAAAATTACCAAAGCCATCAGTCATGCTTCCTCAATAAACACTGCATCCTCAGGCTACCTCACACAGTGCGCTGGGATCGATGGAAAGTGCCAGGCGTTGCCCGTCTGGGTGCAGATCCTGGGCCGAGCGGTTGAGTACGTCCACCACCAATTCAACGCCCCGGGCTTCGACGCGATAGCGAATCACATTACCCAGCAGGCTGTGGCTGCGCACCAGAGCGTCCAGCTCACCGTTGCGGTTCAGTTCGATGGACTCGGGACGGATCGCAATACGGCTGCTGACCGGACGCTGCAATAGCTTGCTGGCCTGCTCGGCGTCCAGCAGGTTGTAGTTGCCGATAAAACCGGCGGCGAAGGCGTCCACGGGGGCGGTGTACAGGGTTTCAGCGTCGCCACTCTGCACGATCTTGCCCTGGTTCATCAGGAAGATGCGGTCGGACATGACCAGGGCTTCTTCCTGGTCATGGGTCACAAAAATCGTGGTCAGCCCCAGTTCGCGCTGGATCTGGCGGATCTGCTCGCGCAGGTGTTTGCGAATCCGCGCATCCAGTGCCGACAGCGGTTCATCGAGCAGCAGCAGGCGCGGGCGGGTGACCAGGGAGCGGGCGAGGGCGACGCGCTGGCACTGGCCGCCGGACATCTGGTGCGGATAGCGCCCTGCCAGGTCCTTGAGCTCGACCAGTTGCAGCACTTCCTGCACCCGCTGGTGGCTGTCATCGGCGTTGACCTTCTGCATACGCAGGCCGAAGGCGACGTTCTGTTCCACGGTCATGTTGGGGAACAGCGCGTAGCTCTGGAACACCATGCCGATGTGGCGCTTCTGCGGGCTCAGCGGCACGATATCCTGGCCGTCCAGGAGGATCTGCCCACTGTCCACCGGCGTCAGCCCGGCGATGCAGCGCAGCAGCGTGGATTTGCCGCAACCGGACGGGCCAAGCAGGGTGACGAATTCGCCCTTGGCGATCTGGCAGTTGATATCACTGAACACCGGGGTGGCGGCGTAGCTTTTTTGCAGGTGCTGGACGCTGACGAAGCTCATTGGCTTTTGTCCTTGTTCAAGAAGTTGGCGGCCCAGGTGAGCAGCAGCACGAAAAGGAAATAGGAGATGACCACGGCGCTGGTGAAGTGGCCGCTGCTGTTACGCATGTTGTTGAGGTACACCTGCAAGGTCTCGTAGCGCGTGCCGACAAGGATGTTGGCGAACACAAACTCGCCGAACAGGAACGAGAACGACAGCAGCAACGCCACCATCAAGCCCTTGCGCAGGTTTGGCAGCACCACCAGGATCGCCGCCTGCCAGGTGCTGGCGCCGAGCAGTTGGGCGGCGTCCATCAGGTCACGCAGGTTGATCGCCTGCAGGTTGTTGGTGATCGCGCGGTACATGAACGGCAGTGCCACGGTGAAGTAGCAGCCAATCAGGATCCACGGTGTGCCGACCATCGCCAGCGGCCCCGAGCCATACAGCTGTAACAGGCCCACCGAGGACACCACCGGCGGCACCGCGAAAGGCAGCAGGATCAGGATATTCATCAGCGCGTCGAGCCTGGGGAAGTGGTAGTGCACCACGAACAGCAGCGGCAGGATCAGCACCACCGACAGGATCAGCGCGCCGACACACACCAGCAGCGATTGGCCAAAGGCATGCAAAAAGCGCGGGTCGCTCCACAGTTGTACATACCATTCAAAGGTAAAACCGGCGGGCAGGATGGTGGCCGACCAACTGCTGGCAAGGGAGTACACCAGGGTGCCAATCAGCGGCAGCACCAGGATCGCGAACAGCAGGTACACCACCACGCGATGATAGAGGGCGACGGGGCTGGCTTCAGCGCGAGACATGGTAGCTCCTCTTGAGCAGCAGTTGATGGACCACGGTGACCACGGTCATCAGCGCCACCAGGATGACGGCCAGGGCACTGGCCATGTTCGGGTCCAGGGAAATATCGCCGGAGACCATCGCCGCAATGCGGATCGGCAGCACGTTGAAGTTGCCGGTGGTCAACGCATAGACCGTGGCATAGGCGCCCAGGGCATTGGCCACCAGGATCACGAAGGTGCCCAGCAACGCCGGCGTCAGCACCGGCAGGCCGATATGCCGCCAGTACTGCCAGCCATTGGCGCCCAGGAGTGCTGCGGACTCGCGCCAGTCTTCACGCAGGGCGTCGAAGGCCGGGTACAGCAGCAACACGCCCAGGGGGATCTGGAAATAGGTGTACAGGATGATCAGGCCGGTCTTGGAGTACAGGTTGAAGTCCTGAATGATCCCGGCCTGCTTGAGCATGATGGTGATGCTGCCGTTGAACCCCAGCAGGATGATGAAGGCAAAGGCCAGGGGCACGCCGGAGAAGTTGCTGGTCATGTTGGCGAAGGCAGTGACGAAGTTGCGCAGCGGCGAATCCACCTTGCGCAACGAGTAACTGCCGAGCACGGCAATGATGATGCCGAAGACGCTGGAGTAGAAACTCAGCTCCAGGCTGTACTGGATCGCCTGCAAGTAGAACTTCGAGCTGAAGATCTTGCTGAAGTTGGCCAGGCCCCAGCCGAATTCTTCCGATTGCAGGCTGTTGACCATCACCCAGAACAGCGGCGCGATCTGGAACACGATAAAAAACAGGGCGAAAGGCACCAGGCACAAGGCGGCCAGCCACTTACCACGGATCACTGAACTCACTTCAACAGCTCCTGGCAGACAGGTTTGTCGTGGGCAACGCCAAGCAGAGCGCAGATGGTGCCGCAGATATCGGTTTGCCTGGGTTGGGCCTCGGGCTCGAGGCTGAAGGCATCACCGAACACAAAAAGCGGCACTTCGCGCTCTTCCGGCAGCAGGCCGTTGTGGGAGCGGTCGTTGTTCATGCCGTGGTCGGCGGTGACCAGCACCTGGTAGCCGGTGTCGAGCCAGCCTTGCAGGTAGTCGGCGAGGATGACGTCCGCCGAGCGGGCGCTGTTACGGTATTGCGCGGTGTCGAGGCCGTGCCTGTGGCCGGCGTCGTCGATGTTCATCGGGTGTACCAGCAAAAAGTTCGGCGCGTGCTTGAGGCGCAGGCTCTCGGCATCGGCAAACAGGTGAGCGTCGGGGTAATGATCGCTCCAGTAGAAGTGCCCGTGCTGGATTGCCAGCGCCGGGTCGTCGGTATGCCGGTCGCGGGCGGCGATAAACGGCGAGCGGTTATACAGCTCGCTGACCCAATGGTAGGCCGCCGCCGCAGTGGTCAAGCCGGCGTCGGTGGCGTAATGGAAAATGCTGCGCTGGTTGGACAGGCGCGAAACGTTGTTGTGGACAATGCCACTGTCGATCGGCGTTACGCCGGTCAGGATGCATTCGTACAGCGGGCGCGAGAGGGCGGGCAATTCGCATTCCAGCTTGTACAGCGCTGCGCGCCCGGCGCCGACGTAGGCCTGGAGATGCCCCATGGCATGCCGGGCAACCTCGTAATTGAGGCCGTCGAGCACCACAAGGATGACGTTGTGCTTCATAGGGGCAGGGGCTCCGCGACAAATTGGGCTTGATTCGGTGGATCTTCCGGAAACGGATCAACTGTGGGAGCTGGCTTGCCGGCGATAACGGTGCATCAGCCGATACACGTGCTGAATGTCATACCGCTATCGCCGGCAAGCCAGCTCCCACCCGGGGCTTATTGCATATTGATGATGACTTCTTCCTGCCACTTCTGCGGCAGCGCCTTGGAGGTCTTCTCCCAGGCATCGGCGTCCTTGATCGGAGTCACGCCTTTGTATTGCTCGTCAGGCAGCAGCTTGGCTTTCACTTCAGGTGGCAGGGTCAGGTGTTCGGCACGGATCGGCCGCGCATTGCCCTTGGCCAGGTTGATTTGCCCGGCATCACTGAAGATGTATTCGCGGGTCAGCTTGGCCGCGTTGGGGTGCTTGGCGTATTTGTTGATGATGGTGGTGTAGCCGGAAATCACCGAGCCATCCGAGGGGATCAGCACCACGTAGTCATCCGGGTTGGCCATCTTGGCCTTGTAGCTCAGGCCGTTGAAGTCCCAGACCACGCCCACTTCCACTTCGCCCTTTTCCATGGTGGCGATGGTCGGGTTGGCCAGGGAGATACGGCCCTGCTTGGCGATTTCGGCAAACATCAGCAGCGCCGGCTGGATGTTTTTCTCGTCACCACCGGTGGCCAGGGCGGCGGCCAGTACACCGTTGGCGGCCTGGGCGGCGGTGCTCACGTCACCAATCGAAACCTTGTATTTGCCGGTTTTCAGGTCAGACCACTTGGTCGGCACTTCGGAGCCGTGCAACAGCTTTTTGTTGACGATAAACGCAATGGTGCCGGTGTAGGCCAGGGCCCAGTTGCCGTCCTTGTCCTTGGCCCAATCCGGGATCTGTTCCCAGGTGCTTGGCTTGTAGGGTTGGGTCACGCCCTGCTTGACCGCAATCGGTCCGAAGGCTGCGCCCACGTCGCCGATATCGGCGCTGGCATTGTCTTTTTCTGCGGCGAACTTGGCGATTTCCTGGGCCGAGCTCATATCGGTGTCCATGTGCTTGAGGCCGTACTTGGCCGCCAGGTCTTCCCAGGTGCCTTTCCAGTTGGCCCAGTTATCGGGCATGCCGACGCTGTTCACAGCGCCTTCTGCCTTGGCGGCAGCTTCCAGGGTTTTCAAATCGGTGTCAGCGGCCATGGCGGCGGTGCACATGGCAATGGTCGAGCCTAACAGTGATGCCAGGAAAAGCTGTTTCATCCGAAGCTCCTTTGGGCGTTTTCAACGCTGCGATTTTTTGATGGCGCGGTGGGTTTGGTCTAGGTCAGCAATACACGAGCCAATTTAGGCGCGATGGATGACAGTTTTATGTCGGTGTCGTTTTTAAAGCGCCTGGGCAGGTACTTGCCGGGTAAGCGTAGACCAAGGCCAGGCCCCCGTAATTCTTGGACTTGGCCGATGTATTGCAGGGCGTGTGGGGCAGTGTCACGAGGCGCTGTCATCTGTCGGTCATGTGTGATGCCTAGGCTGGCACGCAACAGCCGCCGCTCATTTCAGGGGCATTTGGCGCACCCAAACAGTGCTGGCCTAGTCCAGATAGGTAACGTTGATGCGTGATGAGGCAACCAAAGCGGTGACAGCCATTGGCCTGGCGCTGCAAGAGCAGATCAGCCACGGTTTGTTGAGCCCGACGAGCAAACTGCCCGCCGAGCGCAAACTCAGTGAGTTGTTTAGTACCACCCGCATTACGGTGCGCGAGGCCTTGCTGCAACTGGAGGCCCAGGGCCAGATCTACCGCGAGGAGCGCCGTGGCTGGTTTGTCTCGCCGCCCCGGTTGGCCTACAACCTGATGCAGCGCAGCCACTTCCACGCCATGGTCAGCGCCCAGGGGCGAGTGCCTTCTACCGAAGTCATCTCGGCACGCCTGCAACCGGCTTCGGCCGCGGTCTGCGCGTGGCTGCAACTGCCGGCACTGTCCAGCGTGATCCAGATCTGCCGGCGGCGGCGTATTGATGGGCGGCTTGTGCTGTATGTGGAGCACTACCTCAACCCCCAGTATTTTCCGGGGATCCTGGCGTGTGACCTGAACGAGTCGATGACTGAGTTGTACGCCCGCAAGTACGACCTGCACTACGGTCGCGTGCGCTTTGAGATTGTGCCGACTTCTCTACAGGTAGAAGCGGCAGCCGCCTTGAAAGTATCGGCGGGCAGCCCCGGGCTGCGGATCGCCCGGGTCAATTACGATCAGCATCAGCGCCTGATCGACTGCGATCTGGAGTTCTGGCGCCATGATGCGATTCATGTCGGGGTGGATGTGACCTGAGCTTCCTGCGGCCCACTCGCCGCCGTCACCACTTGCACGCTCAAGCGCGGCATCGCCAGGTCCATCCCGGCCTCATCGAGGTGGCGCTTGAGCGACAGGTTGAACGCCCGCGACACTTCCCACTGCTTGATCGGCGCGGTCTTGAAGCGCGCACGCAGGATGGCGTTGCCGGACTCGAAGCTTTCCACGCCCTGGAACTCCAGGGGCGACCAGATATTGCGGCGTTGCAGCGGGTCGGCGCGCATTTTCTGGCCGACGTCGCGCATCAGCTTGATCGCGGTGTCGATGTCCATGCTGGCTGGCACCGCTACGCGGAAAATCGCGTAGCCGAATTCCCGCGAGTAGTTCTTGATGCTCTTGATCTCGCTGAACGGGATGGTGTGGACGATGCCGTCGATATCGCGCAGGCGCACGGTACGGATGGTCAGGCCCTCGACGGTGCCAAGGTGGCCGCCGACATCCACATAGTCATCAATGGCGAGGGAGTCTTCGATGATGATGAACAGGCCGGTGATCAAGTCCGCCACCAGTGACTGCGCACCAAAACCGATGGCCAGGCCGATCACACCGGCACCGGCCAGCAGGGGCGTGACGTTCATGCCCATGTTCGCCAGGGCGACAATGGCGGCGATGATGAAGATGGTCACGAACAGCACGTTGCGGATCAACGGCATCATGGTCTGCGCCCGCGCATTGGCCAGGCCTTTGCGCGAGCGGGTGAGGGCGTGGTGGATCGCGGTGTCGCTGAGGATCCAGATCAGCCAGGCAAACAGCAGGGTACCGGCAAGGCCGAACAGCTTGACGCTGATTTCATGTCCGTCGCCTTCGGTAAAGCGGATCAGCGACCAGCCCCAGACCCGCAGGCCGAGTTCGATAAATACCAGCCACACCATCAGATGGGCCAGGGTGTAGACAAAGCTTTTCAGGCGCTCGGAATACAGCGCATGGCGCTTGTGCCCGCGCTGGGGCTTGAGGGCGTGGCGGCGCACCAGGCCGTTGATCACCATGCACAGCACCAGCAACACCGTGCACAGCAATGATTGGCGCAAGGCGGTGCTGGTGTCGCCGGCCGACACGAAGGTGGCAAACAGCGAAATGCCCACCAGCAGCAGCGCAGGCAAGTACCAGAAGGTGCCGATGATCTCGATCGTATCGCTCAATGCGCGGCGGGTCAGGCGCCGGGACAGTGGCTGGTTGCGGATCAGGTGGGCGATGGGCCGGCGGAAACGCAGGATAAACACGCCGGTGGACAGTGCCGCGAGGACATTGGCGACGGTCGCGGCGCTGTGGGCCAGGTGGGTACCCAGGGCTTCGGTCAGGCGCGGATCGCTCAAGGCCTCGCCGAAAGCGGCGAAGCTGCCGATCAGCCACAGTGGGCGAAACGCCTGGTGGCGCAGGATATACAGCGCCCGGTGACGGTGCGGGCCGTCAAGCACGGAAAAGGCAATGACGCAGATCGCCGAAAAACACGTGCCGACCACCAGCGCGTACGCCAGCACCATCGCCAGAGATTTGCCCAGGGACGAGGGCAGGGCGTAGCTGAGGTAGACGGTGATCACCAGGGCAATCAGCCAGGGGCCGAGCTTGCGCAGGGCAAAGCGCAGCATGTCCCAGGTCTTGGGGTGTTGCGGCAATTCTTCACTGAGGCCAAAGCGCAGGCGCACCCGATGGCTGAGCCAGATCAGCGCGGCCGCGAGCAGGCTCCAGAGCATCAACACCACGGCAAAGCCAAAGATAATCGGCAGCCATTCGCTGGCGGGCAGCATCAGCGCGCCCAGCTCGGTCCTGGCCTGGGCGAATTCGACGGACCAGCGATTGAGTGGGCTGTCGGCGCCGGACAGCTGTTGCTCCAGGCTGGCCAGGGTGCCGCCGATCAGGCTCAGCACCCCTTGCTCGGCAGCCGGCTGGGCTTTTTTCGTGGCTTCGCGCAGCTTTTTCAGGTCGGCCAGCAGCTTGGTGCGCTGCTGGTCGTTTTCCAGGGTCTTGATCACCTCGTCCAAAGACTGCCCCAGCGGCACGTCGGCCTGTGGCTGGGCTTTGGTGGTGCTGCCCAGGATACCGGGCAGGCCGACCGCCTGGGCAGGGGCGATGGGCAACAGGATCAGCAGGCAAAGGAGCAGGCAGTGTGGCAGAGCAAACAGACGGGCAAGCACGAGGCGGTCAACCTTGAATACGATGGATCGCCCGAGTGTACGAGGGCGCTATGCCCAATGCGAGTGCATTTATTATTCGGCCAGTTTCGCCAGGATCCGATAGACGATGGTGGCGAGGATCAGCAGCATGCCGATCCACATGCCAAATACACCGAGGTTTTTGTCGCGGAAGTTGAAGCCAACGGCCAGCAGGATCATGCCCGTGAGGATGGGGATGAGCATGGCGTGGAAGGCGGACATCGGGATCATGGTGGGGACGGCCTTGTCGTTGAGGGATGAGTGTCAGTCTAGGCGGGATTGGCGCGGGGTGCCTTGATGTGTGTCAGATAGCGCCGCAGTGCGCTGGGAATCGCCATCGCGGGCAAGCCCTAATGCCGTTCAGTTAAGCGCAGATCCCCTGTGGGGGCGGGCTTGCTCGCGAAAGTGGTGGGTCAGTCAACATCAATGTTTGCTGGGCGGACGTCTTCGCGAGCAAGCCCGCTCCCACATTTGATCTTCGCTGCTTTGAGAACTGATCGGCATGAGGGCAAGCGCCGCCCCTTTCAGGGCAGGTCGCGACTTGCGTAAAACGCACTCAGCACCTTTACCAGGTGCGCCAAATCGTGGCTGCCGCACAACTCGCGGATCGAGTGCATGGCGAATGTCGGCAAGCCGATATCCACGGTGCGCACGCCCAGGTGGCTGGCGGTGATCGGGCCGATGGTCGAGCCACAGCCCATGTCACTGCGCACCACGAAGCTCTGCACCGGCACTTCTTCAGCCATGCACAGGTGGCGGAAGAACCCGGCGGTTTCGCTGTTGGTGGCGTAGCGCTGGTTGCTGTTGACCTTGATTACCGGGCCGGCATTGAGTTTCGGGCCATGGTTGGCGTCATGCTTGTCGGCATAGTTGGGGTGGATGCCGTGGGCATTGTCGGCAGACACCAGCAGCGACTTCTGAATCGCCCGTACGAACTCATCACCTTCAGGCAGCAGGCGACGCAGGGTCTGTTCCAGCATCGGGCCGTCGGCACCGCAGGCTGAGCAGGAGCCGACTTCTTCGTGGTCGGTACACACCAGCACGCAGGTTTCGTCGGTCTCGCTGGTGAGCAGGGCTTGCAGGCCGGCATAGCACGACAGCAGGTTGTCCAGGCGGGCACCGGCGATAAAGTCGCCATGCAGGCCAATCACCGCTGCGCCCTGGGTGTCGTAGAAGCTCAACTCGTAGTCGAGCACCACATCAGCGTTCAGCCCATGTTCGCGGGCCAGTTGGTCGGTGAGCACGGCGCGGAAATCCACGCGCTCGTCACCGGCAAACTGCGCGAGGATCGGCGGCAGCTCGGTCTGGGCATTGATCGCCCAGCCCTGGTTGGCTTCACGGTTCAGGTGGATGGCCAGGTTGGGGATGATGGCAATCGGCAGTTTGAAGTCGATCAACTGGCTTTCGACCTTGCCGTCACGCCGGAACGTCACGCGGCCGGCGAGGGAAAGATCGCGGTCGAACCACGGTGCCAGCAGCGCACCGCCATAGACTTCCACACCCAACTGCCAGAAGCCCTGGCGTTGCAGTTCAGGTTGCGGCTTGACCCGCAGGCACGGGCTGTCGGTATGGGCGCCGACCAGGCGGATGCCGTCGTGCAGGGGCGACTGGCGGCCCATCTTGAAGGCGATGATCGAGGAGTCGTTGCGGGTCACGTAGTAGCGACCGTTGGCCTCGGTGGTCCACGTTTCGCGCTCGTCGAGGCGCTGGAAACCGGCAGCTTCCAGGCGCTGGGCGAGGGCCGCAGTGGCATGAAAGGGAGTGGGAGAGGCCTTGAGGAAGTCGATCAGGCCTTGATTCAACGCTTCGCGCATAAGTAGCTCCAGACAGCAATGCGCGGAGTTTACCGTATTGGCTCAGGATTTGGCTTGAAGCTACTTTCTTAAGTGCAACACAAGACCTCTATGGGAGCAGGCACGCCAGCTCCCATAGAGGATCGGGTTACCACTTCAAAAAGGCGCAGGGCACTCGAAGCGCAGGCGCTCGCCGCTTTGCGGGTGGGTAAAGCTCAACATGCTCGCGTGCAGGCACAGGCGCGGCCAGGCGGCCAGGGCCTGTTCATGGGCATACAGGCCATCACCGAGCAGCGGGTGCCCGATGGACAGCATGTGTACCCGCAGTTGGTGCGAACGCCCGGTAATCGGCGTCAGCTCGACCCGGCACCAATCCCCGCAACGCTCCAGGACTTTCCAGAAGGTCAGCGCATGCTTGCCGAACTCATGGTCCACCACATGCCGCGGCTTGGTCGGCGGGTCATAGCGCAGCGGCAGGTCGATGCTGCCGCTGTCCAGTTCCGGCTGGCCCCAGCACAAGGCGGTGTAGGCCTTTTCTGTTTCGCGGTCGTGAAACTGGCGGGACAGTTCGCGGTGGGTGTCGGCATCCCTGGCCAGCAGGATGATTCCCGACGTTTCCCAGTCCAGGCGATGGACGATACGCGCCTCTGGGTAACCGTTTTCCTGCAGGCGGGTGATCAGGCAGTCCTTGTTGTCGTCGGCGCGGCCTGGCACCGACAGCAGCAGGGTAGGCTTGTTCACCACCAGGACAGCGTCATCCTGGTGAAGGATATGGATATTGGACAACGGCATTAAACAGCCTCGTAACAAACGCCAACGGCGGCTCGGCCACCCGGTTCCCCAAAGGGGATCAAGGTGACGGAGCCGCCGTGGCGACCGCCTGTTCGATCAACGATCAGGCAGGGTGATATTGAGTTCCAGAATCGAGCAGCTGCCGTCGTTTTCCAGGGCGACATGCACGTCATCGTTGCCGATATTGACGTACTTGCGGATCACCTCGACCAGTTCCTTCTGCAAGGCTGGCAGGTAGTCCGGCGTGCTGCGTTGGCCGCGTTCGTGCGCCACGATGATCTGTAGACGCTCTTTCGCTACCGATGCGGTGCTTGGCTTTTTGTTGGCGCGAAAGAAGTCGAGAAATTTCATTGTTTAGTTGCCTCCAAACAGGCGCTCGAAGAATCCCTTCTTCGCGACATCGAGGAAGCGGTGTTCCACGGTTTTTCCCAACAGGCGGTCAACGGCATCGCTGTACGCCTGGCCGGCGTCGCTCTGGTCGTCGAGGATGACCGGTACGCCCTGGTTGGATGCTTTCAGCACCGCCTGGGATTCCGGGATCACACCCAGCAGAGCCACGGCCAGGATTTCTTTGACGTCTTCAACGCCGAGCATTTCGCCCTTGCTGACACGGTCAGGGTTGTAGCGGGTCAGCAGCAGGTGTTCCTTGATCGGGTCTTCGCCCTTCTCGGCGCGCCGGGATTTGCTGGCCAGCAGGCCCAGCATACGGTCCGAGTCACGTACCGAGGACACTTCCGGGTTGGTCACGACGATGGCTTCATCGGCGAAATACATCGCCAGGTGAGCACCGGTCTCGATACCAGCCGGGGAGTCGCAGACCACGTACTCAAAGGTTTCCTTGAGTTCCATCAGGACTTTTTCCACGCCTTCTTTGGTCAGCGCGTCTTTGTCGCGGGTCTGGCTGGCGGCCAGTACATACAGGTTCTCAAGGCGCTTGTCCTTGATCAGGGCCTGTTGCAGGTTGGCTTCGCCGTTGACCACGTTGACGAAGTCATACACCACGCGGCGTTCGCAGCCCATGATCAGGTCGAGGTTACGCAAACCGACGTCGAAGTCGACGATGACTGTCTTGTGGCCGCGCAGAGCGAGACCGGTACCGATAGCGGCGCTGGTGGTGGTCTTACCCACACCACCCTTGCCGGATGTAACCACGAGAATCTTGGCCAAGGTGTTTCACCCCTAAGGAAAAAGGACCTCTCAGTCCCTGAAAAACATCTCTTGAAACTCGCTGCAGGCGGACAGCCTTCGTAGGAAAAAGTTGTGCCTCCCGTAAGGGAAACGCCAGCTTTCAATTATTCCTACACAAGTCTTGCCGGTTTCGCTGTGCTATCAGAGTCCAGAGATGCTTGGAAAATGCGGCAGTATCCGTTAAAGACGGATGATGTTCAACACATCGCCCGACAGGCTGACTTGGACCCCGGCCCCCCACAGCGGATCACGGCGCAAATCTTCCGAAACCTTGTACTGGCCGGCGATCGACACCAGCTCAGCGCTCAATTGCTGGCAGAAAATCCGTGCCTTGGTATCGCCCTTGACCCCAGCCAGTGCCCGACCGCGCATTGGGCCGTATACATGGATGTTGCCATCGGCGAGAAGTTCCGCGCCGGGACTGACCGGAGCGACCACCACCAGGTCGCCGCCCTGGGCGTAAATCTGCTGCCCACCGCGTACGGGAGAGGTGATAATCCTTGTAGGCTTGACCGTCGGCTCTGCCGGTTTTTCCGGTTTTTTCTTCACTTCAGCTTCTACCGGGTCGAGCACGCGCTCGCGGGCACCGGATGGTGGCAATACTGGCAATTCAATAGCGATGGCCGCCGCGATGTCTTCAATACGGTTGGCACGGATGGCCAGGGTGCGCAGGCCATGTTGGCGGCAAACGCGCATCAGCCCGGGCAGGTCAACCGCGCCCTGGCCGGCCGGCAATTTATCCAGGGCCAGCACCAGCGGCGCATTGTTGAAGAAATTCGGCGCCAGGGCGACCTTGGCGGCGAGCTGGCGGTCCAGGGCGTCAAGGTCGTTACGGGCCAGTTCCAGCACAGTAATGGCGAGCATGCTGCCCTTGAGCTGGAATACGGGATCTTGGTCTAGCGATTCAGTTTGGCTCATGGTCGGCAAAGCGGCTTGTCACGAAAAGTGTCGAGACTTATAACGAGAACAACCGCTAGCCGCAAGCCGGGTCGAACCGTTGTAGAATGCGCGGCCCTGTCTTTACCGGAATCTGTAATGGATCGCCCGCGTTTTCGAGCTGTATTTTTTCACCCGCGTTTCTGGCTGCTATGGCTGGGGCTCGGCCTGTTGTGGCTGATTACCCAACTGCCATACCGGGCGCTGCTGGGCATTGGTCGTGTATTGGGTGCGTTTATGTACCGGGTGGCCGGCGAACGTCGGCGCATTGCCGCGCGAAACCTGGAACTGTGCTTCCCGCAGATGTCCGCGCAAGAGCGTAAACATTTGCTCAAGGAAAACTTTGCCTCCACCGGCATCGCCTTTTTCGAGATGGCCATGAGCTGGTGGTGGTCCAAACAGCGTCTGGCGCGCCTGGCCCATGTTGAAGGGCTGGAGCACCTCAAGCAGGCACAACTGGAAGGCAAGGGCGTGATCCTCATGGCCCTGCATTTCACCACCCTGGAGATCGGCGCGGCTTTGCTCGGCCAGAAGCACACCATCGACGGCATGTACCGCGAGCACGGCAACCCGTTGTTCGATTTTATCCAGCGCCGTGGCCGCGAGCGCCACAACCTCGACTCCCTGGCGGTAGAGCGTGAAGACGTGCGCGGCATGCTCAAGCTGCTGCGCGCCGGCCGGGCGATCTGGTACGCGCCGGACCAGGACTATGGCGCCAAGCAAAGCATTTTCGTGCCGTTGTTCGGCATCCAGGCCGCCACTGTCACCGCTACCAGCAAGTTTGCGCGCCTGGGCAAGGCGTTGGTGGTGCCCTTTACCCAGCAGCGCCTGGCCGATGGTAGCGGCTACCGCATGGTGATTCATCCGCCGTTGCGCGACTTCCCCGGTGAATCCGACGAAGTCGATTGCCTGCGCATCAACCAATGGGTGGAAACTGCGGTGCGCGAGTGCCCCGAGCAATACCTGTGGGCCCATCGCCGCTTCAAGAGCCGGCCACCGGGCGAACCCAAGTTGTACGAAAAGCGCCGCTGAACAAACGGATTGTCCCTCGCCCATGGAGTTATGCAATGCGCCCCACTGAACCGGTCACAGGCTTGATTCTTTCCGGCGGCGGGGCGCGTGCGGCGTATCAGGTCGGGGTGCTGGCGGCGATTGCCGAGTTGTTGCCTCCGGGGGCCGCCAATCCCTTCCCGGTGATTGTCGGCACCTCGGCCGGGGCGATCAACGCGGTGAGCCTGGCCAGTGGCGCCATGGACTTTACTGCCGCCATCGCGCGCCTCACCGCATTCTGGCAGGGCTTTCGCAGCCATCTGGTGCTGCGCAGCGACTGGCCGGGGGTGATTCACCAGGCCAGCCGTTTCCTCTCCCGCAGCCTGCTGGGCCTGGGCTCGCCGGTGCCAGTGGCGCTGCTCGACAGCTCGCCGTTGCGGGAGTTGCTGCAAGACAAGCTGCATTTTGAAGGTATCAATGAGGCGATCCGCCACAAGCACCTGCATGCCGTAGCGGTGACGGCGTTCGGCTATGAGTCGGGGCAGGCGGTGACGTTCTATCAGGGCGGCGGCACCATCGACGCCTGGCTGCGCCACCGGCGCATCGGCCTGCCCACGCAGTTGACGGTGGAGCACCTGCTGGCCAGTTCGGCGATCCCATTGCTGTTTGCGCCGGTCAAACTGGACCAGGAATATTTTGGCGATGGTGCCGTCCGGCAATCAGCGCCCATCAGTCCTGCGCTGCACCTGGGGGGCACCCGGGTGCTGGTAGTGGGGGTCAGTGGCAACCCGCGTTCCCCTGAACCTTCGGCGCCGCAGGAGCGCAGCTACACCGGCCAGCAGCCCACCCTGGCGCAGATTGGTGGGCATATGCTCAACAGTACTTTTATTGACAGCCTTGAGAGTGACATCGAGTTGCTGGAGCGTCTTAACCAGTTCAGCCATCTGCAACCGGCCAACAGCGCCGCGCGGGGGCTTTCACCGGTCGATGTGTTGGTGATTGCGCCCAGCCAGCCGATCGACGAGATAGCGGCCCGCCATCGCCAGGAACTGCCGGCGGCATTGCGGTTGTTCTTGCGTGGGCCAGGGGCGACCAAGACCAGCGGGGCAGGGGTGCTCAGCTATCTGTTGTTCGAGGCAGGGTATTGCAGCGAGTTGATCGAGTTGGGGCGCCGCGATGCATTGGCCAAGCGCGAGGAGTTGCAGCGGTTCCTGGGCCTGACCCCGAACTGAATCGGGGCGCGGGCTTGTGTGGGAGCGGGCTTGCCCGCGATGGCGGTGAATCAGCCAATACTTGGGCTGGCTGACACTCCGCTATCGCGGGCAAGCCCGCTCCCACAGGGGAGGCCTTAGAAGTGGTACTTGACCAACAGGCTGGCCGTGTCCTGGTTGGTCTCGAACGAGCCGCTGTCCTGGATCCCGTACTTGTTCTTCCAGTAGTCGTATTCAAAACCGACATACAACTGCTTGGCGCCCCAGTTCATGGCTTTGCCCAGGTCATACTTGACCTGCGGGTTGAAGTGCAAGTTGGCGTGGTAAGTACCACGGGCGTTCTTGTCGTTATCCACCACCCAGTCCATGAAGCCGTCGATCAGCACGTCGGAGTTGCCCACGGGAATGGTGTAAGACCATACCGGCGTGATCTGCCATACACCATCACCCGGGCGATTGCCTTCGGTCTGGCGCTGGTAGAAGTTCAACTGGAAGTAGTCGAAGCCGGGGATGTTCAGGTCGAATGCCGGGCCTACCAGGTAGGACTCGTTGTCGCCTTCGCCGAACTCGTAAGTGAACGCCAGCAATACATCTTTGATCGGGCCGAAGGACAAGTCCTTATCCAGGATCTTGCCAAACGACAGCCGTGGGCTGAACTCGCCGTAGTAAGTATTGGGGCCGACGTTGCCGTCTTCCTTGCCGTTGTAAAAGATACGGTCGAGGAAGAAGAAGTTGTCGCCGTACTTCCACGCATCGGCGTGTTCAAAGGTGACGGTTTGCTGGATCTCTGGGTTGACCTTGAAGTTCTTGCCCCACAGGTAAGTCAGGCTGTTGTTCTGCCACTGCAGTAAGTCACCCGCCATTGCCTGGCCCCCGGCCAGCAGGGATCCGGCCAACATCAGGCTGTTCACGGTACGTTTCATTCGGTTGCTCCCGAGCTAAAGTTTTGTGGTTTTTCTTCTACGCAGGCGCTCTGGTGTGGCGCCTTTTGGTTCGCTGCAAAAATCGTCTGTTCGGTCAGCTTTAATGCTTTTAGCAAGAGCTGCGCCAAAGTGTTTGAAAAGCCAAAAAATCCCCGCCGGCTACATGGGATGCAGTCGGATACAGAGGACTTTTGCGCACTTTGGCAGCCAACATAAGGCCGGGATAAGTTGGCCTTTAAGTCAGCTTTTACATTCGCTGTTTTTTTTTGAGTCGATTCGAGCGGGCGCGGAGAATACTGGCTCCAGAGCCTGTGCTCAAGTGCGCTGTAAAAGAGCGCGGGGGGCGAGAATGGGGCACGGCGTGTGGCCGGCCCCAGGTCTAGGGTGTGCATGTGGATGTTCCCTGTTCGTTGTTATTTTTGTCGTAACGAAGGAATCAATGCGTATGGGCAACTGCGGGGCGTTCTGAGCCGCCCAGGATGTTGAACAGCACGTTCAGCGACAACGCGCTAAGCGTGGCCATGGCAATGCCGCTATGGGTAATCGGGCTCATCCACAACGGTAACTGGGCAAAGAACTCCGGGCGTACCACCGGGATCAGGCCCATGCCGATGCTGACCGCCACCAGCAACTGGTTGCGCCGGTCGGCAATGTCGGCTTCCTGGAGGATCTTGATCCCGGTTGCGGCCACCATGCCGAACATCGCGATGGCCGCGCCGCCCAGCACCGCAGGAGGAATCGAAGCCACCAAAAACGCCGCCTTGGGCAGCAGGCTGAGGACAATCAAAAAGGCCCCGGCCATGATCGTCACCGAGCGGCAACGCACCCCGGTCATCTGCACCAGGCCGATGTTCTGGGCGAAAGAAGAATGGGTGAAGGTATTGAAGAACCCGGCAAAGAACGATGCGCCGGCATCGCACAGCAGGCCGCGTCGCAGCATTTTCGGGGTGACTTCCTGGCCGGTGATCTTGCCCAGCGCGAGGAACATGCCGGTGGATTCGACGAAGATAATCACCACCACCAGGCACATCGACAGGATCGGTGCCAATTCGAATGTGGGCATGCCGAAGTGCAAGGGCGTGACCACTTGCACCCACGGCGCCTGCTCCAGGCCGCCGAGGTCGACCATGCCGAGCAGTCCGCACAAGGCGTAGCCCAGGGCCATGCCGATCAGTACCGAGATATTGACCCAGAAGCCACGCATGAAACGGTTGATCAACAGAATGGTGGCCAGCACCAGGCCTGCGATGGCCAGGTAGATCGGCGAGCCGAACTGCACGGCGGTAGCACCACCGCCAGCCCAGTTCACCGCCACTGGAAACAACGAAAGACCGATGGCCGTGATCACCGTGCCGGTCACCAGCGGTGGGAAGAAGCGCACCACCTTGGACATGAATGGCGCGATGAGCATGCCAAAGAACCCGGCGGCGATGGTTGCGCCGAAGATCCCTTGCAGGCCGATGCCCGGCATGCCCGCCATGGCGACCATGCTGCCGACAGCGGCGAAACTGGCGCCCATCATCACCGGCATACGGATGCCCAGCGGGCCGATCCCGAAGGATTGGACCATGGTCGCGATCCCCGCCACCAGCAGGTCGGCGTTGATCAAAAAGGCGATTTCTTCACGACTCAAGCCCGCGGCTTGTCCGATGATCAGCGGCACGGCCACTGCGCCGCCGTACATCAGCAGTACATGTTGCAGGCCTACCAGGATCAGTTGCAAAAGGGGCAGCCGCACCATGGCGGGTGCGGCAGGAATCTGCGGCTCGGCTAACTCGGACATGCAACACCTCGGATCTTTTTTATTTTTGTGTTGTTTGGCAGTCAATTGCCAGGTGAAACCCAATCTTCAAAACACAGCACCTCTCAACTGTAGGAGCGGGCTTGCCAGCTCCTACAGTGTGATCTGCGCTAATCAGTTAATTGGTGCGCGCTCCTTGATTGATCCAACTACCAATCAACTCCCGCTCCTGCTGGGTCATCTGGGTGATGTTGCCCAGTGGCATGATCTGGCTGGCAACCGCCTGCGCCTGGATGCGCGCCGCCTGCTGCTGGATCTGCGCCGGGGTATCGAACATCACCCCGGCCGGCGCGGCACTGAACAGCGGGCTGGTGGGCTTGGCCGAATGGCACACGGTGCAGCGTTGTTCAATCACGCTGTGGACCTTGCCAAAGTCCGTCGAAGCCTGCGCCGGAGCCGGTTCGGCGGCCGGGGCTGGAGCGGCAGGGGCGGCTGGCTTGAGACCACCGCCCACTGCGGTTTCCGGCAACGGCTGATACTCGATGGCCGCTGGCGCCTTGGCCACATCCGGTGCAGTCGCCACAGGTTTTGGCCCGGTGACATAGGCTAGGCAGATCATCGCCAGGGCGCCGACCGGCAGGGTCCATGCGTATTTCTGGCTGTCATGACGGGTGTTGAAGTAGTGGCGCACCAACACCGCCGCCACCGCGATCCCGGCCAGGATCAACCAGTTGTACTGGCTGCCGTAGGTGCTCGGGAAGTGGTTGCTGATCATGATGAACAGCACGGGCAGGGTGAAGTAGTTGTTGTGTCGCGAACGCAGCAGGCCCTTGGCCGGCAGTGCCGGGTCTGGCGTGCGGTTTTCTGCAATCGCTGCCACCAGCGCACGCTGGGCCGGCATGATGATGCGGAACACGTTGCCGACCATGATGGTGCCGATGATCGCACCCACATGCAGGTATGCACCGCGACCGCTGAACACCTTGCTGAAGCCGTAGGCCGCGCCGATCAACAGGACGAACAGGATAAAACCGAGCAGGGCAGGGCGTTTGCCCAGGGCCGAGTCGCAAAGAAAGGAGTATATGAACCAGCCAGCGAACAGTGAGCCAATGCCCAGCAACACGCCTTCGGTACCACTGAGGCTGCTGCCGGGGGCGAGCAGGTACAGCGTCGGGTTGAGGTAGAACACCACGCACAGCAGCGCGACGCCCGACATCCAGGTGAAATAGGCTTCCCATTTAAACCAGTGCAGGTTGTCCGGCATGGTCGGTGGGGCCAGTTTGTATTTTTCCAGGTGGTAGATACCGCCACCGTGGATCGCCCATAAATCGCCAGCCAGGCCGCTTTTTGGGTTGACGCGGTTAAGGTTGTTTTCCAGCCATACAAAATAGAAAGACGCACCGATCCAGGCCACGCCAGTGATCATATGAACCCAGCGCACGCTCAGGTTCAACCATTCCAACAGATGTGCTTCCACAGTCTTTACCTCTCGCCCGTCACCCTTGTTGTCGGGTGATCGGACCTTCTCTTATTGGTGGGGGGCAAGGATCAACCGCTCATCCTCTTTGAAAAAATGCTCATCGCAGTTATTGCCTGTGCCACTGCGATCAACCACCAGGAAGTCATCCCGCTTTTCGATCGTCAGCACCGGGTGGTGCCAGACGCCGCGATGGTAATTAATGCCCTGCCTGCCGTTGGTGACGAAGGCGCGGACCAAGCCTGATACAGGTGCATCGCCAATGGGCGCGACCACGATCAGAAAGGGGTTGCCGAGCAGCGGAATAAAGGCCTGGCTGCCCAGCGGGTGTCTTTCCAGCATGCACACGGTCAGCGGCATGTCCTGCGCGTCGGCGCGGAAGATGCTGATGATGGCGTGATCTTCTGGCGTGGCGGTTTCAACCGTCGCCAGTTTATGAAAGCGCATGGTCGAGCCGTTGTTGATCATGAAGTGATCGCTGCCATCGGTTTCGATAACGTCTCCGAAAGGGGCGAAGGCTTCTTTGGTCAAGGGTTCGATCATCAGTGTGCGCATGGCTGTCTTCTTATCCGAATGCTGTGTTGGATCGTTCCCACGCTCTGCGTGGGAACGCTGCCATGGACGCTCTGCGTCCGTTGTTTGTGACGCGTAGCGTCACGGGATGCATTCCCACGCGGAGCGTGGGAACGATCATCGGGTGTTACTTAGCGACCTTGCCGAACACCCGCAGGCGGCTTACACCACCGTCCGGGAACACGTTGAGGCGGATGTGGGTGATCGGGCCCAGTGCCTTGATCTGCTCGGCGAAGGTGTGTTCGGCGTGCATTTCCAGCTTCTGTGCTGGCAGCAGTTCACGCCAGAACAGCGATTGGGTTTCGATCTGGCTGTCGGTACCGCCCTTGACGAACGCGCCCTGGATCGAGCACGTGTCCGGGTAGTTGCCCTTGAAGTGCAGGGTGTCGACCACTACTTTGTCGATCTCGCCGGCATGCCCCAGCGCGACGATTACCCAGTCATTGCCTGGCGTGCGACGGCGCGCGGTTTCCCAGCCATCGCCCATGTTGATGCCACGGCCCGGGTTGAGGATGTTGCCCATGCGCCCGAAGTGCTCGTCGGAACACGCCAGGGCACGCCCGCCATTGAGGGAGGAGGCCAGGTCCACTTGTTCGTTGTCGCCCACGGCCGACCAGTCGCGGAACGGAATGCCGTACACGCGCAGACGGGCCACGCCACCATCCGGGTAGATGTTGAAGCGCAGGTGGCTGAACGCCTGGTCGTTGTTGATCTCGTGGAAGTGATGGCTGTTGCCCTGCAACTCCACGGCAGACAGCACTTCGACCCACTGGGTGTTGTCATCGGGCTCGCCGGTAGCCAGGAAGCAGCCTTCCAGGGACGCCGATGGCGGGAAGTTGCCGGTGAAGAATGAAGTGTCGATGTCCACGCCCTTGATCGAACCCGGTACGCCCAGGCGGATCACTGCGCTGTCGAAGCCTTCGAAGCGCTTGCGGCGTGACTCCCAGCCGTCCATCCACTTGCCGTTATCATCGAAAACGCCCTCCTTCCATACGGCCGGGGTCGGCTGGAACAGTCGGTTGGCGTCGGCGAACCAGTCATCGGTCACCGAGATGATCTTGGTGCCCAGGCGGGCGTCGGCCAGGTTGACGAACTTTTCGAAAGGTACGGCGTAAGCTTTCATTCTTCTTGTCTGCCTTAGATAGAGTGGCTGGGGATGGTCGTTTAGAGGGTCAATAAACGGAACAACGCGATCTTGTTGATCTCTGCCAGCGCGCACTTGAACTCGGTGTCGACCGGGTTGTGGATGCGCGTTTCAAACGCGGCGAGGATCTGATGCCGGTTGCTGCCTTTTACCGCCATGATGAAGGGAAACTTGAACTTGGCCTTGTAGGCGTCGTTCAGCTCGGTGAAGCGAGAAAACTCTTCGGCCGTGCATTGGTGGATACCGGCGCCAGCTTGTTCATTCGTGCTGGCTTCGGTCAGTTGGCCCTGGACGGCAGCTTTGCCCGCCAGGTCCGGGTGAGCGTTGATCAGGGCCAGTTGCCTGGTGTGATCGGCGCTCAATAGGATATCGCTCATGCGCTGGTGCAGGGTTTCGATCTCGTCGATCGAGGCGTCCTGGCCCAGGTCGAAGGCCTTTTCGGCCACCCATGGCGAGTGTTCGTAGATATCGGCAAAGGCTGCGACGAATGCGTCGCGGCCGAGGGTCGATGGTTTCAAGGTCTGGAAAGCAGTCATTTGGCGGCTCCCTGGAAAGGGTGGACGTCATGCCAGTGGCGGGCAATATCGACGCGGCGGGCGAACCACACCTGGTCATGGCCCTTGGCGTATTCGATAAAGCGCTTGAGTGCAGCCAGGCGCGCCGGGCGGCCGATCAGGCGGCAATGCAGGCCGATGGACAGCATCTTCGGCGCCTCTGCCCCTTCGGCATACAGCACGTCGAACGCGTCTTTGAGGTACTCGAAAAAGTCATCGCCCTTGTTGAACCCCTGGACCTGGGTAAAGCGCATGTCGTTGGTGTCCAGGGTGTAGGGGATCACCAGGTGCGGCTTGCCGGTGGGGTTGTTGGGTTCCCAGTAGGGCAGGTCGTCGTCATAGGTGTCGCAGTCATACAGAAAGCCACCTTCCTCCATCACCAGCCGCCGCGTATTGGGGCCAGTGCGCCCGGTGTACCAGCCCAGCGGGCGCTCGCCGGTCAGCTCGGTGAGGATGCGGATGGCCTCGAGCATGTGCTCACGCTCCTGGGCCTCGTCCATGTACTGGTAGTCGATCCAGCGGTAGCCGTGGCTGCAGATCTCGTGGCCGGCGGCGACCATCGCGCGGATCACCTCGGGGTGGCGCTGGGCGGCCATGGCCACGGCGAAGATGGTCAGCGGAATGTCGAATTCCTTGAACAGCTTGAGGATGCGCCACACGCCGGCACGGCTGCCGTATTCGTACAGCGACTCCATGCTCATGTTGCGCGCGCCTTGCAGCGGTTGGGCCGAGACCATTTCCGAGAGGAAGGCTTCGGACTCTTTGTCGCCATGCAGGATATTGCGCTCACCGCCTTCTTCGTAATTGAGTACGAACGACAGGGCGATACGCGCCTTGCCAGGCCAGTGTGGGTGCGCAGGGTTACTGCCGTAACCGATCAGGTCGCGTGGGTAGTCAGCGCTCACTGCAGTCTTCCTTCTTGTTCGTGATCAAGGGTGTGGCGGCTGTTGCGTCACAGCGATGGACTGATTGTATACAACTTAATGCTCACTTTGTAAGCCTGTATTTTTGCATTTTTTCCAGGCGGTCGCCTCGACCTATCCTTGCAAGAAACTTGCCCGACTGGTCAACTAAAATATGCAAACCTACGACGCAGCTTTACTGTAGGCCCTGGCTTGCCGACGATGGCCAACGTCGAGTGACGGCATTGCTGAGGGATACACCGGCACGGTCGACAAGCCTGCTGCTGCAGGGGGGAAGGGGGTTTGTTGAATTTATTGTGTACAATTTTTTTGAAAAGTGTCTTAATCAGCCATCGCCGGCTTTTCAGTGCCCCGCAAAGGTGCGGCCGCTTATTAACTGATGACTTGGGAGCTCCGATCCATGGGACGACTGACCACACACGTACTGGACGCCGCGCACGGCTGCCCAGGCAGCGCCATCAAGGTTGAACTGTATCGCGTCGAAGGCGCCCAGCTGGAACTGGTCGCCAGCACCCTGACCAACAGCGATGGCCGTTGCGACGCCCCGCTGCTGCAAGGTGATGACTACCGCAGTGGTGTCTACCAGTTGCAGTTCAGTGCCGGGGATTACTACCGCGCCCGTGGTGTGCAATTACCCCAGCCGGCGTTTCTCGATGTGGTGGTGCTGCGCTTTGGCATCAGCGCCGAACAGGATCACTACCATGTGCCCCTGCTGATTTCGCCCTACAGCTACTCCACCTATCGCGGTAGCTGAGTCGTCACCTGGCTTCACACCCCCAAATGCTCTTCGTTGGTTTCGCCCGCGCACACTGCGGGCTTTTTTTTGCCCGCAAAAAGGCGGGTCATGAGCCAATGCCAGCGAACCAGAGGGACCCTTGTGGGAGCTGTCGAGCCCCACAGGGTTGTGTGTTAGCCCCTGAGCAGCGACGCCGCCCCAGCGCTGCCAAACAGCCCGGCACTGAAGCGATTGAACCAGCTCTGGCCCTTGCCGGTGCGCAGGTAGCGCGCGGCGCCGTGGGCACCCAGGCCATAGGCCAGTTTGCACAGCAGGTCCAGCACGGTCCAGGTGGCGATCATGATCAGCAGTTGTGGCAGGAACGGTTGCTGGCTGCTGAGAAACTGCGGCAGGAAGGCGGCGAAAAACAGAATGTCCTTGGGGTTGCTGGCGCCCAGCACAAACGCCCGGCCAAACAGTGCACGAAAACGCGGCACAGGCGCTGCGTCCGGTACCACGGCGCCCTTGGACGGCAGGCGCGATTGCTGCCAGCTCTGCCAGGCGAGGTAGAACAAGTACAGCGCACCGACGATCTTCAGGGCGCTGAACAACTGCTCCGACGCCAGCAACAGCGCGCCCAGGCCCAGGGCCGAGGCGCTCAACAGGCAGATCGAGGCGAACACCCCGCCCAGAAACGCCGGATACGAACGGCGCAGGCCGTAGTTCAGGCTGTTGCTGATCATCAGCAGCGACAGCGGCCCCGGAATCAGGATCACGATCAAAGCAGCGCCGCTGAACAGCAGCCAGGTTTCCACGCTCATTACATTCCTCCATACATGCAAAAGCCCCACCCGGAGGTGAGGCGGTTTTCGCCAGCTTTCGCGTTACAGGAACACAAACTTGGCGATGAAAATCGCGCACAGCACCCACAGGCTGATGGAAATCTGTTTGTACTTGCCCGTGCCGGCCTTGAGCGCCACGTAGGTGATAAAGCCCAGAGCGATGCCGTCGGCAACCGAGAAGGTCAGGGGCATCATGATTGCCGTGACAATCGCCGGAATGCTGTCGGTGGCGTCGTCCCATTCGATATGGGCCATGCCGCTCATCATCAGCATCGCTACATAAATCAGCGCACCGGCCGTGGCATACGCAGGAATCATGCCTGCCAGCGGGGCGAAAAACATCGCCGCCACAAACAGCACACCCACGGTCACGGCCGTCAGCCCGGTGCGCCCACCGGCCGCCACACCCGCAGCGCTTTCCACGTAACTGGTGACCGGCGGCACACCGACCACCGCGCCAAACACGCTGGAGGCACTGTCGGCTTTCAAGGCCCGCGAGAGGTTTTCGATCTTGCCATCGGCCTTCACCAGGCCTGCACGCTGGGCGACGCCCATCAAGGTGCCAGCGGTGTCGAACATGTGTACAAACAGGAAGGCGAATACCACGCTGATCATGCTCACGTTGAACACGCCCATCACGTCCATCGCCATCCAGGTGGGCGCCAGGCTCGGCGGTGCGGCAACGATACCCTGGTACTGCACCAGGCCCAGGCCCCAGCCGGCGAGGGTGACGGCGATGATGCTGATCAGGATCGCGCCGAACACCCGGTGATAGCTGAGGATCGCGATCAGCAGGAAGCACACGGCCGCCAGCAGCGGCGCCGGCTCATGCAGGGAACCGAGCTTGATCAGGGTGGCGGGGCTGGCCACGATGATGCCGGCGGTTTTCAGGCCGGTCACCCCCAGGAACAGACCCACCCCGGCGCCCATGGCGTGGCGCAGGCTCACCGGGATGCTGTTGAGCAGCCATTCGCGGATGCGCGACAGCGTCAGGATCATGAACAGCACGCCGGAGATAAACACCGCACCCAGCGCGGTCTCCCAGGTGTAGCCCATGGTGCCGACCACGGTGTAGGTAAAAAACGCATTCAAGCCCATGCCCGGCGCCAGGCCGACCGGCCAGTTGGCGTACAGGCCCATCAACAGGCAACCGAGCGCGGCGGCGATACAGGTCGCGACAAAGGCGGCGCCGTGGTCGATGCCGGCGTCGGCCATGATGTTGGGGTTGACGAAAATGATGTAGGCCATGGTGATAAACGTGGTGAGGCCGGCGATCAGTTCGGTCTTCACTGTGGTGCCATGCAGGCTGAGTTTGAACAGGCGTTCCAGCCAACCCTGCTTTGTGGTCGCAAGATGCGGCGGACTGAGGTCCAGGGTCGGGGCGTCGGATTTATGGCTTTCCACAGCAAGTACTCCTCAAGAGTTTTATTGTTATTTCCAGCGCCGGACACATGAGTGGGGCAGCGGCGCTTTGAGGTACCAGCGGGCTTTGTTGACCAGTAGGTCAGGAACTCGCACGAAGCGAATTATGCTTTTGTATACAAATAAAGCAAATAATGTTTGCGATTATGTGTGCAAAAAAGATGAAAGGCCAATTTCAAGGCAGGGTCAGCGCCTTGTTCACCGCCAGCCAACCATTCACCGCGTCCTCGCCGGCTTCGGCAAAGGCGCGCTGCAGCAACTTGACTTGCTCGCGGCGCAGGGCGTGTTCGAAGCGCTGGCCTTCCTCGGTCAAGTGCAGCAGGCGCTTACGTTTGTCGGTGTCCGAGGCCACGCTGTCGACCAGGTGCATTTCCTGCAATTGGCGCAACGGCATATTCAGCGCCTGCTTGCTCACCCCCAGCAGTTCCAGCAGTTGTTTGACGCTCAAGGCCGGGTAGCGGGCGATAAAAAACACAATGCGCTGATGCACCCGGCTCAAGCCTCGGCGCTCCAGCATTTCATCGGCCTTGGCGGTAAAGGCCTGGTAGCCGAAGAAGAACGCTTCCATGGCGGCTTGCTGCGAGGTCTGGTTTTTAAGGTCAAGCATATTGACGTATCTACCTGGGTCGTCGTAATTTTGGTCAACCAGTTTGACGTATTTTCCCCAGGCTTTGCTACCGGTGACCCCATGGCTTTCTCAGAACGTGTTTCGCGCCTTAAAAGCTCCTTGATCCGTGAAATCCTCGCGGCGGCCCAGCGCCCGCAGGTCATGTCATTTGCCGGTGGCCTGCCAGCCGAAGCCATGCTGCCGGCGCTGGATTGGCAAGCTATGCCACCGGCCATGGGCCAGTACGGCATGAGTGAAGGCGAGCCGCAATTGCGCGAGTTGCTGGCGGCCGAAGCGCGGGCGCTGGGGGTGGCCTGCGATGCCAGCCAGGTCCTGGTGGTCAGCGGCTCGCAGCAAACCCTGGACCTGGCGGCCAAGCTGTATATCGACCAAGGCACGCAGATCCTGCTGGAGGGCCCGACCTACCTGGCGGCCCTGCAGATCTTCCAACTGTTCGGCGCCGATTGCCTGACCGTGGAACTGGAAGCCGATGGCCCGGACCTGACGGCACTGCGCAGCCGCCTGGAACGCCATCGCCCGGCGTTCATCTACCTGATCCCGACCTTCCAGAACCCCTCGGCGGTGCGCTACAGCGAAGCCAAGCGCGATGCGGTAGCGGCGCTGCTGGATGAGTTCGGCGTGACCCTGATCGAAGACGAGCCCTACCGCGAGCTGACCTTCGACGGCGGCAGTGCGCGGCCGATTGTCAGCCGGTTACGCAAGGCCAGTTGGATCTACACTAGCACCGTATCCAAGACCTTGCTCCCCGGTTTACGGGTCGGCTACCTGATCGCCAGCCCCGACCTGTTTCCCCACCTGCTCAAGCTCAAGCAGTCGGCGGACCTGCACACCAACCGCGTCGGCCAGTGGCAGGCCATGCAGTGGATCGGCACCGAGCGCTACCAGCAACACCTCGGGCAATTGCGCAGTTTCTACCGTGAGCGGCGCGATGGATTCCAGCTGGCACTGACGCGACATTTCGAGGAACTGGCGGACTGGCAAGTGCCCCAGGGTGGATTATTCTTCTGGCTGACCTTGAAACAGCCCCTCGATACCCGCACTTTATTGGCACCAGCGCTCGACCAGGACGTGGCGTTCATGCCGGGTGAACCGTTCTTTTCCGAGCCGGACCAGCACCACGGGCACCTGCGGCTCAATTTCAGCCACATCGACCCGACGCGCCTGGACGAAGGTCTCAAGCGTCTCGCGGCGGTGATCCGTCAAGCACAGCTCGCGCAAGCGGCATAAGGGGAGCTTCATGTACAAGGTTTATGGCGATTACCGCTCGGGCAACTGCTACAAGGTCAAGTTGATGCTCAACCTGCTCGGCATCGCATACGAGTGGGTGAATGTCGATATTTTGAACGGCGACACCCAGACCGCCGAGTTCCTGGCGAAGAACCCCAACGGCAAGATCCCGGTCCTGGAGCTCGAAGACGGCACCTGCCTGTGGGAATCCAACGCCATCCTCAACTTCCTCGCCGACGGCAGCGAGTTCCTGCCCAGCGAACCGCGCCTGCGCACCCAGGTGTTGCAGTGGCAGTTTTTCGAGCAGTACAGCCATGAACCGTACATTGCCGTGGCGCGGTTTATCCAGCTTTACCTGGGGCTGCCGGAGGATCGGCTGGAGGAGTACAAGACCACCCATAAAGGCGGCTACAAGGCGCTGAGGGTCATGGAAAAACAGCTGCAAGCCACGCCATACCTGGTGGGCGACCAGTACTCGATCGCTGACATTGCGCTGTATGCCTACACCCATGTGGCCCATGAGGGTGGTTTTGACCTGAGCCCTTATCCGGCCGTACAAGCCTGGCTTGCGCGCGTGGCCAGCCATCCCCGGCATGTGCCGATGCTCGACTGATAGGCGTGACCTAAATGTGGGAGCGGGCTTGCTCGCGATGGCGGAGGGTCAGTTGTCGAATATTGACTGACACACCGCCATCGCGAGCAAGCCCGTTCCCACATTTGCACTGCGTTTTCTGTCAGATCGCGGCGAAGCGCTTGTCCAGGTAGTCGATGATCACCTTGGAGTCATACATCCAGGTGGTCTGGCCATTTTCTTCGATGCGCAGGCATGGCACCTTGATCTTGCCGCCTTGGGTAAGCAAAGCCTGGCGGTCTTGCTCGTTGTTCTTCGCGTCCTTGAGCGCCACCGGCACATTCAGGCGGTGCAGGGTGCGGCGGGTTTTCACGCAGAACGGGCAGGCGTGGAATTGGTACAGGGTCAGGCCCTTGGCCGCTTCATTGACCTGTGCCTGTTGCTCGGCGGGGCGCTGCTTTTTACGCGGGCGGGTAAGTAAGTCGCCCGCGATGATGACGTGGCCGAGGCCCACTCGAAGTGCTTTGACGAACATGGCTGAAACCTCTTGCCCAGGACAGAAGGGGCCGCAGCTTACCTGATTTTTACAGGCGAAAAAAAACCGGCGATGAATGCCGGTTTTTTCTGACGCAGCCTGTTACTTGATCAGGCTGAGGAACTCGCTGCGGGTCGCCGCGTTTTCGCGGAACTCACCCAGCATCACCGAGGTGATCATCGACGAATTCTGTTTCTCCACACCGCGCATCATCATGCACATGTGCTTGGCCTCGATCACCACGGCAACGCCCAGGGCACCGGTCACCTGCTGGACCGCTTCGGCGATCTGGCGGCTGAGGTTTTCCTGGATCTGCAGGCGACGGGCATACATATCGACAATCCGCGCGACCTTCGACAGGCCCAGGACCTTGCCGCTAGGGATATAGGCGACATGGGCCTTGCCGATGAACGGCAGCAGGTGGTGTTCGCACAGCGAGTACAACTCGATGTCCTTGACCAGCACCATTTCGCTGTTATCGGAGCTGAACAGGGCACCGTTGGTGACCTCTTCCAGGGTTTGCTCGTAGCCGCGGCAAAGGTACTGCATGGCCTTGGCGGCACGTTTTGGCGTGTCGAGCAGGCCCTCGCGGGAAACGTCCTCGCCGATTTGGCCGAGGATCGCTGTGTAATTCTGTTCCAAAGTCACAGGGCGGTATTCCGTATGGGTTTCAGAGCGGTACGGTTTCTGCCTGTACCAATTTTGTACCATTCAGGCTTTGTTCAAGCTTCCCGAGCTCGCTCCAATCTTCGCTGGAGTTTATCCATCGGGCGTAAGTGGACAGCAGCATTTGCACGCTGTGACCAAGCTGATTTGCTATGAACCCGAGGTTCATGCCTGCCATTAGGCACATAGTAGCGTACGTGTGCCGACAGTTGTATTGCCGACGGCTTCGGATCTTCAATTCTACCAGAGCCGCCTGGAAGTGTTTGTCGGTCACGCTGGCCTGCTGGATGTACTCAAAGTTCCTGGTCGGCGGGAACACATACGGCGATTTCTTGTGCTGCCGGCGGCTCTGTTTGGCTCGCAGCGCGGCGACTTTCTCCGCTTCTTCTATAGCATTCAGGGCTCGGCTGTTGAGCATCACCCGGCGGGACTCCCGGGTCTTGGTCCGCTCTTCGATCTTGTAGTCAGCAACAATTCTGCAGATATTGGCCACTCTGGCCTCTCTATCTACCTCACCCCAGCGCAACGCCGCTATCTCACCAGGCCGCATGCCGGTGTAAAACGCAAACTCAAAGTAGGCTGCGTACACCCGCATTGAACCGGTCAGCACCTGATACAGGTGCCCAATAACCCGATCTGCTTCCTCGACCGTAAACGGATCCACAGCCTTTTTTGCCTTTGTCGGCAGTTCAATTGAGTTTGCAGGGTTGCGCGTGAGTAGCTCATCCTTCACGGCCGTCTCAAGCAGCGTGGTAAGCCGCTGAATTGCCGATCGCTTGACGGTTGGCGACTTCCATTCTGTTTCGCTTACGATCTTTCTGAGCATCGGCGACGTGATTTGATCCATAGGGATCAGCGCCAGGTGGGGCATCCAGTAGAGGTTCAGCGAAATTCGGTAGTTTTTCCGGGTTCCGGTTACCACTTCCCGTCCATTTAGCCACGCCTGGGCATACTCCCCGAACAGTGGAGTGGCTGAATAAGTGGAGTATGTCGAGTTTGGGAACAGCTCGGCGTAACGCTGCTCGTCCATCACGCCGTGCTTAATCAGGCTGGTTACTGTAGCGCGAAGATCTGCGGCCGCTTTAATGCCCTTTGGCGTTTGGGGATAGGGGAGGGTTTCGCAGCGACGAAACTTCCAGGTGAAGCGAATCCGGACGGACTGTCCGGCAAGCTCAACGCCGGCGGGCATTCCCATTGGCTTTCTAGCCATTTCTCATATCTCCAAAAGCTATAGTAAATCTTCCCGTCATACTCATTCCAAACGCCCCTGGGGATAACTCCCCGCTGACGCTTCCCTTCCAGGGCGCGCTTCGTGGTGCCGACGAGTAAGGCGAATTCCTTTTCCGGGATCTTGTCCGACCTGAGCGGTTCGTCCAGCTGTTCGGCTGCTGCCATGTCTACCTCCCGCCGCCCGCTGTAGGCCGCGCTGTCTTGATGATGTGGATGATGAAACCGAAGGTGAGCAGCATCCAGGCGACGGTGCCGGCGAATGCTGTGATCAGGTGTTGGTCGGTACCGGTGGAGAGCAGCTCCGGCACCTGCCAGAAAAACCAGAAGGTGGACCCCGCCACGTACAGCACGATGGCCGTCAGGAGCAGGGTGAGTTTCGTTGCGTACATGGGGTGTCCTTGCCGCTCTGGGCAGCAGAAGTTGATAGCGAAGTGCCTCGATGGCGAAGGGTGCGAAAAAGAGCTACAAATACTGTTCAACTTGCTCATGTGTCAGGGAGGGCGCGTGTCACACAATCTCGATGTTCCAGTCGTTCACGCCTATCGGGGGCATACGTTGTTTCTCAAGTTCGAATGGAGGCGACCAAACGATGACGTACCCGCATTTGCGAGAATCATCGAGCCGGCCGCCGTTGCTGGGTTGGGCGAAGTCGCCGCCGAGCTGACGGGTCCATGGCCTGACTATCCGGCGGCACTGGGTGACGCGATGGCAGCTGCGGAGCGATGGATCGACAGCCAGTTACCGTGAGTTCGCTCACCGGCAGGCATGTAGGGGGCTTGGGGTTAGTCGCCGCAGAAGCAGTCGATGTCTTCGGAGTAGCCAAACGCATCCATTTGGCCTTTGTAGTTTTCGGCGTACCACGCCAAGTGGGAGTACTTCGGCCGGTCCATGCGGAACACCTGGTTGAATTTCTCTTCCAAGCCGGACCAGAAAATTACGCGTTCTGGCTCGGCCTGGATGGCCTTAAATAGCTTGTCCTCCCCCTTCTTCCAGCAGAGATCACAGTTGCCCAGATCGGAGTCCATTCCCAGGTCGAAGTCTTGGGCTAGCCAGAAATCAGCCACATCCTCTTTGGTGATGCCAGCGGTGTAGGAGGGGCAAACGCTTTCCCAGCGGGCGCCGCCCCTGGCATTGGCTGCCATCATTCTGTGGTAACGGCCGGGCTCATCCTTTCTAATGCCAATTACGCAATCCCACTGGTCGTACCCCAGAGATCGCATGTGCTTTTCGCCTACTTTGATCTTCAAATAGGCAGTGCACGCGTTGTTAGAGAAGTTCGGGAGCCACATCGGGAGGCCTTTTTCCTGCGCTCGGTACGCGGCAAAGTAGTCGAGCATCATGGTGAATGGCTCACCGCTGCGGCTTGCGGTTTCGAAGTCCACCAGCTTGAACCAGGGGGCGTCATCCGGCTGCCCGTATACACGGCACCACTCCATCCAGGTAACGTGCACGCCCCAGCGCTTGGCCATCTGGTCGATGAACAACAATGTTTCCTCGCGCTCCTTGCCGGTGTTCTGGAAGCACAGATGCACGTCCGGCGGAAGCACACCGCCGTGGGCCTCAAGGATCTTGCTGACCATATGTCCGCTAGTTCGGCCGCCGCTGATGCCGATCTGGGCCGGCCCCGTTATCAGGTAGGGGTTCATGGCCTCGGCCCCTTGTAGATGAAGACGTAGGCGAACCATAGGGGGGCGATCATCAATAGTCCTCCCAGTTCAAGCCTTGGATGTATTCGTTCGGGATGGTGACGGCCGCATCTGGTATCGCGCTTTCGACTTGAGCGTTGCCGAAATACCCGATAGCCGTCTTGGCGCGCTCCAGGGACAACTGGGCATGCTTCATCTGCCAGGACTTGCGAGCCTTGTAGGAGCGCAACGCCAGCGCCTTGTCGGTGTAGGCGAAGCGCCGGCCCCCCTCGGCACCCTCTTTCAGCACGCGCTTACGACGTTTCTTGACTGCATCAGCAGTCCAGCTGTATTGCGGGCCTTTGACCAGGTTGCAGGTGTGGGTGTCGCCGATGTAGTAGCACTGCTCGGTTTCGCCAATCACCTGATAAGTGATGCAGTGGACCTCAAGACCATCCGGGCCGATGGTGTCGATGTAGCGGAAGTGATCCGGCCAGGCTTTTTGAGTTTCTTCAGGCATGACTTCGTCCTTGCCGCTATAGCGGCTGACTTTGAAGGGGGAGGAGTTACAGGTTTTGCGGGTGGAGTACGGATGTACTCCTATCTGGATTTGGCGTTCTGCCGTGATAACTCAAGCGCGTCTTCGCCTTGCTGGGTCATTTCCCAAAGTGCAGGGCTGCGCTGTACCCGATTCAACAGGCCGAGTTGGGTCAGCAGATCAAACCAGTGTCGACCAATATCCGCGCCCTGGCCGTCGTCCGCACACTCCTGAAAGCGTTCCAGCTTACGAACCACCTTTTCTGCAAATGGATGCATCGCCGGCGCTGCGTTCAGTCGAACCTGCAGAGCGTCACGCTCGCGGATTGCCTGAGCATGCTTGGCGCGCCAGTGCAACACTGCATCGAGTTCTTCGGCGGTTACCGGTGGTTGTCCGGTCATGCGGCGCTCGATCATCTGCCAGCCAGGCTCGTATTCGGGCCAATCGCTTTCGATAACTAGGGCGTCGACAAGGCATTCTTGAAAAACCGTGCGCGTCGTGTCGATGAGTAGACCGCGATGAAAAGTTTGTAGCTTGCTCAACTTGATCACGACGTATCGCTCTTCCCGTTCGAAGGGCGTGGTTTTGTTTTCTGTAGGCATGGGGAGTCCTTGCCGGGCCATTCCCGGGCGGTGTGGTGCTACGATGGCCCCTTCCTACAAATGGGCAGGACCATGACCAAGCACGATATTTACGATGAGATCGAAGGCTTTCAGGTTTGGAACTACATGGAGTGCGACAAGGACGAGGAAGGCCGGGAGACCTGGCGAATCAACGTCGAGGTGAAGCGCGATAGTGAAGTGGTGGTGCCGGTTGTTGCTGGTGACCGAACCTATGTTGACCGTGGCCTGGCGCAGGTAGCTGGGCGTGAAGTTGGGGCCAGAATGATCGCTGAGCGAGCTTAAAGCTGCAGCAGTAGGCGCTGGCCGATCCAGCGGACCACGGTGACGGCCTTGCTGTTGCCGATCGCCTTGTAGCGGGGCCCGTCCGGGCATTCACTGGCAGGCTTGCCGCGCCAAGGGGTCTGAGTGTAGTTGTCGGGAAAGCCTTGGCAACGCTCCCACTCGATCACACTGGTTCGGCGGACGCCTCCGGGCTCCAGCACATATGCCTCTCTATCATCGAGAGAGCCTCCCCCTTGTGCCGTGAGAGTAGGGTGAAGTGCAAGCTTCGCCGGCCATCTCGGCGGGCTATCCCGGCGAGCGCCTTCGCGCTCAAAAAGTACCTCGGTGGGATCGAACTCGTCTCTAGCACTTGCGACAACGAACACACGACGGCGTCGTTGGGCCAGGCCGAAATATTGGGCGTCCAGGACCCGCCACGCGATTGTTCTTTTGGGTCCATACACACAACCAGCGTCCTTCCATTTTTTCCCTGGAGGCTGCAGCTCGCAGTCTTCCCCAGCAAGCGCGCCAAGAAAGCATCCGAAGGCGTTCCCTTTGTCGCTGAGGACGCCGGGGACGTTCTCCCAGACGATAACGCTGGCGGGCTTTCGCTGGCCTGCTCGAACATAGTCAACTGCATCTGCAAGCTCCACGTATTTGATGGTGAGGGCGCCGCGAGGGTCGGTGAGGCCTTCCTGGAACGCGGTGTGGATGGTCTGCACCGGTTCTTCTTCACTGTACAGCAGGCCTACAGGCTCGCTGTTTGGGTTGTCGCCATTGCGCGAATTCGCCCAGTTCTCTTCGGTGGTCGGCTTGAAGTGGCGGTACTGCAGCTCCTGCACATCGCGCGCCGGGATCGCCCAGTCGCTGTAACCGCCAATGCTCAGGGCCTGCATCTTCGCTGCAAGCTCGCTGCCCGCCGCCGCCATTGCCTGGGTGTTGGCCAGGCTATCGGTGAAGCTGTCGGCACCTTCGATCTTGACGCCGTACTCGCCCCACTTGCCGACCAGTTCATGTTCGGCGCCGGCGGTGATGTGAAGAGAGCGCTTGCCGGTGGCCGGGTCGCGGGTAATGCCGGTGACGAAGCCGCCGCCGTAGGCCTGACCGATTGCGGGGGTGGTTACTGCTGGTGCTGCTTTCTCAACTGCGGACATGATGCTTCCTCTTTTCGAAGGCAACAAAAAAGGCGCTGTGCGCCCTGGTGTGCCGGATCAAGAACGAATGGATGAAGGATTAAATAAAGAATCTGCGGACGGGGCGGACACGGAGCTCGTGGCTCTTGCCGATGAGGCCCTGATAGCCATCACCGAAGTGCATGAAGAATGCGTGGTTGGCTGAGCGCTGCGAACTCGACCAGTAGGCACCCTTGGCGATCAAGTCGTGAGCCCAAGCCTGATGCAGCTGGGTGGCCGCTGGCAGGTCGAAGTCAGAATGACCGTCAGCGGTGTGCGCCCGCGCCGCTTCGGCTGCTGGGTGACTACCTGCAGCGATCAGTGCGTCAGTGTTGGCCTTGCCGTCCCACTTGCTGGTGGCTGCCGACTCTTCTTGATAGCGACCCCACTTGAATTCGCCCAGGTCTTTGTCGCCGAAGATCAGGTAGTGGGCAGGAACATCGCCACGGGCAGCGACGTAGCCGGCGTTGATGCCGCCTTGGCCGGGCCAGTACTCGCCGATGGCTGGCATATCACCACCTGGCTGCAGAATGTGGATCTGCCCGGCCGCCGCTTCCGCCGCGAAAAAGTTGTAGGTGATGTTTACGTTCTTCGCTTCAAACGCTGGTAGGTTTTTCATTTGAAACCTCTGTATCTGAGATGGGGGGTTGGGCGTGGCTTTCGATTTCGTCGTCCGGCTCTGGCGGATCGTCGGCGAGCGACCTCAATCCTGCCTCCCGGATGAGGCGTGACACCTTTTCAGTAACAACAAAAGGTGTCGTGACACACTTAAGCATCTGCGCCGCCGTTTCGAAGTCGGCGGCGATCACGTTGCGCAGCAGGGTCTGGTGAACCTCCTGCTGGTTGTTGAAGCCGTGCTGCCTCATCAGGCGCTTGAGGTCGGCCTTGAAGATGCCGGCTACCTCAATCGTAAATTTCTCGACACCCAATGCAGCATCCTTCGCTGCTGCCTTCTCGCGCTTGCGGCGCTGCTTCAGGGCTTCCGCCGTCGGCTCTTGCTGTTCCTTGGCCATGGCCTACCTCTTCGATTTCATGTGCTGGCAAATCAAGCCATGCCTGCCGCCGGCGCTGTCGCACCTGGTTGTTGATCCGCTTCACAGGCTGCCGGCGAACTTGAAGCCGTTTTCCTGAGCGATCAGCCTGGCCCGCTTGCTGTCGGTGCCGAACTCTTTGGCGGCCTCGATAGCAGTCAGGCCTGCCTCAGCCAGTTCCTTCAGCCTGGGCGCATCCTTGTCGCGGGCAGCCTTCAGCTTGATGCTGCGGGTGCTTTTGATTGGGCCGCCGACCTCACCGCTGACGCCGCTGGCAATCTGCTCCGCCTTGTTGCCGGGGCCGAAGAATGCGTCCATCTGGCGATGCAGATCGGCGATCACTGCGTCTTTCGGGTTGGCCATTGGGACGCCGATCATTGCGCACCACCAGCAAGGCGATTCGCCTTTTCTTCAAACTGCATGGCGATGTCGTAGGCCTCTTTAAACGTCTCACGGAAGGCGCGAGTCTTACCGCTGCTCAGCTCGACAACGCGGTACATGCCACCGCTTTTGCTCGACACCTGGAAGCGAACCTTCTTGGTAGGCATGACTCGCTCCAGGCGGTCGAAGAAGTCAGCGCGTGCGGCGTAGGTTTTGCGAAGCAGTGCACCGAGCTCATCGATGCGGTCTTGAAATGATGGATGCATGTCTGATCCTCGGTGTGGGTTGCGTGTATTCGTCAGCACCCTGACCGCCTGGCGGGTGCCGGTGGGCCCAGGGGAGGGTGCTGACGGGTAAACGCGAGATGTGAAAAAGCCCGAGGATTCCCCGGGCTTTTTTGGTTGGCATCACGAAGACCTCCCTACGTGACAGCCTCCCAGGCCCGCTACTGGCGACGGCCTGGGTTTGAATCATCAACGGTGTTTTTGAGCTTGGGGTGGCCTACCGATTGTTCGGCCAGTGCGCGGTGACACCGACGGCCCAGATGCCCGCTGCCTGTCAGGTGGTGTGGCGCAGCCTTCAGGCTTTCTGCGCTACCAGGGTGAAGCCGTTAATGCTGCATTGGTGCAAACCCTCCGTGCTGAGTTGTTCGGTCGGCCGGCACCGCCCGGCATGTATCTGGCTTGGTTGCCCGTACCGTGGGCATCCCCTGGATTCGACCGATTGAAGAAAGGGGTTATGCCAGCAGCACTGGCTGCTCGGCCCGGCGCACCATCCGCACCTGGGCGGTACGGCGCTCCGGTGTTCGGCGATCACGGCGCATTGCGTCGTCACCGATCATTGCGTGCATGGCGATCAGGCTGGCCAGGACAAAGCACATCGGCGAGATGATCTGCCGGCGCATGGCCTCGGCCACCATCGCGGTCTGACGAGTCACGCCAAGCTTGAACATGGCGCAGGAAAGGCGCTTGGCCACGGTGCAGGCCGCCACGTCGTACTGCCTGGCAATTTCCTTTGCCGTCTTGCCCTGGGCAGCGGACAGCAAGTACTGAAGTTCTCGCGGCGCAAGACCACGGCCGAGATGACCCTTCCATGCGCCGTTAACGATTGTTGCTTCCATCGTTGTGACTCCCGGTTGTTTTCCCGCTGCACCCGACCGAACTGCAGCTGGGTGCATCAGTGAAAATTTCCGTATTTCCAGCAAACCTTGCGTGCCGAATTACCGTGCACGGAAGCAGGCTGTGTTGCGTAATGTTCCCCGAACTCAAACGCCATCTGGCGTCGGGGTGCGTCTACAGGTTGTTAAAGAGCGGTTCGCATAAGACGTGTGTCGCTGCGTTGAGATAAGTTAACCATCGGTATAATTATACGTCAATACCGATGGTTAATTTATTTTCCGTGGGTGTGGTATATCATTCCCGCATTACTGGATGGATATACAGTTTTTGGGGGCGAGAATGGCGAAGCGGAAGACGTCTGAAGTAAAGGAGCGGCAAGCAATGCCGGCTGTCGAACGCCTAGCGCTGCGCGTGGCCTCGATGATCAACTCACCGCGCGCTCAGGAGCGGTGTTCGGCGCTAATTCATCGACTTGACTCTGATCAGGACGCGGAGTGGGATGAGGTCATGAGTCAGATCGCTGAAACGGACGGTGTAGCAATGATCTTTCAGGATGATGGAGGGGTTTTGATAGAGTGGGACGCACCGAGTGATGATGACCTGGTGCTGGATGTAGGTGAGGTTGCGCCAGTTGAAGACGAAGTTTTTGCCTGATTCATTTATACAAAAAAGCCCGGCTTAGCCTGGCTTTTTAGATCGCGTGCCTGCACCGGATAAACCTCAGGCCTTGCGCGCATTCCAGATCATCAGAACCTTTGCGTGGATTGTTACATCCTCAATCCTAGCTTCCTGGTCCTTATGTTTGGCATTGTCTGAGATCAACCAGAATCGCTCCGCATCCATGACCTGAACGCGCTTGATGTACAGGTGCTCATGCCACGTCAGAACATAGATGCCATCGCCGGCGAACTCATTGACTCCCTTATCGACGATAAGCGGGTCTTTGTCATTAATCGTCCCTTCCATACTTTGACCCCAGCCTGTGATCATCGCCAGGGAGTTGGGAGAAGTGTAGGAGACGCCTTTCTCGCGAAGCACATCCTCGCGGATGATCAGGTTTCTGATGACTTCGTTGTAATCAGCAGGAACTTGGCCGTGGCCCATTGCTGCGCGAACGTCGTATTGCCGAATGACTATTTCCTCGGGTCTCGCCTTCAGCCCCGAAAAGTCAGCATGAATCACCTTTCCTTGAGCTTCTCCGGCCGCAGCCAGCGCCGCTGCAGCAATTTTCTCCTGCGCGTCGGCATCAAGGTTTCTGCCTGCGTGCTTGCGGATCATCGCCATCACTTTCTCTGCAGCGCTTGACCCCGGAACAGCAACATCTTTGGTCGGCATGCTGGTCAGGGCCGCTATCTCATTAGCAAGGCGAGGACTGAACGCCGAAACCGGCTCATCAAGCATACGCGCGAGGACTGCGGCGAACTTGGAGTTCAGGGGATTAATACCCTTGAAGTAAAGGTTCACTGCTGCAGGCGTCATTCCCGCTTCATCTGCGATTTTTTTCTGGCTGAGCTTCAACTCGTTCTTTTTTGAGAGGAATAGGTCGTGCGCGGCCGAGCACTCTGCGAGCAGCTCTGGGGGAAGGATTCGTTTCTTGGTCATCTCGCGAATGTATACCAATGGTTAAATAATAGAAGAAACCATCGGTATTGATTAAAAATTAACAGATGGTTAATATCGGCCTCATCTACAACCGAGGCCAAATCATGAACGAAACCCCCCTCGACGACTTTGTTGCTGAAAAAGGGCAATCCGAGGCAGCGCGGCTTCTTCGCGTCACGGCCCCAGCAATCCATAAGGCACTTACCGCTAAACGGGACATCCGCGTTCTTGAGCTTCCTGATGGAAGTTTTCAAGCGAAAGAGCAGCGTCCGTTTCCATCTCAACGATCAGTAGTTTGATCGTTCGATGGCGCCATTTTCCGCCATGGCGGGAAGGCCGGATAGAGATTTTGGGTTAGCTGTTAATTCATACAGTGCATAGGAAGGGAATAGAGATGGCAGGTGAGAGCGTTGAATTAGTGATTCGAAGCGCAGCTACCAATGAGGCGGGATTGCCACATTGGGAGCTGATCAAGGACGGAAGCTTTCGGATTAATTCCGGGTTTTCGCCTGGTTCAAAAGCATCTGAAGCTCGCTCAGGTCCCTTTTCAAGATTGTCAGCGGCCATTCATAGGCTTGTTTTGCTGCTTCTGAATCGCAGCCGGGGGCAGGGTGAGCAATGAAGTATTCGGCGGCAGCGGTGAGCGCGTCCCCGTCGAATCCTGGCGTTGATCTCAGAGTTGCTACTAGCGAGACAAGAGAGGTGATCACCCCTCGCTCAAACGGTGAAAGGTTTTCCATGTCCGGCCTCCAATGGCCTTTTCGAGTGGAATCAAAAAGCTACCACAGATGCGCCGGACACCCATAACGCCTGAATCGCAGGCATAAAAAAACCGCCTGGCAGGGCGGCTTAGTACAGCGTTTAACGGGGTTAATAATGATCAATCAAGACAGAACAGTCAACACCTCCAGGAACGTCGCGACACCTTCAGCCCATCTTAAATATGTGTCGCGACACCTCACTTCATCCCCTGCGGTCAATCAAATCATCAAAGGGAGCTCGCTGTGAGCGTCCAAGCAATGTCATGGGCGCTTTCTCTGCCCATCCAATCACTAAAAGACTCCAGCGCTCGGCACGTACTGCTGTGCCTGGCCAACTACGCCGGCTCAAATGGTGCTGGCGCGTTCCCGTCGGCAAAAACCCTTACCGATGACACCGGTCTTTCCGAGCGAACAGTACGTATCAAGCTTGATCTGCTGGAAGAGTGCGGACTGATCGTTCGCGGAAATCAGGCATTGGCTGCGGTGTACATCGACCGTCATGACCGCCGCCCGGTTGTGTATGACCTCATGATCAAGCGGGGTGCAGCACCTGCACCCCGTCCAGATGTAACGGGGTGCAGCCTTGGTCAGAACGGGGTGCAGCCTGCGACAGAACGGGGTGCAGCCACTGCACCCAATACATCATCTAACCATCAATTAACCGAAGAGCAGCAGCAGCGCGAGCTTGCGGAATTGATTGCCGAGCAAGATCGTCAGGCCCTGGAGTCGCAAGATGATCGCCAGCGCTTCGCTATGTTCGCCGAATTCGTTCCGCCCGAAGACGCGCTGCAGACTCAACTGAAAATCGCGGGCCTGCCAGTCGACTCGATGACCGACGAACTGCTGGCCGGCTTCAAGGGTTTCTTCGTCGCCAAAACCTCCGTACTCGATACCGCTGCTGGCTGGTGTTTCAAGCTGGTGGGCTGGATCAAGCGAGAGCGCGCCCAGACCGCCGGATCCGCCTCGGTGGAAGAGGGCGCTGCCGGTGAAGACTGGGCATCGAAAGGGGTACGGCTATGAACCGAGCTAACAAACCTGTCGTGGCAAGCCAACTGGTTGCTCGCCGTCAATGCGATCCGGCCTACCAGGGCCCTGATCAGGCTCAGGCCGTTGTTCCTGTCGACCCCTCCACCCAGGCTGTCATCGACGACCTGTTCCTCCGGTTGCGCGGGGCATGTGGTGCCTGGCGACAGTCCTGGCCCACCGAGGCTGTCATGAACGCCTCTAAGCTTGAGTGGCTCGGCGAGTTCATGCGCTCGGGCATCAGCCGTATGGAGCAGATCGACCACGGCATGCGGGTAGTGAGTGCGAGCAAGTCAGCTTTTGTGCCGGCCCCTGGCGTTTTTGTCGGTTGGTGCTTTGCCCCTGAAGGCCTGGGCCTTCCGAGCGTCGAGTCTGCTTACGCACAGGCGCTCCGCAACTGCCATCCAGCCATGCGCAACTGTTCGAAGTGGTATCACCCAGCCGTCTACCACGCAACGGCTGCCGCCGGCTTCCACAGTCTGCCGCTGCTCTCCCGTGAGCTGGGCATGGCGAGCTTCGAAAAGCAGTACCTAAACCAATGCCGTCGAATCTGGCAGGGCGAGAATCTTGAGCCCGTTCCGGTCGCCGAGCTTGCTGCACCTAAACCAAAAATTACCCCCGATGTAGGCAATAGGGCCTTGGCAGAACTGCGCGCATGCCGCGCCGGAGGTTCCCGTGGTTGATCGTCTCCTGGCAACGCCCGACCCTCACCTGTACCCATACGCGGTCTTTTGCTGCTCGTTCAAGTTCGACCTTGGCGATACCCCAGACCACGCCATGGCGCTTTTTGCTGACCGCAACATGGCTGCTCGATACGGCTGCGGGATGTGGCCTGAGACGTACCAAGTGATTGATTTGCGTACCTCCCAGAGGGTTGCCCCATGACCCGCCAGACCAAGCTGACCAAGGCAGCGCGCGGGCGAGATTGCCAGGTCCGCCTGCCGGGTTGTCCTGGCGATACCGAGACCGTGGTGCTGGCCCATTACCGCCTGGCGGGGATTTGCGGAACGGGCATGAAGCCGCCTGACCTGATTGGGGCCTGGGCCTGCGAGTACTGCCACAGCCTGAGCGATGGCCGCACCAACCGAAACACCCTGGGCATGAGTTACGACGAGATCCGCCTCTATCACGCCGAGGCCGTCCTGCGGACTCAGGCCATTTTGATCAAAGAAGGAAAGGTGAGCGCTTGAGCACCAAAATCAAAACCCTGACGGTGAAGCTGTCGGATGCCGAGATCGCCCGCAATGCCAAGCTTGTTCATGTGCGCGACCTGCGGGACGCCGGACACCCGGCGCTGCACTTTCGTTTCGCCAAGAATCGCACGCGCGGCTCCTGGTACCTGCTCAACAAGCGCAAATGGCATCGAATCGGCGGCTTTCCCGACCTGAATACCAAGCAGGTGATCGCCGCACTGCCGGCGGTGCGCCTACGGGTCGCTGCCGACGGCGCGGCCAGCGTTTCGGGCTGGGTGACTGTGGGCGAGCTGCTCGATTGGTTCGGTGATCGCATGGCCAAGTCGCGCTCGCTGTCCGACAAGCGCCGAGCTGCGGGCAAATCGGCTATCAGTTGCCAACTCAAGCCGCGTTTGGACGATCTACTGCTGCGCGACGTGAGTGCCCAGACCCTCGACAAACTGCTGATGTGGCCGGCCCAGGCCGAACTATCGCTGTCCTACGTGCAGCAGCTGTACCGGCTGCTCGCGGTGGCCTTCCGTCAGGCCCGCAAGCTGGACCTGATCCCGGTCAACCCGATGGCGGAAATGAAGTTCGTCAACTTCACCACTGCGCGGATCCTGCCCAAGCCGGCGCGGTTGCGTGACGTGCAGTTGCAGGACCTGGTTACCCTGCTGGCCGAGCGCTTCGACAGTGCACCAGGTGACGCCATGCTGGCCTTGATGATGCTGTGCCACGGCACCCGGATCGGTGAGACCCGTCAGTCCCGCTGGGCTGATATCGCGCTGCCAGAGCGTGAGTGGTTCATCCCGGCAGAACATACGAAGACCAAGACCGAGCTGCGGGTGCCGCTGACCGATCAGGTGTGTTCGCTCCTACAGCTATACCGCATCCGGCAAAACGCCCAGGGTTACGAGGGGCCGCTCCTGTTCCCGTCCCGCCGTGGCAAGGCGCTCAGCGACCACCAAGCGAGCGCGGTGTTCACGCGGCTAGGGCAGGGTGCCTGGACCAGTCACGACTTGCGCAAGGTGGCCCGTACCGCATGGACCGACCTCGGCGTCGACGGCCACATCGGTGAGATGCTGCTCAACCACTCCCTGGGCAAGATCGCCTCCACCTACATCAACACCCAGGCCAAGGAGCAGCGCCGCCTGGCCCTGGTGAAGTGGCACAACTGGTTAGATCAGCGTGGCTTCAAGGCGATCCACATGCAGACAGGCGTTAGATATGAAGATTCGCAAAACCTCGTAGACGCCTTGAACGGCGGGGCCTGCGAGCCAGAACCACAATTTGTTAAGGGCGAGGTTTAAAAATGGCGAATCAAGACCTTTTCAAGCCGAGCATCAGCCTCTGGCAGCACTACGTCACCATCATCAGCGTCGGCGGATCCGCCCTGGCTTACTCGTTTGGTTCGGGCTGGATAGGGCTCGGGGTCGCGGTCACGTTCTTTGTCGGTGCTGCGGTGGAGGGCATTGTCGATGCTCGCCAGACTGGTGAGCGCCCATGAAGAAGTCGCGCGGATCACTCCAAAAGCGAGAGTTGAAGTTCATCGTCGAGTGCAACCTCTGTCTCGGGAAGGGCGAATGGCTCGGGCTTTTCCACTACCTCGAGTGCGATCACTGCCTGGGCTCTGGCTGGGTCTGTGGCCACACGCTCCAGACTCTACCGTTGAGCGATGTGGTGCCGGTGCTGAATGCGCGCTTGAAAGACGCACTGACTGAGATCGCCAAGGCTCGCCACGTTGTCGGCGGTGCCCACGAGCAATACGAACAGAACAACCGCCGCGGTGCCGGCGGCACCAACTACACAGGGGATTGAGCCATGGCCTTCACACCGAGCTTTAAAGAACGCACCGCCGAGGATCTGCTCGAGCATTGGGGTCGCTGGGTCGTCCTGGGCTCTGGTGTGTCGTGCTGCGCGTCCCGCGAGAACACCATCCTGTCGCCGATGATCACCGACGACGATGCCCTCCTGATCGACGGGCTCATGGGGCGTTTGCTCAAGCGCTACCCTGAGTGTGGCCAGGTGCTGATGAAGTACTACACCACCCGCGACAGCTCGCTGATGGAAGTCGGCAAGAAGATGGGCTTCGGCGAAGAGAAGACGCGCGGGCTTTGGAAGGCCGGCATTGCCTGGATTGATGGAGCCTTAGATATTCGTCGTCAGGCTGCTTGACAGCCCCGGTCCCGACATATAGATTTCTCGTTACTTTGCGGTTTTTCCGCGAGCAAAGCCCGACCCTGAGTTGGGCTTTTTGCTTTCTACAGTTCACTGAGCCTCGGCATTTGCCGGGGCTTTTTCGTTTTCGGCTCCACCACGCCCATTGCTCCGAGCTGGGAGTGCTGCTGGAGCCGGACCTAATCGCCCCCCAGATCGGGGAGGACAGCGGATGCCCAACATGCCCGATAAGCCAGACACCTGGGTTCTTGTACTCGCGTGGCTGAGTCAGCACGCCCCGGCCTTTTACGCCGCAGGCTTTGCGATATCGATCTCTGCGCTTCGGATCATCTACGGCGGCGGCACACGCAAGGCTGCGTTCTTCGAGAGCCTGCTTTGTGGCTGTATCACGCTGTCGATGTTGTCGGGCCTTGAGCTGATTGGTATCCCGCAGTCGGCAGCCAGCTTGATCGGCGGCATGGTCGGCTTGCTGGGTGTTGATAAGGTTCGCGCCTTTGCTGACCGGGTCACTGGATTCAAGCTCCCCGGCAGGAGTCCTGATTGATGGCCAAGATACCCAGCCTAAAGTCCAGGTTGACCCCTGTAGACAGTCGCAAGGTTTCAACGCTCGTGGAGTCATCGGGCGGTGAGTCGTGGGGTTCTGGTCGTGGCGGTCGCCCATGGCGCCGTAAGCGCGAGTCGATCCTGATCCGCGACAACTACACCTGCCGGGTGTGCGGACTGACCACCAAAGACCTTGAGGTGGACCACATCGTCAACGTTGCCCAAGGCGGTACTGACGATGACGGCAACCTCCAGGCAATCTGCATCCCATGCCACAAGGCCAAGACTGCTCGCGAATCGGCGGCGCACCGAGGCTGACGCGGTTCTTATAGATCTATAAGAATCTTATTTTTTTAAGAAAAATTTGACGGAGACGGCTCTGGCCGAGGGGGAGGGGTGGGGTAAGAGTTCACGCCCTTTTGTCTCGGACACCACTCCCCCTCTCACGCGCAGATTTTCTCCCTCTTTTGAAAAAAGGAATTCAGCAAATGGCAGGCGTTAAAGGCAAGAGTGGGGGCGCTCGCCCCAACTCTGGCGGCGCTCGGCCGGGTGCTGGCAGGAAAAAGAAGGTCGAGCCGGAATCAGCAAATTCCTCGGCAGTCTCTGTGGAGTTCGAGGCGCAGCCGCACGGCGGCGCATTGAAGCGCGAGAGGGCGGTGCCGGTGCCAGCGCCTGAGATGGATATGTTGGCCCTGCTGACCAAGATCGCACTCGGTCAACTTGACGCGAGCCCCATCCAGGTCAGAGCGGCCATCGCAGCAGTTCAGTACACGCACGTCAAAAAGGCGGATGGCGGCAAAAAGGATGGGAAGCAAAAAGCTGCCGAGGACGCCGCCGGGAAATTCAACCGGCAGCCTCCGCCCAAATTAGTCGCAGCGAACGGTAAGCAGGTTTAACTATGCAGTGGTCGACCGCATGCCCCGACTGGGAGCAACGCCTGATAGACCATGAGTCGATCATCCCACCGCCGATTTTTGTAGAGGAGGCGGAGCGTGCGCTCCAGATATTCAAGGAGCTCCGCGTTCCAGATCTGCCTGGCAAGCCAAGGATGGCCGACTGTTGCGATGAGTGGGTCTTCGACTACGTCCGCTGCATCTTTGGAGCCTACGATGCGGACACTGGTAAGCAACTGATCCGCGAGTTCGGCTTGCTGATCAGCAAGAAGAACACGAAGAGCACCATCGCAGCCGGAATCATGCTCACCGCTCTGATTCTCTGCTGGCGAGAGGAAGAGGAACATCTGATTCTGGCGCCGACCAAGGAGGTAGCAGACAACGCGTTCAAGCCTGCTGCGGGTATGGTTCGCGCTGATGAAGAACTGTCAGCGATGTTTCACATACAGGAACACACCAGGACTATCACGGACCGAACCACCCTGAACTCATTGAAGGTCGTTGCGGCCGACACTGACACCGTTTCCGGCAAGAAGTCGGGCAAGGTGCTGGTCGATGAGCTTTGGGTGTTTGGCAAGCGAGCAAATGCCGAGTCGATGTTCATGGAGGCACTTGGCGGTCAGATCTCCCGCGAAGAGGGGTGGGTCATCTACCTGACCACTCAAAGTGATGAGCCGCCGGCAGGGGTTTTCAAAGAGCGCTTGAGTTACTGGCGCGATGTTCGTGACGGAAAGGTGGTGGACTGCAAGACGCTGGGGGTTCTTTACGAATTTCCAGCTCGGATGGTCACTAACAAGCAATATCTGAACCCAGAGAACTTTTACATCACCAACCCGAACATCGGGCGCTCTGTGAGTGCGGAGTGGCTAGAAGACCAACTGAAGAAGCGATTGGGCACTTCAGATGGATCCTTGCAGAAGTTCCTGGCCAAGCACTTGAATATCGAAATAGGTCTGAACTTACGGACTGACCGGTGGGCGGGGGCTGATCACTGGGAGGCCGCCGGCGACAAGTCGCTCACCTTTGATGAGCTGCTCCGGCGTTCCGAGGTGATAGTGGTGGGCATCGATGGCGGCGGGCTTGACGACCTGCTGGGACTGAGTCTGATTGGCCGCGAGCGTGAAACGCGGCGCTGGCTGCACTGGGCGCACGCCTGGGCTCACAAAATCGCACTGGACCGGCGCAAGGACATCGTTTCTAACCTGCGTGACTTCGAAGCAGATGGGGACCTGACCATTGTTGAACGGCCTGGCGACGATGTGCTGCAGGTGGCTGACATCATCTGTGAAGTTCGTGACGCAGGCCTTCTGCCCGACAAACAGGCAATTGGCGTCGACTCAGCTGGCATCGGCGACATAGTTGACGAGCTGACCACCGAAGAGCGCGGCATCACCATGGAGCAGATCGTTTCGATCTCCCAGGGCTGGCGTCTCAATGGCGCAATCAAGACCACCGAGCGCAAGGTGGCCGGCGGCGAGTTCATTCACGGTGGCACACGGCTTATGGCCTGGTGTGTCGGCAACGCCAGAACGGTCGCGGTAGGTAACGCAATCGCAATCAACAAGCAGGTAAGTGGGTCAGCAAAGATTGACCCGCTGATGGCGACCTTCGACGCAACGACGCTCATAGCGCTCAACCCTGTGGGGTGTGGCGATATCCAGGGCTTTTTCGATAATCCAATTATGGTGGGGCTTTGATGGCGCGCGAAAAGAAACCCGGGCGAATCAAAGCCGCTCTTCAAGATTGGCTTGGTGTGCCCATCGGCTTGAAGGATGGTTCGTTCTGGAAGGAATGGTTTGGGAGTTCGGTCAGTGGTCAGCACGTAACGGTCGACAAGGCCATGCAGCTGTCAACTGTCTGGGCCTGCGTTCGTTTGCTTTCGGAATCGGTGTCGACTTTGCCGTTGAAGCTTTATCGGCGCCTGCCGGATGGCTCAAGGGCTCCGGCCACTGACCACCCTCTGTACCGGCTGCTATGTCGGGTGCCGAACTCGGAAATGACCCCTCAGCGCTTCATGCTGCTGGTGGTGGCCAGCATCTGCCTTCGCGGCAACGCCTTCGTCGAAAAGAAGATGATCGGCAATCGGATCGTTGCGCTGGTACCGCTTCTGCCCCAGTGCATGCGGGTCAAGCGACAGGACGATGGCCGACTCAAGTACACCTACACCGAAAACGGAGTCGAGCGCGACATACCTGAAAAGACTTTGATGCACATCCGAGGCTTTGGCCTGGATGGCGTCTGCGGAATGCTTCCAGTAACAACCGGCAAAGAAATCTTCGGATCGGCCATGGCGGTGGAGGAGGCGGCGGCCAAGGTCTTCGCCCAGGGCATGCAAGCTTCGGGCATTCTGACCAGCGACAAGGTGCTCACCCCGGCGCAGCGCGAGCAGCTCCGGAGCAGCCTCGGTTCGTTCATGGGCTCCAAGAACGCCGGCAAGATCATGGTTGCTGAGGCGGGTCTCAAGTACCAGGGGATCACCATGAACCCCGAAGCCTCGCAAATGCTGGAGTCACGCTCGTTCAGCATTGAAGAAATGTGTCGGTGGTTCCGGGTGCCACCCTTCATGGTCGGTCACATGGACAAGCAGTCTAGCTGGGCCAGCTCAGTAGAAGCGCAAAACCTGCACTTCCTTACCAACAGTCTGCGCCCGCTACTGGTGAACATCGAACAGGAAATCACCCGATGCTTGATCGGTGAGGCTGATGCTGACGAGTTCTTCGCTGAGTTCGCGGTAGAAGGCCTGCTGCGCGCTGACAGTGCAGGTCGCGGCGCCTGGTACAACACCGCCCTGCAGAACGGCTGGATGTGCCGCAACGAAGTGCGTCGTCTGGAAAACATGGCACCAATCCCAGGTGGCGATACGTTCACTGTTCAGTCGGCGCTTGTGCCGCTTGACCAGCTCGGCAAACAGTCGGCTGGTATGTCGCCGGCGGCTACCGCTTTCATGTTGCGCATCACGGCCGCAAATCAGAGCGGCGACAAAGAGGCGATCAAGGAAGCCTTCGAGTTGGCATCCAAGGCGCTCGACACTGGAAATCCTGACGGGCCAATGATGGCCCATGCGCTGATATCGCTACCACGGCTTCTGGCCGCTTGATCCTGGAGTAACCAATGACCCTAAAGACCATTCCGGCGGCGCCGGAGGCTCGGCCGCGCGCGCAGGTTCACTGCGACCTGACGCCGAAGGCCTTGGAGCGGTGGAATCCATCGATCAAGGCAGCCAGCACCGATGACAATACGATCACTATTTACGACCCAATCGGTTTTGATTGGTGGACGGGCGAAGGGGTGACCGCAAAGCGGATCAGCTCTGCACTGCGGTCTATTGGCGACAGCGATGTGACTGTGAAGATCAACAGCCCCGGCGGCGACGTATTTGAAGGCCTGGCCATTTACAACTTGCTACGCGAGCACAAGGGCAAGGTAACGGTACAGATCCTTGGGCTTGCAGCCTCGGCCGCTTCGTTCATCGCAATGGCGGCGGATGAAATCCAGATCGCTCGCGCTGGCTTCCTGATGATCCACAACAGCTGGACCATGGCCGCCGGCGACCGCAACGACATTCGGGAGGTCGCCGACTTCCTCGAACAGATCGACGGCACCCTGGCCGATATCTATGCCGTCCGCACCGGTGACCCCATCGAAGGCATGCGCAAGCTTATGGATGTCGAGACCTGGATGGGCGGCGCAGCGGCAATCGACGCGGGGTTTGCAGACAGCCTTCTGGCATCTGACGCCGCCGTCGAGGACGCCAGCGCATCGGCGCCGCATCAGGTTGCTGCCCGCCGTATGGATCTGATCCTGGCAAAACAGGGCATGCCGCGCTCCGAGCGCCGCGCCCTTATTCAAGAACTCAAGGCTGGTACGCCTGGCGCTACCACCTCCGGCAAGCAGAACGCTGCCGCAACCACGGCCGATCTGGCCGACCCCATTGCCGAACTACAGGCCGCGCTTTCGCGGTTTTCGGCAGCAGCTACCCAAACCGGAGAAAAACCATGAGCGACACTACTGCTGATCTGTTGAAGAACGTCTCCAACGAGCTCAAGAAGGCCACTGACGAATTCAGCAAGCAGGCCGAAAATGCTTTGTCTGAGGCCAAGAAGGCCGGCTCCTTGTCGGCAGAAACCAAAAGCGCAGTCGACGAGCTGGCGACCAAATTTAACAGCCTGACCGAAGCCGAGAAGCAGTTGAAGGCGCAGCTCGGCGAGCTTGAGCAAGAATTTGCACGCACTCCAGCCAGCACGGCCGCTGCCTCCCGTGACACTGTCGGCGGCGTTGTCATCAAAAGCGAAGCGCTGAAGCAGTTCTCTGCCCACGTCGAAGGTAACCGTCGTGTCAGCATCCCTGTTCATGCGGCCCTGCTCAGCACCAACGTGCCCGCTGGCGTGGTTGAGCCGCAACGCCTTCCGGGCATTGATGTCGCGCCCAAGCAGCGCTTGTTCATTCGCGACCTGATTGCACCTGGCCGCACCACCCAGCCCACGATTTTCTGGGTGCAACAAACTGGCTTCACCAATGCTGCGCGCGTCGTGGCTGAGGGCACCAAGAAGCCGTATAGCGATATCCAGTTCGCTACCAAGATGACCGCCGTGAGCACGCTGGCGCACATGTTCAAGGCGTCGAAGCAAATCCTCGATGACTTCGCTCAGTTGCAATCAACCATCGATGTCGAAATGCGCTACGGGCTGAAATATGTAGAAGAGGCAGAGATCCTTTTCGGCGACGGCACCGGTGTTCATTTGCACGGTATCGTTCCTCAGGCCACTGCTTTCGACGCTGCATTTGACGTGGACAAGCAGTCTGGCATTGATGATCTTCGCCTGGCGATGCTGCAGGCGCAGTTGGCTCGACTCCCAGCCTCGGGCCATGTCCTCCACTTCATTGACTGGGCCAAGATTGAGCTGACCAAGGACAGCCTTGGCCGCTACATCCTCGCCAACCCACTCGGCCTGAGCGGTCCGCTGCTGTGGGGCTTGCCTGTTGTTGCGACCGAGATCGCCGCTTTCCAGGGCAAGTTCTTGACCGGCGCGTTCCAGACCGGTGCGCAGTTGTTCGACCGTGAAGATGCCAACGTGGTGATCTCGACTGAGAACGCTGACGACTTCGAGAACAACATGATTTCGATCCGTTGCGAAGAGCGTGTGGCACTGGCCGTTAAGCGTCCCGAAGCCTTTATCTATGGCTCGTTCACCGCGCCCCCTGCATCGGGCGGCTAACCCTAGATAGGCCGTTCTCGGACGGCCTTTGGAGTCAACCATGAAAATGATCACCCGCAAGCCGCTGTACCTGGGCGGTAAGACGCTGACAGAGGGCTCGCCGTTCATCACCGATGATCAGCACGCCCGACAGTTGATCCAAATGGGCTACGCCGAGGAGTGCGATGACGACGGCGACCCACTGGTGGATCTGACTGAACAGGATAGTTCACCCGATCCTCTGACCAGTGACAAGGCAGCAGGCAAGCCGGGCGGCAAGAAGAAAGGCGCCTGACATGACAGTTATCCCGATTGAGGTAGCAATGCAGCACCTGCGGGCCGAGAGCGAGGATCAAGGGTATGTTGAGCTCGTGCTGGAGGCTGCCGAGGACAGTGCGGCGCAGTTTTTGAACCGCCGCTTCTACGCTGATGCTGATGCGCTTGCTTCCGGCGTGCTGGCTGGAGACGCCGGTACCGATCCGATACTGGTAAATCCGTCTATTCGGGCCGCCTGCCTGCTGATCGCTGGCAAGCTTTACAACTCGCGAGAGGACGCGGTCACTGGCGTATCGGTCACCGAGCTTCCTTCGGGATCTCAGTCGATGCTGATGCCGTACCGCATCAGTTTGGGGGTTTAGATGAGGGCTGGCGATCTGCGTCACCGCTGCATGCGGCGCGGCTACATCGAAGGCAAGGATGCCCTCGGCCAACCCTCGAAGGTCTGGGGCGACCTGGGCAAGCTCTGGGCGGAGATCAACATTCCCTCCGGGCGCATGTACGAGGCGGCGTCACAGATGCAGGTCACGGTCACCGCCGAGATCAACATCCGCTACCGCAAGGACGTGGTGGCGGGCCAGCACCTGGTACATGACGGCACCACTTACGAAATCATCGCACCTCTGGCCACCAACCAGCGGGACATGCTGAAACTAATGTGCAAAACGGTGAAGCCCAAATGAGCAATGGATCGCTCACAGTTCTGGGGCTTGGCGAGTTGCAGGTCGACTTCGAGCGGCTGGCCAAGTCCGTCGGTAATAAGGTAGTTCGGGATGCTGTCATGGCCGGCGCCCGAGTTGCCCGGGACAAGGTTCGTGGCACCGCTCCAGTTCGCACCGGCAAACTGAAGAAGAACATCGCGGCGGTACGTCTCAAGCAGGCCGATACGCCGGGCGGCGCGACCGCCGGCATCCGTGTCAAGAAGCCAGCCGGCAAACAATCCAAGGCGCTCAAGCGCCCTGGTAAGAAAGGCCGCACCAGCAAAACCGAGTGGGACGCCCCGTTCTACTGGAAATTCCTGGAGCTTGGCACTTCGAAGATGCAGGCCCACCCCTTCATCCGGCCGGCCTGGGACGGCAGCCTTCCTGAGATTGAGAGGGCTGTCGCTGATAAGTTGGCCGAAGGCATCGACAACGCCATCACCCGGTAAACCCAATGATCGAGAAATCCCTCATCGACAGGCTCACGCCTCTGGTCGACGGGCGCGTGTACTTCGGCGTTGCGCCAGAGGATGCCGCCCAGCCTCGCCTGGTTATTCAAACGGTAGGCGCCACCACCGGTTTCACGCTCGCCGGCTGGGACGGCTCCAGCGACCTGACAATCCAGCTCGACGCATGGGGTGAAAGTTTTCTCCAGGCGCTGACCCTTGCAGGCGAAGCCTTCACCGCGATGACCACGGATGGCGCCGACTTCACTACCGGCAGCGCTGACCGCCTGGCGGACGTATTTGAAAGCGACACCAAACTTTTCAGCGTGAGCTGGGAATACACCCTGCAACCATAGGAGGCCACATGGCCGCTCAAAACCCAACGAAAGCGAAGTTCGTCAAAACGCAGGGCACGGCTCTCAGCGTTTCTAAAACCACCACCCTGGACCCCAAGGATGAGGCCCTGACCTGGGCCGACCTGTCCGTCACCATTAAGCAGCCTCAGTTCCAGGGCGGCCAGTCGGACGAAATTGAAACCACGGTGCTCGCCAGTGTGGCCAAGGAGTTCACCACGGGCCTGGCTGACAACGGCACCTTCAGCATGTCCGGCAACTGGAAGGCAGACGACGAAGCACAGACCGTCCTGCGTACCGCGCGCGACGACGCCGAGCCTCGCGCCTTCAAGTCGGTGTTCAAGGATGGCACCTCCTCGACGTTCCTTGGCCTGGTCACCCAGTTCACCTGGGACGCTGCGCCGAACGGTACCGTGAACGGCACGTTTAACGTGCGTATCACTGGCGCCGTGTCCTTCGATCTGCCGGGGGCTCCGTAATGGCTCGGGCAAAGGCCGCCGAGGGCGGAATTCGCGGGTTCGCGCTTGATCCGCTGCGCAATTTCAAGCGAGAGGAAGTGGTGGTGCCGGAGTGGGACGGCGCCAAAGTGATAGTCCGGGCGCTGAGTGCCGGTGACTGGGTGGAGTATCGCAAGCGTGCGACCGAGCTGATTCTGGTCGCGCGCCAGTCGGCAGGCCTGAGCGAGACCCCAACAGAAGGCGAGGAGGTCGCCAAGGAGGAATCTGTTGAGGTGTCGTCCGCGCCGCTGTATGCGTTTGTGCTGACCCGGACGCTGTTCGATGATTCGGGCGCTCGGGTGTTCGGTGATGGCGATGTCGAGGAAGTGGCCGAGGCGTTCAGTCCGGTCCACGATCTGCTGGTCTCGAAAGCGTTCGAGCTGAGCGGCATTGCGGCAGATGCTGATGCCCCTGATCCGGTGGAGGCAGCGGGAAACGCCTGACGGCGGAGCCGGCGCTGACATTCATGTTGGCGCTTGCGCTTCGCCTGGGCATGACATTGCAGGATCTGCGCGAACGGATGAGCGCCGAGGAGTTGCTACTGTGGATGGCCTACGACCAAGGGTCACCAATCAGCGATTCGCGGGGAGACATTCTCGCAGCCGTTACTGCCGCTGCCGCCTTTCAGGCGCAGGGCGCGAAGGTGTCAGCGTTGGACTTGATACCGAAGTGGAAGCCAGAGGTCGTCACGCAGCTGGATGAGGACCAGGAGGCTGAGCAGGGTGAGGAGTTGTTCAGGACTTTCTTGTTGGCGAAGGCTGGAGATGGATCTGAGTAGCATCATGGAAGGTGCCACCTATCAGGTGTTAAAGTTGCGTTTTTACTAATGCGAGGATGCAGCGGATGGGCAGGGATAAGTGGGATGGATGGATTTTTTTCTGCTGGATTGTTCTTTTTGTGGCGATTGTACTCTCGGTGATGTTTGTTTTTAAATTCGGCACCTTCAAGCTGGATACTGGGTACGGCCTCTACGAAACTCAGTTTAACTGGCCGCTGATCGTTGGTGGAATGCTAAGTCTTGGCTTTACGATTGTGCTGGGTGTTGTTGTTGCGATGCTCAGGGATGTTTACAAGATGAGTGCAGCCCAATATTTGGCTAATCCTGCAGAGGGGCCGGGCGCCTTGGTAAAGGAAGTGGCCGAGGACTCCGCTATTGCTCCTTACATTGGCCCAGGTTATTACATCATGTCGGTGAATGGCATGAGCGCTGGCGGACCTCTGAGTGTTAAGCAGGGCTTGCTCGCGGCAAGACCAGATAACGGCGACCACAAGATCGTCGTTAGGTCACCAAGTGGTGATGTTAGAGAGGTTTTCTTGAGTGCTTCAGTTGAAGATTTGAAACTAGTCTTCTAAAAATCATTTGTGCATCAAAGCCCGGCCAAGCGCCGGGCTTTTTTTTGCTCGGAGAAAGGTATGGCGGGACAAACCCTACGCTCGCTGGTTGTAAGCGTGTCTGCCGAAACCAGTGCGTATCAGCGTGAAATGGCTCGCGCCGGGCGCATGGGGCAAAGCTACTTGCGCACCATCACAAATGGAAACCGCGAGGCTGTAAGTTCGTGGAGATCGCAAGAGGCAGCAATCGCAGCGCAAGAGCGCGCCTTAGGCTCGCTGACGGGCGCGGTGGGTGGTTACGCCAAGGCCATGGTTGGAGCCTTAGCAGTCGGCAGCCTGATTCACATGGCGGATGAGTGGGGGCAAATTTCCTCACGCCTAAAAATAGCCACTGGCTCTCAGAACGAGTTCACTGACGCGCAAACCCGACTCATGGATATCGGCAAGGTCACTTACAAGTCATTTGCCGAGAACGCTGAGCTATTTATCCGCATTACTGGGGTGCTCAAGGATTATGGCGGCACTGCCAACGACGCATTGAACGTCACTGAGGCACTCTCTCTCGGCTTGGCGGTGAGCGGAACAAAGGGTCAAGCCACTGCGGCGGTAATTGATCAGGTCAGCAAGTCTCTTGAGGGCGGAAAGCTGCAGGGTGACGGCTTTAACGCAGTTGTGACGCAGGCCCCTCGACTGCTACAGGCATTACAGGACTCGCTTGGCAAAAACCGAGATGAGTTGCGCAAGATGTCAACCGATGGGAAGTTGACCATTGATGTTGTGGCCAAGGCCTGGATTAGCCAGGTCGGTAAAATGCGTAAAGAGACAGAGGGTATGACCACCTCTGTAGCTGATGCCGGCATTCGCATGAAGGATGCGTTGCTGGAGTATGTCGGCACTGTAGATGATGGCGTCCAGGTAACCACAAAGCTCGCCGCCGCCATCAACTTTGCAGCTGACAACCTCTCAACCCTCGCGTCTGTCGCTGCTGCAGGAGGTATCGCTTTAATAGCCAAGCGCGGTTCCGAGGCTACCCGCACGCTCGTAGTCTCCACGCGAGAGGCGATTTCCGCATCCGTCGGGCGTGCAGCGGCGCAAGTGGATGCGGCTGCCGCCTCGCTCAGGATGGCCCAGGCGGATGTCATTGCTGCCGGCCGGCAGGTTGCATTTGCCACCACTACCGCTGAAGCGTCCGTCGCCCAGCGCGCTTTGACGGCTGCAAAGATTGCAGACCTTGAGGCCACCAGGGCGCTCGCAGTAGCGCAGCGCTCCCAGGCTGCCGCAGGCTCTTTGATCGGTCGTTCTGCGTCCGGAATTATGGGGCTTCTGGGCGGCCCCGTTGGTCTTGCGGCGCTTGCGGCCGGCACCGCGGCAAGCTTCTGGCTTTTCCGCGACGGCGCAGCCGCAGCCAACGGCGCGGCGATTGACCTCAAGCGTCCGATATCTGAACTCAGAAAAGAGTGGGAAGGCCTGGGTAACGCTCAGCGTCGACCGGTTCTCGATAAGCTCATTCAAGAGCAGGAAGATGCCAAGAAAAAAGCAGCCGAAATCGTTAAGGAAATGCAGGCGGTCGCTCAAGGACCGTCTGGCGATTACACGGGGGGGCAGCGGTTTTCTGCCAATCAATACCAGCGTACCGCCGCATCCGGAAACTTTCGACGTGGCATCGCTGGTGGTGTCGATATTGACCAGTCGACCCAAAACCTTGTCAAAAACACCGGCGCAAACAAAGAAGTCCAGGGCACGCTGGAGGCGCTGGCGGCGCAGTATCAGGAGAACATTCAAAAAGTTGGTGTGCTAGGCGACCAGATCGGCGCCTTGAACGGAGTCATGGTCGACGCGAAGGGCGCCGCCGAGGGCGTGAGCGCCGGGCTGCAAAGCATAAAACCGCCCAGTGCTGAGCTTGTTACTGCCTGGGAAAAACGTATTGCCTCTCTCACCGAGAAGGGCGCGAAGCTCAAAGACGCCACATCACTTGGCGAGGTAAATCGCCAGGGCGCCCTCGATAACCTCGATCAGACACCCGAGGGCAAAGCAATCCTGGCTAAGGCCCAGGCAGCCGCGAAGCAAGCTGACGCCGAGGAGAAGGCCAAGAAGTCCCGCGAAGAGTCTGCCAGGGTGGCAAAGCAGGCATCGGACAAAGCAAAGCAGGATGCAAAGCAGCTTGAGGATAGCTATGGCCGAACGCTGAGGGCCTTGAATGAGCAGACTGAGGTTCATGGCAGGAAAACTGAACTCGCTAAAATTGAGTTTGAGACCACTAAAGGCACGCTGAGCAAGCTCGATGCAGCAAAGAAGGTCGAGCTTGAGCGGGCAGCCATTGCCCTGGACCACCTGAACACTCAAAAGTCATTCAAGGACCTGATGAGTGACGTGCAGAAGCAGGAGAACAGCCTGCTAGTTACAACCAGAAAGCGTTACGCCGAGCTTGAGCGAATCAAGCAGCAGGGGGGGCTTTCGTCGGATCAGTACCGAGATGCCACCACAGCGATTTCTAAGGCCTCTACCGAGAAAGCCCCGAAGTTCTCAGGACTTGACTCTGCCGTAACTGGCGCCTCCGGCGAACTGGTGAAAACCGCAGACGCGGAAGTTCAGCTCCGGAAGTGGCATGGCCGCCAGCTTCAAATGCAGTCCGAGCTTCTCGCCGATGTATTGGCGAATCAAGAGTCAACCAACGACCAGCGACTTGCGGCTGAACAGCGTTACCTGGATAGAGTCACGGAACTCAACAAGACCAACCAATCAAGGCTGTCTGATATCCAGGGCGCCTACAAAGTTGCGGTGATCGGCACCTTCAGCGAGCTTTCGGGCCAGGCCGCTGACATGGTCGGCAAGATCGCTGGCGAGCAGTCCGGCGCCTACAAGGCTCTGTTCGTGGCGCAAAAGGCGTTTGCAGTTGCGTCGATCATCATGAACGCCCAGATCGCTGCAGCGAAGGCGCCGGCGGAACTGACCATTCTGGGCGGCATCCCTGTCGGCGCGGCGCTGCTTGCGGCCGGCTATGCCAATGCGGGCATGGTTGCCGGCATGGCCTTGGCCGGTTTCTCGGAGGGCGGCTACACGGGGCCTGGCGGCAAGTTCGAGCCCAAGGGGGTCGTTCACGGCGGAGAGGTGGTGATCCGCAAGGAAGTGGTCGACCAGCCCGGAATGAAGGATTACCTGATAGGCCTGAACCGTAGCGGTAAGCCTGGCTATGCCAGCGGCGGGTTCGTTGGTAGTCCGGGCATCTCGCCTGCGTTCACCGCGCCCTCTGTTACTGCCGGTGCAGGCTCTGGTGCTGCGCCGGAGATCCACCTGCATATCAATGGCGATGGCTCTGGCGGTGCTGTCAACGCGCCAGAGGGCTATGAGCAGATGGGCCTGGCGCTGTTGGCCACTGCCAGATCAGAAATGCCGAAGATCGCCCGGCAGGTGATACAGCAGGAGAAGGGCCAAAACGGCCTGCTCGATCCAAACAATCGGAGAAACAGCTGATGGCAGAGGTATTCACCTGGTCGCCAAGGGTAGGTGCGTCTGGTGATGAGCAGACCGACAACCTCGAATCGAAGTTTGGCAACGGCTACAGCCAGCGCCTGTCGGTCGGCATCAACAATGTCGCCGGAGCCTATGCGGTGTCTTTCACTGGTGGTGAGGCCTACATCAAGCCGATTCGGGAATTTTTCAAGCGGCACAAGGGTGCAAATCACTTTCTGTGGACGCCACCCATGGAGGTGCAGGGCGCCTACATCACCACTGGAGGCTGGCAGCTGCAAACCCACGGCAAGAAGAAATACACCCTGAGCACCACCTTCCAGCAGGTATTCAACCCATGATCACCTTGGACAACCAGAAGCTCGAACCGGGCGCGATTATCCAACTGATCGAGTTGGATGGTGAGGCGCGGGGTATGGGCATCTTGCGCTACCACGCTCACCAGCAGTCGACCCCGATCATCTGGAAGGGGGAGGCATACCTGCCCAGGCCTTACGAAACGGGCGGCTTTGGGCGCAGCGTTGAGGGCAACAACTCAACGCCGATGCTGAAAATCAGCAACATCGACGGCACCATCACTGCGCTGTGTCGCCAGTTCCAGGGGATGAGCGGGGTCAAGCTGACGGTGCGGCAGACCTATGCCAAGTACCTGGACGCTGCGAACTTCCCCGAAGGAAATCCCACGGCCAGCGCCATGGAGAAGCTGGATATCTCCTACATCAACCAGGTGACCAGCCTGGGGCGGCAGGAAGTGGTTTTCACCCTGGCGCCACCGACGGCGGTTAAGGGCCAGCGCCTGCCTGGCGGCCTGATCATGAACCGCTGTGAGTGGTGCCTGTGGGGCGAGTATCGCGGCCCCGACTGCAACTACACCGGCATCAAGATGTTCGACCTCGACGGCAACCCCGTTGAAGATCCGGCGCTGGACCGCTGCGGCGGGCGGGTGAGCGATTGTGAAATACGCCATGGCCGTGGCAACCCTCTGCCATTTGGTGGTGCGCCGGGCGCTTCGCTTATTGGATAGGCAACCATGAATAAAACGATGCTGAAACAGATCCAGGCCCACGCCGCCGCTGAGTTTCCCAAGGAGAGCTGCGGTGTGGTGATCCGCGAGGCGGGGCGCCTGAAGTACGTCCCGTGCCGCAATGATGCCAAGACCCCGAGCGAGCACTTCATCATCAACCCTGGCGACAAGTGCGATGCAGAGGATCGCGGCGAAGTGACAATGATCATTCACAGCCACCCCGACGTGCCGCCCGTGCCGAGCATGGCCGACCGCGTGAGTTGTGAGTTGCACGAAAAGCCCTGGGGCATTGTGAGCTGGCCGTCTGGGGAGTACTTCGAGTTCAAACCCAGCGGGTACCAGGCGCCCTTGGTCGGTCGAGAGTTCGGCCATGGTCTGCTGGACTGCTACGCCCTGTGCCGCGACTACTACGAGCGCGAGCATGGGATTGAACTGCCGAACTACCCGCGCCGGGATGGCTGGTGGAACGACGGTGAAAGCCTCTACGAAAAGTACTACGAGGATGCCGGGTTCTATCCGGTCTCGATGCCGCGCAAGGGCGACATGATTGTCATGCAGATCAACGCTGCTGCACCGAACCACGCCGGCATCTATCTGGGCGACGGCCTGCTGGCCAGTGCCCCTGACCTGCACCCGGCCCCGGGCACCTTCTTGCATCACCGCTACAACAAGAAATCCACACGCGACGTTTACGGCGGCATGTGGGCCGATTACACCGTGCTGATTCTTCGGCACCAACGAGTGCCGGAGGTTGACTGATGGCCATGAGAACAACGGTTCGCCCGCAGCCTCTGGTGGTGCTGGTGATGCTTTACGGCGTGCTGGGTGCCCGGTTCGGGCGTGTGCATCACTTGGCGGTTGCCTCTTGTGCTGAGGCCGTCCACGCATTGTGCGTGAAAATTCCAGGCTTCAAGCGCTTTCTGAGGTTTTCCGAAGAGCGCGGCCTGACCTATGCGGTGTTTCGCGGCAAGCAGAACCTCGGAGAAAGCGAAATCGAGATGCGCCAGGACACCGTCGAGCCCATCCGTATCGCGCCCATCGTGATCGGCAGCAAGGGCGGTGGCCTGTTCGCCACCATTGCCGGCCTGGCTCTTGTGGTGATTGGGGCGATTACCCAGCAGTACTACCTGGTGGCAGCAGGCGCCGGCCTGATGATTGGCGGTATCGCCATGAGCATGTCGCCCTCACCGATGGGCGTGCTGGATAAGGAGGGCGACGGCAACAGGCCCTCCTATGCATTCGGCGGCGCCGTCACAACGATGGCGCAGGGCCGTTGCAAACCACTGCTCTACGGTGAGCGTGACATCGGCGGCGCTCTCATCTCGGCCGGCATCTTCTCGGAAGACCAGCAGTAAGGAAAAACCATGTCTAAGACCGCAACAGCGCTCGCTACCAAGCGCCGGCGCCGGCCTGCTGCTGCCCGCGTTATGGGCGGCAAGGGTGGCGAGAAGAAGCCTTACACCCCTTACAAGGCGCCAGACAGCGCGCTGTCGGTCGCAACGGTCAAGCTACTGTACGCCTTGAGCGAGGGGCCGATTGTTGGCCCGGTCAACGACAGGCAATCGATCAAGCTCAACGGCACGCCCCTGATCTCGCCGGACGGTAGCGAAAACTTCCCTGGCACGATTTGGGATTTTCGCCCGGGCACCGTGGATCAAGAGCATATTGCGGGCTTCCCGGCTATCGAAAACGAGGCCTCTCAAGGGCTGCCGGTTGAGCTGAAGTCGGACAATGCATGGACTCGCGCCATTACCGATCAGCAGTTGTCGGCGGTTCGTATCCGTCTGTCCTGGCCACAGATCTGGCAGGTCAAGACCAACGGTGACCAGATTGGCTATCGCATTGACTACGCCATTGACCTATCCGTTGATGGCGGCAGTTATCAGACCGTTGTGTCAGCCACGCTGGACGATAAGGGCACCACGGAATACGAGCGCACCCATCGGATTGACTTGCCGGAAGGGTTCACCAGTGCGCTTGTGCGTGTTCGCCGGCTCACGCCGAACCGCAATGACTCAAACTTTGCCGACCTCATGCGGGTCAAGGGCCTGACCGAGGTCATCGACAAAAAGCTGCGTTATCCAAACCTAGCCCTGGGCGGCCTACAGTTTGACGCCAAGCAGTTTCAGGACACGCCAAAGTTCAGCGCGCTGATGCGCGGACGGATCGTTCAGGTTCCTACCAACTACGACCCGCAAAGCCGGACCTACACTGGGGATTGGAACGGCACGTTCAAGCTGGCCTACACCAACAACCCTGTTTGGGTTTGGCGCGACCTGCTGTTGCACCGCCGTTACGGCCTGGGCCGTCGCATCACCGCTGACATGGTCGATCACTGGACTCTCTACGAGATTGGCCGTTACTGCGATGTGATGGTGTCCGATGGCAAGGGCGGCTTGCAGCCCCGCATGACGACCAACGTTTACATCCAGGATTCGATAGAGGGCTACGCGCTGCTGTCGGACTTGGCCAGCGTGTTTCGTGGCAGCAGCTGCTGGAACGGATCCAAGGTCACCATGGTGGCTGACATCCCGGGCAATGAAGACGGCTACGTCTTCACCCGTTCGAACATCATCGGTGAATTTGAATACGTCGCTGCTGCATACCCTGACCGGCACACCCGGGCCAAGGTGGCCTGGGACAACCCAGAGAACGAATTCAAGACTCAGCCGGCCCCAGTTACCAATGACGAACTGATCGGTTCACTTGGCCACCGGATGCTCGATATCTCCCGCTTCGGTTGCACCGTCGAGGGCGAGGCGATCCGTCACGGGGTCTGGGCGCTGAAGTCCGAGCAGTACGAAGAGTGGTCTGTCAGCTTCACCACCGGTATGGAAGGCCAGAACGTTGAGCCTGGGCAAATCATCTGTGTGGCTGATGAGATGTTCTCAGGGCGGCCGAACGGTGGGCGCATTAGTGCGGCCACCAGGCGCGTCATCACGCTGGATATCGACGCGGAGGTACATGAAGAAGACCGGTTGATCTTGAACCTGCCAAGCGGCAAGTCAGAGGGTCGGATCGTCAAATCGGTATCTGGCCGCCTGGTCACCGTGATGGCTGACTATTCGGAACTGCCTGAGCCTGAGTGCAGTTGGTCCGTGGAAAGCGCTGACCTGGCTGTGATGCGCTTTCGAGTGCAGACCATCGAGCCTCAAGGCCTGCACCAGTTCAAGATCGCAGCTACTCAGCATGAACCGCTGAAGTTTCCGGCCATCGACACGGGCGCCCGGATTGATCCACAGCCCACCAGCGTTCTGCCACCGGGTGTTATGTCGCCGCCGGCGAACATCACCCTGGAGGCGCGCAGCGTCGTGTCGCAGGGCATTGCTGTCACCGGCATGCGCATAACCTGGGATTCTGTACCAGGTGCCACTGCCTACAACGTTGAGTGGCGCAAGGACAGTGGCAATTGGATCCGCTTGCCTCGCACTGGCAACCTCGGCGCGGAGGTGGAGGGCATCTACAGCGGTCGATACATCGCCCGCGTGAGCTCGGTCAACGCCATGGACGTGACTTCGATCTGGGGTAACAGTCCTGAGGTAGTTCTGGCTGGCAAGGTAGGCCTACCTCCGGCGGTGGCGTTCCTGACCACCACCAGCGAACTGTTCGGGATCAGCATCAAGTGGGGTTTCCCACCAGGTGCAGAAGACACCCAGCGTACCGAGATTTGGTATGGCCCTGCGAACGACCTGGGCGCATCGACCAAGCTGGCCGACCTGGCATATCCGCAGGCTGACTACCGCATGCAATCGCTGCTGGCTGGTGCAACCCTGTTCTTCTGGGCGCGCCTGGTGGATCGTACCGGCAACGTGGGGCCGCTCTATCCGATCGGTAATGGCGTGATGGGCCAGGCCAGTTCTGATGCCGGACCGATTCTTGAGCAGATCAAAGGGAAAGTTGACGAGAGCGCTATCAGCAAAGAGCTCAACGACCGAATCGACTTGATCGACGGTAGTGGCCCCGGATCCGTCAACGCGAGGATCGATCAGGCTGTTCAAGACTTCGCCGACGCTCTGGCATACGACCCTGAGAAGCCCTACGTTAAAGGCGATATGGTCCGCCAAGGACAGCGGATTTATCAGGCAGAAGGGCCTGTAGCTGTGGGGATCGCTCCTCCGACAGCCCCGTGGAAGGACATCGGTTCAACTCTTGAAGAGGCCAATGCGCTTGCGGGCGAGGTTCACCAGAACACCCTGGATATCGCCGAGGTGGATGGCAAGCTGGTTGCAACATCTGAAAAGGTTGATGGGGTTTACGCTCAGGTCAATCCAACCTATGCAGGCGACACGACCACCAACGCCGGCGACAACACTGTCAGCGCGGGCGTGTGGTCCGTATGGTCTGCGATTGCCGAAGGTGATTACGCTCAAAGCAAACGAACCGACTTGGTTGAGGCAAAGGTCAACGGTAACGCGGTTGCGATTGCTGCTGAGACCACTGCGCGAGTTAATGCTGAAGGGGTAATGGGTCAGCAAATTGAGACCGTAGAAACCAATCTCAGCGGAGCCAATGCTTCTATTGCGCAAAACACCCAGGCTATCCAAACAATCGACGGCAAAGTCTCGTTAGGCTGGTCGGTGCGCCTGCAGTACACCTCGGCTACAGGTGAATACAAATATGCTGGTGTTGGGCTCGGCCTAGAAAACGGCCCTGGCGGCTTACAGTCCAAGTTCATTATCGACGCGGACATGTTCGCCATTGGGCAGGGCGGCACAATTCCGTTTGCCGTAACGGGCGGTCAGACGTTCATTAAAGCCGGGTTTATCGAAGATGGCACGATCACCAATGCAAAAATCGGGGCTTACATCCAGTCTGATGATTATGTTGCGGGTTCGGTTGGATGGCGACTTAGCAAGACCGGTGTTTTTGAAATCAACGGATCTGTTCCAGGGCAAGGACGGATGACCATGACCAACAGATCTTTGCGTGTATACGACGCCGCTGGACAAAAAAGGGTACAGCTAGGAGACCTATCGGAATGAGTTTCGGTATGCGGATATGGGGGGCTGACGGAGCCCTCCAGCTGGATGAAACATCCTTTACTGTTAGGGTTATTTATTCGGCGCTCGTACCAAAAACGGCTGGGCGCTTTGTTGATATACCCATATCCGGGGTTACGCCAAGCAAGGATTCTTGCGTGTGCATCCCTGTGGTCCCTTACCTGACTACTGGGC
>NZ_JAAQWS010000006.1:0-280088 GCF_012985645.1 Pseudomonas sp. WS 5410 | reverse complement strand
TACTGCAAGGCGACCGGCATTACGACTACGACGCCTTCGGAAACCTCATACGCGAACGCCGTGGCCGCGCGCAGCAGTTAGTCACCGAATACCGCTACGACTGCCAGCACCGCCTGATCGGCGTGACACAACCGGACGGCAGCCAGGCCAGTTATCGCTATGACCCATTTGGGCGGCGCATCAGCAAAACCGTGGCGGGCAAAACCACTGAGTTTTTCTGGCAAGGCGACAAAGTCATCGCCGAGCACACGGCGGGGCAGCATCGCAGCTATCTCTACGAGCCGGATAGCTTCAGGCCGCTGGCCTTGCTGGAAGGGTTTGGTCCGGCCAATACACAGGCGTTTTACTACCAACTGGACCACCTGGGTACGCCCCAGGAGCTAACGAGCGCGGACGGCAAAATCGTCTGGTCAGCCCATTACCAAGCCTACGGAAAAGTCACCCGGCTGGACGTGAGCACCGTCGATAACCCGCTGCGTTTTCAGGGGCAGTATTTCGACCGGGAAAGTGGGCTGCACTACAACCGGTATCGCTACTACAATCCGGATAACGGACGCTACCTGACGCCCGACCCGGTTAAGTTGGCGGGCGGGGTGAACGGGTATTTGTATGTGCCCAACCCTACGGGGTGGGTGGATCCGTTGGGGTTGAACTCATGTCCGGGCGAACGTGAATGTACGCCGACAAATGGCATTGACGACCCGTCATTAAAGGCGTCCACAAAAAAAAACGAGCCCAAACCGCCAGCCCCAGACGAAGATGACAAGTACCTTTTTCGTGGAGATAAAATCCATCCGGACGTAGTATTCAAAGAGGGGTTCAAAAGCAAAGGAAATAGTGAAGATCTTCTTCTACACGCTTTTGACAGTGACGACCCTCCAAGCATCTTCATTAGTACGTCTGCATCTAGAGCTGTAGGAATCGAATTCGCAACAAGCTACAAAACCAAGAAAGGCTACTTATACGTTCTTAAAAGTATAGCGGGACATGACTTAAACATAGAACTAGGAAAAGCGACCCCTTACCCAAAAGAGAAAGAGTTCGCCATTCATCAAAGAATAGACCCAGAAGATATAATAGGCGTCACGCCCATTAAGGCCAATGGAAGCTATGTAGGCTACTCACTTCCAAATCCGAATAGGAAATAGAATGACCACAAAAAAAATAATCGCCAGAATCGACAATACACTTACGGAGGTAATCGTAAAGTACGATTCCAAGAAACTCACAATGACATTTTCGGAGGCTGATAATCATAAAAAAATCTATCAGGAAAAAGACATTTATGTTTGCCTTGCAAAAATAAGATCGGACTTTCCTCATATAACATTCTTATGCAAGGGGGCAAAAATAAATGTTATGCCTTCCAGAATGGCCTCACAAATGTCCGCAGGGCTTGTCGCATACGAAATGACGCTGGGCAAACAAGCCTCAAACGAAGACATAGTTCATATATTTGACTATGAAGAGAGCAATCTTACAAACAACCCTCAAGACCAAATCGATTTTTTTAAGCAGTGGCTGGCATCTTTAGGTGCAGAGGACTATGAAAAATTCAACTAACACCAACTATTGATGCTGATTAATGGGGAGTTGTGTCCTTGCCGGAGATGGCGGCGGCCCTTCAAACCGACCGCACCCACCCTCCCTGCATCGACCGCACCCGATTGCGCCCGCCGCTTTTGGCCTCATACAACGCCTGGTCGGCGTCATTCAGCCAACTGGTCGCGTCGTCGTGGGAGGCTTGATACGGTGCCAAGCCGATGCTCAGGCTGGCGCGCAGGGTGGGGTCCTGGGCGTAGCCCAGGGAGCTGAAGCGGTCGCGCAGGGCGTCCATTACTTCGGTGGCGTGGCCCAGGGGCATGTCCGGCAGGATCACGCAAAATTCATCGCCGCCGTAACGCCCGGCCAGGTCGGTGGCGCGCAGGTTCTGACGCAGGATCTTGCTCAACTGGCGTAGCACGATATCGCCGGTTACGTGGCCGTAGGTGTCGTTGATGGTCTTGAAATGGTCGATATCAATCAACGCAATGGCGGCCCCCTGCTGGCCGCCCCGGCAGCGGGCGAATTCGATTTCCAGCTGGTCTTTCCACGCGCCGTGGTTAAGCAACCCGGACAGGCTGTCGGTGCGGCTCAGGGCCAGGAGTTCGCGTTTATGCCGGGCCAGGGTGATGGCCTGGCGATAACAGATCCAGCCCAGGACCAGCGGATAGAGCATCAGGATCGGCAAGCAGGCGTAGAGTTGGGCGGGCGTGGTCAGGGCGATATAGGCCGGGGTGAACAGCAGCAGCGCCACCCCGATGCCCAGTGCCTGGGCCACCCACCCCATCAGCATAAATCGGAGGCCACCGATGGCGACGTTGTTCATAGTCATCATCGACAGGGTGGTGACGCTGGGCAGCGGGTTGAAGTGCATGGCAGCGACCCAGAAGCCGCCACAAAACGAGTCCACCAACAGGTGGCGGCGCTCGGCGCGCAGGGAGTTTTCGGCGCGGCACGCCATTTGGTAGGCCAGGTGCGGCCAGGCGAAGGCGTTGATCAGCATCCAGGCCCAGACCCAGCCAGGCGGGTCCAGTGGGTACATGCCGGCCGATACACAGACAAAGCCGAGCGTCAGCCCCAGGGTCCGAGATTTGTACAGGCGTTTGGCGAGCGGAAGTCCTTTTCCTCCTGCGGCTGACATGATCTGGCTGATCCTGGATGAATGCTGAAAGTCTATCAGGGCAAAGGCAAATAGCCAGTACCGCTCAGACAGTTACTGTAGACGCCAATCGTCTTGCCAAACCCTTGACGCCAGCGGCCTAGCTGGAGAAACCGCGGGCCAATAACATCGCCACCGCCAGCAGCAACACCGCCGTGACCTTCTGCAACAGCATGCGTTTGCGCGGCGACTCGAGCACATGTTTGATGCGTTGGCCGAAGTAACAATACAGGCAGCCGCTGGCGAATTGCAGGATCAGGAATGTGAGGCCGAGGATGGCGATGTCACCGGCGGCGCTGTCCTGCCCGACGGCGGCAAACTGCGGGAACACGGCGCTGAACAGGATGATTGCCTTGGGGTTGGACAGGCCGGTCAGCAAGCCCTTGCCGAACAGGCCGCGGGGCGTCTCCGGCCCGCGCCCGGCGGCGGTGATCTGCACGCCGCTGCTGGTCCACTGCTTGTAGGCCAGGTACAGAATATAGGCCACGCCCACCAGTTGAATGCCCTGGGTAATCAGCGGGTAGCCCTTGATCAGCTCGGAAAAGCCCACGGCAAAGACCAGGATCGAAATCAGGTACGACACGCTGGCGCCGAACTGGGCCGGCAAGGAGTGCCGCAGGCCGTCCTTGAGACCCAGGCTCAGCAGCAGCAAGGTCATCGGGCCGGGGCTGAAGGCCAGGGTGCTGCACAACACCAGGAAATACAGAAAGGAAGACAGCGTAAGGGCGGTGACCATGGTGGGTAATTTCGCGGCGGGGAGGAATGTTGCGCAGTCTAGGGCGCGAATTCCGTGTCGGGCAGGTAAACTCGGCGGTTATTCACGCAGGCTTTACCGGTAAAGTGACCGGCAAACTTCAGGACGTCGCGATGGCCCTTCCGCAGATCCACTTTCATGAGCACGCCCCCAAGGTCCAGCAGATCGTCGAAGCGTTCGCCCGTGCCATCGAACAAGGCGAATTGGCCGCTGGCAGCAAACTGCCGTCGGTGCGTGAGCTGGGGGCGCAGTTGGGTGTCGGAAAATTCACCATCAATGAAGCCCTGGACCGTCTGCGCGGTCAACATCTGCTGACCTCGCGCCAAGGCCGTGGGCACTTTGTGGCCCAGCGCCAGACGCAGCCGTCGTCGAGCAACTGGGTGGACCTGCTGCCCCAGGATTTGCTCAGTGTGCTGCGCCGCCCCATGCTAACCGGCCAGGGCGAGCTACGCCCCGGTGGCGGGCATCTGCCCGAAGACTGGCTCGACTCCGAGGCCATGCGCCAGGCCCTGCGCAGTGTGGTGCGGGCCCCTTCCCTGCGGGTTGCCGGCATGGGTACGCCAGCGGGTTTCCTGCCCCTGCGCCAGGCACTGCAACAAAAACTGCAGGGCGATGGCCTGGCGGTGCCGGTGGAACAGATCATCACCACGCCCAGCACCCTGCAAGGCCTGGACATGTTGATGCGCCTGCTGGCGCGCCCCGGTGACACAGTGCTGCTGGATGCGCCGTGCTATTTCAACTTCCACGCCAACCTGGCACTGCACGGGGTCAAGGTGCTGACACTGCCGCGTGGCCCGGACGGGCTCGACCTGACGGCCCTGGAGCAGTTGCTCGCCGAGGCCCGGCCCAGCCTGTATGTGACCACCAGCATCCTGCACAACCCCACCGGCCATTCCTTCAGTGCAGCCCAGGCCTTTGGCTTGCTGCAACTGATGCGTCAGTATCACTGCCATATCATCGAGGACGACCTCTACGGCGACCTGCACCCCAACCCGCCGCCCCGCCTGGCAGCACTTGCCGGGTTGGAGCAGGTGACCTACCTGTCGGGCTTCTCGAAAACCCTCAGCGCCAATACCCGGATGAGCTATGTGGTGGCCGCACCGCAACTGGCGGCCAACCTGACCAATATGAAGTTGATGAGCGGCGGCGTGACCTCGGAGCTGTTCGAGCAACTGGTCTACCGCCTGCTCAGCGAGGGCAGCTATGCGCGGCACCGCAAGCGCATGGTCCAGCGCCTGCTGGAAGCCGGTGCGCGGGTGGAACAGTGGTTGCGCCGCTGTGGCTGTGAACTGCCCATGGGGTATGAGGCCGGGATGTTTCTCTGGGCGCGCCTGCCGGCCGGGGTTAACGCTGAACAATTGGCCGAGGCCGGGCTCAAGCGCGGCATGGTGTTGGCGCCGGGGGCGTTGTTTGGGTATGAGTCGGGGATGGGCGAGTTTATGCGTTTCAATGTGGCGCACTGTGACGATCCACGGGTCCGGCAAGCCATCGAGCCATTGTTGCGCTGATCCAGTGTGGGAGCGGGCTTGCTCGCGAAGACGTCGGCCCAGCAAACATTGATGTTGACTGACCTACTGCTTTCGCGAGCAAGCCCGCTCCCACAGGGGATCTGCGCTTAACTGACGGGCATTAGGGCTTGCCGGCTCCCACAGTCGTGACAATTGAGTGCACACAAAAACGCAACACTGCACCGCTTCGAATGTGATGGTCGCTGCCCCCCAGGGTTTATATAGTCGGGTCCAACAGCCACCCGCCATGAGCCCCAGGGCCCATCACCAGGAAGCGCTCAATGACAGACCTTCACGACCTCACGGCCGCGCAATTGCTGGCGCATTTCGCCAGTCGCCAGCTCTCCCCCATCGACTACTACGATCACCTGCTGGGCCATATCGACCGCTGGGAACCGCAGATCCGCGCCCTGTATGCCTTCGATCCCGAGCAGGTGCGCCGGGAAGCCCAGGCCTCCACCGAGCGCTGGAACAAAGGCCAGCCCAATGGGGTGCTCGATGGCGTACCCGTGACCATCAAGGAACTGGTGGCTACCGAAGGCACGCCGATTCCCCTCGGCAGTGCCGCCACCCGCCTGACCCCGGCCCTCAGGGACGCCCCGCCCGCCGCGCGGATGCGGGAAGCCGGGGCGATTGTGCTGGCCAAGACCACTGTCCCGGATTTCGGCATGCTCTCCTCCGGCCTGTCGAGCTTCCATGGCATCACCCGCAACCCGTGGAACACTGCCAACAACACCGGCGGTTCCAGCTCGGGGGCTGCCGCTGCGGCCGCCGCCGGTTACGGGCCACTGCATATCGGCACCGACATCGGCGGCTCGGTGCGTTTGCCCGCCGCCTGGTGCGGCCTGGTGGGGTTCAAGCCAACCCTGGGGCGTATCCCGATTGACCCGTACTACACCGGACGCACCGCCGGGCCCATGACCCGTACGGTGGACGACTGCGTGCTGATGATGCAGCACCTGGCCCGCCCCGATGCCCGCGACGCCACCAGCCTGCCGCCGCTCACCAGCGAGTGGAGCAACCAGCCGCTGTCGGTCAAGGGCCTGCGCGTCGGCTTGATGCTGGAACCCGGCGCCGGCCTGCAACCGGAAGGTTTCGTGTGTGAGGCGGTGGAACACGCCGCGCGCCTGTTCGAAGCCCATGGCGCCAAGGTCACGCTGATCCCGCCGATCATGGACCGTGCCCAGCTCGACGGCCTCGACCAATTCTGGCGCGCCCGGCAATGGGGCGACCTGTCGGCGTTGAGCAGCGAGCAATTCGATAAGGTCTTGCCGTACATCCGCGACTGGGCCGCGCCCGGTGCCGACATCAACGGCGTGCAGGCGGTGCAGGGGTTCAACCAGACCTTCGAGATGCGCCGCCGCGCCGCACAGGCCTTCAGCGACCTGGACCTGATCCTGTCGCCCACCAACCAGGTCAACGCGTTCCCCGCCGAATGGCCGTCACCGAGCAATGACCCGCAATTGCCGTTCGAACACATCGTGTTCACCGTGCCCTGGAACATGGGCGAGCAACCGGCGCTGTCGATCAACTGTGGTTTCGCCGCCGATGGCATGCCCATCGGCCTGCAGATGATCGCACCGCGTTTTGCCGATATCTGGCTGCTGCAAATCGCAAAAACCTATGAGAGCTGGCGTGGCGCAATCCACCAATGGCCGAACCCGAACTGACCTTGACGCTGTAACTGAACTGCCCACCCACACGCCCGCTCCCTGGCCACAAGGCCGGGGTCTGGACGACCTATAACTAAAATCGAGGGGCTGGTATGCACACTGAACAATTGACTCGCGAGGGTCCCGAGCACACACCCGAAACGCCATCGCCGGACGCCGGTCGCAAGAGCATCTTCGCTGTGGTCTTGGGTAATGCCGTGGAGTTTTTCGACTTTGGGGTCTACGCGACCTTTGCGGTGATGATCGGCCATACGTTTTTCCCGTCCGACAGCGCCTTCGTCAGCTTGATGCTCTCGGTCACAGCCTTTGGCATCGGCTTTATCGTACGGCCCCTGGGCGCGGTGCTGATTGGCGCCTACGCCGACCGCGTCGGGCGCAAGCCGGCGATGTTGTTGACCCTGGTGATGATGGCGGTGGGCACCGGCAGTATTGCGATATTGCCCGGCTACGAGACCATCGGGATTGCCGCGCCGATCCTGCTGGTGGTCACCCGCATGATTCAGGGCCTGGCCTGGGGCGGTGAAGCCGGCCCCGCCACCACCTATATCCTGGAAGCCGCGCCGCCGCACAAACGCGGCACCTATGCCTGCTGGCAAGTGGTCGCCCAGGGCGTCGCCGCCATGGCCGCCGGGCTGGTGGGTTACACCCTGACCAAAGTCATGTCCCCCGAAGACCTCAACAGCTGGGGCTGGCGCGTGCCGTTCGTGTTTGGCCTGCTGGTGTTGCCGATTGGTATCTATATCCGCCGCAACCTGGCCGAGACCTTCCACGGCCAGGGCGAAACCACCAGCACCGGCGACCTGGTGCGCGAAGTCTGCGGCAAGCATCGGCGCGCCCTGGTCCTGGGCCTGCTGATCCTTTCGGGCAGCACCATCACCCAGTACTTCCTCAACTACATGACCACCTTTGCCCTGACTGAGCTGAAGCTGCCCACCAGTATTTCCATGCTCTCGACCCTGGTGGCCGGTGCGGCCATGGCGGTGTGCGCAGTGGCTGGCGGCATGTTGTGCGACCGTTTCGGGCGCCGGGTGATCCTGATGACGCCCCGGGTGGTGCTGTTGCTGATCCTGTTCCCGGCCTTGCAATTGATGACCGAACACCCCAGCCCGTCGACCTTCCTCCTGACCCTGGCGCTGCTGTCTGGCCTGCATGGCATGAGCGGCGCGGCGTTGATCGTGTTGCTGGTGGAAAGCTTCCCAAAATCCGTGCGCTCCACCGGTTTCTCTATCGTCTACGCCTTTGGTGTGGCGGCGTTTGGCGGCACCGCACAGATCATCATCACCTGGCTGATCGGCACCACGGGCGACCCGATGTCACCGGTGTGGTACCTGCTGATCGCCAACCTGGTGTGCCTCACCGCCGCCTGGTTCGCCAAGGAAACCCGGCCTGTGCTGCCCGGCACCCCGGCCCGCGAAACCCGGCTCAGAGAAGCCCCGGTTCGCTGATCGCTTTATCCCTACTGTGGCAAGACCGCTTGCCACAGGTACTGTGCCCGGCCTCAGCGGTCGCCTTACTCTTCTTTGTGTGGGGATTCACCATGTATCCACGTCTTTTCCTGGCCGCCGCCCTGGCGTCCGGTACCCAGGCTTTTGCTCAAGAAAACGCCCAGGCCAGCGCCCCCGGCTTTATCGACGGCAGCAGCCTGGACCTGAACCTGCGTCACTACTACTCCAACCAGCACACCCAGCGCAGCACCTACCTGAGCATCCAGAAACCCGCCGGCATCGAACGCACCCGCGTGCGCGAAACCTGGGTGCAGACCGCCATGCTCAAGTACAGCTCCGGCTACACCCAGGGCGTGATTGGCGTGGGGGTCGATGTCGGCGTATTCAGCGCGGTCAACCTGCAGCGCGGGCATGGCAAGGTGGCCAATGGCGGTGACCGCGTGCTGGTGGACAGCGACGGCGATGCGATCCCGACCTGGAGCCGGCTGGGGGTGGGCGATGTGCGGTTTCGCCTGTCCAACACCGAGCTCAAGGCCGGGCGCTTGATGACCGATAACCCGATCCTGCGCTACAAGGACAACCGCGCCCTGCCCTCCAGCTTCCAGGGCGTGGGCCTGTACAGCAACGAACGGGACTGGCTGTCGGTGCAGGGCGGCAGCTTCGACCGGGCCATCCCGCGCACCGGCACCGGCGCCGAACGCCTGACCACCACCTTTGGCAACCGCGCCTACAGCGGCGCGCGCATCAGCTACCTGGGGGCCACGCTCAAGCCGGGCTACGGCCTGGAAGCCAGCCTCTACGGCTCGCGCTTCGAGGACATGTGGGACCAGTACTACCTGGGGCTGACCCACCGTATCGGCGACAAAAACGCGGTGGCGCTCAAGACCGCCCTGCACTACTACCACACCCAGGATTCCGGCCAGCAGCGCCTGGGTTACATCGACAACGACGCCGCCAGCCTGGCCGTGACCGCCAACCACCAGGCCCACAGCCTGACCCTGGCCTGGCAACAGGTGTTCGGCAACGAGTACTTCGACTATGTGTGGGAGTCCACCGGCAACTACATGGCCAACTCGCTGTACTCGGACTACAACGGCCCCAACGAAAAATCCTGGCAACTGCGCTACGACCTCGACCTGGCCGCCTACGGCGTGCCCGGCCTGACCGCCAGCCTGTGGCACGCCAAGGGTTGGGGCATCGACGGCACACACTACGAGGGGGATCGCAACGGCCACAACACCGGCTATAACGTGCGCGGCCTGGATAACGCCAAGCACAATGAAAACGGCTTGATGCTGGCCTACGTGGTGCAATCGGGGAAATTGAAGAACACCGTACTGCGCACCATCGTCTACAACCACCGCGCCAGCGGCGGTCAAATTGACGGCAGCTACGACGAGTTCCGGATCGTCGGCAACTTCCCCATCAACCTGTTCTGACACCCGCCCGTCGGCACCAGTCAATGCCGACGGGTAATATTCAGAATTCTTACACCCTGCATGAGACTGCTCCGGCATTGGCTCGCCGCCGCGCTTGGTAAAAAGCCTGTCCCCTACGGACGGTTACCCAGGAACGCGGATGAAACCTTTGAAAGCAGCAGCGCTTTGCGTCATCAGTGGATGGTTAATGCTCTTGAGTTCCCCCGGCCATGCCGCACCGCCGGGTATCGAGTGGCTGGTGGATTGCCCGCGCCTGCCCGGGCGGGCCCTTGACCAGGAGGTGATGGCACGCACCCAGTGCGGCATCGTCACCGTGCCGCAAAACCATCAGGCCGCGGACACACGCACGTTGCGCCTGACCCTCACCCGGGTCGGTGCCCGTCAGCCCCTGGAGCGTCGGGGTGTGATCTTCACCCGCCCGGCTACCGCACAAGCGGATTTGCGCGGGGTGTTCGCGGTGCACCTGGCCACAGTCTGGAAGTACTACAACACCGAGGCGTACCGCACGCTGACCCAGTTCTACGATGTCATCGAGTTGAGCCCGCGCAACGCCCGCACAGCAGCCGACAACGAGCAAGCGGCCTGGGACATGGATTTCGTACGCCAGCAACTGGGTGAGCAACGGATCAGCTTCCTGGGCATCGCCCAAGGCAACGTGCTCGGTGCCGGCTACGCCGGGCTGTTTGCCGATCGCATCGAACGCATGGTGCTGGTAGAGCCCGATGAGGCTGCCACCCCGGCGTTCGAATCCTTGCCCGCCACATTGCGGCTCAAGGGGCCTTATCTACAGGGCAGTTCCGTCGTCGATGCCAGCCGCTGCGTAAATCGTTGGGCGGGTGCCTACCTGGCACACGGCAGGCAGCCACCGCCGGCAAGCGACTGCCTGGGCAACTGAGGCTTCAGTCCACCAGCGCACAACGCTGCATCGCGCTGGCCAGCATTTCCTGGCACTTGAGCACCGCCACCGAGCGCGGCCGGTTGCGGTACCCGCACAGGTCGATGCGGATTCGCCCCAGGTGCTCATCGGCAATCGGCACCGCCACCAGGCCATCGCCCAGGTCGCGGGCGTCGGCATCCACCTGGGGCAGGATCAACACCGCCGCCCGTTGCCGGGCCAGGCTTTTCTGCACTTCCAGGGAGCTGGTGGTAAACACCGGCTGGATCGTCACTCCTCGTTTTTTTGCTGCCATCTCCAGGGCCTGGCGCACGCCGTACGCCGAGTCAGGAATGGCCAGGGGCTGGCCTTCAAGTTCGCGCAGTTCGATGCTGTCGCGCTGGGCAAAGGGGTGCTCGGCACTGACCAGCACCCGGTGCCACAACTCGCATTGTGCGGTGACTTCCACATCGGCCCGTTCCTGCAGATAGAACGCCAGGCCCAGGTCGGCCTCGCCACTGCACAGGGCGTCGAGGGTGGCCGAGGCGCTGGCGATCACGATATTGAAGGTGACCTTGGGGTGCGCCCGGTAGAACGCCGCAAGCACCGGCGCCAGCACTGTGGAAACGATACTTTCTGACACATGGATGCTGATGTTACCCGCCACCTGACTCTGCCGGCTGGCGATCACATCGCGCACCTGATCGAGGCCGCGCAGGGTGCTGGTGACCTGCTCGGCCAGGCACTCACCCTCCACCGTCAGGCGGATACCGCGCGGGCCGCGCTCAATCAGGGCGGCGCCAAAGAAGTGTTCGAGGTGTTCAATCTGCCGGCTGACGGCAGTGGGCGTGACGTACAAACGCTCGGCCGCCTTACGCAACGAGGCGCAGCGCGCCACCTCGTGAAAATACCGCAAGGCTCGTAATTGCATGCTCGGGTGCTCCTGCACAAAGACTGGAGCGCTATGGCAGGCAATTACTGCGCCAGGCTCAAATTTTATGAGCACGACACATCAACTGTGGGAGCGAGCTTGCTCGCGAATGCAGTGGGTCAGTGATGGATATGTCGGCTGATACACCGCATTCGCGAGCAAGCCCGCTCCCACATGGGGGCATGGACGTGGTTTACGACCTGTTTTAACTGAAAACGACCCCTGCCGTTGACGCCCCGCCCCAACCCCTATTAAGTGCTATTTATCCGCATTAATACGATAAATAGAAAACCATGCTCAGCCGCCCCCTGCGACGCAAACGCCAGAAGCTTTCCGATGTGATTGTCGAGTCGGTCAAGCGCTCGATCGTCACCGATGCCTTGAAGCCCGGCGACCGCTTGCCCACCGAGCGCGAATTGATGGAGAGCTTCCAATGCTCCAAGGGCTCGGCCCGCGAAGCGCTCAAGGCCCTGGAGGTCGAAGGCCTGGTCAGCACCCGCACCGGCCCTACCGGTGGCGCGTACCTGAACCAGGCCGGCACGGAGCCGGCCAGCCGCGCCTTGCGCAACTACCTGCACTTCCAGCACCTGGATGGCGAGCAGGTGTATCAACTGCGCAAGGTAATCGAGGTGGAACTGGCAGTGTCAGTGCTGGGCCGCTTGAGCGAAGACGACTATCGCGCCCTGCAAGACAACGTGGACTTTTGCAGCGCGCCGGAAGACAGCGAGGCCGGCCAGCGCGAGCAGCGCCTGGCGGAGCTGGAGTTCCACAACCTGCTGGCCAGGGCATGCCCCAATCCGCTGCTGAGTTTTATGGCGCAGTTCCTCAACGACCTGCTGCGCGACCTGGTGGTGCTGAAAAAAGCCTACAAGCCCAAGCGCAAGCAATTCGACGCGGCCAACCTGGACTATCACAAGCAACTGCTGAGCGCGTTTCGCGCCAACGATGAAGCCGCCGTGCGCAGCCTGATGCATGAACACATGTGCGACGCCGAACACCACATGACCGCGCTGGAAGGCCAGGTCAGCCCACACTTTTTGCTGGAGTTCGACCACTCCTGAAAACACCCCAAATCCCCTGTAGGAGCTGGCTTGCCTGCGATAGCGGTCTGTCAGGCAAATTTTTCTCAGCTGATCAACCGCTATCGCAGGCAAACCAGCTCCTACAGTTTTGACCGTGTTTCACCTCAATAAAAAAGGCCTGCCCACAGGCCGTGCTCCACCGTATCGCCATTGCCACTCCTGCCAATAACTAAACCAGGGAGTCACCCCATGCAGCGTCGTACGTTGTTGAAAGCCAGCCTCACCGCCGCCGCCGCGCTCAGCCTTCCGCTGGGCGTGCGCAGTGCATTCGCCGCCGAACCGTTTACCTTTTACGGCCTCAAGTCCATGTCTGGCGCCTTTGCCAGCTATGGCAAGTTTGCCGACATGGGTTCACGCCTGGCGGTGGCCCAGTACCCCGAGCTTCTCGGGCGCCCACTGAACTACAAGGTGATCGACACCGAAGGCAACGCCGGCAAGGCGGTGCGCAAGGTCCAGGAGGCGATCGGCCAGGACGGCGCGCGGTTCTTCCAGGGCTGCACCCTGTCGTCCTCGGCACTGGCAGTGGCCAAGGAAGTGGACAAGGTTGGCGGTGTGTTCATGACCCCGGTGGGCGCTGACGAAGTCACCGGCAAGGACTGCAACAGTGCGACCTTCCGCTGGTCGGTGCCCACCTATGGCGCGATCCGCGAAACCCTGGTGCCGCTGATCAAGCTGCTGCCCGAGGCCAAGCGCTGGTACACCATCACCCCGCAATACGTGTTCGGCGAAGCCTTGCTCGAAGGCGCCAAGAGCGTGCTGGCCGAAAACGGCCTGGAGCATGTGGGCAACAGCTATCACTCATTGCAGGAACAGGAATTCTCCGGCTACCTGACCAACGCCATCGCCGCCCGGCCCGACGTGCTGGTGTTGCTGAATTTCGGCAGCCAGTCCTCCAACACCCTGCGCCAGGCCGTCAACTTCGGTATCAAGGAGCGCATGAAAGTGCTGCTGGTGTGGTCCGCCGGCCTCGACCAGTTCCAGGAACTGGGCAGTGATGTACTCGAAGGCGTGTACCTCGGCGCGCAGTATTGGCACCAGGTCGATACCCCACTCAACCGTGAGCTGGTCAAGCTGACCCAGGCCAAATACGGGATCAACCCCACCTACCCGCTGGCCGCTGACTACATCAGCACCAAAGTCATGCTCGACACCATCAAGGCCACCGGCAGCTTCGACGGCCCCACCGTGGCCAAGGCCATGCAGGGCCTGAGCTACGACGGCCCGACCGGCAAGGAAACGATCCGCGCCGGCGACCACCAGGTGATCAAGGATTACTACCTGCTGGTGGGCAAGGCCACGGGCGACATGGCCGACAAGGATGACCTGGCCAAAGTCCTCAGCTCCGGCCAGTCGTTCCCACCGGTAGAAGCCACGGGCTGCAAGCTCGGCTGATCCGCCCACTTTCACCGGTAACACACGACAGGGCCGTTGACCGCGGCCGCCTGTTGGAGGATTCCTGCATGCTCAATCTTTACCTGTTCCAGATTCTCAATGGCCTGGGCCTGGGGATGATCTACTTCCTGATTGCGGTCGGGCTGACGATCATTTTCGGCCTGCTGAACTTCGTCAACTTCGCCCACGGCGCGTTTTTTTTGCTGGGGGCGTACATCTGCTACACCGCCGTCAGCCTCACCGAAAGCTTCTGGCTGGCCCTGCTGATCGCGCCGCTGGTGGTGGCCGCGCTGGCGTGGCTGATCGAGCGATTATTGATCCAGCGGATCTACCACCTGCCGCACATGTTCCAGATCCTCGTGACCCTGGGTATCGCGCTGATCATCCAGGAAGCCAGCGTGATGATCTGGGGCCCGGTGGGCAAAAGCGTCGCCGTGCCGGAACTGCTGCGCGGGGTGCTGGTGGTCGGCGACTTCGTGTATCCCTACTACCGCCTGTTTTTGATTGTGTTCTCGGGGCTGGTGGGCCTGGGCCTGTGGCTGCTGCTGGAGCGCACGCGCTTTGGCGCCCTGGTGCGGGCCGGCAGTGAAAGTACCGAGACCGTGTCGCTGCTGGGCACCAATATTTTCCGCCTGTTCTCCATGACCTTCGCCCTCGGCGTGGCCCTGGCCGGAATCGCCGGGGTGCTGTTTGCCCCGTTGCGTGGCGCCCAGCCCTTTGTCGGCCCGGAGATCCTCGGCATCGCCTTTGTGGTGGTGGTGATCGGTGGCATGGGCTCGTTCGGCGGCGCCCTGGTGGGCGGCCTGCTGGTGGGCGTGGTGCAGAGCCTGATGACCACCCTGTGGCCCCAAGGCGCGAGCCTGATGATCTACGGCGCCATGGCCGTGGTGATTCTGGTACGCCCTTACGGCCTGTTCGGGAGAGCCTGACATGAGCGAGAAAAATCCCCTGCCGTTTGCTAAAACTCAATCCAAGGCCATGTTGCTGTGGGTGCTGGCGGTACTGATCGGCCTGCCGTTGATCCTGCCCTCGGCAACCCTGGCCACCGAGATCCTGATCTTTGCCCTCGCCGCCCTGGCCTGCAACCTGTTGCTGGGCTACACCGGGCTGCTGTCGTTCGGCCAAGGCATCTTCTTCGGCGCCGGTGCCTATTGCGCCGCCTTGCTGATGATCCACCTGCAACTGGGCCTGTTCAGCGCGCTACTCGGCGCGGCCCTGGTCGGCGGGTTCCTGGCCTTCCTGGTGGGTGCCCTGGCGATCCGCCGCACCGGCATCTATTTCGTGATGCTGACCTTGGCCTTCAGCCAGATGGCCTACTTCCTGGCCTACACCCTGAGCGACTGGACCGGTGGCGACAACGGCCTGCTCAGTGTGCCGCGCCCGGAAATCCGTATCGGTGACACAGTGCTGCTGTCCCTGGCCGACGCCCGGGTGTTCTATGGCTTTGTCGCGGTGCTGTTCCTGCTGATCTTTATCGGCGCGCGCCGGGTGATCGCCTCGCCGTTCGGCAGCACGCTGATGGCGATCCGCGAAAACGAAACCCGCGCCTCGGCCATCGGCTACGACACGCGCCACTTCAAGATCCTGGTGTTTGTGCTGTCTGGCGCGGTCACCGGGATCGCCGGGGCGCTGTACGCCATGCTCCTGCACTTTGTGCCGCTGTCCAACATCGACCTGGTGATGTCGGAAAACATCCTGATCATGACCATCGTCGGCGGCACCGGCTCGCTGTTCGGCTCGTTGCTGGGGGCCGGTTCCATCGTGCTGCTGGGGGACTTTCTCTCCGACCTGTGGCCGCGCTGGCTGATGCTGCTGGGGGTGATCCTGATCCTGGTGGTGATCTTTATGCGCGGAGGCTTGTGGGGCGGCCTGTCGGCGCTGTTCGAACGTGTGCGTGGCAGCCGCAAGGCCGCCGCCGTGACCAAGGAGGAGCTGCTATGAGCATCCTGTTGGAAACCAAAGACCTGGAACTGGCCTACGGCGCCTTCCATGCCGTCAACGGCGTCAACCTCAAGGTCGAAGCCGGCACCATCCACACCATTATCGGCCCCAACGGCGCCGGCAAAACCAGCCTGTTTCACTGCCTGACCGGCGAACGCCAGGCCACCGCCGGGGCGATTCATTTCGACGGCCAGAACCTGATGCGCAAGCCGGCCCACAGCCGTGTCGGCCTGGGCATGGCGCGTTCGTTCCAGCTCACCAGCCTGTTCCAGAACCTCAGCGTGCGCGAAAACCTGCGCCTGGCCGCCCAGGGCCGTGACGGCGCACGTGCCCTGAACTTCTGGCGCCGCGTGGACAGTAAGCGTGAACACCTGGAGATGGCCGACCAGGTCCTGGAGCGTCTGCAACTCACCGCCCGCGCCGAGACCCTGGCCGGCGAGCTGTCCCACGGCCAGCAGCGTGTACTGGAGGTGGGCATGTCGATCTGCTCCAAGCCCAAGCTGTTGATGCTCGACGAGCCCACGTCGGGCATGGGCATCGACGACATCCCAATCATGACCCAACTGATCAGCGACCTGGGCCGCGACCATACGGTGCTGCTGATCGAGCACAACATGAGCATCGTCATGTCCATCAGCCAACGCATCACTGTGATGAGCCACGGGCAGATCCTGGTCGAGGGCACACCGGAATTCGTGCGCGCCGACGAGCGCGTGCGCAGTGCTTACCTGGGGGAGGCCGCCTGATGCTGACCGTCGACAATATCCATTCCTACTACGACAAGAGCCACGTCCTCGAGGGCGTGTCCCTGACTGTCAATCCCGGCGAACTGGTGACCCTGCTCGGCCGTAACGGCGCCGGCAAGACCACCACCCTGCGCAGCATCCTGGGGATTATCTGCCCGCGCCAGGGGCAGATTCACTTCAACGGCAAACCGTTGGTGGGGCAGAAAATCTTTGAAATTGCCCGCCAGGGATTAGCGCTGGTGCCGGAGAACCGCGGGATTTTCCGCCTGCTTACGGTCGAGGAAAACCTGCGCATCGCCGTGCGCAAGACCAGCCGTTGGCAGATGGAGGACGTGTACGCGATGTTCCCGCGCCTCAAGGAGCGGCGCAAAAACGCCGGGCATGCGTTGTCCGGTGGCGAGCAGCAGATGCTCGCCATCGCCCGCGCCCTGCTCAACGATCCCAAGCTGCTGATCCTCGACGAACCCACCGAGGGCCTGGCCCCGGTGATCGTCGACGAACTGGTGAAGATCCTGCGCAAGATCAAGGACGACGGCCTGCCAGTGCTGCTGGTGGAGCAGAACCTGTTGGTCTGCGACAAGCTCGCCGACCGCCACTACGTACTCGAACAGGGCCGCGTGGTCTACGAAGGCAGCGCCGAGGCGTTTCGCGCCGACCCGACGATCAAGAACCGCTACCTGGCCCTGAGTGCCTGACCGGAGACTGCTGATGAATAGTTTTGCGCAACCGCTCCAGAGCAACACCCCGCTGATCAACCGCGACCGCCTGTGGCAATCCTTGATGGACCTGGCCCAACTCGGCGCCACGGCCAAGGGCGGCGTATGCCGCCTGGCCCTGACCGACCTCGACCGCCAGGCCCGCGACCTGTTTGTGCAGTGGTGCACAGCGGCCGGGTGCAGCGTCAGCGTGGATGCGATCGGCAATATCTTTGCCCGCCGCGCCGGGCGTAACCCCAACCTGCCACCGGTGATGACCGGCAGCCATATCGACACCCAGCCCACCGGCGGCAAGTTCGATGGATGCTATGGGGTGATGGCCGGCCTGGAAGTGATCCGCACCTTGAATGACTTGGGCGTGGAAACCGAAGCACCGATTGAAGTGGTGGTATGGACCAACGAGGAAGGCTCACGCTTCCCGCCGTGCATGATGGGCTCGGGAGTGTTTGCCGGCAAATTCGACCTGCAGGAAACCCTCGACAAGCAGGATGAGCAAGGTCTGTCGGTGGGCGCCGAGCTGCAGCGCATCGGCTACGCCGGCCCGCGTGCGGTGCTCGGGCACCCGGTGGGTGCCTACTTCGAGGCGCATATCGAACAGGGCCCGGTCCTCGAAGATCAGGCCATCACCCTCGGCGTGGTCATGGGCTGCCTGGGCCAGAAGTGGTTCGACCTGACCTTCACCGGCGTCGAGGCCCACGCCGGCCCCACGCCCATGCGCCTGCGCAAGGACGCCCTGGTGGGTGCCGCGCAGGTGGTCAGTGCGGTCAACCGCATTGCCCATCAACAGCAACCCCACGCCTGTGGCACGGTCGGCTGCCTGACCCTGCATCCGGGCTCGCGCAACGTGATTCCCGGCCAAGTGCAGATGACCATCGACCTGCGCCACCTGCATGCCGACAAGCTGCAGGCCATGGTCGATGAAGTGCGTGAAGTGATCGAAGCCACAGCCAAGCAGCATGGCTTGAGCTATGAGTTGACGCCCACCGCCGACTTCCCGCCGCTGGACTTTCACCCGACCTGCGTCAACGCCGTGCGCGATGCCGCCCAGGTACTGGGCCTGAGCCACATGGACATTGTCAGCGGCGCCGGGCACGACGCAATTTTTGTCGCTGAACTGGGCCCGGCCGGGATGATTTTTGTGCCTTGCGAAGGCGGTATCAGCCACAACGAAATCGAAAACGCCGCGCCGGATGATTTGGCCGCCGGCTGCGCGGTGCTGCTGCGGGCCATGGTCAATGCCGCGCAACAGGGAGGTGAAGCAGCATGACGCAGATCGCCAACCTGACGGCTGTAGAACTGCTGGCACGCTACCGGGATAAGAGCCTGTCGCCGGTGGAAGTGACCGAAGACACTCTGCTGCGCATCGAGCGCTACAACCCGGTGGTCAACGCGTACTGCCATGTCGACCCCGAGGGCGCCTTGAACGCCGCACGGGCTTCGGAGCAACGCTGGTTCAAGGGCGCGCCCTGCGGGGCATTGGACGGGGTGCCGGCGTCGATCAAGGACTTGACCCTGACGGCAGGCATGCCCACACGCAAGGGCTCACGCACCTCCTCCGCCACCGGGCCGTGGGACGTTGACGCGCCGTTTTCGGCGTTTATGCGCAAGGCCGGCGCGGTGTTGCTGGGCAAGACCACCACCCCGGAATTCGGCTGGAAAGGCGTCACCGACAACCCGCTGTACGGCATCACCCGCAACCCCTGGGACACGCGCACCACAGCCGGTGGTTCGTCCGGCGGCGCGGGTGCAGCGGCGGCGCTGAACCTTGGCGTGTTGCACCAGGGCAGCGATGCTGGCGGCTCGATCCGCATTCCCTGCGCCTTTACCGGCACCTTCGGGATCAAGCCGACCTTTGGTTACGTGCCGCAATGGCCGGCCAGCTCGATGACGATCCTCTCGCACCTGGGGCCGATGACCCGCACCGTGGAAGATGCAGTGCTGATGCTGCAAACCGTGGCCCAACCAGATGCCCGGGACGGCCTGATCGGCGCGCCGCGCAGCACGCCATGGCTCACGCCGGGCACGGACCTCAAGGGCCTGCGCATCGCCTACAGCCCGGATTTTGGTTACGTGGACGTCGATCCGCAGGTGGCCAAGGTGGTCGCCCAAGCGGTCGCGGGCCTGGTGCAACTGGGGGCGCATGTCGAACAGATCGACCCGGGCTTCAGCGATCCGCTGGAGGTGTTCAGTACCCTGTGGTGTGCCGGCGCGGCGCGCCTGACCGGGCAGTTGACCGACGCCCAGTGCGAGCTGCTCGACCCTGGTCTGCTGCGCATTGCGCAACAGGGCGAACGCCTCGGCCTGGCCGACTTCAGCGCCGCCCTGGAGGCCCGGGCGGCATTGGTGGCGCGCATGGCGGCGTTCCATGAGCACTACGACCTACTGGTCTCGCCGATGCTGCCAATCACCGCCTTTGACGCCGGGCATAACGTGCCACCGGGCTCCGGGCTGGGCGAGTGGATGGAGTGGACGCCTTTCAGCTATCCGTTCAACCTCACCCAGCAACCGGCGGCCTCGGTGCCGTGCGGGCTGGCGGCCAATGGTTTGCCGGTGGGCTTGCATGTGGTGGGTGCGCGGTTTGCCGATGAACAGGTGCTGCGGGTATGCCAGGCGTATGCCAGGGCGTTCCCGACCCAGCATTTGCAAGCACCGCATACGCCCACCTGAAACGCGATCACCTGCAGGAGCCGGCTGACCGGCTCCGACTACAGGTTGCTGCGGGATTAGGCTTTGATATCGGAGCCCTTCAAAGGCTGCTCACTATCAATCTTGAGCAGGAAGTCGGCGCGACGATCACCGTTCAGGTCAATCTGCAGCGTGGACTGATGGGCTTGAGCGTCGTATTCCAAAATGGCCTGTCGACCTTCACCGGTAAACCGGCTGACGAACCTCATGGGTTTTTCCGCAATGTCACGCCTCGGCGCTGATTCAACTCCATGCAGCGCTTCATCAACCACTGAAACGTCACGCTCATCCACATAAGTAGCCTCTGGCCCCGTCGCCCGCAGGTTGGACACGTCGATCTTGTCCTTGCCCGACACGAAGTCGGTGATTCGATCAGGACTCTGCGGTGTCGATTGCTGCGCATTCAAGAACAGGTAGGAGTTCCTGCCACCGCCGCCAGTCAATATGTTCTGGGTAAGGTTGCTGATAAAAATATCGTTTCCCGCCCCACCCTTGGCGTTTTCGATGGTCGTGCCCTTGGCAATGAATACATTCTTTTTCATCCCGCCGACATCCGACGGTGCGCCCTCGTTGAGATTGATCACCTGATTATCGCTAAACCCAGAAAAATCCAGCGTGTCTACACCACCACCGTCCCAGACTGTAAACACCGGAGCGTCTCTGGATGAACTCAAACGATAAGCCTCACGGTCGGCATTGGAGTTGAAGCCATAGGTGGTATCGCCCGTCCGGGTTTCGTGGTTCGCCCCGTAGAGTTTCTGGATGGCGGCCATGTCATCCACCATCGGTGTAGAGGGCTGGTAGTTGATGCCGTTTTTTACGAAGGACTGGCCAGTATGCTGCTCACTCCAGTAGCTCATGATGCTATGCCCGCTGGTGTCCTCCGCGTAGGTAGCCGTCGCGTAACTCGAACCTGTAGGAAGGCTTCTGAACGGGTGCGACAACCCCAGGGCATGCCCCAGTTCGTGGGCGGTGGTTCTGTGCCCGTCGTTGGAATGGCTGGGGGCTGTATGGACCTCATCCGATCCGGCCAGCCATATTTCAGAGGCTGCACCGAACCGTGGAAGACGCGGGTTTGCCGCCAGATATCGCTGTGTCGCTTCAGAAGGCAGCGTCGTCGCGAAAGCGTTTTTGCCGTCAGCGCTTTCATTGAAGTTTCCAAAGTTGATATTGCCCTCACTCACCGCTCCCTGACCCTGTTCGGTGAAGCGCACATTCGCCACATCCGACCATTGGTCCATGGCCTGCCGCGCTGAATCCTTCTGGGCCTGATTGAACTCACTGAACCCACTCAGGCCCAATGCCCGAAAAAACGGCCCGGCCGTCGTTCGAAACTGGTAGGTGACATCAGTTTTTCCATCGCCATTGGTATCGTGCCAACGGGAGTTGTCACGGGTTATCTCATCGGCGGCCTGCTCGACGGTATATGAAGGTTTGCCGTTGATTGTGCGTTCGCCACCGCGTTGATCGTGGTGAAGGACACGATCCAAGTGAGTCACGGTATTGCTGGCAAAGGGAGAAAGGTTAAACGTTGTTGAAGTCGACATGTTGCGTCTCCTTTTCACTGGTGCAGTGATGTGGTGAGAAATGCCGGGGGACGAGCCCGCCTGGGCACATCCCAAACTAGCCCTGCACACAGCGAGCAGACATAGGCCTTTTCTTAAGGAAAGCGTGAGCCCAGGCGCACGCGCTGAGCCCTGGAGCAACGCACTCATCGAAGAGGTGCGTGGTATCGTTGACACTTTTCGCGAGCACGCTCGCTCCTGCCTCGGAGCCGACATGGACATCGAACTGGCACGCACTTTCCTGGAAATCACCCGTTGCGGCAGCCTGGCCGCAGCCGCCGAGAAACTGCACGTTACCCAGACCGCCATCACCGCCCGGGTGCAGAAGCTCGAAAGCCAGCTCGACAGCACCCTGTTTGTGCGCAACCGCGCCGGGGCGCGGTTGACGGCCGATGGCGAGGCATTCGTGGTGTACGCCAATCAACTGGTGCAAACCTGGGAAGCCGCACGCCGCGACCTGCCGTTACCCGAGGGCTATCGCAATGTGTTGCATATCGGCGGCGAAGTCAGCCTGTGCAACCCGCTGATCCTCGGTTGGGCCAAGGCCCTGCGCGAACACATCCCCAGCCATGCGCTGCGCACCGAAGTGCGTGACGGGGAGTACCTGTTGCGCCAGCTGGAACTGGGGGTGCTGGATGCGGCGCTGGTGTTCCAGCCGCAGTACTGGCCGGGGTTGCAAGTGGAGCAGGTACTGGAGGAAAAACTGATCCTGGTGCGCCTGGCCGCCCGCCCCGATCCCTATGTGTATATCGACTGGGGCGCGGGCTTTCGCCAGCAACACGACGCCGCCCTGCCGGACAAGGCCCGCGCGGCTGTGAGTTTCAACCTGGGGCCGTTGGCCTTGCAGTACATCCTGGAGAACGGTGGCAGCGGCTATTTCCGCACGCGGGTGGTGCAGAGCTATCTCGAGAGCGGCGTGATGGAGCGCGTGCCCAAGGCCCCGGAGTTCAGTTTCCCGACCTACCTGGTGTACTCGCGTGAGCGTGATTCGGCGATCCTGCAGCAGGCCCTGGTGCTGCTGCGCGGGGTGGTCAAGGCCGAGAGCGATTGGTCACAGCGTTGGGATCCGGTGCTTTGAACCGATGCCCATGGTAGCCTCCTGATGTTTTCTCCTGGTCCCACCTGCCGATGAACAAGAAAAAATCCGTCACCATCAGCGACATCGCCAAACGCGTCAATATGACCACCATCACGGTGTCGCGGGCGTTGAGCAAACCTGACCTGGTCAAGCCCGCCACCCTGGCGCGGATCCTTGAGGTGGCGCGCGAGCTGGATTATGTGCCCAACGCCTTTGCTCGCGGGCTCAAGCGCAGCGAAAGCCTGATCATCGGGGTGATCACCGCGTCGGTGGACAACCCGTTCTACAGCGAAATGATCAAGGCGATTTCCCGCGAGGCGAAAAAGCACGGCTACACCATCATGCTGGTGGACACCGACGAGCTGGAAGAATTGGAAAGCAAGGCCGTGGATACCCTGCTGGGTTATCGCGTGGCGGGGATTATCCTGTCGCCGGTCTCCGACGAGCCCGACTACCAGCCCGATTACCTGGAGCGCCTGGGCAACGGCAAGACCCCGGTGGTGCTGCTCGACCGCACGATCCACGACAGCCCGTTCAGCCGCGTGGTGCTGGACAACTACCACAGCGGGATCGAGGCCGCGCAGTACCTGTTGCGCCAGAACCCGGCGCTCAAGCGCCTGCTGGTACTGACCGGGCCGCAGCATTCACGCATCACCGTGGAGCGCCTCAAGGGCCTGCGCGAAGTGCTCGCCGAGCATCCCCAGGTGCAGGTCGAAGTGTGCGCCGGCGACTACACCTTGATGCCCTCCTACCTGCACACCCTCGACTACCTGGCCGCGCACCCCGCGCCGGAGGCGATCATGGGTTTCAACCAGTTGATCACCCTCGGCGCCCTGCGCGCCTTGCGCATGCACAATATCCCCCACGACAGCCTGACCATCTGCGGCATCGACCGCCTGCCGTTTGCCGATATCTTCGGCGTGCCGATTGCCTGCGTGGCCCACGATGCGTCGCTGGCCGGCAGCAGTGCAGTGCGCCTGTTGCTCGACCGCCTGCAAGACCCGCACAAACCCCGGGACAAGGTGGTGATCGCCGGCAAGCTGGAGAACGGCTAGCGGCTGGTGTAGCCGCCATCAATCGGCAGGCTGACCCCACTGATCATGCTCGCGGCCTCACTCAACAGGAACAGCACCGGCAACGCCACTTCCCGGGGCTGCGCAAAACGCCCCAGGGGAATCGCCGCCAGGGCCGGGTCGCGTTTGGCCGGGTCGGACCAGGCCTGTTGCGCCATCGGCGTGAGGGTCACGGTAGGGTTGACGCTGTTGACGCGGATCCCGAAACGTCCCCATTCGGCACATTGCACACGGGTGATCGCATCCAGGGCAGCCTTGGACGCGCAATAACCGAGGTGATCCTCCAGCGCCACCAACGAGGCCTGGCTGGAAACGTTGACGATACTGCCGGCGATACCTGCCGCGATCATCGCCGCCGCCACCCGGCTGGCGACTTGCGCGGCGGCGCGGGCGTTGACGTTCATCACGTGGTCGAAGGCGGCGCTGCTGATCGCCGCTGCCGGTTCCAGGCGCGAGATCCCGGCGCAATTGACCAGGCCGTGCATGGGCGGCAAGTCCTTGAGGGCCAGGTCCAGGGCGGCGCTGTTGGCGATGTCCAGGCACAGGGTTGCACAACCCAATTGGGACAGGGCGTGGGCATCGCGGCCGATAGCAAAGACCTGGGCGCCGCTGGCGATCAGTTGCAGGGCGATTTCCCGGCCAATACCGCTGGTGGCGCCGGTAACAAGGATGCGCTGGTGGCTGAAATCGAAGGTGGTGGTCATGGATGACGGTCTCGAATGCAATGGAGAACCCCTGTGGGAGCTGGTTTGCCTGCTCCCAAATCTTGGTCTGTGTTCACTTAACTCATTTGCAGGCTGTGCATGATCGGTTTGAGTGCCGGATACAGCCTCAGGTAGTCGGCAAAAGCGCGGTCGTATGCCTGCACATTTTCAGCCCCCGGCTCGGCCCGCAGCTGCAACTGCACCCAGCCTTTGTCCATTTGCGCCTTATCCACCAGCCCCACCGTGTGCGCCGCCAACAACGCTGCGCCCAGCGCCGCCTCCACTTCCTGGACGATGGTGTACACCGGGTAGCGGGTGACATCCGCGATAATCTGCATCCACAAATCCGAATGGCTCGCGCCGCCCACCACGATTAACCGTGGGTCCAGGGAATGGGCACCGCGCATGCCCGCCTCGATATTGTGCCGCAGGGCAAAACTCACACCTTCGAGCACCGCGCGGTACAGGTGGATACGGCTGTGATACAGGTTCAGGCCGACAAAGCTGCCGCTGGCCTGGTCATCCCACACCGGGCTGCGCTCGCCCATCAGGTAGGGCAAAAACAACAGCCCTTCACTGCCCGCCGGGATCTCGCGCGCGCGCTGTTCCAGCAGCCATAGGCTGTCTTGGCCGGTGGCCTGGGCCTGTTGCTCCTCGGCCTGGCAGAACTGCTCGCGAAACCAGCTTACCGAGGCACCGGCAGTAATCGCGCCGCCAAAGATGTACAGGTCCTGCTGGCCGTTATAGACATGGGGCATGCTCACCAGACCATGGCGGGCATCCACCTGCTGGTTGAGGTAGCCCCAGCACATGCTGGTGCCGATCATCGCCACGTGGTTGCCCGGCCGGGTGACGCCGGCCGCCAGGGTCGCCATCGCCGCATCGACGCCACCGGCCAGCACCGGCATGCCCGGCGCCAGGCCCAGGCGCCGGGCCCATTCCGGCAGCAAACCGCCCACCACTTCGCCCGAATACAGCAAGCGCTCGGGCATCATTGCCAACGGGATATCCAGCGCCGCCAGCATCTCGACGGACCAGCCGCGCGCGGCCACATCATAGACCCCGCCGATATTGCCGGCGCTGCTGTGATCCACCGCCACCTCACCGGTCAGGCAGTAATTGATATAGCTGTTGGGCGGCAGCAGGTAGCGGGTGTTGGCCCAGACTTCAGGCTGGTGCTGCTTGAGCCAGAGCATCTTGGTGAAGCCGTAGTAGCTGTCCAGGGAGTTGCCGGTGACCGCGAACAGGCGCTCCAGGTCAACCTGCTCGCGGACCCAGGCCACCTGCTCGCCGGCGCGGCGGTCCATCCAGATCAGGCACGGGTGCAGCGGCTTGATCTGCGCATCCACGGCTATCCCCGAGCCGCCGTACTGGCTGCTGATGCACAGCGCCTTGACCTGCTCTTTGACGACCCCGGCCTTGCCCATGCAACCGGCCACACAGGCCTCCACCGCGTCCAGCCAGACCTGCGGCCACTGCTCGGCCCAGCGCACTTTTGGCGTGTCCACGCGATAGCCCTGGCTGTGCTGGGCAATGATCCGCCCCTCACCATCCACCAACAGCGCCTTGGTGCTTTGGGTGCCAATGTCCACGCCAATCACGTATTTCATACTTATTGCCCCGGCTTGAGCAGCACCTTGATCGACTTCACCGAGTTGGCCAGGTCGAACGCTTCGGCCCAGTTATCCAGGGGGAAGTCGTGGGTGACGATGCCCTTGGACGTCACCAGGCCGCGCTCGAACAGGTCAATGGCCACCGGGTAGCAATACGGCCCCAGGTGTGCGCCGCGTACGTCCAGTTCCTTGCGGTCACCGATGATTGACCAGTCGGCACTGGTCTCGGCGCCGAACACGCTGAACTCGACAAACCGCCCCAGCTTGCGGATTAAATCCAGGCCCTGGGTCACGCCGGCCGGCACGCCAGTGGTCTCGATATACACGTCGCAGCCGTAGTTGTCGGTCAGGCCATTGATGATCGCACGGGCGTTGTCACGGGCCGGGTTGATCACCACATCGGCGCCGTATTTTTTCGCCAGCTCCAGGCGCTCGTCGACCATGTCGATCACCACCAGTTTTTTCGGGGTCTTCAGCGCAGCCACCTGGACCATGCACAGGCCCAGGGTGCCGGCACCGGCAATCACCACCACGTCATCGAGTTGCAGGTCGCCACGGTTGACCGTATGGATCGCGCAGGCCATGGGCTCGATCAACGCCGAATCCTCCAGGGACACCGACTCGGGAATCTTGTGCACGATGGCGGTCTTGGGGATGCGCATGTACTGGGCCATGCCGCCTTCGGCCACTTCGCGCTGGAAGCCGAAAATGTTGTGCACTTCGCACATCCAGTACTTGCCGGACTTGCAGAAGCGGCACTTGCCACAGGGCACGATCTGCTCGGCGATGACCTTGTCGCCGACCTTGACCTCAAAGTGCTCCTCGGCGCCCTCGCCCACTTGCTCCACGTAACCGAAAAACTCGTGCCCCGGCACCACCGGCGCCTTGACCCACGGGTTGTCGCCACCCCAGAACATCGCCGCGCCCGAGTGGCATTTGCAGTCACTGGCGCAGATCCCGCAGGCGGCAATGCGGATCACCAGTTCATTGGGCCGCGCCAGGGGTTTGCTGATGCGCTCCAGGCGGTAGTCTTTCGGGCCGTGGCAGACGACGGCTTGCATTTGGCTGTGCTTTTCCATGATGTACTGACCTTTATTGAAGATGAGAGAGCCCGTCGCGGCCACGGCGGCCGCGTCGAGGTGCTGGTTTTTTTACTTGTGGCGCTGACGGCTGATAAAGATCGCCAGCAAAATAATTGCGCCCTTGATCACGCTCTGCACATAGGGCGAGACCCCGAGCATGTTCAGGCCGTTGTTCAACACGCCCAACAGCATGGCGCCGAGCAAGGTGCCGACAATCACCCCGCGCCCACCGGCAATCGAGGCGCCGCCCAGGACCACCGCGGCAATCGCATCCAGCTCGAAACCGATGCCGGCGTTGGGTTGGCCACTCATCAGGCGCGAGGTCAACACCAGCCCGGCAATCGCTGCGGTCAGGCCGCTGATGCCATACACCAGCAACTTGAAGCGCGCCGCGCGCACCCCGGACAGGCGCACCGCCTCTTCGTTGCCACCGATGGCGTAGATGTAGCGGCCGATGCGTGTGTGTTGCAGCAGCACGTAGGCCACCAGGTAGGTGACCAGCATGATCAGGATCGGCACCTGGATGCCCAGCAGGCTTTGACGGCCAAAGAAACCAAACCACTCCGGCAGCCCGGAAATCGGATAGCCATCGGTGTACATCAGGCCAAAACCCCGGGCGATGCCCATGGTCGCCAGGGTGACGATGATCGGAGGCATATGCAGGTACGCCACGAACAGCCCGTTACCGATACCAAAGGCCACGCCGATCAACAGGCCCGCGCCAATCGCCAGGCCCGGCGGCAGGCCCGCGACCATCAGCCCGGCGGTCAGGGTGCCGGACAAGGCCATCACCGGCCCCACCGACAAGTCGATACCACCGGTGAGGATCACGCAGGTCATGCCCACCGCGATGATCGCGTTGATCGACACCTGGCGGCCGATATTGGACAGGTTGCTGGCGGTGAGGAAGTTGTCGCTGGCCACAATCATCACCGCCGTGACCACCAGCAGCCCGATAAACGGATAGAACGCCGGCGAGCGCACCAGTCGTGCCAGGTTCAGCCGTAACCCCTGGGTACCTGCGCGGTTAATGGACGTATTCACTTGAGCCCCCTGTTGCATGGCGCATGACCTCTTGTGGGTTGACGGCGGACGCTTCCAGTACCTTGACGATGGCGCCCTTGTGGAACACGGCGACGCGGTCGCACATGCCGATGATTTCCGGCAGTTCGGAGGAAATCATGATGATTGCGTAGCCTTGCTCGGTGAGCTTGCGCATCAGCGCGTAGATCTGTGCCTTGGCGCCGACGTCGATGCCACGGGTTGGTTCATCGAACACCAGCACATCGCAGTGATGGTTGATCCAACGAGCAATCACCACTTTCTGCTGGTTGCCGCCGCTCAGGTTGAACACCCGGCTTTCGCCGCTCGGCGCCTTGATCGACAGTTGCTGCATCAACGCTTCGACACTGGCGCACTCCTTGCCCTTGTCGATCAGGCCGCTGGCGCCCTGGTACTTGTGCAGGTTGTTGATGGAGATGTTTTCGCGAATGCTGAAATCGGTGATCAGGCCTTCGCTCTTGCGACTTTCCGGCAGCAGGCCGATGCCGTGGGCCAACGCCTGGGCCGGGTCGTCGAGGCTGATTTTGGCGCCGCGCAACCACACATCCTTGGTCACCGACGGCAGTGCGCCCATCATCCCCAGTGCCAGCTCGGTACGGCCCGAACCGACCAGCCCGGCAAAGCCGAGGATTTCGCCCTGGTGCAGGTGGAACTGGTTGTGGGGGCCATTGCGCTGCAACTGGATATCCCTGACCTCCAGCAGCAGCGGCCCGCGCGCGGCGGTGGGTTTGGCGGGAAAACTGCATTCCAGCTTGCGGCCCACCATCATCTCCACCAGGCGGTCAATATCGCTGTCGGCCACGTCGGTGACGCCGGCATTGCCGCCGTCGCGCAACACGCTGATGCGGTCGCACACCTGGAAAATCTCCTCCAGATGGTGCGAGATAAAAATCACCGCCACGCCCTGGCGCTTGAGTTCGCGCATGATCTCGAACAGCAGTTCGGCCTCGCTCGGCGTCAGGGTCGCGGTGGGCTCATCGAGCACCAGCAGCCGCGCCTCCAGGGCCAGGGCCTTGGCGATTTCGACAAACTGCTGCTCGGCCACGCTCAGGCGCCGCACCGGGCATTGCATGTCGATGCTCACCCCCAGGCGCTGAAACAATGCCTGGGACGCCTCATGCATATCGCGCTTGCGCAGCAGGCCGAAGCGGTTGTTCAGCTCATGGCCGAGGAAAATATTCTCCACGGCCGTGAGGTCGGGAATCAGGCTGAACTCCTGGAAGACAATGCCGATACCGGCGGCAATCGCATCGCGATACGTCGCAAAGTGCCGGGCCTGCCCGTCAATCAGAATGCGCCCTTCATCCTGGTGCTCGACGCCGCCGAGGATTTTCATCAGGGTCGATTTGCCCGCGCCATTTTCCCCGAGCAAGGCATGAATCTCGCCGCGTTCCACTTGCAGGTTGATGGACTTGAGGGCTTGCACCCCGGGGTAGCGCTTACAGATATTTTCCAGTTGCAAAAGACTGCTCATACCACCGACCTCTCGTTCAGAAGGATGCCCTGTGCCCCACGATTGACGTGGGGCATGGACGGTTTACCAGCTGAAATCCTTGGCCTTGGCCTGGTCGATCAGGGCGATGTCCACCGGGATACTGGCGGGGACATGGGAGCCCCACTTCTTCGCCAGGGCGATGCCCAGGGCCAGGCGGATCTGGTCGCGGGGGTACTGCGCCGAGGTGGCAATAAACTTGCTGCCTGGCTTGAGGATGGCCTTGATCGCTTCCGGTGCGCCATCGACGCTGACCAGCTTGACGTCCATGCCGCTGGCCTCGATGGCCGACAGTGCGCCGAGGGAGCCGTTGTCATTGACGCTGAAAATACCCTTGAGGGTGGGTTGGGCCTGGAGCATGTTTTCGGTCACGCTCAGCGCCTGGTCACGTTCCTGCTTGCCGTTCTGGATGCTGACGATCTTGATCTGCGGGTGCTTGGCCACGGCTTCCTTGCAACCGCGCACGCGCTCGAGGATCGGTACCACGGCGATGCCGTCGAGGATCGCGATATTGCCTTGGTCGCCGATGCTCTTGGCCAGGTATTCACAGGCCTGGAAGCCGGCGTCGAAGTTTTTCGAGCCGACGAAGGAATCCAGCGGCCCCTCGGCCTGGGCATCCACTGCAACCACCACCACACCCGCGGCGTGGGCCGATTTGACGGCGGACTGCACGCCGACCGAATCCGTGGGGTTGATCAGCAGGATGTCGATGCCCTTTTGCAGCATGTCTTCCACGTCACTGACCTGCTTGGACACGTCGTGGCGGGCATCGGTGATGATCAATTGCGCACCGATGGTCGCCGCCGCTTCTTGCAGGGCGTCTTTCATGGTGACGAAGTACGGGTTGTTGATTTCCTGGAAGGAAGCGCCGATGCGCATGGGGGCAGGCTTGGTGTCGGCCAGGGCGACGGTGGAGATGCTTAAAGCCAACAAACACAGGGTTTTGCGAAGCATTTTCATGGCGTGGTTCTCTGTTTTGTTTTTATTTTTAGAGCAAATGTTATCGTTAACATTTTGCCAGAAGCTAGCAAGGAAATGAGGTGGGTGCAAGCCCCTTGCGATATCCCTTGTGGGTGTGGGCATGCTCGCGTGGGTCGTTAAGGCGCACACCCGAGGTGTTCTTACTGGCGCGATCGCAGCGATGCGGCGACCCGACAAGCCAGCGCCCACAGGGGCTAGCTCAGCTCGCAAAATCCTCAGGCCGGACTAAGCTCACTCACCAACAAAAAATACAACGAGCGACGCCATGACCCATCCCACCGAGGCCTTTCGCGAACGCTACCGTGCCGCTGTCCACCCACGCTATAACCCGTGGCTGCATGCCGGTTTTGTAATGCTCTACGGTTTGTCCTGCATCCTCCTGGCCTGGGGCAGCACCCAGCACATTCAGGCCTGGGAATGGCTGACCATCCCCCTGACCCTGGTGTTCTTCAACCTGTGCATCTACCTCGTCCACCGCCACCTGGGCCATCACAAACACGCTGTCGCCAAGCTGTTCTATGCACGCCACACCGGCGATCACCACAGTTTTTTCACCCCTGGCCATATGACCTACGACAGCCCCAGAGACTGGCGGGTGATCCTGTTTCCCGCCTGGCTGATCGTTGTCCACAGCCTGGCCATCACCCTCCCCGCCTGGTGGCTGCTCAAGCAGTTAAACCCCAACGTGGCGGGGTTGTTCGCCGGGTGTATGATCCTCGGTTACCTGCTCTACGAAACCTTCCATGCCTGTGAACATCTGCCCTCCGACCATCCCCTGGCACGCCTGCCGTGGATCCGGCACATGCACCAGCTCCATGCGTTGCACCACCGCCGTGAGTTGATGCAAGGGCGCAACTTCAACATTGTGCTGCCGCTGATGGACTATCTGTTCGGCACGTTGCACTGGGAGCCGGTCACGCCCCCCTCCAAAGCCCCTCGGGACACACCATGAATCAAAAAATCCGCCACTTGCTGCTCCTGGTATTGATCGTCGTCGTGGCCTTCCTGCTGCTGATGCCCACCCAGGTGCAACCGGTCAACTGGACACCACCCAAGGCCCCCTCGCTGAAGGATGGGCCCTACAGCGAAAACCAGCGCCTGAAGGACGTCCAGCGTATCGGTGCCCAGGGCATCGACGGGCCTGAAGCGTTGCTGGTGGATGCCAAGGGTTTTCTGATCACCGGCCTGCATGACGGGCGGATCATCCGCACCGCACCCGACAGCCAGACCCTGGAGGTGCTGGCCCATACCGGGGGGCGGCCGCTGGGCCTGGCGCAACACCCGGACGGGCGGCTGATCATTGCCGACGGGATCAAAGGCCTGCTGGCACTGGACGACCAGCGCAAACTGGCCAGCCTGACGACCAGCGCCAATGGCCTGCCCTTCGGCTTTACCGATGATGTGACGGTGGATGCGGCCGGGCACTACGCCTACTTCAGCGACGCGTCGAGCCGCTGGGGCTATGGCCAGGATGGTGAGGCGGTGATCGAGCATGGTGGCGATGGCCGCTTGTTGCGCTATGACTTCAGCAACGGCCGGACCGAGGTGTTGCTCGATCAACTGCAATTTGCCAACGGCGTGGCGCTGGGGCCGGATGAGGCCTATGTGCTGGTCAATGAGACCGGGGCCTATCGCATCAGTCGCTATTGGCTCAAGGGCGACAAGGCGGGCACCCATGACCTGTTTATCGACAACCTGCCAGGGTTGCCGGACAACCTCACCTTCAACGGCCGGGATCGGTTCTGGGTAGCCCTGTATTCACCGCGTAACCCGCTGCTTGATGGCTTGGCCGGTTACCCGGCGGTCCGCAAGATGGTGGTCCGTGCGCTGCTGGTGCTGCCCAAGCCCGTGGAGCGCAAAGCCTTTGTGCTGGGGTTGGACGTGCATGGCCAGGTGATCGCTAATTTGCAGGATGGCAGTGCCGGCAACTATTCGCCGGTGACCACGGCGCGCGAGCATGGCGACTGGCTGTACCTGGGCTCGCTGAAGAACACCAGCATGGCCCGCTTGCCACTGAAACTGGCGCTGTAGAAGCCGACTTGCCGGCGATCGCCGGCAAGCCGTTTTCGGTTAGCGCACGATGGTCTGGCTGCAGATATGCCCCAGGCTTACGTACTGCGTGATGTTGCCGCCCACGCCAACACCGGGGAACTCTTTGAGCTCGATGCGCCAGCCGCCCATGTTGAACCAGGTCCGCCAGTTGTAAGTCTGGCCGGACGAGCTGTCCGGGTAGACCGCATTGAGATCGCCGGAGCAGGTGCCCAGGTCGACATTGCCGGAGGCCGCGCCGGTGATACCGGTCTTGGCCTCGTAGTTGACCCAGTGGTAGTTGATGGTGTTATCGAAACGCTTGTCGACCCGCAGCACCGGGGTCACACCCCGCAACGGCTCACCGGTGCTGTCCGACCATTGGGTGCTCCAGCTCAGGCTACGGGCAGCCTGGGTGGCCAGTTGCATGATCGAACTGGGAATGCGCACCACGTTATCGCCATTCACATTGCTCTGGTTCAGTCGCGGCGCCGAGCCAAAAGACAAGAGGTATCGCGCCTGCGGGTTGAGCGCCACTGCCGGGTTGGCCCGCACCCGAACCTTGACGGTGTAGCCAGGCGTGAGGTTGGGGTAGGTGGAGGTGTTGTTTGGCTGGATCACCACCCAATTGTTGCCATCGAAGCGCTCGAAGATCCACTGGTCGCGGGTGCCCTCGCCGTCATCGCCAAGGAACATGCCCACACCCTGGCCGCGCAGCGTGGTGAAGTCGAAGTAATCGACATCGTTGACGCTGTCGAGGTTGCCGGTCACCTGGTTCAGGGCATCCGGCAGGGCGAACGCGGTTTGCGCGGTGTCGTTGGGCTCGAAGGCGTCGATATTGCTGTCCACCGCCACGCCAAAACTGAACTGCGAATTGCTCGCGGCTTTGGCCACCATGTACCAGTAGTAATCGCCGGCAGGCATCACGCCGTTGAGGTATTCATCAGCGCTGTCTGCGTTATCAGAGGTGCCCAGCAGCGTCAGGTTGCCCTGGCCATCGTCATGGAACAGGCTCAACGACATATCGGTACCGGCGCTCTGGTTCAGCAGTTGGACCTGAATGCGAGCGTTTTTCGGCAGGTTGAAGTGATAGGCGATTTCGGCCCCGGTCTCTACCCCGGTGAGGGTGTACAGGGTGTTGATATCCAGGGTCGGGAACTGTGGGGTAAAAGCCGCGATCGCTGCGCCTTGCAGTTGATCCTGCTGCGGCTTTTGCAACTCGCCGATCACCGCCTCAAAGGGCGCAGCGCTGGCTGCGGCTTTGCTCGCCGGGGCCTTGGGTTTGGCTGCCTTGGCCGCCTTGAGTTTTTGCTTGAGTTCGACCGACAATTTCGACGACTGGACCTTGCCCCCCACTTTAAGCACCTGGTCGACCGCTTGCTTGACTGCCTGGGCGGACAGTTTGGCTGGGGCTTGCGAAGGGTATTGTTCGGCCAGGGCAAAGGCCGAAACGAAGCAGGAGGCCGCCATGGCCGCGCCCAGCATAAAGGCTTTTTTCGATTTCATTTTTTATCCATCCATAGTTAAAAAATTGTGGCGTCGGTGCGCGGTGAAATCCGTTCACCTGGGATGGACTGTAGGATAATACTGTATATCTGTACAGTATTTTTTCAAATAGATGTAAGGAGGATGTGATCAGTGCTGTAGGAGAAACCGACCTTGTTGCGAGGGACTTATCCCTCGCCACCCAGGCAATTTTTTCACATCGCTTTCACTGGCCGACCACGCCCTGCCCCCTAAATTGCCCAGCAACACAAACGGCTGTATCTCAGGTGTCAGGGTGAAGAGTGTGGTTGACATAAATTGCCCGGATGAGGGCCGGGCGAAAACCTTCAAGCAGTTATGGCTGCGCTTCGTTGCGCTCATCGCCCTGTGCCTGGTGGTGATGGGCGCAATGCTCTGGCCAACCACGCCGCCGAACCTGGGAATCGACAATCGCCTGGTCACTTCGGGGGCCTTGGCGGCCTGGCGCAGTGGCGACCTGATCGTGCTGGTACGCCATGAAGAACGCTGCGACCGCTCTGGCAACCCCTGCCTGGGCGCTGCGGATGGCTTGAGCCGCCCCGGCGGTGTCTCGGCCGTCGCCGTGGGTAGCGCGTTCCACACCCTGGGCATGTCCCACAGCGATGTGGTGAGCAGCCCTACCACGCGTACCGTGCAAACCTCGCGACTCATGTTCGGCGATGCCCAGATATTGCCCGACCGCTTGACCTTATGTGGCACGGCCCTCGCCCACGATCTGCCGGTACGCAAACGCCCTGGGCGCAACCTGTTGCTGGTCACCCACAGCGAATGCATCGGTGACCTGGAGCGGGTGCTGGGTTACCCCCACGCTGATGGCGCCGAATATGGCAGCTCACTGTTCGTTAAAATCAATGCGCATGGCAAGCTCAAGGTGCTGGGTGTACTGAACAGCCAGGACTGGCCCACCGCCCTTGGACACCTTTAGCGATCAGCTCACGATATCGCTGCGCTGCAGTTCTCCCTGCACCTCCAGGACAAAGGCCGGCTGGCTGGGTTTTCCCGAAATCTGCAACGTGCTCATGTTCGACTGTCGGTCATAGGCGACGATGGCTTCACCGCTCACCCCGGTAAAACGGCTGACAAACTGCAACGGTTTATCACCCAGCTGCGCCCTGATACCTGACACGTCAACCTTGTCCTCGCCGCTGACAAAGTCCTGGATCCGGTCCGGTGCCGTGGCGCTGGAGTCGTTGCCATCGCCACCGCGCAGTTCGTTATTCGCGGCGTTGCCCACCAGCCAATCGTTGCCTGTCCCACCCTTGGCATTCTCGATAGTGGCGCCATAAGCAATGGAAACGTTGCCTTTTAGGCCATCCACATCGGAAAACGTACCCTCTTCAAGACTGATTTTCTGGTCTTGGCTGTAGCCCGAGAAGTCAAGCGTGTCATTGCCGCCACCGTCCCAAATGGCGGCGACCATTTTGTCGTGCTTGGTATTGACGCTCAGGAAGTCACGACCGGTATTGGAATTGAAGCCATACGTGGTGTCGTCTTAGCGGGTCTGGTGATTGACGCCATATTTGGATTGGTAAGCGTAAATATCGTCGAGCTGGGGAGCCGACGCCCGAAAGCCCCCATGATTGGCATAGGTCGTGCGTTCGCCCCTATAGCTCATGACGCTATGGCTTTGAGAGTCTTCATGGGAGTCGATCTTCGAACGATCGAGAATGCCGTTGTAGTTGCCGGGGTGCGTAAGCCCCATTGCGTGGCCCAGTTCATGGATGATCGTATGGCGACCGGCATCACCAAGCTGGGCTTTGGGCAAGGACATATCTTTATCATTGCTTACAAACCAGACATCGCCCCCCTGCCCTTTAGCATCCGGCAGTACCGTATGGGCTTGAAGGGTCACAGCGGAGCAAGAAATACTATTTATCTCTTAAGCCGGCAGGAAAGCACCACGGCCTTGCGCAATGCCCATGAGCGCCTCATCACCCCGGCAACGGAATCACCCGCAACGGCCTGACCGACTTGTAGGAAAAGCTCGAGTAGATTTCCTTCACACACGGCAATGTCTGCAACACCTCACGGGCAAATTCGCCGAAGGACTCCAGGTCCCTGGCCACCACTTCCAGTAAAAAATCATAGCGGCCGGACACGTTATGGCAGGCGACGATTTCCGGGATGTCCAGCAACCGCTGTTCAAACGCCCGGGCGATTTCCTTGGAATGGGTATCCATCATGATGCTGACAAAGGCCGTAACCCCGTAGCCCAGGGCTTTGGGCGAAAGGATCGCCTGGTAGCCGCTGATCACGCCGCTGTCTTCCAGGTTCTTGACCCTTCGCCAGCAGGGCGAGGTGGTCAGGGACACGCGCTCGGCCAGTTCGGCGACGGTCAGGCGAGCGTTGCCTTGCAGGGCGTTGAGCAGGGCTTTGTCGGTACGGTCCAGGCTGCTGGGCATGTCTTGCCTCAAGTTGTTATTTTTATGGGATTTCATCCTTCGCCACAGGCTTTTCTCGGCAAAGTAGGCAACGTTCTGCCTCGGTTATGAGCATAGCATTGTAGGAAATAAGGAGTGTCCGACATGCACAATAAACACAACACATTCGGCTTTTCTACCCGTGCCATTCACTACGGCTACGATGCGCAAGACCATCACGGTGCCCTGGTGCCGCCGATCTATCTGTCGGCGACCTTTGCCTTCCCGACCGCCGAATACGGCGCAGGGTGTTTTGCCGGTGAAGAAAGCGGGCACTTCTACACGCGCATTTCCAACCCGACCCTGGCGCTGCTGGAATCACGCATGGCCACCCTGGAGGGCGGCGAGGCCGCAGTGGCATTCAGTTCCGGCATGGGCGCGATTGCGGCGACCTTCTGGACCCTATTACGCCCCGGCGATGAGGTGATCGTCAGCCAGACCCTGTACGGCTGTACTTTCGCCCTGCTGCACCATGGCATTGGTGAGTTCGGCATCAAGGTGCGCCATGTCGACCTGGCAGACCTCGACGCCCTGCGCGCCGCACTCTCCCCCGCGACCCGCATGATCTACTGCGAAACCCCGGCCAACCCCAACCTGCAATTGATCGACATTGCCGCCGTGGCCAAGATCGCTCACCAGCAAGCCAACGTGACCATGGTGGTTGATAACACCTACTGCACCCCGTACCTGCAACGCCCGCTGGAACTGGGCGCGGATGTGGTGGTGCATTCGGCCACCAAGTACCTCAGCGGGCATGGCGATATCACTGCCGGGATCGCCGTCAGCCGCCATGACCTGGCGCAGCGCATTCGCCTGCAGGGCTTGAAGGACCTGACCGGGGCCGTACTGTCGCCCCAGGACGCCTTTCTATTGATGCGCGGCCTCAAGACCCTGGCCCTGCGCATGGATCGCCATTGCAGCAATGCCCAGGCCGTGGCCGAGGCCTTGCAGGCCCACCCGGCAGTCGAGTCGGTGACCTACCCCGGCCTGCGCTCCTTCCCGCAATACGAGTTGGCAGCACGTCAGATGAAACTGTCGGGCGGCATGATTGCCTTTGAACTCAAGGGCGGCATCGCCACCGGCAAACGCTTCATGAACGCGCTCAAGCTGTTCAGCCGCGCAGTGAGCCTGGGCGACGCCGAATCCCTGGCCCAGCACCCGGCCAGCATGACCCACTCCACCTACACCCCGGAGGAACGTGCCCAGCACGGGATTGCCGAGGGACTGGTGCGCTTATCGGTGGGGCTGGAGGATATCGCAGACCTGCTGGCGGATATCGAGCAGGCGCTGGCGCATTGCGTCAAACGCGCACCGGCGAGCAAACCGGCGACGCATTCCGCGTAGAAATGGGGGGGTTACTTCACCAGCCGGGTTTCCTTTGAAGGCCGGTAGCCGAAGTAGGCGCTGTAGCATTTGCTGAAGTGGCTGGGCGACACAAACCCGCAGGCTACCAGCACTTCGACCTGGGACAGTTCGGTGTGCTGCAGCAGGCGCCGGGCCTCGGTGATGCGCAGCTCCATGTAGTAGCGCTGCGGTGTGGTGCCCAACTGCTCGCGGAACAAGCGCTCCAGTTGGCGCCGCGAGCGCCCGGCATACACCGCCAGTTGCTCCAGGGCCAGGGGTTCTTCGAGGTTGGCATCCATCAGGCGCACCACCTCGCGCAGCGGCGCACTCACGCAGATATTTTCGGCGGGCTTGATCCGCCGGTAACGCGACTCCTCAAACGCCAGGATATCTTCAATGCCCTCCACCAGCGCCTTGTCGTGCAGGCTCTTGATCCAGTCCAGGGCCATATGGAACGCGCCCGAAGGGCTGGACGCGCTCAGTCGGTCGCGATCAATCACATAGGGCTCGCTGCTGACCTGGGTGGCCTTGGCGATTTCCGTCAGGGCCGGGCGATGTTCCGGGTGAATGGCGCAGCGATAGCCGTCCAACACCCCGGCCTTGCCCAGAAACCACGCGCCGTTCCATAGGCCGGCGAGGATCACACCCTGTTGCGCTGCAGCCTTGAGCAGTTCGATAAAGCTTTCACCGGCCTTGAGCTGGGTGCGATAGCCGCCGCAAATCACCAACAGATCAAGGTCGCCCAGGGCGTTGTGGTCGAGGCGCGCGTCCGGGCGAATCACCAGGCCCAGGTCGCTGATCACCTCCTGCTCGTCCAGGCCAAAAGTGCGTGAAGTGAACAACCCCGGGCGCAGCAGGTTGGCGGTGATCAGGGTGTCCAGCGCCTGGGTGAAGGCCGGCAGGGAAAAGTGTTCCAGCAACACAAACCCTGCACGCACCTGGCGTTGGGCCTGGCCCGGGGTTTCGTTCAGGTAGCGCAGGTTCTTGCCTTTCATCCCGCCGCTGAATTGCCGTCTTTCCATGAGTGTTCAACCTGTGTGCGGCGCGGTATGAGGCGCCATCGCCGGCAACAGCTTAGGGCTTGATGTTTTTCAACTGGTTGAGCAAGTCGAGCAGTTGCTGCAATTGCTCTTCGCCGAACTGTTCCTGGATCTTCTGGTAGTTGCTTTCCATCCCCGCGCTCATCTCGACGAAGCACTGTTGCCCCTGCTCGGTGAGGGTCACGAACACCCGGCGCTGGTCTTCGCTGGACTTGCGCCGACGCACGATGCCGTCGCGTTCCAGGCGCGCCAACACGCCGGTCATGCTCGGTTTGAGGATGCAGGCCAGGTGCGCCAACTGATGACTCTCCAGTTCGCCCTGCTGGCGCAGGATCCGAATCACCCGCCACTGCTGCTCGGTCAATTGATGTTCATTGAGCAACGGCCGGAAAAACGCCATGGCGGCTTCGCGGGCCTGCAGCAGGGTCAGCGTCAGGGAAGGTCTGGGAGTGGACATGGCTCACGCACAAAAGAGATCGAAGCGTCGAAGCTTAGGGTCGGCTCCACGGGCATGCAAGCCGGCCGCCACACAAACTCGTTAACCTCGACACGAATTATTTTAAAGCAGCGCAAATTGTCTACCCATAATAAATATAACATGTTAACAATATGCCACTCCCTTCAGCGATCCGAAGGGCGATACCTACAAAAACAACAAAAGGAATCTGTCATGCATTTGCGCCTCCTTCCCCTGGCGGCCAGCGCTGGCCTGTGCGCTACGTTCAGCCCTTTGAGCGCCTACGCCGAGTTTATCCAGGACAGCAAGGCCAGCCTCGACCTGCGCAACTTCTATATGAACCGCGACTTTCGCCAAACCAACGCGCCGCAGAACAAGGCCGATGAGTGGGCCCAGGGCTTTGTGCTGCGCCTGGAGTCGGGCTACACCGAAGGCCGGGTGGGCTTTGGCGTGGATGCCCTGGGTGAGCTGGGGGTCAAGCTCGACTCCAGCCGCGACCGCCGTGGCACCGGGCTGCTGCCGTATGGCGCCAGCCAGCAGCCCGTCGACAATTACAGTGAGCTGGGCCTGACGGCCAAGGTGCGGGTCTCGAAAACCGTGCTCAAGGCCGGCACCCTGCAGCCGCAGTTGCCGGTGGCCGCCTACAACGACACCCGGCTCCTGCCTTCGACCTATAGCGGCGAGTTGCTCACCTCCCAGGACATCGCCGGCCTGACCCTGAACCTGGGCCGCCTGGAAAAACAAAACCTGCGCGACTCTTCCAGCAACGACGCGATGAGCTACGCCGGCGTCGACAGCAACCACCTGGACCTGGCCGGCGGCACCTATGCAATCACCCCACAGCTGGCGACGACTTACTACTACGCACAGATGCAGGATATCTACCGCCAGCACTTCATCGGCCTGGTGCACGACCTGCCGCTGAGCAACGGCATGAGCCTGCGCAGCGACCTGCGCTACTTCGATACCCGCGAACAGGGCAGCCATGAATTGCGCGGCGCTTCGCGGGTGGACGGCGGGCGCATCGACAACCGGTTCTTCAACGGCATGCTGAGCCTGTCGACAGGGGCGCACAAGTTCGGCCTGGGCTACCAGAACCTGTCAGGCCATGGCGATTTCGCCTACCCCGGCATGGACCCCTACTCGGTCAACCTGGTAACCATCAATGTGTTCACCAAGGCCGAGACCGATGCCTGGCAAGCGCGCTATGACTACAACTTCGCCGCCCTCGGCCTGCCGGGGCTGACCTTTATGACGCGCTATGTGGACGGCAGCCATGTGCAGACCGCCAGCGTGCGCAATGGCCGCGAATGGGAGCGCGATACCGACCTGACCTACACCGTGCAGAGCGGGCCGCTGAAAAACGTCAACGTCAGGCTGCGTAACGCGACCCTGCGGTCGAGCAACGGCCTGACCAGTGATATCGACGAAAACCGCATCATCGTCGGCTACAGCCTGGCGCTGTGGTGATCAACGCAGGCCCGATTGACGCAGGCGGTACTCCCCCGGCGTCATCTGTGCATAACGCTGGAAGAACCGGCTGAAATAGGCCGGGTCCTTGAACCCCAACTGGTAGCAGATTTCATTCGCGGAACTGCCGGTAAACAGCAGCAGGCGCCGGGCTTCCTGCATCAGCCGTTCCAGCACCAGGCGCTTGGACGGCAGGTCGGCAATACGCCGGCATACGTCGTTGAGCCGCGCCTCGGTCACGCCAATGTGCTCGGCGTACGCCGACAGCGGCCAATGCAGCAAATAGTGGTCTTCGATCAGTTCATTGAAGCGATGGAAGATGCGCAAGTCTTCGTGGCGCGCCGGGCGCGCTTCCAGGGAATTGGCGCACAGGCGCAGCAGGCTGATCATGATCAGGCGGGTCAGGCTTTCCAGGGCTGTCGCCCGCCCGGCGCCCGTGCTGTTGACCTCGTTGCACAGCTCGTCGAACAGCCACTCCAGCCGCTTGATCTCGGGCTCAAACGTGGGTGCCAGGCGTGCCAGCGCGACGCAGGCGGGCGGTATCTGCGGGCCGGGCGCAAGGCTCGGGTCGGCATCAATCAGCGCCCGTACCAGTTGCTGGCGCACGGTCAGGACATGGCCGTCGGCATCGGCTTCGGTGACAAAGGCATGGGCTACCGTGGGCGGTGTGAGAAAAAACATCGGCCCGGATTCCAGGTACTGCTGATCGTCGAGGTAGACCCGCACGGCGCCACTCTTGACGTAATGCACCTGGAAAAACCGGTCATGCCGATGCACGGGCATATTGCGCCCGAAAAACCCCGCCAGGTTGCCGAGCCGGTCGTAATGCACGTCGGCATCGCTGTAGCGCTGGTCGTAGACCTGGCCGATGTTGATGTTGGGGATCGGTTTCACAGGCGCCTCTTTATTGTTTTTTGCACCCGATGATTTTGCCACGCTTGACGGTAGTTAACATATTAATTATAACGTTAACACATTAACGAACTGCCTCCAGAGCAGTCGCCATCGCCAGGAGAAATCCATGAGCCGTACCCTGCATGATGTTGCCAGCGGCACCCTGTTCGGCGTCGCGCTGAACTACCAGGGCTTGCTGAACCAGCGTCTCGCCGAATTCGAGCAGCCGCCGTACCAGAAGCCGCCGGTCAAGCCGGTGCTGTTTATCAAGACCCCCAACACCCGCAACAGCCATGACGGCATCGTGCTCCAGCCCCACGGCGAACGCCTGCAACCGGGCCCGGCCCTGGGCGTGGTGATTGGCAAAAGCGCCAGCCGCGTCAGCGTGGAAAATGCCCTGGAGCACGTGGCGGGCTACGTCATCGTCAATGAGTTCAGCCTGCCGGAAGACAGCTACTACCGCCCCGCCGTCAAAGCCAAGTGCCGCGACGGGTTCTGCGCCCTGGGCCCTGAGCTGGTGGCCCGCGAGCAGATCGCCAACCCCCATCAGTTGAGCCTCAAGCTGTTCGTCAACGGCGAGTTGCGCCAGCAGAACACCACGGCCAATTTTGTGCGCGACATTCCCCGCTTGATCGCCGAAATCAGCGAGTTCATGACCCTGCATGCGGGCGATGTGCTGATCACCGGCACGCCTGAAGGCCGGGTGGATGTGCAGCCCGGCGACACCGTCGAAGTCGAGATCAGCGGCCTGGGCCGCCTGGTCAACCACATCCAGGCCGAGGAACACCCATGAAACACGCCCGTATCCGCTATGCAGGCCAGGTCCATCAGGTCCACGTCGAAGCCGATAACGCTGTGCGCCTGGCCGATGGCCGGCTGCTGGCCGAAGATCAAGTCGAGTGGCTGCCACCGGCCACCGGCAATATGTTCGCCCTGGGTCTGAACTACGCCGACCATGCCGCCGAACTGGCCTTCGCCCCGCCGACCGAGCCGCTGGCCTTTATCAAGTCGCCAGGCACCTACACCGGGCACAACCAGATCACCTGGCGCCCGGACAACATCGCCTATATGCACTACGAGTGCGAACTGGTGGCGGTGATCGGCAAGCCGGCGCGCAACGTCAAGCGCGAGGACGCCCTGGAGTACCTGGCCGGCTACACCGTGTGCAACGACTACGCGATCCGCGACTACCTGGAAAACTACTACCGCCCCAACCTGCGTGTGAAAAACCGCGACGCCACCACCCCGGTCGGCCCATGGATGGTCGACGTGGCCGATGTGCCGGACCCAGGCAACCTGACCCTGCGCACCTGGATCAACGGTGAGTTGCGCCAGGAAGGCAGCACCCGCGACATGATTTTCGATATCCCCTACCTGATCGAATACCTGTCCAGCTTCATGACCCTGCAACCCGGCGACATGATCGCCACCGGCACCCCCGAAGGCCTGGCCGATGTGGTGCCAGGGGATGAAGTGGTGGTGGAAGTGCAAGGCGTCGGCCGCCTGGTCAACCGAATTGTCAGCGAGGCGGACTTTTTCGCCGCCCGGAAAGAGGCTTGAACCCCATGATCAAACACTGGATCAACGGCCGCGAGGTCGAAAGCAAAGACACCTTCATCAACTACAACCCCGCCACCGGCGAGGCGATTGGTGAAGTGGCCAGCGGTGGCGCTGAAGAAGTCGCCCAGGCCGTGGCCGCGGCCAAGGAAGCCTTCCCGAAGTGGGCCAACACCCCGGCCAAGGAGCGCGCGCGCCTGATGCGCAAGCTCGGCGAACTGATCGAGCAGAACGTACCGCACCTGGCCGAACTGGAAACCCTGGACACCGGCCTGCCGATCCACCAGACCAAGAACGTGCTGATCCCTCGGGCCTCGCACAACTTTGATTTCTTCGCCGAAGTCTGCACGCGCATGGACGGCCACAGCTACCCGGTGGACGACCAGATGCTCAACTACACCCTGTACCAACCGGTGGGTGTGTGCGCGCTGGTGTCGCCATGGAACGTACCGTTCATGACCGCCACCTGGAAGACCGCCCCGTGCCTGGCCCTGGGCAACACGGCGGTACTGAAGATGTCCGAGCTGTCGCCGCTGACCGCCAACGAACTGGGACGCCTGGCGTTGGAAGCAGGAATCCCCAAGGGCGTGCTCAACGTGATCCAGGGCTACGGCGCCACCGCCGGCGATGCCCTGGTGCGTCACCCGGATGTGCGGGCAATTTCCTTTACCGGCGGCACCGCCACCGGCAAGAAGATCATGCAGACCGCCGGCCTGAAAAAGTACTCCATGGAGCTGGGCGGCAAGTCGCCAGTGCTGATTTTTGAAGACGCCGACCTCGAACGGGCCCTGGATGCCGCGCTGTTCACCATCTTCTCGCTCAACGGCGAGCGCTGCACCGCCGGCAGCCGGGTGTTTATCCAGGAGAGCGTGTACCCGCAGTTCGTCGCCGAGTTCGCCGCCCGCGCCAAACGCCTGATTGTCGGTGACCCGCAAGACCCGAACACCCAGGTGGGCTCGATGATCACGCAAGCCCACTATGACAAAGTCACCGGCTACATCAAGATTGGCCTAGAAGAAGGCGCCAACCTGGTTGCAGGCGGCCTGGAGCGGCCGGCCAACCTGCCGGCGCACCTGGCACGCGGGCAGTTTATCCAGCCAACCGTGTTCGCCGATGTCAACAACAACATGCGCATCGCCCAGGAAGAAATCTTCGGTCCGGTGGTGTGCCTGATTCCCTTCAAGGACGAAGCCGAGGCCCTGCAACTGGCCAACGAGACCGAGTATGGCCTGGCGTCCTATATCTGGACCCAGGACATCGGCAAGGCCCATCGCCTGGCCCGTGGCATCGAGGCCGGCATGGTGTTTATCAACAGCCAGAACGTGCGCGACCTGCGTCAGCCGTTCGGCGGGGTCAAGGGCTCGGGGACCGGTCGTGAAGGCGGCCAGTACAGCTTCGAAGTGTTCGCCGAGATCAAGAACGTGTGCATTTCCATGGGCAGCCACCACATCCCGCGCTGGGGCGTGTAACCCGCCGGGGCTGGCTCCTACAGGGTCCGTAGCGCACCAACAAGAATAATGAAATCAGGAGAATGATCATGGGTGAAGTAGTCCTGGCGGCGAAAATCTGCCACGTGCCTTCCATGTACCTGTCGGAACTGCCGGGCAAGCACCACGGTTGCCGCGAGGCGGCGATTGCCGGGCACAAGGAGATCGGGCGCCGCGCCCGTGAACTGGGGGCCGACACCGCTGTGGTATTCGATGTGCACTGGCTGGTCAACAGCGGTTACCACGTCAACGGTGGCGAGCGCTTCCAGGGCACCTACACCAGCAATGAGCTGCCGCACTTCATCAAGAACATGGAGTACGCCTACCCCGGCTGCCCGGAACTGGGTGAACTGATTGCCGCCGAAGCCAACCTGGCCGGGGTGCGCACCATGAACCACAACATCCCGAGCCTGGAGCTGGAATACGGCACCCTGGTGCCCATGCGCTACATGCACATGGACGTGCCCCAAGAGCAGAAATTCAAGGTGATCTCCATCGCCGCCTGGTGCGCCTGGCATCGCCTGGCAGACAGCTTCGCCTTCGGTGCCGCCGTGCGCCGGGCCATCGAGAAGAGTGATCGCAAGGTGCTGGTGCTGGCTTCCGGGTCACTGTCGCACCGCTTCTCCGACGACCGCGAAGCCGAAGCCAATATCCACAACTGGACCCGCGAGTTCGACAAGCAAGTGGACATGCACGTGGTGCAGATGTGGCGCGAAGGCCGCTTCAAGGAGTTCTGCGCGATGCTCCCTGACTACGCCGAACACTGCTTTGGCGAGGGCAAGATGCACGACACCGCGATGCTCCTGGGCTTGCTCGGCGGGCCTGAGTACAACCGCCCGGCCGAGATCATCACCGAGCCGTTCGGCAGCTCCGGCACCGGCCAGATCAACGCCATTTTCCCGCTCTGAATACAACACCCGCAGATGTGGGCGCAGTCTCGCCCGGCGAGGCTGCGATAGCGGTGGGCCAGGCAGCATCAATGTTGGCGGTGCCGCTGCCATCGCTGCCTCGCCCGGCAACACAGCGCCCACATTAATCGCCTACAGAAGGAGGCTTTGCATGCCGCATTTCATCGCCGAATACACCGACAACCTCGAACCCCAGGCCGATCTGCCAGGGCTGTTTGAAAAGGTCCACCAGGTGCTGGGAGACAGTGGCGTGTTCCCCCTCGGCGGCATCCGCAGCCGCGCGGTGCGCCTGGACACCTGGCGCATGGCCGATGGCAAGCACGACTACGCCTTCGTCCATATGACCCTCAAGGTCGGCCACGGTCGGGATCTGCCTACCCGTCAGGCGGTGGCTGAAACCCTGTTCATGGTGATCACCGAGCACTTCGCCGCCCTGCAGGCACAACGGCTGCTGGCGCTGTCCTTCGAGATGGTCGAGCTGCACCCGCAGTTGAATTTCAAACAGAACAACGTCCACGCGTTTTTAAGCAACCAGGCGGATTGATCCCCGCCTCCCCCCAACGGCCTCTCAGACAAAAAGTACAACATCATGAGCACAGCCAATACCGCCCACAGCGTCACCCTTGCCGAGCATGATCGCACCCACAGCACCGTCACCTGGCGCCTGATGCCGTTGTTGCTGATCTGTTACCTGTTTGCCCACCTGGACCGGATCAACATCGGGTTCGCCAAGATGCAGATGAGCAACGACCTGCATTTCAGCGACACGGTGTATGGCTTCGGTGCAGGTCTGTTTTTTATCGCCTACGCGCTGTTCGGCGTGCCCAGCAACATTGCCCTAGACCGCGTTGGGCCACGGCGCTGGATCGCCTGCCTGATGGTGGTGTGGGGCATCCTGTCCACCAGCATGCTGTGGATCGAAAGCTCCACCGGCTTCTACGTCCTGCGTTTTTTGCTGGGCGTGGCCGAAGCGGGTTTCTTCCCCGGGATCCTGGTGTTTCTCAACCGCTGGTACCCGGCGCGCCGACGTGCGCAGATCACCGCCCTGTTCGCCATCGCCGTGCCCATGGCCGGGGTGATTGGCGGGCCGCTCTCAGGGGCGATCCTGGAAAACTTCCACGACTTCGGCGGGATGCGCGGCTGGCAGTGGATGTTCCTGATCGAAGGCGCACCCGTGGTGCTGCTGGGCCTGGTGGTGCTCAAGTACCTGCCGGACAGTTTTGAAACGGTGAAATGGCTGGAGCCTGCGCAGAAACAACAATTGCGCGAACAGTTGAGCACCGAGGAAAAGCGCAAATCCATCACCTCCTTCGGCGGCATCCTGCGCGACCCGCAAGTGTGGCTGCTGGTAGCGATCTATTTTGCGGTGATGCTGGCGGTCAACACCCTGGCGTTCTGGATGCCCACCCTGATCCATGGCGCCGGCATCGGCCGCGACAGCCAGGTCGGCCTGCTGAGCGCCGTGCCGTACCTGGCCGGCTGCTTCTTCATGATCGGCTGCGGACGCTCCTCGGACCGCAACCGCGAACGCCGCTGGCACTTGTGTGTGCCATTGCTGATGGCGGCGGCGGGGATCGCGGTGGCCGGCCTGGCACCGGGCAACTCGCTGGTGGTGATGGGCGGCCTGATTGTCGCTGGCATGGGCGCCAGCGCCGCGCTGCCGATGTTCTGGCAACTGCCGCCGGCCTTCCTGTCCAACTGCACCCAGGCGGCCGGGATCGCCATGATCAGCTCGTTTGGCAGCATTGCCTCGTTCCTTGCGCCGTACCTGATTGGCTGGATGCGCGACACCACCCAGAGCGCCAGCCTCGCCCTGTACGTACTGGCGCTGTTTATCGCCCTTGGCGGCCTGCTGGTGCTGCGCACCAACGCTGCCATCGTCAACCCTCAGTAAGAGACCCTTGTCATGCTTGATCCACAGCTCATCCTGCAAGCCGCCGCCCAGCTGGACCATGCCGAACGCAGCCGCGAACAGGTACGCCAGTTTTCCCTTGAGCATCCGGCGATCACGATCGAGGACGCCTACGCCATCCAGCGCGCCTGGGTCGCCCAGAAGATCAAGGGCGGCCGCAAGCTGGTCGGGCACAAGATCGGCCTGACCTCGCGGGCGATGCAGGTGTCGTCGAACATCACCGAACCGGACTACGGTGCGCTGCTCGATGACATGCTGTTTGAGGAAGGCACCGACATTCCGTTCGAGCGCTTTATCGTGCCGCGGGTCGAGGTCGAACTGGCCTTCATCCTCGGCAAGCCGCTCAAGGGCCCCAACTGCACGATTTTTGATGTGCTCGACGCCACCGAGTGGGTGATCCCGGCCCTGGAAATCATCGACGCGCGTATCCAGCAGATCGACCCGCACACCAAGGCCACGCGCAAAGTGTTCGACACCATCTCCGACAACGCCGCGAATGCCGGCGTGGTCATGGGCGGCCGCGCGGTGCGGCCAACCGAAATCGACCTGCGCAAAGTGCCGGCGGTGCTGTACCGCAACGGCGTGATCGAAGAGTCCGGGGTCTCGGCCGCCGTGCTCAACCATCCGGCCAAGGGCGTGGCCTGGCTGGCAAACAAGCTGGCGCCCTACGACGTCACCTTGCTGCCGGGGCAGATCATCCTCGGCGGCTCATTTACCCGGCCGGTGGCGGCCAGCCCGGGCGATACCTTCCATGTCGACTACGACATGCTCGGTTCGATTTCCTGCCGCTTCGTCTGACCCCTGGAGGACTGATTCATGGACATGCCTGTCAACCGCTTCAAACAGCGGCTCGCCAGCGGTGAAACGCAGATCGGCCTGTGGCTGGGCCTGGCGGACGCGTACTGCGCGGAACTGGCGGCCAATGCCGGTTTCGACTGGCTGCTGATCGACGGCGAACACGCCCCCAACGACGTGCGCGGCATGCTCGGCCAATTGCAGGCCGTGGCGCCCTACCCCAGCGCGGCGGTGATTCGCCCGGTGATCGGCGATACCGCGCTAATCAAGCAGGTGTTGGATATCGGCGCGCAGACCCTGCTGGTGCCGATGGTCGAAAGCGCCGCCCAGGCCCGGGAGCTGGTGCGCGCCATGCGCTATCCGCCCCAAGGCATACGCGGTGTGGGCAGTGCGCTGGCGCGGGCTTCGCGCTGGAACAGCATCGACGGCTACCTGGACCAGGCCGATGCACAGATGTGCCTGCTGGTGCAGATCGAAAGCCTGCAAGGCCTGGCCAACCTCGACGCGATTGCCGCCGTCGAGGGGGTGGACGGCGTGTTTATCGGCCCGGCGGATTTGAGTGCCTCCATGGGCCACCGAGGCAATCCGGGGCACCCAGACGTGCAAGCGGCAATCGAAGATGCCATTGCGCGGATCCGCCAGGCGGGCAAGGCGGCGGGGATTCTCAGTGCCGACGAGAAACTGGCCCGGCGTTACATCGAACTGGGCGCGGGGTTTGTCGCGGTGGGGGTGGATACCACGGTGCTGATGCGTGGGTTGCAGGGGTTGGTGGGCACGTTCAAAGACAAACCCGCGCCAGCGAGCACTGGCGGCGTCTACTAATCACCTTCAAACGCCGCAGGACCCAATGTGGGAGCGGGCTTGCTCGCGAAAGCGGTGTGTCAGTCAATATATTCAGTGACTGAACCACTGCTTTCGCGAGCAAGCCCGCTCCCACATTTTGGATGCGTGGTGTTTGAGAGATCGTGTTTCAGCGCTTGATGTTTTTCAGCTCGTCCAACAGCCCCAGCAAAGTCTGCAACTTCTCCTCCCCCAGTTGCTCCTGCAAGCGCTGGTAGTTGGCCTCCATGCACTGGCTCATGGAGGCAAAACTCGCCCGCCCCTTATCCGCCAGGGTCACCAGTACCCGCCGCTGATCCTGCTCGGCCTTGCGCCGATGGATCATCCCCGCCGCTTCCATGCGCACCAGCACGCCAGTCATGCTCGGTTTGAGGATGCAGGCCAGTTCCGCCAGTTGGTAAATCTCCAGTTCATCGTGTTGATTGAGGATGCGGATCACCCGCCATTGCTGCTCGGTGAGGCCGTGCTCGTTCAGCGAGGGGCGGAAAAAACTCATGGCCGCTTCGCGGGCCTGTAGCAAAGTGAGGGTCAGGGACTGCCGGGGTTTGAGCATAGAGTCAGGGTCACGTGATATTTAGTTAATGTTTTAACGAAACTCTAACATCCCCACCCCGCGCAAGCGCTATAACTTAATGGTCGCGCACGTCCATGGCGCGCTGAATCAAAAGCCCCGGCACGCAGGATCAAGACATTGCTGCCGCCAAAGCCCCTAATGAAGACATCTGCTTTAGAGCCTTCCTTCACTTTTCAGGCTGCGCCATGATCACTATTGAAACCCCCACGTATTACACCGCCACCAAGAAGTACAACCTGAGCTTTCCCACCCTGGAGCAGGACATCGAGGCCGACGTCGTCGTGATCGGCGGCGGCTTTTCCGGGATCAACACGGCGCTGGAACTGGCAGAAAAGGGCATCACCAATATTGTCGTGCTGGAGGCGCGCTACCTGGGCTTTGGCGGCACCGGGCGCAATGGCGGGCAGATCATGGCCGGCATCGGCCACGACCTGGAGAAAATCAAGCAAGACGTCGGCGAAGACGGCCTGCGCCAAGTGTTCGAGATCAGTGACCTGGGCGCCGACATCATCAAAGACCGGATCGCCAAGTACAATATCGACGCCGATTTCTGCCATGGCTACGGCTATATGGGCTTCAACGCCCGTCAGGAAAAGACCCTGCGGGCCTGGGAAAAAGACTTCAAGTCGATCAACAGCAAGCATGAAATCCGCTTTCTCGGCGGCTCCGATGTCCAGCAGATCATCGGCTCCGACGCCTACAGCAGCGCCCTGTTGCATATGGGCGGCGGGCATGTGCATTCGCTGAACCTGCTGCTGGGCGAAGCCACCGCCCTGGCCGGCCTTGGCGTGCGGATCTTCGAGAACAGCCCGGCCCTGGAAGTCAGCTATGGCGAGCGCATCACCGTGCGCACCGGGCGCGGCTCGGTCAAGGCCAGCAAGCTGTTGTGGGCCTGCGACAGTTTTCTCAACAAGCTGGAGCCGGAGCTGCATCGCTCGACCATCAACACCTACGCGTTCCAGATGATGACCGAGCCGTTGAGCGAAGAACTGATCCAGCGGATAAGCCCGATTCGCGGGGCCTACAGCGACATCCGCCCGGTGATCGACTACTACCGCGTGACCAACGAAAACCGCCTGCTGTTCGGCGCCGCCACGCCGCTGGTAGAGCACATTCCCGGCGATTTGAAAGCCTGGAACCGCAAGTTGATGCTGAAGATCTTCCCCTACCTCAAGGACGTGAAAATCGACCTGGCCTGGGGCGGCCCGATGGCCTGCAGCCCCAACCTGTTCCCCCAGATCGGCACCCTGCCGGGGCGCAGCAATGCGTTCTTCGTCCAGGGTTATTCGGGCTTTGGCGTCACCCCCAGCCACATCATCTGCAAGGTCCTGGCCGAAGGCATGAGCGAAGGCTCGGCGCGCTATGACCTGGTCAGCTCAATCCACCGCCCGACGATTATCGGCAAGGACGCAATCCGCCCCTTGCTGCTGACCGCCGGCAAATCCTGGCACCAACTGTCCGGTTACTGGAATGGTCGCCGCTAACTCCATTTTTATCCCTCAGGAGCAACTGTATGGCCCTCGTTACCCTCAAGAAAGATATCCAGCTGTCTGAACTCGACGCCTGGGGCACCGTTGCCGATCTCGGCTCCGAGATCCTCGCCGGCGAGCTCAAGGCTTTCGGCAAAATGACTTTTGGTGCGCCCACCGACAAAGTCAGCAGCGCCTACTTCGGCACCACCCAGGGCAAATTCCGCATGGTCTACCCGTTTCATGAACAAGCCACAGTGGTCACCGGCGAGGTGCGCCTGACCGACGAAAACACCGGCCAAACCACCCGCTACCAGGCCGGTGACAGTTGGTTCGTGACCCAGGGCACACCCGTGCTGTGGGAAGTGGTCAGCGAGAGTTTCGTCAAGCACTACTTCGCGGTCGCATAACTGCGTTGCTTGGTGTGGGAGCGGGCTTGCCCGCGATGGCGGTGGATCACTGACACTCCGCAATCGCGGGCAAGCCCGCTCCCACACAAGCCCACTCCCACATTGGGGGTGGGCTGATTGATAAGTCGCGGTCAGGCCATTCCTACCACCTGCTGCAACCGGCTACTGCGAAACGCCTTGGGCGACTGCTCAAACTGCTTCTTGAACGAACGGCTGAAATGCGCGGAATCGGTGAAGCCCCATTTGTAGGCAATCGAGGTGATCGACTCGCTGCGCAGGAACGGGTTGATCAAGTCATCGGCGCTGCGCTTGAGCCGCGCGCGCTGGATGTAGCGGCAGACGCTGTCGTCCTGTTCTTCGAACAGCCGGTACAAATGGCGCACCGAGATGTTCAAGCGGCTGGCCAGGCCCACCGGGCTCAAGCCAGGCTGGCTCAGAGACTCATCAATGATTTTCTGCACGTAGCTGCGCAGGTTGTTGCCCTGCAACGCGGCCACGTCCTCCCGCGGGTCATCGTCCTGCTCCAGGGCCGAGCCCAGCAATGACACAAAGGCACACTGCAGCGCCTCAACCTCGTCCTCGGCACCCTCGCTGCCCTTGCACAACTGGTCCATCAACACATGCAACATGCGCCCGCAGGCTTTGCTGGAGGAGATCTTGCCAAAGGTCTTTGATTGGCTGCCCATCTGCTTGCACACCTGGGTGCGCGGCAATGACAGCGAGACATGCTCGATCAAACCGAATGGGGTGATTTCAATGGAGCCCACCGAGTCCATCAGCAGCAGTTCGCCAGGGGCCAGTTGCACCCGCTGGCCGTTCTGCACGATCTGCGAATAGCCGCTGCGCTGGCTGACCAAAAAGCAATCCTGATCGTTATCGCGGTCGGGGTTGGTCGCCAGGCGCTTGATCAACCCGGCATTGGTACGCAGGCTGGCCAACGACAGGCCGCCGCTGGCGAGCAGGGAGAACTCGCCGATAAACAGCGAGCGGTTGAAGGCCAGTTCGGTGTCGAAGTGGCCGCACATGGCACGCAAGTCGCGGTTCCAGGTGTCGAGCCCCTGTTGTGCACTCTGTTGGATACCCATGGGTGTCTCCACAATGGCTTATTGTTTTTGTCGGGCAATAGTTAACATGTTACCTATATGCGCGCAACAAGTACCTGTCCACCATTGTGTTAGCACTAATGATGCCAATCAGAGCGTGCGCAATACGCGCTGCAAGCCGAGCAGCGCAGCCAGCAGTACATCCCGCTGTTCACGGCTCAGGGCAATGTAGCGTCGGAAGGCCGGCATGCGGTTGACCACTTCGCTGCCGCCCATGTGCTCCAGGCGTACGTACCATTGCTGGGCACGCAGCTCGATGTGCAGGCGCTTGAAATCCAGGGGCATCAATGCCTCGTGCAGGGCGCTGTCCTGTTGCAAGCGCGCCTGCAATTGCCCCAGCAATGCCCCCTCGCCCGCGCGCTGCCGGCAGCAGATTCCAGTTCGTCGAATGGCCCCGCCATGGTGCAATTCAAAGCGTGCCGCGCCCTCTGCCGAGGCGGGTAGGCGCAGGCTGAATTCGGTCATGACCAGGTGCATCAACAACTGCGATTCGGTGCGCTCGCGGATTTCCAGGTGCAGGCTGTCGTCGTCCAGGACGGCGTGCGCCAAAGTCGGCGATACCTGCTCGAAACGCGCCAGCCCGAGGTTGCGCTGCAACTGCCCCAGGGTGCGCCCAGGCTGATAGCCGGCGGGCGCCCGTTGCGCACTGAACAGTTCAGACAGCTTTTGCCGCAGTGCTGACATAGCCGTGATGAGCGTGACCCGGTTCATTGGCAAACTCCTTGGCCAGCACGTCTTCCACCGACGCCGGCGTGAATGGATTGACCTTCTGCACCACCAGGGTCCAGAACAGCGCATACACCGCAGTACCGCCCAGCATCACGCCGAACGGGACATAGATATCCGCCGGGTTCATCCCCGGCGGCGTGATAAACCACATGCCCAAAAGAATGCCGGCGCTGGACAGCAACTGCGGCAGCGGGAACCACGGCGAGCGATAAGCCCGTGGCAAATCGGGGCGACGAATGCGCAGGATCACCACCGACACCGTGACCAACAGGTAGGCGAAACTCCACGCACACACCGCCGCCAGTACCAAGTGCATGATGTTGTCGGTGTTGCCGCCCAGGTACAGCGCATGCAGGCACGGAATCAGCATCGCCACCAGGATGCACAGCACCGGGGTCTTGAAGCGTGGGTGCAGGTAGGTGAAGACCTTGGGCAACGCGCCATCCACCGCCATGCCATACAGAATGCGTGGCACACCGGCCATCAGGGTGTTGATGGTGGCGGCGCCGGCAAACAGAAAGCCAATGCCCAGCCACAGCGGCCCGATCTGCCCCATCACCTGTTCGGCAAAGCGTGGAATGGCCATGGGTGTGTCCAGCAGATGCACGCCGCTGGTCGCGTCCAGCACCACGTTTTCCACCTGGCGCTTCATCGCTGCGCCATAGATGAACATGCACGTTGCCACGCCCATCAGGCCGAGCATCATTGCCCGGGGCATGACCTTGGCCGACTGGCGCAAGTCCGGCGCCAGCGGGGTGACGAATTCACAGCCGACAAACATAAACATCGCCATGCCCACCAACGACAGCACCGTCACCAGGTCGGTGCCCACCAGGGACTCACCAAACCAGCCGTCCAGTTGCACTGCCGGCGCGGCGATCAGGCCCAGCACGCCAAACACCATCAAGGTGGTCCACATGCCGAAGGTGAGGATGATCTCGGCGCGGCCAAAGGCACTGACGCCAAACACATTGAGCACGCCGAACACCAGCACAAAACCGACACCCAGCAGCCACGAGCCACCGGCGGATTCGGCCAGGGTGTTGAGGTGTTCGAAGTTCACCAGCGCCATGACCCCGGCGAGGATGGTCTCGGCGGTGCCGGCAAACACATGCACGATCAAATACGCCGACAAGGTGCCGGTGATCGCAAAGAAACGGCCCATGCCACAATTGATGTAGTCGTACACCGAGCCGGTGGTAGGCAGTATCGAGGCGGCCTCGGCGAAGGTCGTGGCCTGGGCCAGCATCATCACCACGGCCAGCAGCATGGCCAGCGCAAACGCGCTGCCGCCGATGCCAAAGCCCATGGTCGCGGTGAGAATCACCGGGCTGGCCATGATCAGGCCAATGGTGCTGGCCAACGCGGTGGGGAAACCCACCGTGCCCCGGTTCAGGTGCGCAGTAAGTCTGTCATTGCTCGACATGGTGCAGATCCTCGAAAGGGATTTTTTAGAAGTGTTTGCACTGTGCGCCCCGCCCAACCTGATCGTCTTGCCCCTGGCTGCCGCCGGTTTTGTTGCTCCCTGCCAGGGTTTGCAGCCTGGCGGCCAGGATCAATTACCTGGCACGCAGGTGAAAGACTTGCGCCGCCGACGCTCGCCCTAATGCGCCCTCAACTTAACCCTTGGGGGACTATAACAATGGAGCACACACGCAAAACCCGCCACCTGCGCCCGGCTGTCGGCCTGGGTCTGGCGCTGTTGATTGGCCAACCTTCAGCCCAGGCAATCGAACTGTATGCCGACGACGACACCACCGTCACCGGCAACTTCCTGGCCGTGTACGGCATGTTCAACAGTCGCAAGAACTACGAGGGCAGCCAGGGCGGTTCGACCTGGCGTGAAGGCTTTATCAAGTACGGCTTGAGCGTCGAGCAGACCCTGGGCAGCAACGCCAGTGTGTATGGCACCGCCAACCTGGTGAGTTCCGGCACCTGGGGCGATGGCGATGCCTCCCGCGTGACTGACGGCAGCGAGCGCACCACCAAGTTCGACGAAGCCTTTGCCGGCTGGCGCTCGGGGGACCTGTTGCCGGCCCTGGGCAAGGATGGCCTGGACCTGTCGTACGGGCGCCAGATCATCACCGTGGGCGACGGCTTTATCATCAACGACGATGGCCCGAACCTGGGCAATGGCGTGGCCGACGGTGAGTTCGACCGCGGCGGCGCCTATTACATCGCGGCGCGGCATGCGTTCGACAAGGCGGCAGTGATGCGCCTGGGCGGCAAGGACGGCCTGCATGGCAGCCTGATATGGATCGAGTCCGACAACCGCGCCCAGGCCCTGACCGAAATGGCCATCGGCACCCTGGAATACAGCGCAGCGCCAGGCACCCTGGGTCTGACCTACCTGCATGGCATCGACGTGGACGAGCGGTTTGCCAACGACCTGCAACGTCAACGCAAGGGCATGAACCTCTACAGCCTGCGCGGCACCGGGAATGCCGGGATCGACAACGCGCACTTCTCGTTTGAATACGCCTGGCAGGACAAAGACCCCGGCCCGGAAAAAGCCTGGTACGCCGAGGCCGGCTACACCTTCACCGACCTGCCCTGGTCGCCGGACCTGACCTACCGCTATGCGCGCTACTCGAAAAACTGGGATGCGCTATTCGCTGGCTTCAATCGAGGGTTGGGTACCTGGGTCCAGGGCGAAGTGGCGGGCAACTACTCCGGGCCCTACAACAGCAACACCTCGGTGCAGCACGTGGCACTCAAGGTCAAGCCGCTGGACAACCTGACCCTCGGCGCACTGTTCTTCGACTACCAGACTGTCAGCAAGCGCAACATGCTCGACCTGGATGGCCGCGAGCTGGACCTGTATGTCGAATGGGCGGTGAACGAACACCTGATCATCACGCCGTTGATTGGCCTGTACCAACCGGACAAGGACCAGGAGACGGGCGGCAACCAGGTCGGTGGCAATGGCACCAACGTGTATAGCCAGTTGGTGGTGGCGGTACCGTTCTAAGCCGTGGGTTGCACCTGAGCCACCGCACTTCCCCTGTGGGAGCAGGCTTGCCCGCGATAGCGGTAGTTCATCCGCCGAATGTATCGACTGACACTCAGCCATCGCGGGCAAGCCCGCTCCCACAGGGGCATGGCAGCCACAGACATACGCCCCGGCAGGCACAGTCAAGCTGTCGCCTGCAGCGTTGGTTAGCCTCGGGGTTTCCCTTTTGATCAGGAACCTCCCCATGAGCGATATCGCGCTGCTGCCCACCGTCGAAGCCTTCTTGCGTCGAGACCACGGCCTGTTTATCGACGGTGGCTACGTCGCCAGCCAGTCCAGCCAGACCCTGGAGGTGATCAACCCTGCCACCGGCCAGGTCATCGCCACGGTCGCCGACGCGCAAGCCAGTGATATCGAGCTGGCCGTGGCCTCCGCCAGGCACGGCTTTAAACAATGGTCGCAGACCGCCCCCGCAGTGCGCGGTAACGTGCTGCTCAAACTCGCCGACCTGCTGGAACGCCACCGTGAGGAGCTGGCACAGATCGAGACCTGTCAGTCGGGCAAGATCATCCAGATTTCCCGGGCGTTCGAGGTGGACCAGGCCGCGCATTTCCTGCGTTATTACGCAGGCTGGGCGACCAAGATCAGCGGCCAGACCCTCACCCCGTCACTGCCTTCGTTTGCCGGCGAGCGCTACACCGCCTTCACCCTGCGCGAACCGGTGGGCGTGGTGGTAGGCATCGTGCCGTGGAATTTCTCGACCATGATCGCCATCTGGAAACTCGCCTCGGCCCTGGTGACCGGGTGCAGCATCATCATCAAGCCCAGCGAGTTCACGCCGCTGACCCTGCTGCGCATTGCCGAACTGGCGGTGGAAGCCGGCCTGCCCGCTGGCGTGCTGAATGTGCTGACCGGCGGCGGCCAGGTGGGTAAGGGGCTGATCGAACACCCCGGCACCGACAAGGTGTCATTCACCGGTTCGGTGCCCACCGGCCTTGCGGTGGGCAGCGCGGCCATGGGTGCCGGCCTGACCCGCGCGACCCTGGAACTGGGTGGCAAAAACGCCGCGGCGTTCCTGCCCGATGTGAAGCTGGAAACCGCCGTCAACGGCATTATCGAAGCCGGGTTCCTGCACTCCGGGCAAATCTGCGCGGCGGCCGAGCGGTTCTTCGTCCACCGCTCGCAGATCAACCCGGTCATGCAAGCCCTGGCCCAGCGTTTGAGCCGACTGAATATCGGCTCGCCACTGGATGAGCGCACCGAGTTCGGCCCGGTCACCCACCGTCAGCACCAGCTGAAGCTGGAAGGTTTTTTTGCCACCGCCCGCGCCGAAAACAACACGATCATCCATGGCGGCCAGCCAATGGATCGGCCGGGTTGCTATGTCGAGCCCACGATCATTCTCGCCAACAGCATCAACGACACGCTGCTCACCGAAGAGACCTTCGGCCCTATCGCCACGTTCCTGCCCTACGACGATGAGGATGAGTTGCTGGCGTTGATAAACCACACCGCTGGCGGCCTCAGCGCCAGCCTGTGGACCAACGACCTGGGCAAGGCGCTGCGCATGGTCCCGGCGATCAACGCCGGCACGGTATGGGTGAACATGCACACCCTGCTCGACCCGGCCGTGCCGTTCGGTGGCAACAAATCCTCGGGGATTGGCCGGGAGTTTGGCAGCGCGTTTATCGAGGACTACACCGAACTCAAGTCGGTGATGATGCGCTATTGATCACCCCGGGATCAGCGCCTCCGCCTCGATCTCGATCAACCACTCGGGCAGCGACAGGCCGCTGACGATGATCCATGACGACGGCGGCGGATTGTCGGGGAAACGCTCGCGCAGCGCGGCAGCGATAGGCTCCTGCTGATCGCGGGCGGACTCGACGATATACAGGCGCAGCATGATCACATGGGACAGATCGCCCTCGGCCGCGGCCAGGACCTTTTCGATATTGTCCAGGGCGGTGGCGGTCTGCTCGGCGATGCCGGGGCCGACGGTGCGCTCGTCAGCATCCACCCCCACCTGGCCGGACAAAAGAATGCGCCGGCCCTCGCGCACTTCCATGGCCTGGCTGAAACCGTATTGCAGAGAGTTGAAGACTGTCGGGGGATTGATAGTTTTTCGTTGCATGACGACTCCTTGTTGTCTGTAGGAAATAAGGCTACCTCAAGTGTTTTTTCGGCTCTTGGAGAAGTTGCCGATTTCAACATCCAGAAACAGAACACCTTGCAATCCAGCCTCCCCCTACCTATATTCGCGCCAGGCGCCATCTACGCCACCCTCCGCGGAAAGGGCTGCGCCCAGGACATGACTGCATACTTCATCACTACGACTCCCAACCTTAAAGCGGACAAGGTTTGTGCAAGGAGATCGTATGTCGCAACGCCCCGCCTCACCGTCCACTGACGGTCGTATCAACCTTGAGCAGCAGCGCAAGCGCGCCAAGGAACTGTTGCAGCGCCTGAAACACGGCACCGCGCCCACTGAACTGGCGCTGCTTGCCAGCCCCCACCCGACGCTTTCCGATGCCCAATGGCTGATTGCCCGGCAACTGGGTTTCAGCAGTTGGCCCAAGCTCAAGGCCCATGTGGATGCAGTGGATTTTGCCGCCAACCACCCCGGTTTCGAAGCCAGCGATGAAGCGCGCACCACCCATTGGCGCTGCGGCAACGATATTGCCCACAGCCTCGGCGTGGCGGGGTTCAAGGGGCGGTTTCGGATGCTCAGCGACCCGCTGTGCATGGGCCCGGTCCAGGCCTTGCCTGGCGAGGCCTACCGGGCGATGCGGGCGCGCTTCATCGGCCAGGCGTTTACCCTGGATGTGGCAGATGCCGCACGCCGCCTGGACGATGAGTACAGCCATCTTGAAGAGCTGGGCAGCGCCGACCACAGCGTGTTGTGGTGCGAAGCGGATGCCTATGACCAACTGTTCCTGATCCGTGCCCTGGCAGGTCTTCAGCACACGCCGGCCAGGCTGGAGTTGATCGCGGTCGACCGCATTCCCGGCGTGCAGCGCTTTATCGGCATCGGGCAATTGGCCCCGCAGGTGTTGGCCTGGCTGTGGCCCCAGCGCCGGCCAGTTGACGAGCCCATGCGCCAATTGGCGCGGCAGGCTTGGGCGGCCTATTGCGACAGCTCGCCCGTGGCCCTGGCACAGTTGGCCCGCAACCCCCACCCCGCCTTACCCTTGCTGGCCCCGGCACTGCGCCGGCAGTTGCAGGAGTTGCCCGGCGCTCGCGATGGCTTGTCGCTGACCGAGCGCCTGGCCCTGCAATATCTGGCCGAAGTCGGCCCCACGCCGTTTGCCCGAGTGTTCGCCGAGCTGATGGCCAAGCGTGAACCCCTGCCCTACCTCGGCGACATGATGTTCCATGCCCTGATGCGGCCGCTGATCGACGGGGCCTCTCCTTTGCTGACTGAGTCCGACAGCCACCTACCCTGGCCTGGCCGCACACTGGCGCTGACGCCCCTGGGCCACCGGGTGTTGAGTGGCAGCGAGTACTGGCCCGATCATGCAAGCCACGAGCGCTGGGTCGGTGGCGTGCAGATCGCACCGGGGCAGCCGCACTGGACGATCAAAGACAAGGGCGTGCCAGCCTGGCGGACCTAACGCCCCTGGCTGAGCATCTGCAGGTTCATCGCCACGAGCTTGCGCCGCTTGGACAAGGGCTTGCCGGCGTGTTTATGCAAGGTGCACAACTCGAGGTCATCCTCGATGACCAGGATGCGTGCGGAAGGAGATGACATAGGCAGCAGATGATAACCGGTCACAATTAGGCCAACTTCTCACCCGGGGAAACATTGCGCAACGAACGTGGCGTATTGGGCTGTGTGAACGCGGATTATCAATATTTTGAAGAAACTGATTGCATCGAACCTGGGCTTTTTCAGTCAAACGCCAGCAATCAAGCTATCTCCTCGTTAGGTCACGTCACCAGATGCAGGAGAATCATCATGTCGAAAGCCGCCGTCAGCCAGTTCATGCACACCCTCCATCAACGCCTCACCGAGTTGTGGGATACCTGTGCCCGCGCTGGGGGAGCACGCTCATGACCCGTTTGCTGCTGGGCGCCGCCATGCTGGCACTGCTTGCCGGGTGCGCCACCGTCAAACAGCCCGAGCTGGACGTCGCGGTCCAAAGCTCCGGGCAGATCTGGAACGCCGTAGCGCACTATAGCGGCCGCACGTTTCTCTCGGGGCCACGCTGGACCGGGACCCAGGGGCCACAACTGACGGCAATCGACCAAAATGGCCAGCGCGCTGCCTATCCAAGCGGTGCCTGGAACAGCTGGGCACCAGGGCGGGATGCTGCCAACGTCTTCGTGAATATCAATGCCCTGCGCCTGGAGGGTGACAAACTGTGGGTGGTGGATACCGGATCGCCCGAATTCGGCGGCAACCCTGTCAGCCAAGGCGCAAAGCTGGTGTGTATCGACCTGCCTACAAACCAGGTGGTTCGCACCTACTTCTTCGGGCCAGATATCGCCATGGCCGGCAGCTACGTGGACGACGTCCGCTTCAGCGCCGGCAAGGCCTTCCTCACCGATGCGGGAAATGCCGGCATTATTGTCGTCGACCTGGAGACCGGCGAAGCCCGGCGCGTGCTGAACCAGCATGCCTCAGTGGTCGCCCGGCCCGACCGGGACTTGATCCTCAGCAACCAGGTGGTCAAGGCTCCCAACGGCCAACCCCTGCGCGTCAACGCCGACCCGCTGGAAGTCAGCATTGACGGCGTCTGGCTGTACTATGGTGCGCTGCAAGGCCCGTGGTTCAAGGTGCGGATCCAGGACCTTGCGAACCCGGCCCTGCCCCCGGAACAACTGGCCGCGCGGGTAGAATTCTTTGCCGATATACCGGCAACGGGAGGTTCGGTCATGGATGCACAGGGCAACCTGTACTTTTCCGATCTGGCCCACGACGCCATGCGCGTGCGCCGCCCTGACGGACAGATCGAAACCCTGATCGTGGACAAGCGCCTGCACTGGGTTGACGCGCCCTTCCTGGACAAGGACGGGACGTTGTGGCTGCCCACTCCACAAATGGACCGCGTAGCCCTGTTCAACAAGGGTAAATCCCTGGTGCAGTGGCCGGTGGGGGTTTATCGCTTATCGATACAGCGCTGATCAGCGCGACTGCAGATTGCTTAACGCTTTCACATCCCTTTCACAGTCGGGCGCCTAAGGTGATCCCAGCTCCTAGTGAAAACCTTTAAGCCCGCACTCCCCATCGCGGGCTTTTCTTTGTCTGGGATTTGGTTGAAAGCGGGGTGCCCGGCATCTGCATGCCGGGCCAGAAAAGTGCAACTACAGCAATACCGTAGCCAGCATCCCCAGCGCCCCCAGGCAAAAGCCGATCAATGCGCCGCGCCCAGGTGCCTCATGGAACAGTGCCCAGACCACCACAGGCTCCAGTAGCAGCAAGGACGTGACCGAGACCACGGTGACGATCCAGATATCACCGACCGCCACATACCCCAGCCAATAGGCGCCCAACAGGCAAAGCCCGGCAAAGCACATCAGCACTACAGGCATGATGAATGCCTGCCATGAACCGTCGCCGGCATGGGCCAGCCTGGCGGTGACTACCTCGCTGTAGATTGCACAAAACTCACCGATCACCATCAACCCTAGAGCAAAAACTCCGAGTAGTTCTTTGGACATATCAAAAACTCCTTCGTATTCAGCGCAATGTTTTTCAGCTCCCAGCGCGCGATGCCGCTCACCAGGGAGTTGTTGCAGTGATACGAAGCAGCCTTGAACAGGCCTGAATTACCGAAGTGCTTTTGCATGCTCATGTCCTTCAACGGGTGTGAGTCGGCGCAGCCCCAACTAAGGAGGGCTGGCTCAGATCATACGTTCCGTTGAGCGGCGTGAACAAGCAACACTAGAGTGGCGGTATAGATGAGGCCGCGATAGCCAGAGCCAGCTGTGCGTCAGACATCAGTGGCGGCTTGTAGGTCGAGCGGTAAAACCTGCATGCCTGCTCGAACTGTGCACCCCGGATCTCACCATCGGAGCCAATGAACGCCAGCGCGTCACTTTTGGAGGATTTGAAAAGCTCTGGAATGTAGGAAGTACCGGCGGTGGCTCCCGAGGTAATCACAAAGGGCGCTACCGAGGTGAGCATGAGCGCCCCCTGGAACGGGTTATTGTTTTCGGCGGCCACAGCGGGGTTGCCAATCGACGCCAGGAGGACGATTGCCAGGGGTTTGCAGAAATCCATGGGTGATTGCTTCCGTGCGTTCAGAGGGGCGCCACGATAACAGAGTTGGGCGGTCCATCACGCAGGTGTCGCAGGAGCATGCCCGGGAACGTGTACCACACGCCCCCGGGCACGCTAGGTCACGGCTTGAGTTCAAACAACGCCGGCATTGGCGGCCATTCGGAAGGTACCTTGCGGAAGTGGCTGAACCCGGCGGCTTGCGCCATCTGCCGTGCGCGTTTCTCGCCCATGAACGCCCCCAGCCCTGCCCCACCGTGGGACAGCGAGCAGGTCATGCAATACAGGGTGCTCTGCGGATACATCACTCGACCGAACAGGTTCATGTTCTCGTGAAGCTCTTCGGACAGGTTGAGCTCGACCATCAGGTAGGTGCCGTCTTCGGCCGTCGCGGCGCGCAGGTCCTTGAGCATCTGCTGAGGATCGGTGGCATCGTGGATCACCACAAAGGTGGTCACGAAGTCGAATTGCTGGCCTCGCAAGGCATCCGAATCGTTCACCTCGAATTGCACCCGGTCACCGACCCCGGCTGCCTCGGCATTGGCCCGTGCCAGCTCGATGGAAGGCAGGTGAAAGTCGCAGCCGACAATCCGGGCCTCAGGGTATGCCTTGGCCATGGTGATCGCCGCAAGGCCGGCGCCGCAACCGAAATCCAGGACACTGCCGCCGGTCTTGAGCTTCTCTTCGACGCCGTCCAGGGAAGGAATCCAGTGCTGGACCAAGTAGTGCTTGTACCAAGGCATGGTCATGCGCTCCATGCCTTTCCAGGTTTCCAGCGGAAACGCCTCTTCGGCGCAACCACCACCGTGGCGAAAAGCTTCGATGACCTTGGGCGCCATGCTCACGAACGGCACACTCAGCTGAATGATCCCACCGGCAAAATAGGGCGAGTCTTCATCGGCGAGAACCGGCACAAATTCAGCGGGCATCTGGTAGCTACGGGTTTGCGCGTCATAGGTCACATAGCTGCCGGTGACCATGCTGCCCAGCCATTCGCGCAAATAGCGTGCGTTGTAGCCGGTCTTCTGCGCCAGCTGTTCCAGGGTCACGGCCTCACCGTCGGCCAGTGCCTTGAACAGGCCAAGCTGGTCACCGATGTAGAGCATCGCACCGCGCAGTGTGTTGCCGTAATCCTCCATGATCCGCGCGGAAAACTGCTGGACCTTGGTTTTATCAACTTCCATAACCTTAGACATCTGTCTCTCCTTGATAAGTTTGCAAGCCTGCTCATTGAGCAAGGGTCAGCGGTCCGTCAGTTTGGACAGCACGTTATCGACAATGCGTTCGGACATGCCCAGATGGCTTCTGGGCTCGAACAGCCGCGCCAGGACGCCTGCATCCATGACAGCGACCACCCGGGTATCGGCCTCGATCGCCGTGCGGATCGACACGTGATCGCGCTGGCTCGCCTGGGACACTTCGAAGATGATTTGGTAGGCGCTGCTCTTGCCGAGCTTGCGTGCCATTTCGAACACCACGGCTTCGGTGCAGATCGCATCGCCATAGCCCTGGGCGGTGCATTCCATCTTCTTGACGTTAACGGTCAGCCCGTCGATGGTCTCGGTCAGAATCGAGAGCGCCATCAGCGCATAGTGCGAAACGTCCGCCACCGCACACCACTCCAGGCGCGTGCCACGGTAATCGCGCTCGTGCTCGAGGATCATCGCGTCCAGCGCGAGCACGACCTGGGCCTTGGCTAACCGCGCCAGGACCACGACCTGCTCGCAGCCCTCGGGGTTGCGCTTGTGGGGCATGGTGCTGCTGCCGATCTGCTGATCGCTCCAGCCCACTTCCACCTCGCCGATTTCCCAGCGATTGAGCGTGCGGATTTCGTCGGCCACACGGGCCAGCGATGCCGTGACCATGGCCAAGGTACTGACGAACTCTGCGACACGGTCACGGGATACGTGCCATCCGGTCAGGGGTACTTGCAGCGACAAGCGCTGCGCAAAACGCTCCAGCATGGGCATCGCGTCCGGACCGAACGCCGCCATCGTGCCGACCCCGCCAAACAGCTGCACCACCAGCACTCGCTGGCGGGCCTCAGCCAGGCGCTGGCGGTGGCGCAGCAGTTCATCAATCCAGCCGGCGACCTTCAGTCCGAAGGTGGTTGGCAAGGCAGGGATCGAATGGGTCCTGGCGACCATCAGCGAATCACGGTGCGCATCGGCCAGCGTCGACAGTTTGCCCAGCAAGGTCTCAAGGGCCAGGTCCATCGCGTCGAGGACGTCGCGCATTTCCATGGACTGGGCGGTGTCCTGTATGTCCTGGGTGGTGGCGCCGTAGTGCACGAATTCACGGGCACTCGGGCTGCAGTTTTTTTGCAGGGCGCTCAGCAAGGGCATCAGCGAATGACCGGTGGCAGCCACGCCTTCGGCCAACTGGCGCACATTGATGCCCGACAGCAAGGCGGCTTTTTCGATCTCCAGGGCGGCCTCGAGCGGGATGATATTGACATCGGCCTGGGCCATGGCCAGCGCAGCTTCCACATCCAGCCAGCGCTGCAGGCGGCAGTGACTGCAGAAGATCTTGCGGCTCTGCGGGCCGGCATAGCCTGAACCGTGGGTTTTCGAGTCGAGGATGTGGCTGTGTTCGTGCCGGCACTGCTCGCCGTCATGACCCAGGCCGAGGTGTTCCGAACGAGCGGTGCAAGATGCACGGGCTACCTTTTCCAACGTTTGCGAATCCATCACATACCCTCCATCGCGTACTGGGACTGACCGACATTTCCTGGGGTTGCCATCACCGCTTCAAGGCCATCGCTTGAAGACCGGGGTATCGCTTTGTTCGCCACCAATTCGACCATCTGTGCCGCAAGCCCCGTGTAGGTGGTCGGGTCAAGCAGGTCGTCGAGCGCTTGGCGGGTGAAACAGCCGTGCAAACGCTGATCGTTGAGCAGGGCTTCGCGAAAAGAAACACCCGCGCCTTGGGCTTGCAGAGCTATTTCGTGAACCAACTGATGGGCCGTCTGCTTGCCCAGGCGAGGCGCCAGCGCGAGCATGACCCGCTCCGACAGGATCAGCCCGTCCAGCAAATCCAGGTTGCTGCGCATGCGCGCTTCGCGCACGTCCAGCCCGGCCAGCAGCACACCCTCCATCCGTGCAAGCAAGGCACCGGCGTAGATGAACAGCTCCGGCAAGGCCGCCCATTCGATGCGCCAGGTGGTGCCGTCACGCTCATGCAACTGGAACGCCGCATCGGTCAGCGCGAGCATTTGTGCGCGTACCAGCCGCGAAAGCGCGCTGATCAGATCCACCGTCGACGGGTTTTGCTTGTGGGGCATGGTGCTGCTCCCCACCTGCCCTGCCCGGCGGCCTTCACGCACTTCATCTATCTCGGTGCGTTGCAGGTGGTAGATCTCATTGGCGACCCGGCCCAAGGTCGCCGAGGCCTGGACCAGCAGCCAGGCCGCCTCCAGCACCCGGTCGCGGGCGCTGTGCCAACTGCTCAACGGTGCCGCCAGGCCAAGGCTCTCCAGGGTCCGGCGCTGCACCTCCAGGCCCTGTGTGCCCAAGGCCGCCAAGGTGCCCACGGCGCCGGTCAGGTTGCCCACCATTACCCGGGCATACGCCTCATCAAAGCGCTCAAGGTGTCGATCAATTTCATCGACCCACACCGCGACCTTGTAGCCAAACGTGGTGGGCAGCGCTTGCTGCCCGTGGGTCCTGGCGACCATCGGCGTGTGCTTATGCTGCAGGGCGAGCGTGAGCAAATGCCCACGAATCCCCCGCAAACGCTGCAAGACCAGGCCCCAGGCATCGCGAACCTGCAGGACGAGCCCGGTGTCGAGGATGTCCTGGGTGGTCACGCCGTAATGCACGTACTCACCCAACCCATCGGCGCACAAGGCCTCCAGTGCGCGAATGGTCGGCACCAGGATGTGCCCGGTTTCCATGCTCTCGCGCCCCAGTGCGTCGAGGTCGAGCAGCTCCACACTGGCCACCCGGGCGATTTCCCGCGCAGCTTCATGGGGGATGATGCCCATCTGCGCCTGGGTCGCCGCCAGCGCTGTTTCAACATCGAGCCACTTCTGCACCTGATTGGCATCAGAGAAGATCGCGGCAAATTCCGGGGACGAGTAAGCGCCCCCGTGGATACGGGATTCTGATATATGACTCGGCATGTCGGGTTACTCGCGTTGTCCAGGGAGGGCTACTTCACGCGCTGCACTTCTTCCCAGACAGCGTCGTAATAAGCCCTCTCCAGCCGGAAGTGCTGGGCCAGGGACGTCAGGAATGAATTCTGGAACGCGAGGTCCGGAATACGCCGTGAGATCAGCGCCCATTCACGCTTGGCCCGCGGCGGGACAAGGCTGATATGCACTTCGTAGTACTCCGCGTCGTCCTGGCTCAGGCCAGCGTTGCGCAAGGCGTTGTACAACTTGCCGTGGTTGCCGGGAACCACCAGTTCGGTGATGTAGAACACCGCCAGGCCCCAGCCGACATCCGGGTTGCGAAAGCACCGGGCCCGGTTGTTCAGGTAGGCGATCTCTTCGGGCATGGTCGAGATGGCGTCGAAATCAGCAGGCAGGCCCACGGCGCCGAGGAGCTTGGCCAACAGCCGTGGGTGGGAGCGCTGCTCGTCCTCTTCGCCCAGCTCGCCGTAGAGGTAACGGCCAAGCGCGGCTGCCTCGTCCACGTCGGTGAGGTTGACCAGCAGGTCCGCGGCGTCGCGGTACAGGCGGAAGGTGCGGAACCACTGGTGATGCAGGAACACCTGCAGTTGCTCACGGGAGGCCTTGCCTTCAAATATGTACTGCGACATCGGATGGTTTTCCCGCGACTGCGCGGCAATTTCCTCTTCCAGGCGCTGTTGGAAGCCAGCTTCGGACAAGGGCGATGCCAGGTCCGCAGACGGCATGAAACGCTCTTGCACGCCATAGATGGCATTGGCCAGCCAGCGCCGGGTCGAGGCAGTGGCGACGTCATCGCTCAGCGACAGGATGTACAACAATTGCTGACACTGCGCCGCGTTCGCGGCATCGCCCCGGTGGCCCGATTCGCACAAGGCGCGCAGCATATTGGCGGCAATTTCGATACGGTTGAATGTCGTGTCAGGTTTGAGCGCCTCAGCCAGCAGGCGGGCTTCAGCGGTGTGAATGCTCTGTAATTGCGGCAGCGAGAAATTACGTGGGCTCATCATGTGCTCCATTTTTTTGTTCTAGGGTCGCTGGGAGGATCAGGCGGGCAGGCGTTGTTCCTGCATCTGCTGCCACAGGCTGTCGAAGTAGGCCTTGTTGATTTCGAAGTGACGCTTGAGCGCCCGCATGAACATGCGCTGGAAGCCTTCATCACCGGCGAACTTGGCGATCAGTGCCCACATTTCCTCGGTGTCGATCTCATCCTGGGTGCCATGCAGGCGGTGGAACTCACTGGGCCCCTCTGGCACCTCGAGGCGCTGCAACAACTCGTAGATGCGCCGATGGTTGACGCAACTGACCGACTCGACGGCGTACAGCAACGCCAGGCCCCACGCCACATCGGTGTGCCGCACACAACGAATGCGATTGTTCAGGTAGGCCTTTTCCAGGGGGTGCAGTGCCGGGAAGTCAATCGCCAGCGGAATATCGAAATACTCCATGAGGTGGGCCAGCATCGCCGGGTGGGAACGCTCCGGTGTCTCCGCCCCTGCCTCGCCGTAAAGGTTGCGGTAGAACACCGACGCGTCCTCAATGGCTTCGAAGCGAAAGGCCAGTTCGGCCAGCAGGCTGTAGAAGTTGTAAGAGCGGGTCCAGTGGTGTTCCAGGAAGAAGCGCACGTCTTGCACCGGAGGCGTGCCCTGGAACAGGTGCACCGACATGGGATGATTGACCCGGCTGCGTGCGGCGATTTCAGCATCGACCTGCTTGCGGAACTCATCCGCCGGCAGTGCGGTGAAACTCGGCAGGTCGGCGGCGAATTCATCTTCGACGCGGTAAACCTCACTGGCCATCCAGCGACGGGTCGGCTCGGTGCGCGGCTCGCCGGGAATGTGCAGTTGCAGCAGTGCTGACTGGTAGTGGGCGTAGGCGTCGGCGTCTCCCGACAGGCCTTGCCGGGTCAGCGCAAGCAGCGCTTCCAGCGCGCTGGTGACCTGGGTGTATGGCGCGCCGGGCTTTAAAGCATCAGCCATCAGCGCCGAAGCGATGGTGCACTGATGGGCATCCGGGCGTTGTTGCAGGGCAGCAGTATCCATTGATAACCCCTTTGATCCTTATTTTTATGATGGTTGCGTACTCGAAAAAAATCCTAAAGGTTCCTCCAGTGGCAAGGTCAACACCTGTAGGAAAATTCTTTTCATTGAGTTGAAACAGCCCGTAACCAGGGCTGTTCGCCCCGCCGATGGCTGACCAACGGCGAGGCGAGGATGCCGGGGGGAGACTTCAGGACGCGGCGGGAACTGTCACGAGGAAAGGCACGGTACGAATTTTGTCGCCACCCTTGAATTGAATCCACAAGGCATAAGGCCCCGCATGCGCGGGCTTGGCATGCAGCATCAACTGCGCCGAGACTGCGCCTGGGTCGCCATGGTCACCGTGGGCGGCCTGCGCCGCCATGGCATGCGCATGCACATAGTCCAGCTCATCGGTACTGACGAAAACCGCATGGGCCGCCACACCCAGGTAGGTGTCCAGATCCTGGGCCGGCTTGCCATCCTTGAGCACGGTCAGCGACATCATGCTTTCGCTGCCGGCACGCAAGGCCGACGTGTCCAACTTGACCGTGTACGGGCCATCGCTACCTTGCTCCGGTTTAGACGGCGCCTGGGCCACCGCATCGCTGCCGCCCTGTACTGGCACCTCGAAGCGCACCACCTGCTGGCCAAGCCCGCTCGGCACGGCATCGGCATAGACGTAATAGGTGCCCGGCCGGGGAAACTTCATCGCGACCTTGAAGCGACCATCAGCGCCCAGCTTGGCCGCGTGCTCATGGATAAAGCTGGTGAAATGGCTGTCGGTCGCCAGCACATGAAGGCGCTGGGTCAGTTCTTCGTCAAACTGCACGATAGGTTGCCCGGTGGCCTTGTCGGTAAAGGCAATCGACAACTCACGTGTCAGTGGGCCGGTTTCTTTGACGATCAGCGCGCCAACAGCCTTTTCGCTCTCGCCGGGCAGCGCGAACGTGCCTTTGATGCTTTCCTGGGCTGCCATCGACGGCATTGTCGCCGCGCCTAGCACTGCCAGGCCAACGGTTAGAACCTGCTTGGTATCCATCTGGGTGACTCCTCATTCGATAAATGGTGGCTTGCGACAGGAAATCTGCCACCTGGCCGTTCTTCGCCGAACACTGCAAGCAGCGCGCTTGCGTACAACAACGGTGTCTAACGCAGTGCCGCAGCACCGCTGCACACCTGCCCCGCCTGCTCGCAGATCTGCCAGCCACCGCCCAATGCCTTGTAGATGCCGACCACCGCCAAGCGCTGCTCGGTGCGCGCCACGGTCAGTGCGCGGCGGCTGCTGAAGTCCGCGCGCTCGGCCTCCAGGACGTCCAGATACACCCCCTCACCTTCCGTGAAGCGCGTGCGGGCCAACCTCGCCGCCTCGCGATTGGCCGCCGCTTCCAGCAGCCGCAAGCCCAGGGTGCTGCCGGCTGCACTGTTGGCCTGGAACGCGTCATCGGTTTCTTGCAGGGCGCGCAATACGGTCTGGTCGTAGCTGATCAATGCCGCCTGGGTGCGCGCCTCGCTGGCGGCGATCCGCGCACGTACGCGCCCAGTGTCCAGCAGCGACCAGCGAATGACCGGTGCGATAAAGTTCGACTGCATGCCCGAGTCGCCCAAGGCGCCGAGGCTTCCGGCCAGCAGACCGATGGAACCCTGCACCTGGATATCCGGATACAAACCGGCTGTTGCCACGCCGATCTGCGCGGTCTCGGCTGCCAGCACCCGTTCGGCTGCGGCGATATCGGCGCGCCGGGCCAGCAAGCCGGCCGGGTCGCCCACCTGCAGGGTGCGCAGGTTCAAGGTCTCACGGCCGGGCCGGGCCTGCGGTGGCTTGAACCCTTGTGGCGCCTGCCCCAGTAATACCGCCAACGCGTTGGTGGTGGTTGCCCGACGCCGCTCCAGGCCAGGCGCTACCGCCTCGACATTGCGCAGCAAGGCCTCGGCACGCAGCCGATCGAATTCGGTGGCGGCGCCTACGCTGACCAAGTGCTCCACCAGGCCCAGGCTGTCGCGCTGGCTTTGACTGATGTCCGCCACCACCGCCTGCTCGGCTTCGACCCCCTGCAGCTCGAACCAGGTTGCCGCGACGGTAGCGGCGACGCTCGCCTGCACACTGCGCAGCAACGCCTGGCGCGATCCCGCCTGAGCCTGCGCCGCCTCCACCGAGCGCCGGACGCGGCCAAACAAGTCGATTTCCCAGGCGGCATCCAGCGCCGCGCGCGTGGTTTCAAGGGAGCGCTGCTGGCCGAGGGGGGTCTCGACTTCGCTGCGCTGTCGGTGCTCATACCCCAACGCGGCACCGCCGCTGGGCAAGAAGCCCTGGCGGCTCTCGCGCAACATCGCCTTGGCTTCGTCGAGCCGCGCGGCCGCGATGCCGATATCGTGGTTGGCCGCCAGCGCCTGCTGGATCAATTGGCTGAGGGCCGGCTCATCGAACACACGCCACCACTGCACCTCGACATCGCCCGTACCAAGACCGGCAATGGGCGCGCCGAAGCTTGCTGGCCGTTGCGCAGCGGGCAGCACCGGCGCGGAATAATCGGGCCCGACTGCGGTGCAGCCGGCCAGCAGGAGCGACGACAACAGAAACGCTTGATAGGCCAATTTCATGACACGCGCTCCTCCAACTGCAGCTTCGGACTCGGGCCCTTGCGCTGCAAGCGCAGCGCAAGGCTGCGCATCACCACGTAGAACACCGGCGTCAGGAACAGACCGAACAGGGTCACCCCCAACATCCCGGCAAACACCGCAACCCCCATGGCATGGCGCATCTCGGCCCCGGCGCCGCTGGCAAATACCAGCGGCACCACACCGGCGATGAACGCCAGCGAGGTCATCAGAATCGGTCGCAAGCGCAACTGGCACGCGTGGATAACCGCTTCCAGCGGGTTGGCGCCTTCGGCTTCAAGGCTGCGAGCGAACTCGACAATCAGGATGGCGTTTTTCGCAGCCAGGCCGACCAGTACCACCAGCCCGATCTGTACAAACACGTTGTTATCGCCGTCCACCAACCAAACGCCGATGATCGCGCTGAGCAGACACATGGGCACAATCAGCAAGACCGCCAGGGGCAACAACCAACTGTTGTATTGCGCGGCCAGGATCAGATAGGCCAGCAACACACACAGCGGGAAAATGAACAACGCCGATGACCCTGCGAGCTTTTGCTGGTAGGTCAAGTCCGTCCATTCATAGGTCACGCCCTCGGGCAGTACCTCCTGTGCCAGGCGCTCCATGAGTGCCACGGCCTGCCCGGAACTGACCCCGGGCATCGCTCCGCCGGAGATATCGGCCGAAGGATAGCCGTTGTAATGAATCACCCGATCGGGCCCGGAACTCGGTGTAACGGTGACAAACGCCGATAACGGCAGCATGTCCCCGGCCGCGTTGCGCACCTGCAGGCGGCCGATGGCTTCGGCCTGCATGCGGTGGTCCGCATCGGCCTGGGCAGTCACCTTGTAGGTGCGGCCGAACCGGTTGAAGTCGTTGACGTACAGCGAACCGAGGTAGACCTGCAAAGACTCGAACACATCCGCCAGTCGCACCCCCTGGCTCTTGACCTGGGTGCGGTCGATATCGACATTCAGTTGGGGCGCGTTGACGTCCAGGCTGGTCATCAACCCGGCGACCTGGCCCGACTCGGTGGCTTTTGTCATCAGCACCTGGGTCTGCTGCACCAGAGCCTGGAGCCCGACCCCACCCCGGTCCTCAACCTGCAGCTTGAAGCCTCCGGTCACTCCAAGACCGGGCACTGGCGGCGGTGGGAATACACCGAGGAAACCGTCGGGAATGCTCGCGAACTTGGCTTGCAGGCGCCCGGCGATGGCGACCGCAGCCATGTCGGGAGAAGTACGCTCCTTGAACGGATCGAGCATAACGAACATTACGGCAGCATTCGGTACGTTAACGAAGCCGTTGACCGACAGCCCAGGGAACGCCACCACGCTTTCGACGCCCGGCTCATCCAGGGCGATTTTCGACATCTGCCGCACCACCGCATCGGTACGATCGAGGGAGGCCGCATTGGGCAACTGGGCGATACCGACCAGGTAGTACTTGTCTTGCATCGGCACGAAGCCCGCCGGTACAGCGTTGAAACCAAACCAGGTCAGCGCCAGCAAGCCGCCATACACCAACAACGCCGCGCCGCGACGACCCGCGACCTTGCGCACCGTGTTGCCATACGCCTGCGGTGCCCGCTGGAACGGCCGGCTCAGCACTTGCACCAGATGCGCGGCGCGACCGCGCAGGCTGCGCGGGTCATGCACCACCGCAGCGTCGCGCGGGCGCAGCAACAGGCCGGCGAGTGCCGGGCTGAGGGTCAAGGAGTTGACCGCCGACAGGATCGTGGAAATCGCGATGGTCAGCGCGAACTGCCGATAGAACTCACCTTGCAAGCCACTGAGGAAGGCGGTGGGGATGAACACCGCAGCGAGTACCGAGGTGATCGCAATGATCGGCCCGGTGACCTCGCCCATCGCTCGCCGCGCAGCCTGCGTCGGCCCCTCGCCGTTCTCGATATGCCGCTCGACGTTCTCGACCACCACGATTGCATCGTCGACCACAATCCCGATGGACAGGACCAGGCCGAACAACGACAGGGTATTGAGGGAGAAGCCCATCAGATGCATGACCGCAAAGGTGCCGATGATCGACACCGGCACGGCCATCAACGGGATCAGCGACGCACGCCAGTTACGCAGGAACACCACCACCACGAGGACCACCAGCAGGATCGCTTCCATCAGGGTGATGGCCACTGACTCCAGCGATGCACGCACGAACACTGTCGGGTCATAGGCAATCCGCGACACCATGCCCTCGGGGAAATTGGCCTCCAGGCGCTGCATGGTATCGCGCACCGCTTGCGCCACATCCAGCGCGTTGGCGCCCGGGCTCTGGATGATCTGCAGGGCAACGGCCGGCTCGCCGTCCAACAGGCTGCGCAGCGCGTAGGCATCGGCGCCCATTTCGACACGGGCCACATCGCGCAGACGCGTCACCTGGCCGTTATCACCGGTGCGGATGATGATGTCGCCAAACTGCTCCTCGTCCGTCAGGCGTCCGAGGGTATTGACCGTGACCTGGAACGCCGCGCTGGAGTCAGGCGCCTGGCCGACCGAGCCGGCCGCCACTTGCACGTTTTGCTCACGCACTGCGGTAATTACATCGCCTGCGGTCAAGCCACGGGCGGCGATCAGGTCCGGGTCGAGCCACAGACGCATGCTGTACTCGCCCGCCCCCCACACCAGCACGTCGTTGATCCCCGGAATCCGTGACAGCTCGTCGCGCACCTGGAGGTAGGCATAGTTGGAGATGTAGAGCGGGTCGTAACGTTGGTCGGGCGACAGCAGGTGGACCACCATGAGGATGTCCGGGGAGGTCTTCTGCGTAACCACGCCCTGGCGCTGCACCTCTTCGGGCAAACGCGGCAGGGCCCGCGAGACGCGGTTCTGCACCTGGATCTGCGCCATGTCCGCGTTGGTGCCCTGGGCGAAGGTCGCGGTGAGGATCATGCGGCCATCGGTCGCCGATTGCGACGTCATATACAGCATGCCCTCGACGCCCGTGATCACCTGCTCAAGGGGCGCCGCCACCGTCTCGGCGATCACCTGAGGGTTGGCGCCCGGATAAGAAGCCGTCACTTGCACCGTGGGCGGTGTCACGGCGGGGTATTCGCTGAGGGGCAAATGAAAGAAGGCCACGATGCCGGCGATCATCATTAACACCGACAGCACGATGGCGAAGATCGGCCGGTCAATGAAAAAGCGTGGGAAGCTCATTGCACGCCCCCCAACACCAACGGCGCATCCAACGGCGCCCCATCAATCCTGGCGGCCAATGGCGTCACCTGCATGCCGGGGCGCACCAGCCCCTTGACGACAATGCGTTCACCCGGTTGCAGGCCCTGCTCAATCACGCGCAAGCCGTTGGCCATCGGCCCCAGTTCGACGGGACGGTATTCGGTCTTGTCGTCTGCGCCGACCACCAGCACATAGCGGCGGCCCTGGTCAGTGCCAATCGAGTGGTCGGCCACCAACACCCGGGGTTGCGGCGCGCCGGTGTCCAGCTTGACCTTGGCGAACAGCCCCGGCGTCAGGCGCCTATCCGGGTTGTCGACCACGGCACGCGCACGCACTGTGCCGGTCTTGCGGTCGGCCGCATTCGCCAGGAAGTCCACCCGCCCGGCGCGTGCGTAGCTTGCATCGTTAAGCATCGCCACCATGACCTTGGCGGCCTTTTCCCCTTTCGACGCAGCAACCTCCCGAGTCGCGGCAAGCGAGCGCAGATAGGTGCGCTCGTCGACATCGAAATACACATGCAGCGGGTCGATGGAAACGATCGTCGTCAGCGGCGTCACCCCACGGGTGACGTAGTTGCCCTCGGTGACAAGGGCACGGTCGACACGCCCGCTGATGGGCGCAGTGACGCGGGTGTAGCTCAAGTCCAGTTGTGCGGCATCCAGCGCTGCCTTGGCGGCGTCGACCTGAGCCCTGCCGGCATTCAACGAGGCGATGGCGCTGTCGAGACGATCCCGCGCCACCACCTTTTTAGCGAACAGTTGCTCAGCCCGACCATGCTCGGCCTGGGCCAGCAATGCATTGGCCTCAGCCTCACGCAAACGGCCCTTGGCAGCGTTCAGCGCCGCCTGGAACTCCCGTGGGTCGATCATAAACAAAAGGCTGCCCTTAGCCACGGATTGCCCTTCAGGCACGCTGACACTTTGCAGATAACCACTGACACGCGGGCGCAACTCAACCTGCTCAATCGCGGTCAAGGAACCGGTGTATTCAACAAACGGAGTCACCGGCTGCGCAACCACCTCGGCCACCGGCACACCAGGCGGCTTGGCGGCATCGGCCGCGGGCGCGCTCTCTTTACAGCCACCCAGCGTGAACACGACAGCTATCGCCACGGCGACCAGGGTTATGCGCTTGCCGTACATCGTGTACCTCCTTGTAATTTTCAGGACAAACCAACACTGGAGGTCTTATCCGGCTTGCCATGAGGGGAAGGTCAAGTGTTATGAAAATGGCAAGGAGAGGCTGGCAGTAGTCAGGGCGGGACGCAGCGTGAAGCGAGATGTTTGATGTGGGGGGCAAGCCTGATTGGATTTGTTTGCTTCTGCACTGGCATGTGTTTCTTCACATATGCCGCGTGGGTCTATGTGACCCCTCATCTAGTGCCTTCTTAGACTTTCCGGGGGGTACCTGCCGGCCGAACACGAACTACCAAATTGCCCACGATTCGGGGCACTTGTCGTATGGCTGCGTTCGGCCAAAAGTGGCCGCTCATTACGTAGGAAATTCGGGCGATTCAGCAGATGACGTGTTGAGCTAATCAAACGTTACGACAAAACAATGTAGTCATTGCGCTGAATGATGCCGTCGTGTGGTCCCTCGACCAAATGAACGTATCGTCCTTCTATCGCATCAATCGGCAAACAGTCGTCCACATCCAGCACACCATCAGTATGGGCCTGGACCCAGTGCTTTAAAATCTCGCGTTTACCGAGGCTCATCGCCTCCCGCTTGTCTTTCGCAACTATCAGAGAATAGTGATGCGCTTCGCCAAAGGATTTAACTTCATATCCGCCTAAATTGATAAAGTACAAACGCATTGATCCAGGGCGGGGAGCTAATTCACTTAGTTCCAATTTCCAGCCTGCAACTCCATCAACTGCCATCCATGCATCAATATGAAGGCCTACAGGAGATCCAAACCAACTCTGTCTAAGCTGAGGATATGCATCCTCTAAGCTATCAGCTAATACGAAGGCTATATCATGGACTTCAATTTTCGCTCTAGGATGTTTTCCGCCTAACATTACAATAAAAAGCATTATTCGCCCTGCTATAAATTAAAAATGGAACAGCTCAAATAATTGCGGGCCAAATTATCATGTTTTAAACGCCATTAACATCGCACCAACAATTGCACGCAAGTCAAAAAATTAAAGCAACAACCTAATAAAATTCATATAAAAACACCTCCTACAAAGCCATGCGTAAATGCTGATGAAGGATCAAAGAATGTAATTATACAGGTCTCAGTCAGGCCTCTATAGGCATCGAGTAGGCGTTCGGGGGGAACATTTTCGGGGGCTTCACCGCCTCCCGAACGCGTGCGCAAAGACCTGTGGTCGATTCAGAAAGTAGTAAAGTCCGGAGACGAGGACTCACAGGACCAGCCCTCCTGGTAAATATTCACACCCTAACTGAAGGTGCTGCAGCCCTTCGTGAAGGGCAGGTTAGCGTCGTTTGCCGCCAGTCAGGCGTAAACTCAACAGCGTTATCGGTGATGGGTTGGAACATTTAAGCCCGTAGTCCGCAAAACACAGGCAGTACAGCACCACGATTCATCCGTGGACTCGCTCAATGATCCGCATCGATTCCATCTGGATCGCCACCGAGCCGATGGACATGCGTACCGGTACCGAGACCGCGTTGGCTAGAGTTATCGCGGTGTTCGGTGCGACGATTGAACCAAGACAAGTTTCACTGGCCAGGTATCCGGCACGGATCGGACGTCGAACTCGACAAGGAACAACTTCAGGCCTTGATACTGGGCTTGCCTTGGCAGCGGATAGGCGCGGGCGGCTCGATCACAGTGCTTTAGCTGCCATTACCCAGAACGCTCAAGAATGACGAATAAGGATCTTAAACTTCAAAGAGCCGACGCACCTGCACGGAATCGGCGTTACCGCTTTGTTCAAGAGGAAGAAAGTAACGTAGTTGCCATTGCTGTGTCCTAACGGCCTCTTTGGCGACTGGTTTGACCCAAGGTGGATAAACGCGGATAGCGCGCTTACCGCCTTTACCGTTAATCGCCATGATGCCCTTTGATGCCAGTATCTTCTGGTCGAAAACAAACTGTCCGCGATGCGTTGCATCGAACACACTCACCACAACAAAGGCTACGCCATCATCGATATCGAGAGGTGCAATGATGCCGCCTGACGTCGGGCGCTTCCATATTGTGACGAACTGTCCAATCTTCGTCGGCGTTGTTTTAGCCACACGGAAGACAATGGTGTGTCCGTCGAGGCCAAAGCGGGAGGCACCATACTCGGCACTCTCAGCCTCGCGTATAGCCAAATCCGTCAATTGCATTCCCGCCGGCGTGTACACATCCTGGATAGCCGCTATCAGATCGTTTGGAATATAGCCGAGGCCAGGGTCTGCCGCGCACGCATATTTTGTGCCTTGTTCAGTTAAATCGAATTTCAAAGGGGACAACTCCTAAACCACTCATTGACCATACGATCCAATCCAGAACATATGCTACGCCCTTCGACATACCGAGCGGACTGCGGGCGATTACATCGTGTGATTACGCAAGGTGGGATAGCCAGCCGCTTACGCTTTGGATAGGTCCTTCGTGACAGGAAGCTTCTGGCCGATTGCTGCCCGCTACGACAGGCAGAAGTTGGCCAGAAGCGGTCATCTAGGACCTACACAATCTCGCGGCGACTCACATAGCGCTGATCAACAACAACTGACCACAACCACACTAATAGCTTCGCTCAAAGTAGAGACGTTTCGTTCGGAAAAGTGAGCAAAAACGCCGTACCTAAATTGCTGCTGGTTACACCCACTTTTCCACTGTGGGCCTGCATGATCGATCGAACGATGGCCAATCCAAGCCCGCCCGAATCATCGGGCTGATTGCGAGAAGGATCACACCGGTAAAACCGCTCGAATAAATGCGGTAGGTGTTCGCCAGCAATCGCATCACCTTGGTTGTGCACGCTGATTTCGAGCCCATTCCCAGCGCTCATGGTGCTGATAGTCACCGGCGTACCAGGAGCGGCATAACGCAGTGCGTTTGCAATCAAATTGGCCAGTGCCCTGCGTAGCAACTGCGCGTCAGCGTACAAGGTGCCACTGGCCTGATTTATCAGCTCAATACCGCGCTCTTCCCCCATCCCTTCGAAATATTCGCAGAGCTGTCCGGCAAGCTCCTGCAGGTCGATGCGTTCGCGGCTGATGGACGACTTTGGCTGCTCGGTACGCGCGAGGAAAAGCATGCTGTCAATCATCCGCGCCAGGCGCTCGTATTCTTCTTGATTGGACACCAACAGATTCTGGTATTCCTCAATCGAGCGAGTACGACCAAGCGTCTGCTGGGTCTGCCCCATCAGGTTGCTCAATGGCGTACGCATCTCGTGGGCAAGGTCTTCGGAGAAGCGTGACAGCTGAGCGAAGCCTTGCTCCAGGCGGCTAAGCATCTGATTGAGAGCATGGCTCAGGGCACTTAGCTCGCTGAGATCATTGAACGCTTCCAAGCGCACATGCAGGTGCTGCACATCGATGGTCGCTGCGCGTGTCGCCAGTTGACGTACCGGCTTGAGGCCGCGCTGACTGACCAGCCAGCCGAGCAGAAACGCCAGCAACGCACCAACCGTCACTGCTGTCAGCACTTCCCAACGATAGGCACTGAGCATCTGCTCACGCTCACCGAGGTACTTACCCGCAATTAGGGTAAGGCGACGCTCTGGACTCGAGATATCGACCCAGGCAAAACGCAAAGCTGGATCATCAGGACTATCGGCAAGCCTTGGCGCGGACGATTTCGGCAGACTCGGCAATGGCACAGCGAGCGGGTTGATTTCGATTAGCAACTGCCCATTGCTGTCGACAATCCAAAGCATGTTGTCGCGGTTGCCCAGCATGTTTTCGTACAGCTGCGGGCGCGTGCGCAGCGAATCTACACTCTTACTGTCGCCGATCAGTGCCTGCATATGCTGCAGCCGACCGAGCAGGGCCTGATCGTCACGCCAGGCTATTTCGCGTTGAAGAGAGTGATACAGATAGAACCCTACAGCACCTAAGAGCACCACACTGATCAAGGCAAACATCAAGGCCAGGCGAAGGCTGAGTTTACGTGGCCATAGGCTCATGGTTGAGCATCCATCATGTAGCCCATTCCGCGTACGGTGTGAATCAGCTTGATCGGATAAGGATCATCAACCTTCGCACGCAAACGTCGGATAGCGACGTCTACGACGTTGGTATCGCTATCGAAATTCATCTGCCAGACATGCGAAGCAATCAGCGTACGTGACAGAACCTCACCTTCGCGGCTGAGCAACAAATGCAGCAACGCGAACTCTTTGTTGGTAAGGGGCAAACGCTCGCCACCGCGAGTGACCTTGCGCTTGAGCAAATCGACATGCAGGTCGGCAATCTGAAACTGCTCTACTTCTCTCGCCGGACCGCGGCGAAGCAGCGTACGTACACGAGCCAGCAGTTCCGCGTAAGAGAAAGGCTTCACTAGGTAGTCATCCGCCCCCAGCTCAAGCCCTTTGACCCGATCTTCGATAGCATCGCGCGCCGTCAGAAATAGCACAGGCGTCTGCCACTTTCGTCGGATGATCTGCAGCAATTGCCAGCCGTCCAAGCCGGGCAACATGACATCGAGGATGATCAGATCAAACTCGCACTCCTGCACCAAGTGCTGACCGTCTAATCCATTCAGGGCGACTTCCACAAGATAGCCGGACTCACTCAGCCCCTTGTGCAGGTAGTCAGCTGTCTTCGCTTCATCTTCAACAACCAGGATACGCATCTAGTCCTCCAGCGCAGGTGCATAGCCTAGGCCAATAAACAGCTTCGTCCCATTACAAATTGGTAATCCTCACGCAATCAGTCTGAGCGCAACGCTTATGCATGATGGCCGCCAATGGCTCAACCGAGCTTTGAACGGGAGGATTTATGCTAATCGCAAGAAGCTGCACCACCTCACTCCTATCCCTGGCGATAGGTTCAAGTGCCGCATGGGCAGATACCTCACCGGTTGCCCAGCGTGCAGATGTCACCCTTGCCGTGGCCAACCTATTGCTAGACGCCACATTGGCAGCCTGCCATGCAGACGGCCGTACCGGGGTAGCAGCAGTCGTAGACCGCGGAGGCAATCTGGTAGCCGTGCAGCGCGATGACAATGTCGGACCACACAACACACTGGCAGCGCAGCGCAAGGCCTTTACCGCCCTATCAACAAAGACCGCTACAGGCCTGTTATCAGAGCGCGCACGCAGTAACCCCGAAGCTGAAAACCTAAACACACTCGGTGAGTTGTTGCTGTTAGGCGGTGGAGTACCGCTGAAGGTGGGCGATCAAGTCATCGGTGCCATCGGCGTTGCCGGGGCCGGCGGTGCGCAGATCGATGAAGGCTGTGCCCTCAAAGCTATCGCACAAGTTTTACCCACCCAGAAATAAATAGGAGACTCATCATGAATACATTGAAAACCCTTTTGGCCGGTGCCGTGTTGAGCGCACTTTCCTCCGCTGTTTTTGCGGCTGGTAACCCTCTGAGCGTCCATGTGCTGAACCTACAAGACGGCCTGCCATCACCTGGCGTGAATGTGACACTTGAAAAACAGAACGGCCAAGACTGGAGCAAACTGAACACCGGCATCACCAATGAACAGGGCCGTATTACTGCGCTTTATCCGGAAAACAAGGTGCTCGAGAAAGGGACCTATCGCGTAACGTTCAAAACGGGTGACTGGTTCAAAGAGCATCAGTCGGCAACATTCTTCCCGGAAGTACCTGTGATTTTCGAAGCAGACGGTAGTGTGCCTCACTACCATATTCCGCTGCTGCTCAGCCCCTATGGGTTCTCGACTTACCGCGGCAACTAAATTATTGATGTGGCTTTGCCCCGTTTTATGGGGCAAAGCCAGCTCTTGAGCAGAGTCGTTCAGGAGCACCTATTCATTGAGCCGCCCTAGATTCGTAGCCATATTTATGGCTGCTATTGGCCGAAAGCCGACGGTCGCGAACGGCAGCAATTGGCCAGAATCAGCCTTCTGAAGTGCCGACCAATCTGCGGGCGATTTACAGTTTCGACCCGCTGCATGCACGTTAATCACTGACTTTGCCCCCCCGCGCACTCTTGGTTTTTTAAACGCCAGCTGGTAGCGTTCGGCACCTCGCTGTATTGCCCGATCCCTTTCGTCATTCGTGACCTGCACGAGAACCGTTGCCCCACTCGAGGGCACCGACGCAGGACGCATCGGGCGATGCACAGTCATTCGCAAATGGAGTTCACAATGACGCAAAACAGCACCGTGCTGTCGGGCATCCAGCTGGATCAATTCATGGACCGTCTTGAGGTCGAGCATCAGGAACATGGTGTCGACTACCTGTTGGGCCAGCTGCGCGGCCAACCGCTCAAGGCAACCTCGCTGGAGTCGATCGGACGGCTGCACGTGCTGTGGGTCAACGCGGGTGATGCAGGCGCGGCCAGGGCGGTACTGGCTGACGACGGCCAGGCACTGATCGAGGCTACGCCTGATGATGAGCGCAACGAACTCAAGGTCAACCTGCTGATCTACCAACTGCGTCTGGGCAACTACTTCAAAGACGAGCAGGGCCTGCTTCAGGCGCTCGACCACCTTCAGCAATTGACCAACGAGCCGCTGCCGTTCGACATCGAGCAGTACCGGCGCTACCGCATTTTCGAAGATCTCCAACACGCCACCCTCGACGTCGCCCTGAAGACCATCGAAGTGCGTCACACCCTTGCCCTGATCAACCCCGACCGTCATGCACTGCGAGCCTGGGACGATGCCGATCAACACCAGCGACGGGCCCAGGCGCTGGCCACCCATGAACGCGACGAAGAGGCTCGTGAAGCCGCGCTGGCGGCAATTGCCGCGTTACGCACCGCTGGCGAAGATCAGGATGTCGACGGTAACGACTGGCTGTGGCTGGGCGATGCGCTGATCGAAATCGTTCCGTTGCGCCTGGCGATGTTCGAACAGCCGGTTGTGCGATTGATCGCCGAATTGTCGCTGCCCCAGCGTCGAGAATGGGAAGTGCGCCTGGCACGTCTGGCCGCCCGTTCATTGCAGGCCCAGGGCGACCTCGCCGGTGCTTTGAAAATCTGTGAAGTGGCGACCCTGAGTCTGGAGTCCGGCGGCGGTGACAACTTCGTTGACTTCCATTTGCCCTGGCTGCTTGAAAACGGCCAAATCGACGACGCGGGGCAACGTGCATTCATGGAAATCTATGAAATGCGCGGCGAAATGTGGCCGGGCACGGCCTACTGGGTCCAGGATCGCCTGCTCGATGCCGAGGACCAGTCAGCGTGGTGGCCGTTGTGCGTGATACGTGCCTGTGATGATCAGAGGGTGCTGGAGCGCTTCACTTCCGGCCTGCCATGGCGGGACGAGTCGACCCCGTCCATGGGCCCGCTGCTCGATGCACTGCATGACGCGCGCGATGACCTTGAGCAAATTGACAACGTCTTCACACTGGCCCTTGCAGAAGCCCGGCGACGCGCGCCGAATCACCCGTGGATCACTCGTCTGGTGGCGGTACGTGAACGTCAGGCCGGGCGCATCGACGCCAACACCGAACTGACGATGCTACGCGAGGCGGTTTCGGCCGGCGATCTGCAGGACCACCGCAGCGTCTACAGCCTGTTCAGCGCCCACGCCAGTGCGTTCGGCATATTCGATGCCTTGCGCCAACCCTTGCCGCTATTGGCCAGTGGCATGTACTACTACAATTTTGCGACTTCCCTTGAAAGCTTGGTCGAAACGCATGTCGAGAAGCTTTCCAGCGAGGAGGCAGATTCGGTCTGGTGGCGGCTGCGGGAAGTGCAAAAGGTTGCCTACGAACATGGCCAGGCCCGTATGGAGCAGTGCTTCGCCAGCGGCCGCGGACACCGCTACGATGCCTGCGCACACCTGTACTCAATGCTGTGCAACAACCTGGCGATCAATTACCGCTGCTACAACGACAAACTCATGGGTCAAGCACTTGAGTTGCATACCCGTGGCATCGCCGCCAGCCCGTTCGCCGAACATTATCAGGGCATCCTCGAAAATCGTATTCTGCTGAACGATAACCCAGGCATCGCCGAAGCCGCCGAGCAGCTATGGCACTACGCAGCCGACTATGGCTACGGCCGCCACGACCCGGAAGATTACATACAGGACGTCACCCGCGCCCTGTTTCGACTGGACCGCGAGCGCGAGATTCTGATCTGGCTGGAGCGCATTCTCAAATGGCAGGAAGAGCGCGAAATCAGCGACAAGGACCTGGAGTACTCGCCGCTGTTCGCACGGATGAAAATTGCCATGTACCTGTCATACAGCCTGCCGGAGGCGGCCACTAACCTGTGGTTACGTTACGCGCCGGTCATCGATGAACTCTCTGAATCCTCTCTGCTGGCTTGTGCCGGCGATGTGCTCAAGGGGCTCGAGCGCAAGGCAGAGGCCGTGGACTATTATCAGCGCTCCATTCTGCGCAGTGATCCGAACAACGAAGTTGATCGGGGAAACAATGAAATGATCCGCCAGTGCATCGCCGAACTGCAGGCGCCGGCAAAACCGGCCGGCAAAGCCTGGTGGCAGATATGGAAGTGACACCGGAGCTGCGAACGTCCGGTTATGCCCCGCGCAACGCACTCAATGCCGATCAACTCAAGCGTGGCATTGCCGAGCGCAGCAAGGCCCGAGGTGATGCGCCAGAGGTGGGCAAATGGTTGCTCAACCATTTTTACCGTCATCTGGTCGGCAATTTCGAGCCTGCGCGGCGAATCCTGAGCATGGGGCAGGCTATCGAGGCATTGGGAGCCGAGCCGCCGTCCTGGGTGGTTGGGCATTTGAGCGATGCAAAAAAAGATTCACTTGCCCCGCTGGTCTGGGTCGATCCGCAGCAGGCGCCATTGCTGGCGCTGGAAGCCTTGCTGGTGGAGTTCCTGACCTCGCGTCAGGGCACAGCACTGGCGGGCAAGCTCGAACGCATCAACTGCCCCCAGGCGTTGATGCTGTGGCAAAAGGAACACGCGCAGATGGCGGCGCGTGTCGAACAAGGCTGGCGCCAGAGCCAGCCCGAGGCCTTGCTTGCGCGGGTGAACACCGCTGAGCACGTATTGCAGGAACTGCGTCCCGAAAGCTCCTTGCTGCGCGCGGAAATGGCCTTTGAAAGCTACGTGATGCGCCACTGTCTGGGCCAGTTCGCCGATCGCCGCGCCTTGACTGGCGGCTACGGCGAGCGCTATGCCGAAGCGGTCGAACAGCAGCGCATGCGCGTGTTCAGTTTGCGTGACAGTCAGGGCCAGCCACACATCACCATCAGCCTGATCGTCCAGGCCGACGGCACATTGACGGTCGAGCAGGTAAAGGGTAAGCAAAACCGGCCTCCGGTGGAGCGCTATTACCAGGACCTGCTGCAGTGCCTGAATGCTCTGGACACCGACCAGCAGACACCCGCCGACTGTATCGCCATCGGCATCGTGCGTACCGAAGCCGGCTGGCTGCGTATCGAGGAGGTCAACGACCCGACCGCCCAGACTCGCCTGGTAGCCCGATATCCGCAACTTTATGAGCGCCTCGATGCGCCATCCGCCATGGTCGAATGGCTGGTCGCCGGGCGTCAGCCGCAGCAATTCCTGCAGGCTGCCCCGAAGGCGGTGTCGGTCAAGTACGCCATCCGGCACATTTTCAGCAAATACATTGAGCGTCAGCCCAAAGACCCGTTGTACCTCACCGAAGGTGTGCCGTGGCCTGAAATGACCTCGCCAATGGCCGAGGAAATCCTGGCCTGGCAGGCCCGGGCAAGGTAAGGAGAGCGGGATGTTTTTGCTTATCGCAGTTGTTGTTTCAGCCTGGATGTTGTGGCGAGCATTCAGACCGCGTGGCGCCCAGTTGTTCAGCCAACGCAGGCACTGGTCGCTGCTGCTGGCCAGGCCCATGGCTGATGCGATGGAAGTCGAGGGTTTCTACTCGTCGGCGTGCGATCACTTCACCGAGCAAGCACAGACGATTTTACGGGCAGCGTTGTTACACCAGGCCGGGATACGCAGCAATTGCAATGACGAAGCCGTGCGGTCGCACTTCAGTGCGACCCTCGAACAGCAGTGGTACAACCTCGACCTGCAGGCGCTGATAACCGGTGATGAGCCGCGTGCGGCCATGGCCTTTGCCTGCGTTCGAGTGGCGTTTCTGGTCCGTTGTGCGCTGCTGATGCGTTGGCTCGAGCCCGACCTCGCCTGGCGTGTGCTGCTGCTCAATGCACAGCGGGCGCAGGACTGTTTCGACAGTTGGGAAGAATTCGGCAAGGCCTATCAGCTAGGGCGCGAGCAGTGGGTGGCGGCGTTTCGCGTCGACTCGCTGGGCGAAGCATTCCATGAGCAGCATCTGCGCCAGTTGCTGACGCCCGGCAGCGGAGCTTGGGCCGATGCCCCCTGGAATACGCCTGCGGCGCTGACCCCGACTCTGGCGGGAGCTGCGTAGCTATTGGTTCAAGCGTCTGAATCGCTGGAGCTCTCACCGCTGGAGGCGAGCTTGGTTGAAAAGCTCTTTCATTGCTAGATCAGCCGAGGCCTGGAGTCGCTGTTCATGAATGGCTTTTCTCGGCCATAAGCAGACGGTCCTGATCTGTTGCCTCTAACGATTGGCAGAGCTCGACCAATATCTACCGATGATCAGCGCTGGCGTTCATACCAATATGGGGGTCATTCCCGGAGTCCAAACGCGGTATCTGCCGAGCAGAATTCGGAGAGAACCGCCAACGGTCTATCCTTCAAGACTTGACTCCAATTGATCAGGGCGCTGATAAATGAACTCTCTCTGGATAGCACTGGCCATTTTTGGGTGCCTCGTTGCTGCCTCGCTTCTCATGATGCACTGGTACCCAAAGCTGGCATCCCGCCACAGGGATGACGACACTAACTCCGTAATTCGTCTAGTAGCCAACATTTTTGTGGTTATGACATCGCTGGTCTTTGGTTTGATGATCAATTCTGCCAAAAACACTTTCGAGTCCATTGATGCAAACTTCCATGGATATGCAACCAGCATGATCATTTTTGATCGGACACTGCGGGGCTATGGCGATGCGGCACAAGACACGCGAAACCGTCTGATCCTCTATCTTGAGCGTGCTATCGAGACCCCGTATCGGGGAGACGAGGCGCTGCAGCATCGTAACAGCGAGGCGGCTAAATACCTGGATGATATCGGCAAGTCTTTGGCTCTTATAATGCCCCCGGACCGCTACCATGAAACGATGCTTCAGGATATTCGTCAGCAATATCATTCGCTCATCGAGCAACGCTGGAGGATCGTAGAGCAGTCAGAGGGAGCGATTCCTGGCCCGCTGATTGGGATGCTTGTTGCCTGGTTGACGCTCATTTTCGCCAGTTTTGGATACCGCGCTCCCCGTAATTCGATGGTGATAGGAATGTTCATTATCTCGTCATTGCTCATTGCGGCTTCCGTTTACCTTGTTTTGGACATGGACGTGCCATTTCATGGTCCTATCCAGATATCCGACGAGCCCCTGCGCAGGGCGCTCGCAGTAATGCAACTTTAGGGGCGCGAAAAGCTCTGGCGTTCTGAGTCATGGCCTCGAGGCGGACCAAGCCTAAGTCCGCTTCGGGCCGAATGCTGCCCCTCATGACAGGCAGAAATCGCCCATGAGCGGCCATCCGAACACATCACCTAACCGGCTGTTTTGTAGGATGACGCAGTCACCGATGTTCCGCTGCCAACATTGATCTGAATTGAGAAGTGGTCTCGGAAGATAGCCCGGCAGCTTCGAACACTGCGCAGGTGAAGCTAACGGGTGCAGGGCCTGGAGCAGTTATGATGCGGTCTGCAACCACAGCTACTGGGCTGCTTCGATAAAGCGTGCCCCCCTCATAACCCATGGCATTCTGCTGTAGGAAGTCAGCGCTGTTCGATGTATGAGGAACGGTGTCGAGAAGGCTGGCCCTGGCAAGTGCCAGCGTTCCCCCACAGATACCGGCAATTGTCGCTCCACTTGCACGACTAGAATGAAGAAACTCCCGAATATCAGGTGCTTCTGCACGTTCCCAGACCACTCCTCCAATCACGACTACAACGTCCGGTTTCCAGTCCAGACATTGTTGCAAACTGCTCTCGACCGTTACCGCCAATCCACCCTGCGAGCGAAACTGCCCCGTAGCAGAAGCGAAAAACCTGACATCGATCCCGTAAAACGGAGACGCAGTTCCAGCTATGAAAGCGTATTCCCAGTCCGCAAAACCGGGTGTCAGTATCAATCCCACACGTGCCATCAGTCAGAATCCTCCATGAATGCCAATAACATATGGCGACAACACACATACATCAAGGGCAGCTATGGGGCGAAAGGGGACACCCTTAACCGCGCGCACTACATCGAGCGTATGCGCTCGATGTTGCCAAGCAAGCGGAGCAGGCTGAACAGGACGTTGTCTTGGCAAATGGTGCGCGGCCAACCAGTTACAAGCATCACGGCGAAGGCCGCATGCAGTAACGGGGCAAGCGCAAGATTCGCTACCGGTGCCTGGAGGAGAGTAGAGAACAGAATGTCGATGTTCCGCTGTTTGTATTGAACAACCTGATGCTAGCCCAGCGGCTTTTGTAAAAGGCAAAGGGGTAAGTACGTCTGAAAGGCAGGGTTGATCGGTGAGTCAGCAGAATGAGGGCAGAAATCGCCTCATGAAACGCCCAAACAAGTTGTCGCCTGGCCCTCCCGCACCACCTCTATGCATTTATTTTGTGAATAACGCGGCATTCCCCACGTTTTACGTAAAAAGTCCTGCCACTGATGTAACAAACAGTTTAATGATGGCTCAACTGTGCAAAATCCCTGAGTTCACCGTTTGGCTAATGGGTATGGATTGTACGTATTTCTACGTTAAGGATGTCGAGTGCCGAATCAGCCCTCAACCCAACGCCAGTATTGTATCCAGAGCCTGGGCGTCGCCCTGCTCTGCCTGTGCGCGCTGCCGGCCGCCGCCGATGGGCCGCAAGCAGGCCAGGAAGCGCTGCGCTTGCAGCAGCAACAGCAGCGCGACTTGCAGCAATTACACCTGGAGCAGCGCCAACGGCAACTGCAACGCGGTAGTTTCGGTACGCAAGCGGCCACGCCGGCCTTGCCAACAGACATCGCCAAAGATGAACGCTGCTGGCCGCTAAGTGGCACGCGCCTGGCCGGAATCACGCTGTTCAGCAAGGCTGAGCTGAACAAACGCATCGAACCCTACGTGGCGCCGTGCATGGGTGTCACCCAGATCAACCGCCTGCTGGCCGAGATCACCCAGCTGTATGTGCAAGCCGGCTATATCGCCAGCCGCCCGTACCTGATCAGCCCACCGGCGGCCGGACAGTCGCTGGATATTCACGTCGAAGAGGGCTACCTCGAAGCCATCGAACTGGCCGACCAGAGCCTGCCGGTGTCGTTAGGCGGCGCGTTCCCCGGGATGCTCGGCAAGCCGCTGAACCTGCGCGATTTGGAACAAGGCCTGGACCAGCTCAACCGCCTGCGTTCGGTGGACCTCACCGCCGACATCGCCCCTGGCAATGAAGCTGGCGCCTCGCGCATCATCCTGCGCTCGCGCAGCACGGCGTCACACTGGGGGCTGGGGCTTGGAGTGGATAACCTCGGCAGTGCCGGCACGGGGCGTGATCGCAATGCCATCAACCTGAGCCTGGACAGCCCGCTGAAGCTCAACGATTCGCTCAACCTGAGCTTCAGCGACACGCTCAACCACGGGCCGCGCTACAGCCGCAGCAACAGCCTGTTTTATTCCATCCCTTACGGGTACTGGACCTACAGCCTGTTCGCCAGCCACAACGAATACCGCTCGCCGTTCAAGCTCAGCCGCACCACGTTTTACAACAGCGGCCGTACCGACCAGGTCAGTTTGCGCACCGACCGCGTGCTGTGGCGCGACCAGGGCCATCAACTCAGCGCCAACCTGCAACTGGCCTACAAGGACGTCGACAGCTACCTGCAAAAGGTTCGCTTAGGCATCCAGAGCCCGACGCTGACAGTGGCCGAGGCTGGCCTGAATCTGTTCTGGCTCAACAGCGCAGTGTGGAACCTCGACGTCAATTACGCCCAAGGCCTGACATGGTTCGGCGCCGACCGTGATGCTGACCAAACGCAAAAAAACCTGCCCCAGGCGCAATTCCATAAGTACCGCGCCAACCTCACCCAATGGCGCAACGGCCAATGGCTGGGGCAACCGTGGCAGTGGCAGAGCCAGCTGTCGGCGCAATACAGCCCGGATACGTTGCCTGCCATCGAACAACTGCTGGGCACCGACGATTCGGCGGTGCGTGGCTACCGCGAAAACATCACGTCCGGGGCCATCGGCGCGGTATGGCGCAACACCTTGCGCCTGCCGCTCACCAGCGACCTGCCGGTAAAAATCACCCCACGCCTGGGCCTGGACAACGGCTGGATCAAGCGCGAACACGGCGCTCAAAGCCAGCGCCTGAGCGGTGCCAGTGCCGGGCTCAACCTGAGCTGGAAAAACGTGCAACTGGACCTCGATTACCAACGCAACCTCAACACGCCCGCAGGGTTTGGCCAGGAGCCGGAGGTCTGGCTGACGCGCCTTAGCGTACAGATTTGAGCAACACCTGTTTAGCCTGAGTTAACCGCCGTACCTGACCACCACAGCAGCGTTGCAACGAACAACGCACGTCGCGGATCAGCCAACACAGAGCGAATTTATTTATGCCGACTGACACCCATACATTTCACCTTTCACCCCAGGGCAAACTGCGCTGGGCCATCGCCAGCCTGTTCCTGCTACCGCAGTTGGTACTGGCCGGTGGCTTAACCGTCGTCGAAGGGCCTGGCGGTACGCCGCAGTTGCAAAACCAGGGCGGCGTGCCCATCGTCAACATCGTCGCGCCGAATGCCGGCGGCCTGTCCCATAACCAGTTCCTGGACTACAACGTCGACCGCCAGGGCGTAGTGTTGAACAACGCCTTGCAGGCTGGTCAATCGCAACTCGCCGGGCAGCTGGCGGCCAACCCGCAGTTCCAGGGCCAGGCGGCGAGCGTGATCCTCAACGAGGTGGTGAGCCGCAACGCCTCGGCCATCAACGGCGCTCAGGAGATTTTTGGCCGGGCTGCCGATTATGTGCTGGCCAACCCCAATGGCATTTCCGTCAACGGCGGCAGTTTCATCAACACCCCAAATGCCAACCTCGTAGTGGGCCGCCCTGAGCTCAACGACGGCAAGCTGCAAGGCTTGAACACTCGCGATGCAAGCGGCCACCTGACGGTGCAGGGCCAGGGCCTGCAAAACGGCGCGGGGTCGATCAACCTGATCGCGCCGCGTATCGACAGCGAGGGGCGCCTCAGTGCGCGTGACCAATTGAACCTCACGGTCGGCCGCAATCAGGTCGACTACGCCAGCGGCCAGGTGCGCCAGGTCGACCCGGCGAGCAAAACCCAGGACCAGCGTATCGACGCCCGCCTGTTCGGGGCAATGCAGGCCGGCCGTATCAATATCATCAGCACCGCCGAAGGTGCCGGGGTGCGCGTGGGCGCGGTGCAAGTCGAGGGCCGTGATGGGGTGAAGGTCAGCTCGGCCGGCGACCTCGATATCAGCGGCCAGGTCCACGCCAACAGCCTCGACGCCACCCGCGCCGGTGTGCAGAGCCGCCAGGGCGATGTCGACTTGCACAGTGCCAAAGACTTGAGCCTCGCCGCCACCGACGTCGGCGGACGCAACGTCAAGCTCGACGCCGGCCGCAACCTCACCCTCAGCAGCCTGGAAAGCAAAAAGCTTCAGGAAAAACGTGAGCAGTGGAACAACAGCAACTTCCTGTTCACCTACGAAACCTATGACCGCACCACCACCGACAAGGACTCGCGTCAGCACGGCAACAACGTCGTCGCACAACAAAATGCCACGCTGTCGTCCGGCGCCAACACCGAGATCAAGGCCAGCAAGGTCGAAGCAGGCGACGCATTGCGCGTCAACAGCGGCGCCGACCTGCAACTGAGCGCCGCCACCGAGACCCACGAAACCCGCGACCAGGGCAACCACCGCAAGCACCTGTGGAAAGCCAACTGGGACAAGTCCAGCAGCGAACAGCGCAGCGTCACCAGCAGCCTCAAGGCCGGCAAAGCCCTGGAGCTGACCAGCCAGCAAAAACTGCAACTGCAAGGCGCCGAACTGAAATCTGCGGGCGATATTCAATTGGCCGCTCGGCAAGTCGACATCACCAGCGCCAGCCGTACCCAGAGCAGCAGCGACAACGCTTACTCCGGCGACCTGACTGGCGGCAGTTTCTTCGGCAAGAACGGCGATGGCGATAAGGGCAAGACCCTGAACACCGGCAGCAAGGTCAACGCCGATGGCAAGCTGATCGTCAAGGCGGACGACGTGCGCATCAGCGGCAGCCAGGCGCGTGGTGGCCAACAGGCCAGCGTCATCAGCGACAAAGGCTCGCTGGTGATCGACGGCGTGCAAAACACCTCCCACGACAATAGCTACAGCAACGACAGCAAGTTCTTTGGTATCTCCAAGGATGAAAGCCGCAAGAACCTCAAAGACAGCACCGTCGTCGCCAGCAACCTGCGCTCGGACAGCAACCTCAAACTGCAAAGCGCCAAGGACATCAGCGTCAGCGGCTCCAAGGTCTCTGCGGCAGGCGAACTGCAAGCGAATGCCAAGGGTGACATCAAAGTCGCGTCGGCTGAAAACACCTCTCACACCACTACCAGCACTCACACGCGGGGTTTCGATGGCTACGCCAAGGAAACCGCCGACGGCACGCGTCAGTACCGCGCGGGTGTGAACTATGCAGATCAGCAGCACGCCAGCAAGACCGACACCACCCAGCAGCAAGCTTCCAGCCTCAGCGGCGGCAGCCTGGCCGTCACGGCCGGTGGCGACGTGAGCATCAAGGGTTCCGAGCTAAAGGCGACCCAGGGCGATGCGACCGTGAGCGGCAAAAACGTCGAGCTGTTGGCGACCGATGACAGCACCCGTAGCCAAACCGACACCACCACCACCGCTGGCGGCGTGTATTACACCGGCGGCCTGGACCGAGCCGGCAATGGTGCGCAGTTCAGCCACCAGAGCAGCACTGACACCAGCCACAAAACCACCGCGCAAACCAGCAGCGTGGCGTCGGCCGGCACGCTGACGATCAACGCCGGCAACACCCTGACCAGCCAGGGCGCGCAGGTGAAGGCCGGTTCTGAGTTGCAGGTCAACGCGGCGCAGGTCGATAACCAGGCGGCGCATAACACCGAGACCGGCACCCACAAAGAGAACGGTTGGACCGCCGACGTCGGCGCCAATGTTGAATACAAAGGCATCACCCGGCCGATCGAAAAAGCCGTCGACGGCGTGGCCCAGGCCAAATTCCATCAGCCCGGCCTGCTGGATGCCTTCGAGCAACCGAATGTCGGGCTCGATGTGGAAGTCGGCCATACCAACAAGACCCGCACACAGCAGGACAGTACCGCCGTGGTCAGCCAGTTCAGCGGTGGCACGGTGCAGATCAATGTCGCCAACACCGTGAAAGATGAAGGCACCCAGTACCGCGCCAGTGAGGGCGGGCTGAAGATCAATGCCGGCGAGCACCTCGCCTCGGCGGCCGCCAACACCCACACCAGCAGCGAGCAAGGCGTTGATGCCAAAGTGGGCGTGCGCATCTACACCACCACCGGTGAAGACTTGAACGTGCGCGGCAATGGCGCAGGCGGCAGCAGCGATGTGCGTGAATCCAGCAGCACGGCGGTAGTCGGCAGCTACGCCGGGGCCCAGGGTGTGAACATCGAGACCCAAGGCGACGCGCGTTATGAAGGCAGCCAGTTCAACGGCGGCCAGGCGGGCGTCAACCTCAAAGCCGGTGGCGAATTGGCGCTGAACCAGGCCAACGATACCCAAAGCAACACCAATAACAGCCTGCGCGGCAGCGGTTCTATGACCGTGGGCACGGCCCCGGGCAGCAACGGTACGAACGCCAGCCTCGGTGCCGGCGTGCAACTGGACGACAAGCGCCTGAACACCCAGGACAGCCAGGCGCGTGTCGCGACGCTGCAGGGCAACGGCCCGATCCAGCTCAGCAGCGGTGGCGACATGACCCTGCAGGGCACTCAGGTCGGCAGCAGCACCGCGAAGACCGGTGACATCAGCCTCAACGCTGGCGGCAAGCTGAATCTGCAAGCGGCCACCGCTACGCACGTGAGCAGCGGCAGCAACCTGGGCGGCGGCCTGACGGTCGGTGCCGGCAAGACCAGCAGCGCTGAAAGTAGCGGCACCACCGGCAGCCTGAGCGCCAACTTCAACATCGGCAAAGTCGCCGAAAACGATCAAGGCGTTAGCGTCGGGCAGTTGCACAGCAACGGCAAAGTGAGCCTCACCAGCGGCGCCAACGCGGCGGATGCGATCCACCTGCAAGGCACTCAGGTGGTGGCTGACAGCGTCAATCTGGATGCGCAAAACGGCGGCATCCTGCAAGAGTCGGCGCAATCGACCCAGGCGCATAACAGCTGGGGCGTGACCCTGGGCGCAGGCGGCAGCGGCGGCAAAACCACCCTGGCCGACGCCGGTGAACATGACACCCCCAAGACCCAGCACGGCATCAATGCGCGGGCCAAGGTCGACGTGGATCACCTGCAAGGCACCACCCAGCACGACAGCCTGATCAAGGCGAATAAGGTGGTGATCAACAGTGCCGGTGACACCCATCTGGCCGGCGCGCGAATTGAAGCCGATCAGGTCAGTGGCAATGTCGGCGGCGACCTCGTCGTCGAGAGCCGCAAAGATCAAGTCAGCAGCACCCAGGTCAACGTCGACGCCAAGCTTGATGTCGAGAAAAACCAGCCCGGCGTGGTCAACAAACTGGCCAAGGCCAGCGGCCCGCTCAAGGACAAGGTGCAAGCCAAGGCCGAGGGCGCGTTTGACAAGCACCGCGAAAAGCTCGAGAACGCCGTCGACAAAGGCACCGAGCACCTGGCCTCGGCCAAGGACAGCGTGGTCAACAGCGTTGGCAACGCCAAGGAACGCCTGGGCGAAAAACTCACCCGCAGCGGTAGCTACGACGTGAATCCAGAGCCCCGCGGCGCCTTCGGTACGAGCGTGGACAAAGCCAAGGCTTACCTGGCGGACAAGAAGGATGCCGTGGGCACTCGCCTGTCCGACCTCAAGGAAAAGGCCTGGCCAAAAACCACTGACAGCTACGCCGTCAACGGCAAAAACACCACCGGCAGTTCGGTGGCCAATACCACCGAAAACGTGCTGTTCGGCGACAAGAGCGGCAACACGTCCTACACCCCGACATTGAACCTGGACGTCAGCCATGTGGTGAAAGACAGCGTCACCCAAGCGTCGGGCATCCGCACGCAAGGCGTCAACCTGCAGGTGAGTGGCGAAACCCACCTGACTGGCGCCCGGATCAGCGCGGACCAGGGCAAGGTCGACCTGGGTGGTTCCAAGGTCACGGCAACGACGTTGGCCGGCAGCGATTACCGAGCGGATGTCGGGCTGAACCTGTCGAAGTCACCGGTCAACCTGGTGCTGGGCGCCAAGGACGAATTGACGCAGAAACAGGACGACGCCATACGTAAGGATCAAGCCTTCAATCTTGGACCGCTGAGGGTCGGCGGGCACAGTGATAGCCAGGCGTTACAGGCCGGGATTGATCAGCAAGCCCATTAACTAGCAATCCACTCGTGGAAGCAGGAGGCTATCCTGCTTCCACTACTGATCGCGTAAACACCAAAATCCGTATGCGTGAATTAGAGTTTTTCTATGTTAACCAACGCTCGCTGAAATCCATCGACTTCCACGAAAAGCACATCTCCGCCATTATCAGGCACCCGCGGAACCCAAAGAACGTGAAATCGAAAAAGCGTACAAAACAGTGCGCAAGAGTGCTTTAGCACGGACTGCAAAACTAACGCACCTATCGCAAAAGCAGCTGGCTGCAATCATTACGCGACCAAGCAACGAGCAGATCGCAATCAGTGTGGCCAATATCTTGGAGGGAGAACCTGCACAACCTTCCGCGCCAGAAATCGGACCTTCCAACTCTCTAGAGCTAGCCGCCCAGGAAGTCGAGGCTCACAGGGCCATGACCCCTACCCCAGTACGACCAGAAGCCCAATTAGAAGAGGAACGCGCCATTGAGCTTGATCAGGGTTACCCTCCTGACACATCGAGCCCAGGCGATGCGATAGAGCTTCCCGGAGAACCCGAGGCGATTGACCTGCCCGAGCTTCGGCGCCAGATAAACTCCGTTGCTGGGGCGAGGCTCCAAAAGCGCAAGCACCCTCCCCGCGCTATGCTGAAGCTGCTTCCGCAACCTGGTTCTACGCCTCAAGTCGAAGGAGTCATCTCATTGGATATCAGGGAGGTCGATGATTGAATGTCACATCGCTCCGGATGTTCAGCACTCCCCATCCTAATCATCACCACTTCCTCAAATTCTCACACGACGGAAATGTAGGATTCTGAGTAGGGCCAAAAGTGGGGGCAAATTTTTCTTTCGCACAAAATCAGCAGACACAAAAAAATCCAACCACCGCTAAGTGATTGGATTTTTTAAAAAAATATGGTCGGGACGGAGTGATTCGAACACTCTACCCCTAGCACCCCATAAAGGTAAACCATGATCCAAGTCAGTCTAAATAAATCCAAGAACAAGACCTAAAGCACTGTATTCATTGGTCATTGTAGTTTACACAGTCCAACCGCTTCCGATAGCATTCTACCAGAGCCAGCGAGAAACGGTGACCCAACGGTGACCATCTTGAGCCTGGCCTTTCTGGGGGAAGCGAAAGTGGCGACGATCACCGACAAACAGATGAACGCAAAACCAGCCAAACCTACCTGGCTGATCGAGGATGCTCCTCGCGGCTGCGGCCGATTCATGGCACGTCTTCGCCCAGATGGCGAGCGCCTGTTTTACTTCAGGTATACCGACACCAGCGGTGGAAGGGTGTTTCTGCCCATAGGTGCATATGACGCCACTGGCACTGATGGACTTACCCTTAAGGAAGCAAGAACTAAAGCAGGAGAGTGGTCACGCCTCTACCAAAGTGGAACTCGAAACTTACGAGAACATCTGGATGCCGAGGAAGCTGCCCGTATCGCAGCCCGAGATGGTGAATTGGCACGACTCACCGCCGAGAAAGCAGAAGCCGAAGCCGAGCAAGCTCGCCAGGCGGCACGCAAGACTGTTACCGACCTATTCGAGCACTGGGCTAGGGTTGATCTCATCAACCGCAAGGACAAGGGGGCAGAGGCTCGTCGGATGTTTGAAAAGGACGTTCTGCCCTTCTTGGGCGACTTGGCTGTCGCTGATGTGAAAAAGGGTCATATCACCGAGGTGACAGATGCCCTTCTCGCTCGCGGTGTAAACCGTATGGCCAAGATGGTTTTTTCGCTTATGCGTCAAATGTTCCGCTTTGCCGTAGACCGCGACCTTATTGAGCACGATCCCAGTGCCAGTATCCGCAAAGCTAAGATAGGCGGCAAAGACACTGAACGCGACCGAGTACTGAGTGATGACGAAATCAAGCTGCTTGCTAAGAAAGCCCCTGATGCAGGACTGCTAGTCACCACCGAAGCTGCAATCTGGATTGCCCTATCGACCTGCTGTCGAATTGGTGAGCTCCTGAGCGCCCGATGGGAGCATATCGATCTAGAGCAAAGCACTTGGCTGATTCCATCCGAGAATAGTAAAAACGGCAAACCGCACAGCATCATCCTTTCAGACTTTGCCATTAGCCACTTCAAGCGCGTAAAGCAGATTAATAGCCTGTCACCTTGGTGCTACCCGAACACCTACATAACTGACCATGTATGCCCTAAAACGGTAACCAAGCAGCTGGGAGATCGCCAGCGCCTTCCGGAACAAGGCTCCATGAGCCGACGTAGCGCCAAAGCCCAAGCACTGTTGCTACCAGGCGGGAAGTGGACACCTCACGACCTGCGGCGTACAGGTGCGACGATTATGACTGCTATTGGCGTGCTTCCTGAAGTGGCTGAACGTTGCCTCAACCACACAGAGGAAAATAAGGTAAAACGCATTTATCAGCGTCATAGCTATGCTAAAGAAATGGCGGAGGCTTGGGAAGTTCTCGGCAAGCATTTATCCAGCCTGATATAGACAGCCACTCCAACAGCCCTGAGAAATGACTAGCACCGCTAAACAAGGACACGATTAAAAATGAAAAACAAAGGGCTTACCATATCAGCAGCTGAATTTATTGAGGAGCACAACATCTCCGAAAGTGAATTCAAAGACAGAATTGAAAAGCTGCAGATCCCCCTTCTATGCCGCTGCCCAAAAACGGTTGCAATTCATGTATCCGGCTCGGCCATCGTTCTAAATAACAATGAGCCCAGAACAGCAAAAAGCTTATCAAAGCAGCATAAAGGTACGCCTTTTAGCGCAGATCACGATTATCACTCAAAAGTAGATTTAGACATAAGGTTTCTTTCCATAAGCGCCACCGACTGGGAGGAAATAGTAAATTATGACGAGACCCAAAAATTTAACTTTAAACATGCTTTTTTCCACGAAAGCGTAAAAGGCATTACACAAGCTTCAGCACATGAGCAATTGAAGAAAAACTTACAACCATTTCCAGCCCTCATAATAGACGCAGATTTCTTCATCACCACAAAAACCGAAATCAACCAGATGAAAGAAATAACAATTAGAAAAACTGACATACTCATAAGAACAGAGGACTCAAATAGAATCCTTGAAACAATAGCAGACACCGACAAAGAACAGAAAAACATCGAGCGCCAAGAATGGGAATCAGACAACCTTGTCGAGTTAAACAAAGCCTCAGATGAATTCATCCCCGAGGCAAATATCGCCTCACAGGAAGAGCGAAAAGAGCTTATCGATAAAATAAAAAAACACCTAGAGAAAAAATACAACTCCGTTGGAAAAGACGTGTTCGAACAATCCGCCTTCGCAATATTACCCGACAAGCACTACCATAAAATAAAGTCAACAAAGATGCCAATTGGCGAAGCCTTAACTAAATACCCAGAACATGCATCCACCGCACTAATTCTTATCAATGAAGCGGCAAAACACTTCTGGCAAGAGAGTCAAAAAACAATTCAAAAAGCTCCAACTAAAAGAACAGTCATGATAGAAGCTCTAAAAAGCTCAGACTGGGGGCTCACGGCAAAGCTGGCTGCCGCAGCAGCTACCATCATCAGCCTAAAGTCCAGAAACTAATAGGCCATGAGACATGCCTAGATGGCCACGTGAGGAGCCGCCTGATCAGGCCCAGGGGCTCTGGGGCGTCCTCTCTTCACAGTCTTCAACTTAGGCATATTTCCTCGGAAAAATGATCTGCCACTTTCAGGAGATAGTCGTATCCAATAGTCCACCTTGGTCAGGTAGGACGCCACCCTATTCTTCAAAGCGCTTACTCTATCCGGCTGATTAAAACTAATCATGCCTATTCCAAGATATCTATATTTATCCTTGACTGCATTGCAATTGAAATAGCGCCCCGTTCCTACCGTAATTGAGTCTCGCCAATGCTCACCAACCATTCTAGCCAAAACTCCATCCTGGCGATGATTTGTTCCGTTATAAAAAAGCAACAAATGAAAATGGAACCCCTTTAGCTGACCATACTCCAGCTTACAAGCAAACCCTAACAACCCATCAACTGGAATACCTTTGTGAAGGTCTTTCTGCATTTTTGCCCAATGTGCCTTGACCTTTTTAACATCACCATAAAAACCCTCACGACCACTTACAAAGCCCGACTGATAAGACAAATCAACACGCACAATAAGCATCCTAGAGTGCTGGGCAAAAAGAGCGTCTATATAACCTTCCAAGCTGTTAATTCGCCTAAAGGACGCTTTACGGAATCGTTTCAAAATAGCTTTAAAAGCATCACTGGACAGCTCCAGCCGCACAAACTCTACGAGATCATTCATTCGACCTATAAAAGCCTCAGCGGCTCCATCGCGTAAAGACCGCCAGACTCTGAGCGAATGAAGATCATCGACTCGATCAGCACATCTGAAAAACACCTCCACATAAGGGTTAACTTCATGAGAGGGAAAGCACCGTTCAAACACCCCCACCCCCCTCTTCAGCTTGTCAACAAAATAGCGCCCAAGCCTCTCAGTCTTAACCTTCACCCCATCGCGTTGATGAGTACAAGAAGAGAACAAAAAGCCCTTACTACCAGCAAGCTCGTACATTAATTTCTCAATAGAACGCAACTCGAACACCAAGCTTTCCTCTACCCTTAAAGCAGGAAGCCCTCCGACTTCCTCTACCATTAGATCTAACACACCTCCATTATCGATCCAATCAACTTCACTTATCACTCACTGTTTCCTCAAAAAAACAGCAGCATGGCTTTGGGGAGTCATACTGCTAAAAAATGATCAATTGACATCACAACCGCAAACTATTGCACTATCAATTGAATCGATCAGTTAACTCAATACTGGATAATTAATTTAATTAAATGGAATAAGCTACCTAACCATTTAATAGCTACTTAATTGCTTAATTAAATAGTAATCCATAATCAAGCAGTGGCCGCCTTGCACACACCTTCTGACAAACCAAGACAAACAGACTCAAGCAACCCGTCAAACACCAAACACTAAATACCAGGAGCGCTAGAAAAGTTAGTACCCTGAGAAGAACCCAGCATCATCTGCACACCACCTTGCCAAGGACAGAGGTCGACATAAACAGCTTTGTTACCAGGATGGTTAAAAAACTGAATAGCACCATGATTCACCAAGCGCAAAAGAACATACTCAAGAACAGATTTCTTTCTAAACTTCCCAGGCCCGTACTGCAAAATATAATTCTTTTTAACAAATCGCTTGCCCGTCATACGAAAACTATCAAGCCAGAAATTTAACTCCTGCTCTTCATCCTTCTCTTTAGAGTTCTGCCCAAATAACTTTATAAATTCATTGGAGTACCATTTAGCAAGGTCAGTCGCCGCCTGCAAAGTTGACATCGAAATATTCCCCTCAAACCCTTCAAAACAATGAAGCAATGCAGCCAACCTAGAAATCACCTCCATTAACTTTGAGCCATGATCACCTAGCCCATAAAGTATTCCACCTGCACACATCCTTGACTCAATATCATTCGCAACCTCCACCCAAAGCCGAGCCGCTTCGGAGTCGAATCCGATCACTTCTTTTTCTTTTTTATTTCCTCTGAAACAAATAAGGCCCGCCTCAAGAAAGTGCTCCAACCGCGAAGCAAATTGTGTTTGATGATACCAGGACGGTGCCTGAGTGCTTACATACCTAGTCCCCTGTGTTGAAGCCGGGCGACAGATTAGAAAACGCGCCCACAAACCAGATCCCCTAGACACCCCGCCTTTATGAGCCATGTACTTCGAAAATACGCTTTCCTGGACCATAAGAGAGACTGTCAGCCGCGCGCCAACAAGTTCAAAGCTTTCCGCCGTCTTACGATCAATTGTGATTGAGTCACCACTCCAAATCGCATTTTGCTTTGATAGGTCATTGAAGGCGCGCCCTTCTAAAACACCGCCACCTTCACTTGAAATCAAACCAGCCGTAGGTAAATTTTCGTACATCCCATGAAACAAAGCCTCAGAGGTTGAGTCTTCATACAAAATCTTAAATTCTTTTGGTTTAACTGGAGCTTCTTTCTCTAAAGCCAATAGGACCTTCTCCTCCTCGTCAACAGAAAGACCTTTTGATGCTTTTTTCATAATCGTTTTTAATATTCCATTACGTCGTACCGTCCAAGTATCGTACTTAATCTTCCACACCGACTGACTCTCCCTCACTTCCTCGCATTGCTTAGCCTGAAAGGCTCTAATCGGCTTCAAGAAAGCATTCTCAACCGTTGACTTCCTTTCACCCGAGTCAGCAATTGCAAGAAGCATCAGCGAGGTCGGACCGACCTGACCATTAGGTTTACGAACATCTACATGGCCCTGCAAGACAGCAGAAATCGCGGTTAAGGCCGCATTTTGAATCAATCCCCGTGGGGCCTGAATATTTGCTTGAGCCTCATTTATTGCAGCATCCAACAAGGGAAACTGCGACAAACTCGGATATGAATCATCTCCGAAATTAGGTTGTTTTGCATTTTGTTGTCTAAAAAAATTAAAATACATAGATCACCATAAATACAAACAACTAATATCAAACAACCATTGCAGATATAATTTCCGCCATTGAGCCTTGAGTCTGCCTAGACAGTTTCACATGCTCTTCCATCCACGAATTTATTTCGCTTTCAATCCAACGCACAGATGTTTTCCCAACACGTATCTGCCTTGGGAATTTCGCATCATAATGTTTAGAGCCCACCTTAAGCTTGTTATAAATAGTTGACCTAGAAAAACCTGTGCGTTTTAAAACATCTTTCAAGCGAAGCATAACCAATGTTTCTGATTTTTCATTAAACATCATTGCACCCTTTAGGACTGGACGAGGCAATCCTATAAGTAGCAACTCAAATCTCAAAGAACGTGAGCGTAACGCTTACTAACGTTACGCTTTTGGAGCTCACCACTTTGACAGCAACTCTGCCCCTCCTTCAAAACAGAATGCCCCCCCCTTAGCCAGTACTATTCCAGCTATTAATAGCAAAAATAGCAGCCCATAACGCCAAACCTCACATTCAGATACCGCCCACAACGTCCCTCGCGGGGACATTGTTTCGGCAAGCCTCATTCAAAAAAATCTCAGACCTATATCACCCAGATGAACGCTCAACGATGAGCGCGTCATTCAGCATTTCTGCGTGATACGTGGACTCAGCAAACAGAGAGGAATCATTTATGTACACCCCATGCCCTAGCTGCAATTCAGGACGAGTGGTTACTAAAAATGTGGGTAAGCAAGCAGGCGGTTTGATTGGTGCAGCGGGCGGTGCGGCCAGTGGGGCCGCTGGAGCACTAACGGGTGCGGAAGCCGGTGCCGTACTGGGCGTGGTCGGTGGGCCGGTCGGGATCGCCATTGGCAGTATCGCCGGGGCTCTGCTCGGTGGACTGTTTGGGGGCGTTGCTGGCGGGATAGCCGGAGCCACGCTGGGTGAACAAATGGATGAAAAAATCCTTAACAACTATCAATGTCTGCATTGCGGTTACAGCTTCAGCGTCAACCGTTAAGCCGTTGTGAACAGGCGTCGCTTGTTGATGAAACGACGCTCTCTTCCATTCATTCGCTAGGAATCATTCCCATGGCTCACCTCGTTGAACAAATGGCTTACGTTGGCGCTACGCCTTGGCATGGCCTGGGCAGCCACCTCTCCCCAAAACAACCCTTAGAAATCTGGCAGCGCGAAGCCGGGATGGACTGGCTGATCCAGGAAAGCCCAGTCCACTTCAAGGCGGATGCCATCGGGCACCTGGGAAGTATTCATACCTTCCCTGAACAGAAGGTGCTGTATCGCTCCGACACCAAGGCCCCGTTGTCGGTGGTCTCCAACCGCTACCAGGTGGTGCAACCCAGTGAGGTGCTGGAGTTCTACCGGGATCTGACTGAGGTCTCAGGCTACGAGCTGGAAACCGCCGGAGTGCTCAAAGGCGGTCGCAAGTTTTGGGCTCTGGCCCGTACTGGGCAAGGCACGGCGTTGAAGGGCAACGATCAGGTGAATGGTTACCTGCTGCTGGCCACCTCCTGTGATGGCACCTTGGCCACCACCGCAACCCCCACCACCGTACGTGTGGTCTGTAATAACACGCTGACCATCGCCCTGGATGGCACCACCCGCGCAATCAAGGTGCCACATAACACCCGCTTCGATCCGCAGGCAGTGAAAAAGCAGTTGGGCATCGCGGTCTCCCAGTGGGACGAGTTTATGTACCGCATGCGAGCACTGGCTGAACGCAAGGTGCAGTGGCATGAAGCGATGGGCTTTCTCATAAACGTGCTGTGTGACGTACCCCCCAATAGCAAACTGCCCGAAGTCCTGCCGAACGAGCGCGCACTGCGTAAGGTTCAAAGCCTGTACGAAGGCGAAGGTCGCGGCGCCACGCTAGAGTCGGCGCAGGGAACTGCGTGGGGCTTGCTCAATGCAGTGACCGAGTACGTTGATCACGAGCGGCGGGCTCGAAGTACTGAATACCGCATGGACTCGGCTTGGTTTGGCCAAGGTGCTGTGATCAAACAACGTGCTCTACAAGCTGCGCTGCAACTCGCCGCCTAGCTCCACTCACTTACTCAACTATGTAAAACGCCTGCTCAGCTTCTGCTGGCCGGGCGTTTTTTTATGCCTCAGGAAATGATCATGAGCACTCAATCGCTACAAAAATTCAGTACTAAACCCCGTCCGGCGTTGCGCCTGGTGGGTACCAAACAATTGCCGCGTGAGGACTGGCTGGCCGTGCGCAAGCTAGGTATCGGCAGCTCGGATGCGGCCGCTGCCGTCGGGCTTAACCCGTACAAGTCCCAGTTGGAGCTGTGGATGGAGAAAACCGGGCGTGATGAATCACTGCCCAAGCTCGATCCGCAAGACGAGGAAAGCCCGGCTTACTGGGGCAACATTTTGGAGCCTATCGTGGCGGGGCATTACACCAGGCGTAGCGGTCACCGGGTAAGACGGATCAATGCCGTGCTGCAGCATCCTGATCCTAAACTACCCTGGATGCTGGCCAACATCGACCGCGAGGTCATCGGCGCCGACGATGTACAGATCCTTGAATGCAAAACTGCCGGCATAAACGGCGCACGCCTCTGGAAGGAGGGTGTGCCCGAGTATGTGCAGTTGCAAGTCATGCACCAGCTCGCCGTCACCGGCAAGCAGGCCGCTGATGTGGCAGTATTGCTCGGTGGTCAGCACCTGGAAATCCATCGTATCGAACGGGACGAGTCACTGATTGCTCGGCTGATCGACCTGGAGCGGCTGTTCTGGGATTACGTCGTCAGTGATACCCCGCCGCCGGCAGACGGCTCGGCCTCAGCGGAGCAGGCGTTGCGGTGTCTGTATCCACAGGACAGTGGGCAAAGCCTGGACTTCAGCCAGGACACTCTGCTCTGTACGACCTTTACCGAACTTCAGCGCGTCCGCGAGTCGATTGCTCTGCAGGAGAAGCAGGAAGCTCAGCTCAAGCAAACGTTGCAACAGGCCATGGCCGATGCCAGCCGGGCGATCTTCGCAACTGGCTGCATCACTTGGAAGAAAGCCAAAGACAGCGCGGCCCTGGATATCCCCCGTCTGCTGAAAGAAAAGCCCCATCTGCAAGTGCGCTACTCGACCACCAAAACCGGCAGTCGGCGTTTTCTGCTGGCCTGAACGGTTGTTCGCTCTTTCCTTACTCCCATGCCCTTTCTCTCCAACGCCACCCTGGCCGTTTGCGCGGTCTCGGTGGCGTTTTTATTTCAGATACAGGAGAACTCCCATGCTCAAAGGCTTAGCCATCACCCCTCCGGTACTCGGGCGTATTTCCATCGGCAAGATCGTCGAGAAAAACGGCAAACGTCTGCCGGAGAAAGATGATCAGTTCACCATCACCTCGCAGGTACAAAGCCGCGACGGCTGGTTGCTGCATCCACTCAATGAGGCGCTGCGCAATAGCCAGGACGGCAAGCTGCGTAGTATTCCGATCCATTTGCTGTTTAACGAGCCGGACCTGAACTTCCGGGCCGATTACAGCTTGTTCGACCGAACTACCGGACGACCGGTCTGTGTAGGCAACGGCGAGACCTGCAAGCGTCTGACCAAGGATGGCATTCAGTCGTTGCCCTGCCCGTCACCGGATGGCTGTTCACTGGCTCAAGGCAATGCCTGCAAGCCTTACGGCCGGCTGAACGTGGTGATTGGCGATGACGATCCGCTGGGCAGTTTTGTGTTTCGCACCACGGGCTACAACAGCATCCGCACCCTGGCAGCGCGCCTGCATTATCTGCAAGCCATCTCCGGCAATCGCCTGGCCTGCCTGCCACTGGAGTTGCGTCTACGCGGTAAATCCACCCGTCAGAGCCATGGCACGCCGATCTTCTACGTGGATATCACAGTACGCAGCGGGCTAAGCCTAGAAGACGCCTTACTGGCAGCCAAGCAACTGGAGGAAACCCGACAAGCAGCGGGATTTGACCAGAGCGCCTTGGATCAAGCGGCACGACAGGGCTTTAGCAACGGAGCCTTTGAAGACAGCGATGAGGACACCGGGGCCATCGTCGAGGAGTTCTTCCCCGCAGTAGAAGATCAGACCAGCAAGGCAGAAGTCGCCCCCAAACCAGCGGCACCTGCCAAAACCTCACTGGTACAAAAGCTGGAATCCAAATCCCTCCAAAGCGGCAGTGACTACTCTGCTCGCGCCCACTGATCACACTTCCAACCTGACCCAATGTCTTCCAATTCAAGAGAATCCCCATGAAATATCACAAGCTCAAAGCAGGTGAGACGACCGGCACCTATGTCATGGAATCACCGGTCACCGAGGCCGACATCCTGCAGATGGCTCAACAACTGGCAATGAGTCGTCTGTCTAAAGGCCGGGCACTGACTGAGCCCAAGCAGGTCTTCAGCCACCTGCAAACACTGCTGCAGTACCACGAGTACGAAATCTTTGCTCTACTGCTGCTCGATTCCAAACACCGGGTTATAGGCTTTAGAGAACTGTTCAGAGGCACGCTGGATGGGGCTAGCGTCTACCCGCGAGAAGTGGTCAAGATCGCATTGGAACACAACGCTGCGGCCGTCATTATGGTTCACAATCATCCCTCCGGTGATCCAGAACCCAGCCAAGCCGACCGTACCCTGACCACCACCCTCAAGAACGCTCTGAACATGGTCGGCACCCGGATATTGGATCATGTGGTGGTGGGCTGTGAAGGCTGCGTATCGCTGGCCGAACGGGGTTACCTATAACCAACCCCACCCATACGGAAATCTTGTCCCTGGCATCCCCAGGGGCAAACCTTCCAGACGGGAAGTTTTTTATTTTTTGTCCTGGTGTGATAACGCTGCCGGCATACCGAATCACCTTAACCGTTCGACAACACACCTCCTGATCCTTGCGCTTCGGGCGATGGCGTCCCTTAATTTGATCAAATTGAACTGGGCACCAGTTTTAGCCTTATTAAGCGGGTCGACCATGCACCAACGCCGCTCCTACCACAAAGGCCATCACCTGCTGCCCCGCCTGAACATAAACGTTCGCGTCATCGTCGTAGTGCACAAAGCAGTGGCCCTCTTCGTTCAAGCTCCCGCCCCACTTCGTCCAGCAGCACATTTGCCAGTAACAGTGACAGGAGGCGGCCTTGCGGCGAGCCTCTCTTGAACACTCCATTGATCATCGCCCCTGCATTCAAATAAGTGCGAATCAGTCGGATAACCGACCGATTCGTAATCCGTTTGCTTATCGGGGGGGCTCAGTGGGTCAGTACGGTGAACTCGGCGTCGATCACTTCACCTCGCTCACGCCAAGCATGAAACTCCTGACGTTTCTGGCGCCGCTCCTCGACACTCTGTTTGACTTCCTGGACGCTGGTTTGAAGCGATACGAAATCGGCAAAGAAGCGTTCGGAAAAATCCGGACCATTGATCAGGCCTAGCAGTTCAGAGCGTTGCTGCTCGAAGTTCTCCACCATGCTGGCGATGGCTTCACGGAACGCTTTCTCCCGCTGGCTCTGTTCCCAGGAGTCCCAGGCTTCCAGCGCCAGTCCGAAGACAGCCAGCGCGCCGTTGATGTTTTTAGCTAGGTTGACGGCACCCCAAGGCTTGAACTTGAGCATCTTGCCCAAGTCCAGTCCAACCGTCTTGGCGACGGCCACGATGCCGTCGCGGGTCGCCAGCACCGTGCCGTTGTTGATCAGCTTGCTCTTGAGTGCGTAATCGAGCCCCTGCTTGCCTAGGTTCCTAACCGAATCGTTGAAGTGGTTGACCTCGGCTTCGAAGCCCACCTTCATCTTGTCGAGCTGCAACGTGGCGGAACGGAGCTGGCGTTCGAATTCGCTTTGCAGTCGAGCATTTAATACAACGCCCTCGCTGCCGATCTCCCGCTCGAAGAAGTCGGTGAAGGTGTTCTGGCTCAAGCCTTTAGCCTGCAGTATCAGGCCGGAAAAGTATCGGGTAACAAAATCACGCAGGTTGCCGCGCGCGTCCATGATCTGCCCTTGGGAGGAAATCAGCTGCTTCTGCAGACGAACGTTCACGGTCTCGAGCTTGTCGACTTCTTCGCCAATCCTGATGTCGTTCTCGATGGCAACCGGCAGTTGTTTGGTCAGCACATCGCGAATGATGGTCTTCCGAGTTTCCTCAACCACTGCCGCCACACCGCCATTGGTGTCGATTTTTACCGACGTCGCCTGCTGCAGGGTGCCAATATGTGACAGGGTCCTGAATTTCTCGGGATTCGACAACCAGTACTCGGTCCCCATGTCGAACGGGTTGGCCGCGACCGCAACGATCGCCAGCGCGCCGGCCTCCTCTGGCGTCAGCCCGATCAGGTCGTGCAGACGGCCGATGACGTTGTCGCGCTTGATGGCTAGGCTGCCTTGGTACTCGTCCTCGTCCTCTACATCAGCCACTTCGTCAAAGCGACTCAGTACGAAGACCGTGCGCGCAAGCAGGTTCAGATCCCGGAACAACCAGGCCAGATCGTCCTTGTGACTTTCCTTGATGGGGTTGGTCGAGTTCATGACGTACAGCAACAGGTGAGCTTCGCTGACGTACTTGCGCGTGGTGTCCTTGTACTTCTCTATCGCATGGGTTTGCGCGTTGAACTGCTCCTTGAAGCCGAATAGTCCGGGGGTATCGATCAGCACGAAGTCAGAATTCACGTCATAGACTTTGACTTCGTTGGATGACTCCTGCTGACTGATGTTCATGCTCGAACGATCCAGCCGTTCCATCCAGGCTGCAGCGATGGAGGTCTTGCCTTCGGAGAATCCGCCGACCAAGGCGATCTTCAGTTTGTCGTCCGCTACATCGCGTATGGCGGTATGCAACTTGGACTTGAGGTTGGGGTCAATCTCAACGCCAGCGTCCTCGCCCTGCTGCAGGAAGGCTTCAAGTTTCTGCAATACGTCCAGCGCCTGCGATTGCTGCGCCTTGAATGCACCTAATGTCTGTTCCATTACTTGATACCTGCCGCTGCAATAGTGTTGGAGAGTTTGCTCAGTTCGACGACGGACTTGACCACCGCGTCGTTGATGCTGGCTACCTGCCGGGCAGGCTCGGCCAGCACTGCCTGGATCGATTCGACCCTAGTTTCCAGCTCGGGATAAGCCTGAGTCAGATTGGCCCGGATGGAGTCGCGAATATCGTCAGCGATGGTATACAGGTTGTCATCGACGGCCTTGCGCTGCTGTGACTTCTTGTAGTCGCTGTTGAAGAATCCGTATAGGGCCTTGCCGATACCGAGCAACAAAGCCGCCGCGCCAGTAGCCAGAACGAACCATCCTGCGGGGTTCCAGAACATGAGCGCGCCACCAACCAGTGCGCCCAGCAGATTCTGCACCTTGATGCCGTTGTCGATGTTGATCTTCAGGTTGATCTTGTTGTCGAGCCCAGCTATTCCGATCTTCCCGTAAGCGTTCATCAACTCCTGAACGAACTCTTGGAAGCGTTCGATCACTTCGGCAATGTCGTCGGCGAACCTTTTAAATTCGTTTTTCAAGCGCTCCGGTAACTCGTGCTTGATCCGCTCCTGCGCCGTTTCCAACGCCTGCTCGAACACTCGCTTGAACTCGTCATTGCCGATGTCATTGTCGATCTGGTCATAAACCTCCTCGCGCACCGAGCTGGTGAAGCTGTCGATCGCCAGCTCGACCTGATTGTCTAGCCGGCTTTTCAGACCGCTCAGGCAGATGTCCAACTGGGTACAGGCATCTCCAGCATCCTGCTTGAGCTTTTCGCGCAAGGGCTTAAGGCGCCCCCGTTGAAGGGAGGCGAACTGTTCGGCGGCATGCTTGACCAGCAGATTGGCCTTGTTGAAGTTCGAGCGACGGATCTTGTTCCTGTAATCCCTGACGAAATCACCGGTCAACAGTTCATGGAAATACAGCATGTTGGATTTCGCCAACAGTGCTTCCCTACTGAACTGGCCGAGGAACTTCTCCCGACTTTTAGCATGGGAAGAACCTGGCACCAGGCAGTCGGCGATACCGAGAAACGCCGGGTGTGCGCTCAACGGCAAGCTGCGCTGGTAGTGATCCCCCAACTGCTCGCGCATTTTTTCATCCAGCACGTTCAGACTTCCCTGTTCGTCCTCGCCGATCAGGGTGTCCTTGGACAGGTGCATCGGATGGGTAACACGCTTGTTGTAGATCGACCAGACCTCGGTCTGCGATCCCAGGTGCTCCTGGATCTTTTCCAGAGTCCCTTTTTTACCTTCATCGCCCTTTTGCGGTGCAGCGGCCTTGGAGGTCACATAGAAGACGGCGTGGGCTTTCTGCACCGCTGCCCAGACCTCCTCATTCACCTTGCCTTCATCGCCTTCGATACCGGGGACGTCGAGCAATGCAAACTTCTGCTTGCCGGATTCGAATTGATACAACTGGGTGGCGAGGGTAAAGTCCGAGCGCCCGTTGCCGATGATGCCGCCATCGGCAAGAGGTTCGAGACGATCGAGGCAATTGAGGGTGGCCTCCAGGCGCTCCTGGGCCTGAACCGCTTCGTCCTTGCGGGCCTGAGCCTCTTGCTGCTGACGCGTAAGGTCGGCGGTCACCATGGCCTTCTCGGCTTCGAACACCTGCACCTGGCGGGCGGTGTCGGCACTGGCCTTTTCTTCCGGAAGTGTGCGGAACAGGTTCATCAGTTTCTGCCAGAGCGAGGCCGACTGTTGCTTCTCGACCACCAGGTCCTGCAAGCGCTGCAGCTCGCCCTTCAGGGCCGCTTCACGTTGATCGAATTGCCTCAGCAGCGTTGTCAGCTGCGCCTGCAAGTCGCTGATGAGCTGTACGCCCTTGGCGATGGCATCACGGGCATTATCCAGGTTTTCCTGGGTCAGCCTGTGCTCGCTTTGCAATGCCTTGAATACCTGTCGCTCGTCGACCTTGGTCCTTTCCCCGAGCAGGATTCGCAAGGTCTCAATAATGGTCGACTTACCGGCGTTGGTTTCACCATAGAAGGCGATGGTGAACGTATCCCACTCCGAATGACTTTTCAGCTCGTTGATACGCTTATCCAGGTCTTTCTGAACGCCTGTGAGCAGCTCCCGAATAGAGGACTGCAGCTCCGAGACCTCTCGGTCATCGGAAACGCCGCCCAATGTATTCAGAATGCGCTCCACCTCGCGCGAGACATCCGCGTAGATGTTCATTGGCGACTCAAGGTCGATACTCATTGGAAAATCCATTTACAGGTTTTGATAAGAGAGAAATCGCCAGCGGCCGTGTCTCAAAGATGCGTGGATCCTACTTCCGAAACTGGCTTTTTGCCACCCCGTACAAAGGATCGGGCCACATGCCATAACGTTCAGACTGCAAGCGGCAATGTCTGAAGGATTTCGAGCTTCCGTTGCAAATACTCCATATGGAGCCCCAGCGATGTCGTCGTACGATGTTCGATGGGGCGCCATTTTCAATGACCGTACTAGCGCTCACAGCCGCCGCGTAAAAAATTCCGCCAAGGTCCGACTCACCCACCCCGCCACCTCCTGCTTCAACTCCCCGTTTCCGCACTTGGGGCACTTATCAAACCATTCCCCCGGCCCCAACGCATCACTCTGCGGAGCCACCGTTTTCTTCCAACCACACTCAACACACACAAACGTAAATGGCCTCGGTTTAATTGGCATCGCTGCTCTCCTAAAAATTTATCCGTACTCAACGCCATCAGCGCCCTCACCTGCCGGGATACGTCCGTTCGATCTGCTGATCAAACTCTCCGCCATACCCAGAATACTCACGAGGAACGCGCTCAATATCCTCGGCGACCTGCACGATCACCTCGCGCAACTCCAATTGTCCGTACCACCGAGCAGGAATCGCCGCAGCACCATACTGAACACCCAGCAGGTGCCCGGTGATCAGCCCAGTGCTGTCGCTGTCGCCACTGTGATTCACTGCCGTGATCACGCCCTCCTCGAACGAGCGCGCGGCCAGGGCGCACCACAACCCAATAGCCAACGCCTCTTCGGCGACCCAACCGCCGCCGAGTTCGCCTATGCGTTGCGGGGTGGGTTGGTAGCCCTCGTAAAAGAAGAACAGCACGCGCTCGATGAGACTACGTGTTTCTTCCATACCGGGCTTTTGCCCGTAATTGACCAAGCTTTGAGTGACTGCGTGCTCCAGGCTGTCTTGCCGATCGACAATGCGCTGGAGAATATCGGCAAACAGCCCGGCCGCCAGGTAACCCGTAGGGTGCCCGTGAGTCAGGCGCCCTGACTGGGCAGCGTAGTCAAAGGCATTAGCAAAGAATGCACAGGGCGCAACGCGCATCAAGGCGCCACAACCTTTGCTGTTGTTCTCGGCAACAGCGCCCAGCCGTGGACTGGCCTTGAGTGCACTGATGCAGGTAGTGCCTGGAGCGCGGCGAGACCAGAGTGCCAGTTGCTCGATCAACCACCCGTCCCGGCTGACAGGCATCGTCGTAGGGCAATCCTGGGTCATCAGCCAGCGCAGCAACGCATGATGGATAATGCTCGGAACGTGGCAAATCCCTCGCGAACTGCCGCGAACATAAGCCCGCAGCAAGCCTTCTGCGGTGAAAAGCATCATCTGCGTGTCGTCGGTGATGGCGCCGGTGATACCGAAAGCAGGGGCAAAATCAACGATACCTTGTGGACCGAATTTAGCTTCGATTGCAGGCCATTCGAGGAACTCCACCGGGGCGCCCAACGCATCGCCGACGGCACCGCCCAGCAGACAGCCTTTGATCCGTTCAAGTCTGTTCATGTCCTTCCCCCTCACACTGCCGGTATCAATTCTTGCAAAATCACCAGCTTTCTTTGCAACTGCTCGATGTGCGCTTTCTCAGCTCGCAGCGCCGAGCGCAGCTCCCGGTTCTCCACCTCCCAGATCCGTGCCCAGCGCACGTTCTTTTGACAATCAAGAGCCATTTTCCAGAGTTCACGCAACCTCAGGCACTGCAGCAGAAGCACCAGCAGGATTGCCCCCATCATCAGCAAAGCACCTGTCGAAACCGCTTCCGACATACTCATGTCCACTTCCTTCCGTGAGTTCGATTCATCTCGAAGACAAATACACGATATGTAGTGATTAGCGACAGGTCTAGAATGTAGACTTATACAGGTAAAGTATTCGCGCACATGGAGAGGTTATGAAACGCAAGCAGTCCATCGAACAAGTCCGCTGGGACCTGGCACTTCGCTATCGTTTGATAGAAACGGTTGCCTGGTGGGAAGGCCGCCTGACCACGGGGCACTTGATGCAGAGCTTCGGCATCAGCCGACAGCAGGCATCCAAAGACATCAACACCTACATCAACGAGCATGCGTCTAAAAACCTTACATATGACAAAAAAATAAAGGGCTATGTGCCCAGCAAGGCGTTCAAGCCGCTGTTCATTGACGACAGTGCCAGCGCCTATTTGCACCTGCTGTATCAAAACAATGCGCGCGCGCCGCACGTTGAGGGCCTGGCCCTCGCTTATGCCCACACCAAGGTGCTGGAAGTGCCGGATCGCTCGATCAAGGCGGAGATCCTTCGGCCGTTGCTCAAGGCTTGCCGCGACCACCTGCGCCTGGACATTGACTACGTTTCGCTGAACAGCCCAGACCCCGAGGGCCGCACGATCGCGCCGCACACCCTGGTGTACACCGGCATGCGCTGGCACGTTCGCGCCTACTGTGAAAAAAACCGTGAATACCGCGATTTTGTTCTGAGTCGACTACGCGGTGTGCCCGACGTCCGGGATGATGAAACCGAAAATGGCATCGATGGAGATGATGTCTGGAACACCGAGGTGGCGGTGATCATCAAGCCCGACGAACGCCTGACGCCGGCGCAGAAGGCGATCATCCAGACTGATTTCGGTATGATGGATGGGCAGATAGAGATTCCCAGTCGCCAAGCGTTAGTGAAGTATGTGTTGCAGCGGTATCAGATCGATCCCAAGAATCTAGACCCAAAGCCGGAGGCGCAACAGATAGTGGTGGGGAACCTGAAGGAGTTGAAACCCTGGTTGTATGACTGAGGGAGTCAGGCATACACCTCCATTCCAGGCAGCGCGTTCCCTGAACTTGCGCATTGCAGCGCAATACTCAGGGACCGAACGCGTCAGAAGTCGTCATAAATCGAGTGGGCCTGGGCGAGGTCGTTCTTGGTTAGCTGGAAAAACCCACGCTCCACATCTGCCACCCGGTATCTCCCACCGTAGTAAGTCGAACTGATGCAACGGCACTCAGAGCGCCACAGATCGTACACCTGCTCGTTGGCTTGGGTAATTGGAATGCTTGTCGGATATAGGGTCAGTCGATCCAAAGCCCTACTTATTGGCCGCGTCTGTTTCTTCAGCTTACTGATTTGCAAATCCAGCACGCAATACTCCTGCGGGTTCAGGAACATCAGAATCTTGGACACGAAAGAGATATTTGAGTAGCTGGGAAACCCGAGTCGCTTGAGCGCAGCCAACGAGGGGGTACCTGTGCTAACCAGGCCATTGAACGAGGCGTAAGGAGCAAACGAGCCAATCAGTGAGTTAAATTTTGCGAATCGGCTATCTCTGTAGCCGGCCGTCGCGTTTCCCCAATAAATGATGTTGCCCAGGCCTTGCTCGATATCGGTAGGCACCGTCGACCGCAGTTGGGTCTGAATGATCGACTCCAGTTGCTGAATACTGCTCGCTACCTGAGGGTTCTGCTGTTTCGGCAATGCGTGATCGTAGTAGTCCAAAGGGAAGCTATAGGTATGGATGGAGTGCTGCAGGGCCTCTATCTGGGTCCGGTTTAACGACATAGGTTGTTCCTTTAAGGGTCAACAGAGGGCAGCGCCAGTTGCGCCAAGGGCGTTACCGATGAGAGACGTATCGACACGAAGTCATGCATCTTGAGTTTGCTGCATTGGATGAATGGGGGAGGATGCTTGCTTGAACTCGCTTTAGGTTCCGGATATCGCAGCCGGTCCACGCTCTAGAATCACATCAAGCCTTTCCGTCACACTCATCTACGAAAGAATGCCGTCGAACTTCCTCGCTTTCAGCCCCGGGATGACGCTGCCCCTGGGACTTTCCATCGATACGCATTTGACCTTGAGCTGGGCACCGATGGCGCTGCCGATATCGATGTCGAGCCCCACTAGATTACCGGCGGGAGCCTTTGACTCGAACGGCGCGAAACGGGGATCGACACCGAAGCGAATGACAGTCCAATCCTTTGCATAGAGTCGGGCCAAACTCAGGCAGCTCAGCGAATAACCGGAGCAATCGCACGGTCAGCGCCTTTTCACTCATAGGAAAAGTGTCACGACAGGAATTGTCGCAAGCTTGGCGATAATGGAACCTCACCGCAAAAAACCGATCACAGGGGCCTCTCATGACGCGCAATGACTACCTTACTAATCCGACCGTAAAAGATTTCATCGAGTGGCTCAGCGGCAACCTGGACAACGCCACGATTCGTCATCAGTACCTGAATCGACAGAGTAAGACCTTGTGGTATTGCGACAGCCTTGCCGACGCTTACTCGGTATACCAATGGCAACATCCTGCAATCAAGCGCCTGCAGGTTCCGGCGGGTAAAACCGCAGTGAGCAACGATGTAGCTCTCAGCGCACTAAAGGCCGACCTACAGAAGGCGTTGGCACTCGCCCCAGCGGTCAACGATGGAGCGTGCTGCCAAGCTGCTATCGACGTGATGATATGGGGCGGTGTACAGAGCAATAACGTTACCTGGCTCCATATGAACGTGCGCGGCCTGGCAGCTACCCTATCAGCCACCCGTGACGCCATCGACGCTGGCGTAACCGACGTCCCCATCCTTCAGGCCAAAGACCTCCGATTCAACGCAGGCATGACCAAGGTCTACTCGCTGGTCTGCAAGGACTTTGTCATTTATGACAGCCGTGTCGCAGCAGCGCTTGGCTGGGGCGTAGTGATGTACTGCAAAGCTCGACAACTGAAGACTGTGCCGGAAACCTTGACTTTCCCATGGGCACCAGCGAAGGAAACCGGTAAGCATTTCGTGAAATCCCGAAACCCATCCGAAGGAAAGCTTCGTTTCCCCCGCCTGAAAGCTGGTTCCCACCATGCGGAATGGAACATGAAAGCAAGCTGGATTCTCAGCAGTGTAGTTGCCCATCCAAACGCTGCTGCGAGCGCATTCCTGGCCAGTGACGGAACTAACGTTGATCCACTCCGCCGCCTGGAGGCCGCTTTATTTATGATCGGGTATGATCTTTGGAATTACCCAGAGGAAGACCAAGGATCAACTCAACAGCTCGAGCAGGATCTCTCATGGATCGATTGCTGCACACCCACTCGCCGCAAGCCCTTCCGTTACAAGCTCACCGATGAAGGTTTCAGCGTTGAAGGAGGTCCATACTTCCCTATCGGGGTCGTAAACAAAACCTTGGGCAACCTCCAGAAAACGTTCGGCATCCAGCCTTTCCCGTTAGCCAACAAGGCCGATAACGTACGCAATGGTGATAGCGCCGAAGGGATCGGAACCGCATACCACCACGCTACAAACGGACGTGGCAACATCCCCGACACCAGCAAGCTGGCGGCGATTCTCGAAAGTCTTGGGGTACTCATTGTAAATCACAGCACCAAACTATGGGCGCTGAACGCAGACCTGTTAGCTACGAACGTCGACGGGCAGCCCGACATCGCGCCGGTCATTCTGCGTACGATGGATGAGGATACGATTAGCTGACATTAGTCCATGGGCCAAACGAACATCTTCTCGGTGATAATTGTCGGGCGGGCATCTGAGCCGACAGTCTCCCCCGGTGTCAGGATAGTTGTCGCCTCTCCGGAACCAAGAACGAAGGCTAACTTGAAAAGCCGTCGGGCCAGAGCAGGCTCAAACAGTACTCGACTGCCATTGAGCCATCGCATCACCACGCAGAGATTCATAGTGGACTCGTAACCTGCCAGGTTCGACCATGCCGCGAAGCGGATTGGCGGCCTTGATTTGATAGTAAGTCGCCAGGCAAAAATCGTTGGCTTGGCTGATCTCCAAAATTCGTAGAGAAGGAATACCGATGCCGGCATAAGGGCCAGCACGTCGTCCGGCTCGAAAAACCGGATGCTATTGACCATGGGCAATATGCCCTCCAATAGGTTGAACACCTGGGCGTCTTTGGTCATGCTCATGTCCTGATCGGCGAACTTATTGGCCCGACCAATCTCCAGACAGGCGCGACAACCTGTATCGCATAGCAATCCAAATAATTGAAAGTCAGGGATATCGCAGTGGAACAACTCTTTCGTCAGGAAGTGCTGCTAGGTTTGCTACCCCGCATGGAAAGCGCCATCGACACAAAAACCATCCATGAACGCCTCGAAAATCAAGGAATATCTGTCGACCTACGCACCCTACAACGCCATCTACGCGAGTTGGAAAAACGCTTCCCTCATGTAAAAAGCAAACCTAAATCACCTAAAGCCAAAGCCAGGATCTGGTGGGCAGACAGATCACTTTCTCGCCTAAGCCTGCTACCGACCGATGCGATGAGCCTAGTGATGATCATGGACCACGCCAGTCGGTTTGGTATGGCGGCCCAAGTCACCAATCTTTCGGCACTGCATGAATATGCCCGGTCTTTGATGCGTGAAGCCCGGCCGTCTCAGGACTGGTCTAAGAAAGTCATCAGCAATACCCGCTTCATCACTTTAAGGCCGGGCAAAGTAGACCCTCAAGTGCTCGAAACCCTTCAAAAGGCGCTGCTTGATGACTACGCTGTTGAAGCTCAATACCTCAAGCGCGGCGCACGCGAAGCTAAGTCCTATCGTCTTCTACCGCTTGGATTGTCCTATCAAGATTCCAACATTTACCTCTCCTGCGTATTTGCGAATCAAAAAGACACCCGGCCAGTGGCCTTGCCACTACATCGGTTCATTTCAGTCACAACAATTCCAGAAACAATAGCGGCCCCTGAAAACTACGATATCAACTCGGTTAGCACACAGCGTAGCCTGATCAGCCTTGCGTCGGATGAGCCGGTACCGCTACGTCTGCTTTTAAGCCAAGAGATGTACGAGCGACTAGCGGAAAACCCACTCACAGAAGATCAACAACTGCTCGATGAAAATGGCTGCCGTACGATGGTAGGCAGCACCCACCTAAGCCAAGGCCTAGAGCTTTGGCTTCTCAGCCAAGGTGACAATCTTGAAGTGGTCGAACCGTCTATCCTGCGCGAGAAAATGGCAGCCACAGCACAAAAAATGGCGGCACTTTATTTGAAATAATTAGAATACGACATGGCGTGTCGCACGTTGCGTAAAGACTCTTCTCCTACCAAATCCAAGGAGTCTTGACGATGAAAACCTACAAAGCCTTCATGCAACGTGTCACGCCTAACGCAGGTCCAGCGGCCAATTTCACCATCACAGTGCAAGCCATCACCTCGGCTATGGCTAAGGTGACGGCTGAAGCCCAATACCCCGGCTATAAATGTCCCAACAGTCCGGTGCGGGTGCGTTGAGAAAACCAACACACGGGGTCGTGGGCTGGCTCAGTGTCATTCCTTGAGCACAAACATCCATTCACTTGGACGTAATCCATCGTTCGCGAGTGTTTGCAACGCGTCGCTGTGCTTGTCAAAGGTATCCATCACCTCGGTGACATCCCGTGATTTTCCATCACTTGAGACCAGCCAAAGTCGCCAACCGAGTTCTCGCTGGCGATATTCCAGCGCGCGCCGTCTTTCGTTGTCAGACACGAAGAACCTGCCGCTCTTCAATTGAGCGACTCGTTTGACCTCGACCTGCAGAAAGCGCCTGTCACGTGGAACCAACACATCGAATCCGGCGTTACCGACGTATTCTGCGACGTGAAGCAAGCTGCGCATTTGCTCTTCGCGGGTTATCAGTGTCGAGCGCCGCTGACCTTCATCCCCAAGAAACGCCAGAGGCGCGGCCAATGCCTGGTGAAAGCCTTCCGGGTCCTCTTTGAGCCAACGCATGGCTTCAGGTACGCAATGGTCCAGAACGGCCTCCTCGGCCCGTAACCCACCTGTCGCCTTGCGTCGGGCATCACGAATGAAATGATCCTCATCCTGAGGAGCATCGCGGGCAATCATACTGACGCGCGTTGCACTGAACGATTTTAAGCCCAACTTATCAAGAGCTTCGGGCAGCGCACTTAGGACCAACTTCCCGCTCGCAAATGCCAGAGCATCCGTTGAGGGCGCCTGGTCTTGCGGCTCAATATCCAACCGACGATGCAAGATTACCTGGGGATCGAAATCCATCATTTTCAGCTGTGCGCTCTCGTCGGCATGCTCAACCCTGACTTCCTTCTGCAACCCTTCCAGCAACGCTTCAATCCAGCGTTCACGAGGAGTCGCTTCAATCGCAGCTGCCAGAGCAGGCAAGGTGTCGGCCAGCGCCAACGCCGATGCATGCGTGCCTGCGAAGTCGACAAGCGGACGAAGCTTGCTGATCCCGGCCAATGCCTCTGTCACCTCATCTTCTGCGACATTCCGGGCATTCAAAAAAATCTCCGGTCTGATCACCATACCTGGAAATGGCTCGCAGCTCAGGCCCGACGCGAAGCTTTGCAGTACTTCACGAACCGACGCCACCCACAGCAACCGCTCTTCGGCAGTCAACACAAGGGCGTCAATACGCAACCGGAACTCCGCTACCTCCTGATCGGAAATTCCATACTCACGACGAAAGCGCTGAACGGCTCCCGACACTCGCCCGTCTTCACCGACAGAATCCGCAGCATTGCTCCACGCATGCAGCCCATCCTTGAACAACGCACCGAATGCCCGCTTTTCTGTCAGCAGTTGGCTCAAGGGATGCGCGCATTCGACCAAGGGCACATCCGGCCCATCGAACCAGAGCTCATGCGCCCCCTGTTGCGTGACGTGTTCAAAGACATCACCTACCGAGTCTTTGCCCAGGCAGCCGAGCTTGCCGTCAAACGACCATTCGATCCAGACATCGTCATAGTGGCGGATGATCAATCTGGCGAAAACCTCCAACGCCTTGCTGGCATTGAAATCGTTGTGCGCCGCGCTGGCAGCGGCCATCAGATCCGGCATAGCCAAATGCAACTGGCTACGCAGCTTCACCGCCAGCGGATCATTACTGTCACCGTGGCAGCTGATTTTTGCGGTTTTCGGTTCGAAATGCTCCAAACCGTAGCGGCAGGCGTTCTCTTTGCTCAGTTTTCTGACCACCCACAATTTGATGTCGTTGAACGAGAGCAATGCGGTGGGATTTTCCCCACTATCGTGCCAGATGCGGTCCCCTGCGCTGCCCCACGCCAGTCCTTGTTGGCGCCCCGCTTCGCCGACGACTCGATAGAGCAAGGGCGGTGTCAGGCTTTCGTGCTTGAGGGTCAAATCCATCAGACTGCGATACAGCTCGCGCAAATCACGCAGCGCCGCCGAGTCCAATGTGCGCGGATCAATGTGCCGCAGGCGCTCAAAAGCGCGGCGCACCCGCTCGGCGCCATTGGTCTCCAGTGCATTGGCAATCCCAAGCTGGGCGTACCAGGTCGTGTCATTGCCTCGTTCTACTTCCAAACGCGGCAACAACAAGGTTCTGAACCCCCCACTGCTCCGCTGGCGCCAGATGTCCAATGGCGCATAGGGACCCTGGCCATGCAGCCCGTCACGGATAATCACCGTGCCGCCGCTGTGCAGCCAGCGGCACCGCTCCAGGGCAGCCAACAGATGCCGGCCTTCCTCTCGGGCGAGAAAGCCGGAAAGCAATGGCCAGCGCGCAACAAGCTCGGTCATCGTTTCGACCGGCAACTCATCGGGCAATGCGATCGTTTCAGGGTCGGACAATGGAATAGGGCCAATCCCCAATAGCAGACACAGATCATCGATGGTGGGCGACGGCACAATACCGTCCACAACTTCAGCCAGCCAGAGCTCATCCAGTTGCGGCCACGGTCCTTTGACTCGTGCACACGCCTGTGCGGCATGCCAATGGCCATCCATCCCTTTCACCATCAGGCTGGCCAGGCTTGCACCAGCACTGGCGGCAGTTTCCTTGCTAACAAAACGCCAGGCCGCGCCGACACCACGCTCCTTCGCCCGACGCAAAAACGAGCCAACGCCGCCAGTGCCCTCATGACCGGCCAAGGCCAGCGCGGCGCAGACCAGCTCGACATGATCGTCTTCGTTGTCCCCAGGACGCAGTTGCGCGAGTATTTCTGGTCGATCAAAGTTGATCAGTCCTTGTTGCGCGAGTGACATATCCAAGGCAGGCGTGAAGGTCGTGATAAAGGACTTCTGACGCATGATCACTTGAGCCAGCTCGGTTTGATTTTCAAGCCCTGAGCGGCGGTAGTAGATGCGGTCGCCTTCGGCACCGCGATGCTGCCCCCTGGCAATTTGAACCAGCGGCTGCGCGCGCAGGACAGGCGCATTCTCCTCCAACCCCTCGCTGACAATCGGCAGGACCTTGGCGCCACTGGCCTGAATCCGCGCTAGCAGATATTCACGGTGCGATGAAAGATAACCGAGCTTCAGGTTGCGATAAGCGTAATCCGCCCAGGCTTCAAGCGCCTCGAACAGCTGTCGGTAGCGCACCAGAGGCCATGTCCGGCCAGTCGAAAAACTCTTCTTCACCATGCTTTCAAATACCGCTCCGCGCGCCTGCCAGAACAGTGTGGCGACTTCGCGTTTCAGGTGCGGGCAAGTACAGGCACGCGGCGTGGCGTATTCCCAGAATGTTTCAGCCAGGCAAACGTCCGGCGTTTGCCAGAGCTCAACGATGCACTCAGCGGCCAGACGCACCAAAGTCGCATTCCACCCAGCCGGGTCAGTCGCTTGCCCGGTGCCTTCCAGTTTTCGCAGCGTCAGGTGACGGCGCGAATTGCTTAAGTAGAAGTCGCCGTGAATCTGAACGCCAAACCCGGCAGGCTGTTCGGTGGGCAAATAGGACCAGTAGCGCGAGTTGCTCGGGTCATTGGACGCAATCACCCGCACATCAGCGACGTCCAGATCCAACCCGGTACTGGCACGCACTTCGACGGGGAATCTCATGTGCCGCTGCGCCATCGCCAGGTAATTCTTGGCGTCGGTAACATGGGTGACGTCCTGCTCCCCTGCGACACTCAAGGTAATGCGCAAGCCAAGTGCGGAGCGCTCCTGCAGGAAGGCCAGCGGTCCACGGCTCAACTCCGCCATGGATGCCTCAATGCTGGCAACGACCTCAGGTTTTCTGATGTCCTGCAAGCGAATCAGTGTGACATGCTCTGAATCGAGTTCTGGCTGGGCCGAGAGCATCAGCGGCGCGTAAAAGCTGGCCGCGTCCTGGCTGATCCAGCCGTCAACGGCCACCGCGAAGCGCGCCGGATGTTGCAGATGCATGCCCCACCAATGGCCATCTTCAGCACGACTCCAGACCTCGACCTGACTGCCGGCACCAAATACCGAACGAAAGCCGACACCTTTATTGCCAATGCTTTCGCCAGCTGATTTGCTGCTCGAATGCATACTCAGCAACGCCTGAATATCGGAGCGACGCCCGTCCACGCTCTGGGTCGTGATCGCGCGTCCATCGTTGGCGACTTCGAGAATCTGTCGTTGTCGATCCCAGCGAAGCAAAATATGACCAGTAGCGCGATCAAGGGCGTTTTGCAGCAGCTCGAAGACAACCCGTCCCGAATAATCCTGCACCACCGCTTTTTCCGAGCCCAGGTCCCGCAGCCGAGTACTTTCCGGTAGGTGCCGATGTTCTTCGAGATGCGCGTGCAACAGGGCCCGCACCTGTGCAAGGTTGCGGGGTAATCCCTTGATACCGATCATCGTTGAGCCTCTTTGGACAACTCAGCCTTTAACTGCAATGCCAGCCCACTCAAACGCTGTACATTGCGGCTCACCGCGCCCTCAAACACCCCAGGGCCGGCCTCAATCAGGCTGAACCAGTTTTTCGCGCGGGTAATGCCGGTGTAGAGCAGCTCCTTGGTCAGCACCGGGTTTAGCGCATCAGGGAGCAGCAACGCGGTGTGGTTGAATTCCGAGCCCTGGGATTTATGCACGGTCATGGCGTAGACCGTTTCGACTTCAACCAGCCGGCTGGGCAAGACAAAGCGTACATCGCCAGTGCCGTCATTGCGGGGGAACGCCACCCGCAGGCTCATGCGTCCGGGTTGACTGTCATCGGGCACAGGAAGGTAGAGCGCTATGCCGATGTCGCCATTCATCAATCCCAGGCTGTAGTCATTGCGGGTGACCAGCACTGGTCGGCCTTCGTACCAGCCATGGTCGGTGTCGATCAGTTTGCGATGTTTCAGCTCGCCGGCCACGCGCAGGTTCAATCCTTCTACGCCCCAAGGGCCACGGCGCAAGGCGCAAAGCAGCCGGAACTCATCGAAGGCTTTGAGAACATTGCTCGCCCATTGCACCCAGCCATCGCTGTTCCAGACAGTGCCAGTTGCCGGCCGCAGCTGTTGCAGTTGCTCCAGGTAATAGCGATAACCCGGGGGCTTGCCGTCAGCCTCGGGATGACCATCGATAATCAGACGGGTAAGTATGCTGTCTTGTTCGCCTCGCAGTTTCAAGCTGAACAGTTGTTCCGGCGGATGTTCGAGCAGTTGTCGAGCCTCGCCAGCATTCTTTTCGTTTACCAGCTTTGCCAGGCGTCCGATGCCTCTGTTGGCATCGAAACGTCGCGAGTAACGCAGCATCACTGTCTGCTGCGCCAACGGGTCGCCCAGGCCCTCGCCAAGTTGCAGGCCCGTCGCTTCAACTGCTTCGTGGGTGTGTTCAGTGAGCCAGGCGCTGGTCGCCGCAGAGTAACGCCCAGCCTCGGCGTCGCGACACAGGTCACCCAGCACGGCGCCAGCATCGACAGAGGCCAACTGGTCCTTGTCGCCGAGCATGATCAAGCGTGCCTGCAGCGGCAAGGCATCGAGCAGGCAGGCCATCATTTCCAGATCGATCATCGATGCTTCATCGACCACCAACACATCCAGCGCGAGAAGATTGTCCTGATGGTGGATAAAGTTGCGCGAGTCGGGACGACTGCCCAGCAAGCGATGCAGCGTCGAAACATCGGTGGGGATGGCCTGGCGAACGTCGTCCGTCACTTGCAGTTCGCTGACCGCCTTGCCGATGGACTCCGACAAGCGTGCAGCCGCTTTGCCAGTCGGCGCGGCCAAGCGAATGCGCAAGGGTTTGCCAGCCTCGACGGCCGGGGTCTGCAGCAGCCCCAGCAGGCGCACCACCGACGTGGTCTTGCCGGTGCCAGGCCCGCCGGTGATCACGCTGAAATGCCCACGAGCAGCCAACGCACAGGCCAGCTTTTGCCAATCGGTGATCCGCTGACCACCGTCCTTGGCCGATTCTGGAAACAATTCATCGAGCCGTTTGGACAAATGATCGGGGGTGATCGACGGCTGAGTCAGTCGAGCGCTGAGCGCTTTGGCAATTTTCTGCTCGTAGTTCCAAAAGCGTCGCAGGTACAAGCGTTGCCCGGCGAGCACCAAGGGGCGCTCCGGGTAACGTCGTAGGGTGTCGCGATCCTCGACCAGACCACTGGCAGCCAACGCCTGACGCCAGGTGACCGCATCCACGCAGTGCAACCACTGCGATGGTAGCTGTCCGCCCTCATCGCCTTCAGGCGGCAGCGAAAGGACGAAGTCCGGCGCGCTGAGGGTTGCCGTCAGATCGAGACAGGAATGCCCTCGGCCCAATTGATGGCTGGTCATCGCAATCGCCAACAGGACACTTGGCGGCGCTTGGGGGTCCTGCTCCAGGACGAACGCGGCCATTGAACGATCCAGGGCGCGCAGCCAACCGCGGGTCACCCAAAGCTCCAACTGCTGCAGCAAATCCTGGCTAGAAGCCTGAGACAGGGCAATCGCAGGTGCGTCGCTGCTGCGCTGACTGTCACTGAGTTGTTTGAGTGTCAGGATCATACTGCCACCTCCGTGTGCTGGCCCATGAAAAGTCTGTCCATTTGTTCGATGAGTTGGCGAGGCGGTCTTTCGAAATGCACACCCTGGCTGGCGGAATGGTGCCCGCGCACGAATAGATACACAGCACCGCCCATGTGCCGGTCGTAGTCATAGTCACGTAGGCGCAACTTCAATTGCCGATGCAGGGCCAGCAGATAGAGGCAGAACTGCAGGTCGTAGCGCTTGCTGAGCATGGTTTCGGCCATCGCTGCAGCGTCATAACTGTCGTCATTGCGGCCCAGCCAGTTGGACTTGTAGTCGGCCACGTAGTAGCGCCCCTGATGTTCGAACGTCAGGTCGATAAAGCCTTTGAACATACCGTTCAGCTGGCCGGGATTGAGTACCGGTCGCGGTTCGCCATTCAAGGTATATTGGCGCACCAATTTGTCGAGCTGCTGGACATTTACCGACTGACTGGAAAACCAGAACTCCATCTCCACCTGATAGGTGCTCAAGGCACTCAGGCTGACCGAGCTGCCGTCAAAACGCAGCGGTGTACTCAGATAGGATTTGAGCCAAGCCGCCAGTGGTTCGATCCAGGTTTCCCAGCTTCGCAGGTTGCAACGGCGGCCAACTGTGCTGTCGATCGACTCGGGCATGGCCTGAGCTTTCGCGAAGCCTTCGTTACCCGCCCACTCGAACAACCCATGCAGGAAAGTACCGGGGCCTGCGCCACGGGGAAAACCGTGAATGCCCGGACCCGCAGGAAGCGTCGCGACTATTTCATCCACAGCAAGGCCTTCCTCGGTGAGGTTCGCCTCCAGGGCCGTGGCAGGCTCAAGCCGCTGACCGGCTTCGGCGCCCATCAATTGGTTGCCGTCGGCGATGGACAGTGCCGAGTAGCTGGCGATCCACCAGTTTGAGGCGGGCTTATGCAGGGGGATCAATGCCTGGCTGAGCTCGGCTTTTAGTGGTGGTGTATAACAATCATCTGTGGCCTCGGGTGCTGGTTCACAGACGATGTGTTCGCAGTCCCCGCACAGGTCGGACAAAAGCGACTCAAGTTGCCCGGCAACAATCTTGTCACCGCCAGCCAGCAGATAACCCAGGCCGCCTTTATCCAGATCGGTCGCCTTGCCATTGGAGCGACCCACTGCTGCGATACCCAGCCAGGTGGCGTAACGGGCACGGGTCAATGCCACATAGAGCAGACGCATTTCCTCGCCCAGACGCTCGTCGTTGGCTTTTTCATACGCCACCCTGGCTGCCTCGGACTTGCCCAATTCGATGCACAACTCGCCGTCATCGTCGCCATGGAACATCGGCGGCGACTTGCTGCGACCATTGAGTTCAGTCGCGTTGCAAATGAATGGCAGCAGAACCAGTGGATACTCCAGCCCCTTGGATTTGTGGACGGTGATGACTTTAATCAGATCGGCATCGCTTTCCAGACGCAGTATTTCTTCTTCACTGGCAGCTTGCAGCTGCTCGGCCAAGTGACGAATCAATGCATTTTCGCCGTCCAGCTCAGTGGCGCTACGCTGCAGCCATTCGGCCAGATGCAGCAAGTTGGTCAGGCTGCGTTCGCCGTCGGTCTGCAGCAACAAACGCGCGGGTATCTGAAAGTCTGCCATCAGTTTGCGCAGCATCGGAAGCACACCTTGCTGCTGCCAGAGATGACGGTAATCCCGGAAGCGTAAAACCTGTTGCTCCCAGTAAAGTTCGTCATGGTTGAGCTGCTCCAGCGTCAGCCAGCTTAAGCCAATGCTGCGCGTCGCCAGCGCCGCCCTGAGCAGCCGATCCACTGAAGGCTCAGCGCAGGCACGCAGCAGATAAAGCAGGTCCTGGGCTTCTGGACTGTCAAACACCGAGTCGCGATCAGACAGATAGACGCTGGCCAGCTTGCGCTGGGACAGCGACTTGCGGATGGCCTCGGCTTCGGTTCGATTGCGCACCAGAATCGCGATGTCGGCCGGTCTCAGGGCAACGAAGCTGCCATCGGCCTGCCGCAGACCTGCTTGCTGGGCACCACCCGGCACCAGCCAGGATTGAATAGCCGAAGCCGCTGCTTCTGCCATGCCTCGCCGGTACGCCCCGGTGCTGATCATGCCGTCAGCGCCGGGTAGTATCCACAACGTCATCGCGGCAGTGGCCCCACCGCCTATTTCCAGACGCGCCTCGCGACCCTTGGCAAGCACGGCGGAAAACGGCACTGGGTTGGCAAAGCCTTCCCGGGCAAACCGAAAGGCCGCTCGCGGATGTCCTTCGGCAAACTCGAAACAGCGGTTGGCGGCCGTGACCATGGCTTCGGTGGAGCGGAAGTTTTTACCCAGGGTGTAATGCCGTCCACTGGTGGCTTCACGGGCGCTCAGGTAGGTGTAGATATCCGCGCCACGGAAGGCATAGATCGCCTGCTTGGGGTCACCGATCATGAACAGGCCGCTGTCCGGCGAGTTGTCGGCGATGCGGTAGATGCTCTCGAAAATCCGGTACTGCACAGGGTCGGTGTCTTGAAATTCATCGATCAAGGCAACCGGATACTGCTCACGAACAGTTTTTGCCAGTCGCTCACCCGACTGCCTCTGCAGCGCCGCATCGAGCCGATTGAGCAGATCATCGAAGCCGATTTCGGCGCGGCGCAGTTTTTCGGTATCGAAACGCTCGCTGATTTCAGCCAGCGCATGAAGTAGCAACTGGGCCCGAATGTCCTGCTTGCTTGCTTGATGGTCCGCCAAGGCGTCGATGGCTGCGAACGCTGGATGCGATGGGGCCTGTGCGCCACCGGTGAGCTTGAAACGCTCCTGACCAAACTTGCTCAGATTGCCAGGTGCGGTCTGGCCCTGGCTCCAGTTCGCCAAGGCCTCAAGCCACCCGGCAAATACCTGATCATCCTTGACGCCCCGATAGGTATTGCCATGCAGCTTGCTGCGCATGCCGTGCAGCAATTGTTCAATCTGCTGCCGGTCATCGCGCCATGCCGTTCGTGCGAGCTGCTCCAATGCAGAGAGGCTGACCTTCCAGTCAGCAGGCGCCTTGAGCAAGGCCGCCAGGGTTCCGGGGGCAGGCAATACTGCGCCGCCATGCATGAAGCTCGCAGTACGTCGCGCCAGCAAGGACGAGAGCAGCTGACCCAACTCTTGAGGCCCGCTGAAATAGTCGGCGATCACCTCAGCCTGATCCAGCGATAGCCCATAAAAATGCCGCCGCCAGTAATCCCTCACCACCTCGGCCAGCAATTCGCTCTGATCGGTTTCCAGCGTCTGGGTGAACAGGCTGCCGCTGTCGAAGGCATGCTCACGCAACATCCGATAACACCAGCCATGGATGGTCGAGACCGCCGCCTCATCCATCCACTCGCCGGCTAGTTGTAGGCGACGGGCGCAATTGGGCCACTGCTCAGCCGGATAATCAGCGCGTAGTTGCTCCAATAACGAATCGTGATTACCGAGGGGCTCGGCGAAACAATGCGCGGCTTCACTCAAACGCAGGCGGATACGATCCCGCAATTCCTGAGTGGCGGCGTCGGTAAAAGTCACGACCAGAATCTGCGGAGGATTGAGCGGCTCTTTGAATGCATTCGCGCCGCCGTGCCCAAGCACCAGCCGCACATACAGCAACGCAATAGTGAATGTCTTGCCGGTCCCGGCGCTAGCCTCGATCAGACGGCTGCCGTGTAACGGAAAATTCAGAGACTCCAGATTCACGGGATTCATAGGTCGCTCCCTGCGCCAGCAGATGAAAGATGGTTAAACAGAGGGCCATACAGTTGTTCGGCCAACAACGTAAATCGTCCATCACCAGACAATGCATCAAAGTCGGGATAAGCGCGGCGCAAGACGGCCGAACTGGCGACCTCTCCGGTCACCATATAGCCGCCCTCGAATGTTTCCCTGGCCTGGTCCAGAGCCGCGCCCCCACTGCCCGACAACCAGGCGAAAGCAGTCTTGCAGCCAACCGGCAGCGGTTCGCACATGCCCTCGACCCAGTATTGCAACAAGTGCTGCAGATGGTCTCGCGCAGTGGCCTTGCTCAATGGCGGGAACAGCACATTGCCGTTGAGACAAACCAAAATCGTCGTGCACGGCTCGGTACCCAGCTGCAAAGCAATGTGCCGTACCCAGAGACGGACAAGGTTATGCCAACGAAAACCGTCGTCGGTGAGCAGTTTATTGCTGACCAGTTGCACGTAGGCCAAGTCCTTCCCGGCGTTACGGCGCAGCCCGCCCAGCCAGTCGACGAAGCCTGGCGTCGAATCCGTCGGCTCGCACCTGAGCTCGATCTGGCCTGGCTCTACCTCGCTCCATTCCTGAATGGCCGCGTGGTAACGCGCCATCAGATCAGGAAGCGGTCCAGCAAGCTTGGCCGCACTCAGTGAGCCGAATGCCGCCAAGGGCAATTTGCCCTCCCGTTGCAAACGCTGCACATGCTGTTCCAGCTGGGCGTCCATATGCTCAGGCTGATATGACTCCTCGACCCAGCGTTTGAGTGATTGGCTCAAGGTTTCCTGATGCTGCCAATTCTCCAGCGCGTCCAGCTCAAAAGGCTCCTCATCGCGGCTGACCATTTCATCACTGTCGAAATGTACCTTGAGGCGCTGTTGAAAGAACGCAGCCACCGGATCGCGCAGAAAACCCGCCAGCTGGCGCAGGTTCAAAGGCGTGTCTTGCTGGAGCGGTGTCAGCTCGATCGGCGCCTGCACTGCCTCGGCAACCGTATGGACGTTGCGCCACTCATGGGAATAGGTGAACAGACCGTCCGGCCCCGACAAATTCGCAAAGTACGAAGGGCTAAAGGGCTGCAGCGGGTGTTCCAGGGTCAGAGCGTCAATCAGTGCCTTCGGATTCTCCTCGCTACCGCTCAGTCGCCAACCGGTCGACAGGTGATCGCGCAGTTGCCCGATCAAAACCGATGGCACCCGCTCACTGTTGTCGCGGATATTGCGCCCCACCCAACTGACATACAGCTGATCCCTGGCCGACAGTAGCGCCTCAAGCAGCAGGTAGCGGTCATCCTCACGGCGGGAACGGTCACCGGGACGGTAGTCATGACGCATCAGGTCGAAGTCGACGTGGGACTGCTGGCGAGGGTAGTCGCCATCATTCATGCCAAGCAAGCACACCACCTTGAAGGGGATCGCACGCATCGGCATCAAGGTACAAAAATTCACCGCGCCCGCCAGGAAGCGTTGCGACAGGCCGCCCTGATCTATGCCGCCAAGCCAGGTTTCGTGGACAACACTCAGCGGCACCGCCTCATCAAACTCAGCCTGGTTGCAGGTTTTCAGCCAGTCATCGAGAATCTTCAGCAGTTGGTTGACGAGCAATTCATCGGCCTCGCCAACGGGCCGGAAAAACACCTTGAGCAGCGACTGTAAACGCTCAACCCAAACCTTCGGCACTGTGGGTTGCTGCAAGTCCAGACGGGCGATTTCCATGTGATCGAGCAGGGTCAGCAACGGGCCTGCCAGCGCGGCTTCGAGGCCGGAGACTTCGTCGTAAGGCTCGATGCCGTCCAGCGCCGGGCCTTTGCCCGCGGCATATCCCAGCAGCATGCGGCGCAAGCCGAAGCGCCAGGTGTTTTGTTCAAGCCCGGCTGGCATGTCCAGGCTTTCACGCTGCGCCCCATCGAGTCCCCAGCGGATACCGGATCCTTCAATCCAGCGATGCAGCGTAGGCAGATCGGCCTCGGTGACGCCAAAGCGGGCACGAAGCGCGGGTACATCAAGCAGGTCAAGAATATCGCTTACCGCAAAACGGCTCTGCGGCAGCTTGAGCAAGTGCTCCAGCGCGATTAACAGCGGCTCGCGACCACGCTGCCCTTGGTCGGCGAGAGTAAACGGGATGTAACGCGGGTCGTGGTAAGGCACTTGCCCGAAGACTGCCTCGATGTGCGGCGCATACGCATTGATGTCCGGGACCATGACAATCACATCACGCGGGCTGAGCCCCGAGTCTGCACTGAAACGGGCCAGCAGCTGGTCATGGAGGATTTCCACTTCTCGCTGGGGGCTGTGCGCCACATGGAAACGTACCGAGCGATCCTTGTCCGACAGTACCGGCGCCCAGTGTTCGCGAGTTTCAGCCAGTGGGCGCAGTTCCAGAATGTCGTCCTGCAACTGCGATAGCAGCGTCGGTGCCTCCTCTTCGCTGAACAGGTCGATTCGTCCGCCGTTCACGTCGTCAAACAGATGCCGGTAGCTGGAGGGGGCATCGTAGCTGTCGAGAAGATTGATATAGTCGCGACCCTGCTTGCCCCAGGCGGCCAGCAACGGCTGACCATTTTGATGCAGCGAATCCGCGCCCAGTGCCGGGCTAACGACCTTATGCTGCTGACGTTTGTAGCTGTGCAGCAGCAGATCCTTGTCGGCGACAATATCGATCCAGTGGTGACGACAGGGGTTATGCACGCAGAGCAGTACCTGACTGAAACGCGAGAGCATCGCCAGAGCTTCGAGCACCTGAGCCGGCATCGACGAAATACCAAACACCACGATCCGCCGCGGCAGGCCCTGCGGAGCCTGCTCCACCGACTGCAAGCGGGTAACAAAGCGCTTATGGACACCTGCTCGGCTGCGCTCAAGCGCGCCTTCGCCGACATTCAGCAACAGCTCGCGCCACAGGTCAGCCTGCCAGAGATTATCGGCATCCAGCGGGTTGGGTATGCCATTAATCTGCTTGAGCTGGTCGCGGACTTCAGCCCAGTCTTCCAGCCAGTCCGCACGGTACACCTGGTACTGATCGAACAAATCGGCCAGACGCTCGGCTAACTGATGACGCTTGCGCAGATCGTCGTCCTGCTCCAGAAACCGCTGCAGGCTCTGGAAATTAGGCTTGCTCATCAGCTGCGGCAGCAAGCGCATCAGCCGCCAGCTCAGGGGAGCCTTGTCCAGTGGCGAGGTTTCAGGTGTTGAGTCCTTACCCAGCACTGATCGATAGGCTTGCCACAGAAAACGTGCCGGCAACTGCACATCCAGCGCAGCTGCAATGCCGCAACCGCCTGCTTGAGGGTCATCGGCCAGGGCCAGCTTGAGCCACTGAGAAATACCATTGCTATGGACCAGCACAACTTCGTTTTCCAGTGGTGCCAGCGGATAACGCTGCATCCAATTCACAGCCAAGGCTCGCAAATCATCAAGACGATTGCTGTGGATAATCATGAAGCCTGGCTTCAACTCGTCAGCGTCCTGCATAAACCACTCCCACATTCTTAGACTGTCGCCAACACCTGGGTGCCGGCATCGGAAAAGCTGTTAGTACACTAGGGCCAGATTCGCCCTGAACGCCTTCAAAATCGGAACCAGGCCAAGCGCAGCTGCTGAGCGCAGACCGGTTTTTCGAGCCAAAAAGAGGTGTTTCGATGACCGACCGTAATGACACGATCGGCACTCACAACCGCATAACTGTTGCGGGATTTTTCGGCGAGTTGTCGGTCCTGTCTGCACACGCTTTGTAGCAGGCCATCAAGTCCAACAAGATCAAACAGTTAAATCTCGGCGCCGTACTTCCAGATTCGCACACCAAATTTGCGAAACCACTCATCCTGAAGCGCACGAACTCCCCGCTGGGTACAGCGCTGAACGGCATGATCACTGAACTCCATACCCCCTTTCGCCCGCCTGGCGATGATCTGCATGACATAGAAAACATCAAATCCTCCTTGATTTAGGCTCCAGCGATCGGGGCCAAAATTCCGAACACGCAGACGATATGTCGTTAAACACTACAGGGGAATATTGGGCGGATATACAGGTCAAGTTTTGCAGCAGGTTCCTCGTGCAGACAGGGAAAAAAGCAGCATACGGCGGGCGGAGATCCATTGTTGTGTGCGTTTTGTTGACGGTTGACCACTGTCGGTCGTGATCAAATGAAGGCCACCACAACCCCGCCAAATGTTATGCCGGAGCGTCCTGACTTTCATCTTGATAAAGAATAGGGGCCAGCTGAATCATGAGCCGCCGCTTCAGCTTCTCCAGATCGTCGGTGCACAGGTTGAGGGTCTTGAGATGCTCAAGCAGCTCACTCTGACCAGGCTGGCCGAATGCCAGGCGATACAGAGATAAGATTTTCAGCATCTGCGGATAGCGTTGTTGCTCCTGACTCATCGCCATGACTGGAACCAGACGACGAATCTGAGCATCGCCTTCGGGATAGTGCCAGTAAGGTACTAGGTCGGTTTTCCAGGGCATTTTTGCAGCGGTCTCAAAGAGTACTGCCCACCGCTGGGAGGAGTCGATCTCTCTGGAGAGCGCCTGGACCACCCGCCGTCTCACGACCAATGATTGGTAGCGATTCACTCGTCCTTCACGCTGTTCCAGGTCGATGGGATTACTTGGCAGGTTCCAATGCACGACATCACTACAATACCAATGGAAATCTAGTCCTTCTTGACCAATCGATGTCGAGGCGAGAACAAACGGACGAAACGGCGAGTTGAAGCTCTCACGGATACTGACGACCCGTTCCTGACCTGCTTCATCACTGGCCTTCTGCGTACCGAGTTGCACTGCATAGTGACAACGCAAGTGAGTGCTGTCATCGATCGGACCGGCTTTCCAGACTTTCACGCTGGACGGCTTGGTGCGCAGCGAATTATCGATGGCTTTCACCGCGTCATCGACACCGCTCGATGAGGAGAGCATGTAGAAATACTCCTCCAGCATCGCTTGCAGCCCCCCTTCAGCGCAGTATTTGACAATGCCTCGCCAGTGCTGTCGTTTGCTGATGCGCTTGATGACGGCGCTACCGCTGACCCCATTGAACAAGCTGACGAACGCCAAAGCGATGGAGCTGGCATGCCCGGAATTCACCGTTGGATCATCTTCGCTATAGGTCAGAGACAGTGCGCGATAAGCACATATAGCGGGTGAACCAACAGACAACCAGGCGAGATACTCTGGCAAATCGGCAGGCATTTCACCGAGCTCTTTAATGCTGTCCAGCCGCTGAGAGATATCGTCCACTCGCCCTAGAGCGTTTTCGTGAAAATCAGATCCGTCGCTGATACTCGCGATCCAGTCCTCGTACCAATTGTCGTTGTGCATGCGGTCGAGCAACATTGGTCCCAGCACATACCAGTGATTCTGATTGCGACTTCCGCTATGCCCCGCCGCAAGCGGTTTGAGCAATCCGGCAAAGTGTTTGATTCTCTCGGCAAGCAAATCTTTGAGCGATGCATCACTTCGCTTCAGCGGGACATCGATCAACGCTTTGCTCGGATAAACCAGCGACCAGTACGCAAGATCGCCAGCCTCCAGCCGGATCAGACGATTCAGATCATGATGGCTGGCGGAGTCATCTCGCGCCTTACTCCTTGTCTTACGCGGAAAATAATCAGCCTCAGGCTGGCGTCGACCTAACACCCGCCTCTCGGACTCATAACTCAACAAACCACTGAGCATCCGCGGGACCATGGCCCAGGCAGAAAATAACAGCGTCTTGCTGAATGCTTCGTGGCCGACAAAGACACCTGCCAGCGGATAGTGGGGCATGCTGGGTGGTACCCACAGCAGCATTTCCGGTCCACTTTTCTTACCGTCACCAAACAAATGAGTAGTCAACGACCGCACCCGAGGATTGGGAGCATCCCGTGCGACATTCAACTTATAGTCGTTGACCTGATCCCGAGGCAGCCAAAAGCTCTTGCTGCGTTTTACCCACTTGCGCACTTCGGGATCACTCTCGAACTTGCTCTGCAATACATCTTGCAGTTTGTAGCCTGTGCTAAACGACAGCGGCCATGCGGCTGACTTGTAGAAATCCATCATCTGCCGAGAGAAACTCATGTTGCGGTCCTTCTCAAGCAATCTCCCCAGTCGATCCAGCTCTATGTAAGCGTTGATGTCCTCGGTACGCACTTCAGCGCTGCAGTCGAAAGGGGGCGCATCGATCAGGCGGTTTACGTCGACGGCTATCTGGCTTCGTTCGGTACGGACAATAAGCGGGCGCAGTAGGCTTTCAACCTGCTGGCGAGGGCGCTCATCCAGATCATCAACTTTCACACCGGTCTGACGCAGGCGCTGCAATTCCGACTTCAGCATTTTGCGCACAGGTTCATAGGCCGTGAGCGGGGTCAGGTTCAGAAAACTCAGTATTTGCTCCAGCTTGGCAAGGTGTCCGTCGTCGTTTTCGTCATCGGGGATGGTGCTCAGAGCCTTGAACGGTGTCGCCGAGAGTAAGATGATCTTGCTGCGGCGGTTCTTGCGGAACACCTGCTGGGCAATCATCGAGTGCTCGTTGCCCTCAGACTGGTCGAGCAAACTTTCAAACCGCTGAAACTCGTCGAGGATGAACAAGTCCGCCTGCAGGTGTGCCGCGCAAGATCCAGCAAAAAGCACGCGTAGCCGACGCAACAGGTTGTGTTCTTCGGGGCTGTCTCGATTTACGCCAGTCTGGGCGACCTTCGTCAGCACCTCCATGTTTGACCGGGCCTCACCCGGAGCAACTTCCATTAGCTTGTGATGAAAGTCCTCGATGATCTTTGTATTAAGTCCGCGGCCCTGAGTTTCCTGAAGCCCGTACTCCCAACCCTCGACGTCCTGCACCCGATCGCGAAACAGATCAGACAATTTGCCCTGCAGTGGGGCGATATCTTCATGTTGAAGGAGGGCTGCAAAAATAACCAATCGTTCGCGTTTGTTGCCCGCGCCGTAAGTCATCGAAAAAGAAGTACTGGGCGTGAGCGTACAAACTTCCAGCAAGGCTCCGTCACCAAGATCCGGTTGAGGAAGCAACGCAACTTCTGCCAGCCTCGAGAAAGAGGGCTCGCGCACCAGTTTCGCCATGCTCGGGTCTTTGAAAACCGCAAGTTTTGAGCGGTTTTCAGTCGCCAACGCTAGGTTGGAACAGATGTACGTGACGCGAAACGGCCGGGGCTCATGCCAATCCAGTAACAAAGATGCGATGACTCCCTTGGCAACGATGGTTTTACCCAGTCCCACCTCATCGGCCACTAAAATCCGGTGACTATGGCTGGGGTCATTGAATAAAGAAGTTATCCGTTGCACCGTAGCCTGCTGGAAATCCTTGAGCCCATTGAGCGTGGACCTTAACTCCAGGCATGCGCGCTCATGCGTCGTTATGCTTGTATTCACGCTTTTTCCGTCCCTAGAAATGCTTTGTAGTTGTCCCATAACCGGTTGAAGTCATCGGGTATACGACCTTCCACAGATCGCAGATGACTGAGTACCGCCTCTATTCGCTGCAGCCTTTCGGGCTGCCGGGCTGCACACAGCAGTAGCGACTCGTAGATGGGCCCACCCATCAGATGGCTCAACAATTCGTCAGAGCCATCTAGTGCTGAAACGCCAGGGTCGCGGGCGAACCATTCAGTTTTTTCATGATCAGGCTGCAGCACCATTCGTATGTACGCCAACAGCTTATGCGGACTGTCGATCAAATCGCTGACAATTTTCTGCTCTCGACCGTCGCCACCGTCAATGATGAGTGAGGCTTTGATTACCCGCTCGATAACCTTGTCGCCAACACGCACTTTCACGACCAGAAAGGCACTGACCTGCAAGAGGCTGAGTCGATCCCACACCAACGTCGCCTTCAGGTCCTGGTAGCCAGTCACGTCCAGAAACCGCACCTGGACCGATTCGGAGCCTGCAAGGAGCGGCGCTGAACAGTGAACTTCACACCTGTAGGTGAAGTCGGCATTGACCTTTGCCCTGACACTCCAATCGTCCTTAATCAAGGTGTGCAAAAGTTTGCGCAGCCCCTCCTCGTCCGAGCTCTGCGCTTGCTGCTCTTCATTCTGGAACGAGTGAGGAATGAAAACTCCCGTCGGATTTTCCTCGCTACCGATCAACTCCAATTTCAATTGTTCGGCCGACTGGGCGATACCCGAGCTTGAAAGGCGCAACATGAATTCAGTGTTACGAGGCGGTGCTTGCCTGAGACCACCAAGCGCTGCCTTGGTAGCATTGGCGGAGCCCACGTGCCAGTGACTGGTAGCGCCGTTCTGGACCAAAACCAGCTTTGCATGCAGGTTTTGCGTTTTACCGTTATCCAAGTGATCTTCGCCATTGACAACCCGCTGGTTAAGGGCAAAACACTCCCAACCCGCCAGTTTCTCAGCCCCAAGTCGTTCCAACTCTTCAGCACGACTGAATAACCAATGGCGCTCGCCACGCTCTTTGAGCATGTCGAGTGCCTCCGCATGCAGAAAAGGCGATATCACCAGCACAGTGTTCGTGGAGCTACCCAAGTCCAGCGGAACTTGCTGTGCCTTACCCAACAAGGTTTTTAGCTCTCGAAAACCATTGGGTTTTTGCCAAACGACACGAGGCAGTTCTTTCTTGAATAGAGAGAAGGCCGGGGCGAAATCCAACGCTTTGTCTTTATGCCTAGCGAAAGGTGCGAGCTCCTGCAAAAGCTCCAACAGACCTTCATTCTCCCGACTGCTTTCCTTGGCCACCTCCCCCTCAAGCGCGACCGCCAGATCCCAACTGCGGTCAAACGTCAGATTACGAGACAGCACCAGTAGCCGGTAGCGCACCTGCCGGGTGTCATTGGTGAACCGCAGCAGCCATATCTTGGGGTGGAAGGAGCTGAAGCCGCCGCTTGGAACCATAGGCACCAAACATGGTTCGAGTAGCGTAAACAGTGGGGTAAACGTACTGGGAACCTTGATATTGCCTTGCTGAAAAAAGACTTTCAGTCGACCTTTAAGTTGGCGGATGCCCTCAAGCGCAGCCAGCTTGCCGCCATGCGGATTTCCCTCCAGCGTGCCGTTCAAGGACAGTGCCAGGGGTAGGCACAGCAAGGTATCGAGCTCCAGTGAATAACTGGTTGCCACCGCGTAGCTCAGCTGAAACCCTTCTGGGGCCTGCAGTTTTTCGCCGTAGTCAAGACGATCGACGCTCGGATTTAACATGGCAAACCCTCCTGAATATCGCCCAGGATGGTGCGCACTTGAGACCACCGGAAATCAAGACGGCTCATGCCGATCCAACGGTAGTTATCAGGCAAACGCTTTTTCAGAATTGATCGCTCTTTTTTGTTTCCCAAAGCCTGTTTTTCGACCAGAGCATCAAGCACGACTACCGATGCGTTGTTGGCAATGCGCTCGCTCCATTCCATCAAGAATGCCCCCACCCGGCCTTGCAGCGTGATGTTAGTGGCTGCCAGCCATTGCATAACCTGTTCAGGTCCAGCCTGACGAACCTTACGCCAGTCGAGCCAGTGCGACTCGTACTGATCGAGCAAATCCTCGCGCTGATTATTCCTCGCAACCAGAATGTTGAAGCGAAGATGGGCACCGTAGATCAGCTCACTAAATGCATGAGCCATCTTTACCGTGTCGCGGGTGCTCTGAGCCAAATCGGACTTTGCCGCTACCCACCCGGCAAGTTGAGCGAAGCCCGCCAGATCCTCATCTAAAACCTCTTTCAACAGGCCGCTGAGCTCAAACTGCGATGGCAGACTATTGATCGGACCGTTTTGAAGTTTTTCGCTGAGAAACACCGCCTCGGACTCGGTCAAGGTGATGTGAACATCCTCGATCCATTGCGGATCGTATCGGTCAAGGTGAACCCTGCTATCAGTCGAGACGCCATCGGCATCGTCGCCCTCATCTGGTAGGCTGCTTCCCAAGCTGCTTTCGGGCGGTTTGACTGACCTCAAGAATTGATTAAGCGAAGCTTGGGTATTGATGATGCCCCAAGTACGTAATGCCACCCAATAAACAGACGATGGCAATCGCGCAACCGACTCGCCTTCCTTCATCGTTGAGCCGATGATGCCGGTCACACCCTCATTCTGGTGTTGCAGGGTCAGAGCCCTGGCAAGCTGATTTTCCTGTTGTTCAAGATACTGCTGCAGTGACTGCCTGCGTTGTTGCGCTGGCTTGAGCGCCAGATAATCGCGAATGATCCGTGGAATGGTTATTAGGTATTTAGCGCGGGTTTGAATGGTCGAAAATCCAGGAAACATAAGGTCGGCAAAACCATCGCGCAAGGCACCGATTCCGAGTTCATCAAGGGTTCCAGGCTCCGAAAGCTGCTTGATCACATCCCTGACCCGATCCCTGTCCTCGGATGAAAAATCCACCCAACCCATTTCACTTTTATTCAGCATACCGATGACCTTTCCCATGGCGTCCCACTGACGACATCCTTGCTAAAAATCCTGCGCCAGCATGCAGCAGGCTCTAGTGCATAGCAATTAGCCATTAGCACCGATCATTCAATAAATAAAAGAGTGACTCCTGGCTAGGACAGAATGAGTCGCGAGCGATCTGACCTCCCTTCCGGTGATAGCCTGTTCCTGGAAAATACGCTGCTGCTTCGATCCTGATGAAGACCGCGATGCATTGCGCCCCCCATAGCCCATGATCGTGTCTCTTCAGTATCAGGAGTAGCCGCTGTGCCTCTTCCGCATTCGCTCAACCGCAGCAAAGTACGTAGTTCTGGCCCGCACAAAGCAGACATTTGTACCCAGACGCTTAAATGGTTGTTCATACCCGCCTCACCCGCCGCGTCAGTCTAGCTATTGCGTGAATTGATTCGATAATCTTTGGTCAGTGGGCGAAAGGATAATTAGCTATTGATCGCCCGGAACGGCCAACTGCTGATTCCGACCCGCAGGGCGCAGGTGAAATATGTATTGCAGCATTTATCAGATCGACCTTAAAAAAATGGAGTCCCCAAGAAGCTCAGCAGATCATCGTGAAAAATCTGACTGAACTGGAGCCATGGTTGTATAGCTGATCCACAGCTGGGCGGGGCCGGACCTGTACCTCCGTGCTGAGTACAGCCTGTCTGAACATGCAACGGGACGACCGCTCTACGTGGGCAATAGCGAAACTTGCAAAAACCAGTGCGAGGAAGGCATCAAGTCACTCCCCTACCCTTCGCTGGCCAAAGGCAATACCTGCAAACCCTACGGGGGACTGAATGTGGTAATCGGCGACTGTGACCCACTGGGCAGTTTCGCCCTTCGCAATACAGGCTTCAACAGCATCCACACCACAGCAGCATCCATGAGTGTTGTGCGCTTTATTTCTGTTCAAGCTACTGACAATGCGGCCCGGCCAAGTGAACTTGTAAATAGAGCCTACGAGTTTCGACCGTTAAAAATCGATCGACGCTATTTTCACGCATCGGACGCCGACGCTATCAGCCATCCACGCGAAATCACTCAAAACGCAAAAAACTTTACAGTAAATAAATTTACACCAGCCCCTCGTATCAGGCATCATCTGGACCAGCTCACATTCAGGAATGCCAATGCCGCTCCCCAAACACGAAGCCCTCCTCAGGCTACGCGCGATAGAGCTAATCAGCTATTGGGAGGGTCGCCTGGTCACCACTCAGTTGATGACATGGTTTGGCATCAGCCGCCAGCAAGCTTCTTCCGACATCAATCGCTATAACAGCGAATTCAATCCAGGCTCGCTAATTCACAGCCCTGCAGTTAAAGGCTATGTCCCGACGGCTGGCTTTCAGCCCGTACTGAGCGCTGGGCACATCAATGAGTACATGGCACTCATCGGCGATCAATCTGATCAGCCCGTGTCTGAAATTTTGGAAGCTCACCCCAGCGTCACTACTGTCCAACTTCCAGACCGTGCAGCCCGCCCTGAAGTGGTTCGCGAGTTAATCAGAGCCTGCCGCAATGCCGGCAGCCTGAAAATACTCTACGCCTCCATGTCCAACCCGCAAATTCATGAACGTGTGATTTCACCTCACACTCTCGTTTATACGGGTTTCCGTTGGCACGTTCGCGCTTGGTGCCATAAGCGCCAGGCCTTCCGCGATTTTTTACTCTCACGTATCTATCGCTCGCCAAAATCGTGCGACGCTCACGCTCCCTTATCGAGTACAGACAATGGCTGGCACGACCAAGTCAACCTGACACTAATCCCTAATGAACTACTCAGCGATGCCCAAAAGTCTTTAGTTGAGCGCGATTTCGGTATGCCAGAAGGCCGCCTACAGCTGACAGTTCGTACAGCACTTGCCCACTACACCCTTCAACGATATCAGGCTGCCATCACCTCAGAAGAAGCCGAGCGAGTACGCGAGCATCCATTGCAATTGCTTCCCACTGATCGCGCCAAGCTAACTCCCTTCCTCTTTAGCAGTGATGGGAAATAGGCATGCATAGCTTCCATTACGACTCCGACTTAATCGGCGGCTCGTTGCAGGTGCGTGAATCACGCATCGTTGCAGACCTGCTGCTGCAGGACGCTAGCCCTGAGCAATGGCATGAGGTCATACAGCAACAGAACCGGCTGCAGAAACGCGCACCAGCTTCGGCCAAGCGTGTGGCTCAAGCCATCCGCAAGCGTCTGGAGCGATTGGATGCCCCTTTCTGGCGGGCAATTCGAGATGGAGATGATGAACTCGCCACTCAAGTGGTGTTCTGCTCGGCCTTGGAGCGCAACCTGCTCCTCGTCGAATTCATCGAGACCGTCCTCAAAGACGCTTTCGTCACCCGCGCCGGCGTGCTCGAATCCTACCACTGGAATGAGTTTCTGGATGAACGCAGCCATCGAGATTCGGCCATCACCACCTGGACGGAGTCCAGTCGCAAGAAGATGGCGCAGGTCGTCTATCGCATGCTGACCGAGGTCGGCCTGTTGAAAAGCACCCGCAACATGAAATTACAAAACCTGATGATTCGGTCAGAGGTCCGCGTATTGCTGGATGACAGCTACCGCAATCGCATAAAAGCCTGTTTGGAAGTATCCAATGCCCCCGGATAGTAGGCGTGGAATAAGGAGTGTTCGCATGAATCAGCAACTGCAGGATCGGCTAAACCAGATCCCAGACAAGATCCTCACCGAAGAGTTCTTGAGGAGCCAAGGATTGGGCAATGAGCTCGGTTTCTGGATCTTCGACTACGCCCCCGAGGATGAGCTGCAGGTGCGCGAATACCTCAGTTTTCTACAGGGGTTCCTCGCCAAGAAGCATAGCCAGCTCAAAGTGGCTCATATCAATTTGCTGCAGGCTATGCGCGAATACCTGGATCAACGCAGCTTCACTGAAAAAGCCATTCAGATGCAGCAAACCAAAGGTGACCTCGCGTTGCTCAAGGCGCTGTCCGGACCGCTGCATATGGACAAATTCGCGCCCTTCCTAATGGAACACAGCGACGCCGATCAACACGACGTGGTGCTAATCAGTGGCGTTGGCTCAGTTTGGCCGGTTCTTCGCGCCCACAACCTTCTCAACAAGCTACACGCGCTGCTTGGCCACAAGCCTCTGGTTCTTTTTTACCCCGGTCATTACTCAGGGCAGTCACTCGCCTTGTTCGACCGCATTCCCAGCAACAACTACTACCGCGCCTTCAAGCTGGTTCCCTGATAAATAAGGACGATTGCCGTGAGCATTAAAGATATTTTCTTCAAGGAACTCGATCGCCCGATCAACGGCGTGGTTAAGGCGGATCAGTCCGACGACGCAACCGTGCACCAAGAGCTGGATGAGTACGTTGTCACCAACGAGCTGGAAAAACACTTCCGCAGCTTCTTCGAGTCCTACAGTACAGACTTGAACGATCCCTCCATCGCCAACCGCGTGGGCGTATGGATCAGCGGTTTCTTCGGCTCGGGTAAGTCGCACTTCCTCAAGACCTTGTCATACCTGCTGGCCAACATCGAAGCGCGCGACGACCAGGGCAACGCTCGCAAGGCTGTTTCCTTCTTTGATGCGAGCAAACTGCGTGATGCCACCATCCGTGCCGACATCGACAAGGCCGTTGCCAACAGTGCCGATGTCATCTTGTTCAACATCGACAGCAAAGCCAGTTCCAACGATGCTGGAAACCCGATCCTCAATGTCTTCCTACGGGTGTTCAACGAACATCAAGGTTTTAGTGGCGACCATCCCCACATCGCCCACATGGAGCGTCACCTGGCCCAGCGCGGCGTCTATGAGCGATTCAAGCGAGCCTTTAATGATTCCACCGGGATGGACTGGACTGAGGAGCGTGATGGCTATCAGTTCTACCAGGATGACATTGAGCAAGCGGTAGCCGCTGCCCTCGACCTATCTGCTGAAGCCGCGCACAAATGGTTCGAAGACTCCGAACAAACGTTCAGCGTCTCGGTCGAAAACTTCTGCAACTGGGTACGCGAATACCTCGACACCCAGCCAGCCAAACACCGCGTGCTGTTCCTGGTGGACGAAGTTGGCCAGTTCATCGGCAGCGACACCAAGCTGATGCTGACTCTGCAGACTATCACCGAAAACCTCGGCACCATCTGCAAAGGCCGCGCTTGGATCATCGTCACCTCTCAGGCCGATATGGATGCCGTACTGGGTGAGCTGTCCGCCTCCAAGGCCAACGATTTCTCGAAAATTGCCGGGCGCTTCAAAACCCGACTTTCGCTTTCCAGCTCCAACACTGACGAAGTCATCCAGAAGCGTCTGCTGCGTAAAACTCCGGTAGCTGAAGCCGAGCTGCGCACCCTCTGGGACCAGAAAGGCGACATCCTGCGCAACCAGATCACCTTCGACCGCTCCGGCCCGACCCTGAAGAACTTCGATGGTCCGGAAAGCTTCATCAGCAACTACCCCTTTGCGCCGTACCACTTCCAGCTGGTGCAAAAGGTCTTCGAGGAAATCCGCAAGGTCGGTGCCACCGGAGCGCACCTGGCCTACGGCGAGCGCTCCATGCTCGATGCCTTCCAGATGGCCGCCATGGCCATTGCGGATAAACCGCTCGGAGCGCTGATTCCCATGTACAGCTTCTACCGCGCCGTCGAGGGCTTCCTAGATACAGCCGTCAAACGCACCATCGACCAAGCAGGCGAGAGCAGCGTCCTCGACGCCTTCGACGTACAGATCCTGCGCACCCTGTTCATGATCCGCTATGTAGACCTGATCAAGGGCACTCTCGACAACCTCGTCACCCTCTCCATCGAACAGGTCGACGAAGACAAACTGGCTTTACGTCGCAACATCGAAGAAACCCTCCAGCGCCTTGAAAAGGAAAGCCTGATCACCCGCAACGGTGACGAGTTTGTCTTCCTCACCAACGAGGAGCGCGACATCACCCGCAAGATCAAGGCCACAGAGATCGCCGGTTCCGAGGAGAACAAGGCACTTTCGGACCTGATCTATAAAGACCTGCTCAAGGACAAAAACAAGTTCCGCTACAGCGTCAACAAGACCGACTACAGCATCGGTCGCTACCTCGACGGCCACAGCCTGGAAGGCCGTTACGAGCACGACCTCCGTACCGAAGTGATCTCGCCACTGGATCTCGACTACACCCTCTATGGCGAAGCCGGCTGCATCAATAAAAGCAACGAAGCTCCTGTCGGCATGGCACTGTTCAAATTACCCGATAGCAAGGATTTCTTCACCGAGCTGCGCACCTGGCTGAAGACCAACAAGTTCATCCGCCTCAACGACGACGGCAGCCAGCCTGAGCTGAGCAAGATCCTCGCCGAACGCGGTCGCGAAAACCAAGAGCGTAAAAAGCGTCTGCGCTTGCTACTTGAAGAGCTGGCCGAGCGCGCAGAGGTCTATGCACAAGGGCAGCACCTGAAACTCAAAAGCAACAATATTATTAGCAAGTTCGACGAGGCGTGCCAGTACCTCCTTGAAAACACCTTCACCAAATTAGGCTACTTGCGAGTATTACAGCAGGAGCCCGAACGTGAACTCCACGCCATTCTGCACACTAACGACATAGGCCAACTCGGCCTGACCCTCGATGGTGATGAAGGCAATCCGCAGGCCATCAAGGAAGTTGAACAATTCATCTCGCTGCGCGCCTCAGGCAACGAACGCTTACTGGTCGCAGACATCATCGAGCGTTTCAGTAAGCGCCCCTATGGCTGGCCGGACGGAGAAATCCTGCTGGTCCTCGGTCGCCTGGCCGCTTCCAGCCGTATTTCATTCCACTCCGCGGGCCCCAGCATGCCGCTGCCGGACGCCTTCGAGTACCTCACCAACAGCCGTAAGCGCCGTGAAGTCTCGGTGCAAAAGAAGCGCCAGACCGACGAAGGGCTGCTCAAGCAAGCACGTAATCTGACCCAGGAGCTGTTCAACGCTCTTGGCCCAGCAGGCGAGAAGGAGTTGTTTGAGTATTACTGCGTGCACTTCGGCAGTTGGCGCACCAACCTGGAAAAATACAAAGCAACGGTTAGCGCCGGCCGCTTCCCTGGCAAAGAGTCCATAGAACAGGCCTTGCTCAGCCTGCAGCGCCTGCTGAGCAACACTGATAGCGTCGACTTTTTCAAGGCCGTGGTCGACAACAAGGATGACTTGCTGGATCTGGAAGAGGACTACCGGGATCTACACGAGTTTTTCACCAACCAGTTGCATACCTGGCAGCAACTGCAGCTGGCCTTGCGTCGTTTCGACAAGAACAAACCAGCGCTGGATAAAGACGAGAAAGCCCGCAAAGCGCTCGCCGAGCTGAAAGCCATTGAGCAGAACACCACGCCCTACGGTCAGCTGCACCAGGTCGCCACACTGGTTGAAACAGTAGAAACCATTAACGCCGCCATCTTGGCTGAAAAGCGTCAACATGCCCTGGCCCGTGTCGACGAGAAAATCGCCCAATTACAGTCCGAGATTGCCAAAAGCGGTATCGAAACCGCTGAGCTGAGTAACCGCTTATTGCGTCCCTTGCAGCTGGTCAAGGCGGACCTAGAGACCGAAACCAGCATCGCCAACATCTACATGCTGCAAACCCAGACCGCTGACGAGCGCCTGAACGACGGCGTATTCGATCTGGAGCGCGCCATTCAGGCCGAGGTTGAACGCCTGCAGAAGCTTCAGGAAGAGCAGGCCAAGGCCGCACAGGCAGCCAACACAGCTAACGGCGTCAAGGAAGACCGAGCGCCTGCCCTGGTGCCACCCCCCAAACCTGTAGCGCCGCCCAAACCGGTGGTCGAGGTGGCAGCGACCAGTGTGTTCAACAAACTAGGGAACGGCTTGTATCTAGAAAGCCAGCGCGATATCGACGGATTTATCGACGCCCTCAAGACCGAGCTGGAAAGTGCCATTAAGCAAGACAAACGCATTCGTATCCGCTGACCCAGTGCAGCTTGGAAGAGGGCAAAGCCCTCTTCCAAGCTGCAGACAGCGCCATGGCCAGCTCAAAAAGAATTAGGAAAAATCACATGAACACCAACAACATCAAAAACTATGCCCCCAAGGCGCGCGCTGCTTTTATCGCCGCGATGACCAAGCGCGCCGCGCTGTTTGGTATTCGCGAAGCCAGCATCCCCGCCATGGGCATTGCGCCGCTGGAGCAAAAGGGCGATCTGGCCCTGATCGGCGAGCGGGCCTTTCCGACCAGTATCATCCGCCCCCGCGCCGCGCTGGTGAAAAAGGTCGAACACCTGGGTTTTGCCCAGGCCATGGAACAGGCCGCCTACAGCTGGTTCAACCGCCTGTGTGCCATCCGCTATATGGAACTCAAGGGCTACCTCGACCACGGCCGTCGCGTGCTCAGCGCCGCCGACGGGAGCGCTGCCACGCCGCAGATCCTCGGCGACTGCCTGGATATCGATCTCCCGGGGCTCAACAAACAGCGCATTGCCGAGCTGAAACTCGACGGCAACAAGGACGAAGAACTTTACCGCGAGCTGGTGCTGGGCCAGTGTCACGCCCTGCATCAGGCTATGCCGTTCCTCTTCGAAGCAGTGGATGATGCCACCGAGCTGTTGCTGCCAGACAACTTAACCAAAACCGACTCGCTGATCCGCGAACTGGTCAGCGCCATTCCCGAAGAGGACTGGGCCAATATCGAGATCATCGGCTGGCTCTACCAGTTCTACATCTCCGAGAAGAAGGATCAGGTCATCGGCAAGGTGGTTAAGAGCGAAGACATTCCGGCAGCGACCCAGCTTTTCACGCCCAACTGGATCGTCAAGTACATGGTGCAGAACTCGCTGGGTGCGCAGTGGCTGGCGACCTACCCTGATTCGCCGCTCAAGGCGCAGATGGAGTACTACATTGAGCCCGCCGAGCAGGTCGACGAGGTCAAGGCGCAGTTTGCCGCCATCACGCCCGAAAGCCTTAACCCCGAAGAGCTGACCCTGATCGACCCGGCCAGCGGCTCCGGGCACATCCTGGTGGAGGCATATGACCTGTTCAAGTCCATCTACCTGGAGCGCGGTTACCGCCAGCGAGACGTGGCGCAGCTGATCCTGCATAAAAACCTGTTCGGCCTCGACATCGACGAGCGCGCCGCCCAACTGACCGGATTTGCTCTGATGATGAAGGGCCGCGCCGACGACCGACGGCTGTTTGAGCGCAGGGTAAAGCTAAATGTGATGGCACTGGTGGATAGCGCAGGCTTTGATGCCGAAGTATTGGCTAACAGTGTAAAGCTCTCGGACTACGGGCTGCAGCTAGGCGATCTCACGGAGCTGAAGCGGCTGTTCGAACACGCCACGACCTTTGGCTCATTGATTCAGGTGCCGGAAGAATTGGTGAAGAAGCTGCCGGGGCTGAAGCAACTAGGCGAGGCGAGCAGCCGGGATCTGTTTGTAGCGGATGAACTCAAGCGCTTGGACCCGTTGGTTCAGGCGGCTGAGTTGCTGGCGGCGCAGTACGACGCGGTGGTGGCAAATCCACCGTATATGGGTAGCAAGGCTTACTGTAAGGAGTTGAAAGCATTTGTAGGCTCGGCTTACAAATATGGTAAATCGGATCTTTACGGCGCGTTCATAATTCGCAACGTCGAGTTCTCGAGGGCAAACGGGCACGTTGGGATGATTACGATTCCCAGCTGGATGTTCCTTTCCTCTTTTGAGCAACTACGAGAATTAATCTTCAAGGCCGCTCCCATCTCAAGCCTCGTTCACAATGGAAGAGGAGTTTGGGGGTCTGACTTTGGCAGTTGCTCGTTCGTACTTAGAAAAACGCTCGTATCCGATCTTGGCGGCCGATTTCTAAGGCTCTTTGAGAAGCAGGGAAGCGTTGCCGCGAATGAAGAGCTTGAACGCCGTTTTCATTTGAGTCCGAGATTCAGTATCTCCAACGCTGAATTCAAGAAAATTCCAGGCAGCCCGATTGCTTATTGGGTGAGTAATGCTGTTCGAGACGTGTTCCAGAATGGTAAGCCCTTTGCCGCGGAGGGATTTCCGAAGGTCGGAATGCAGACAGCCAACAATGACAAGTTCTTGCGCCTCTGGCAGGAAGTCAGCTACGACGAGTTTCTTGAATCCGGCACAGCTGCGCCGAAGTGGATCAAGTACCTAAAAGGTGGGAGCTTTCGGAGATGGTTCGGAAACCTTGAATACTTATTGCGATATAACCGTAATCCAGACTTCATAAAGCAGCAGCAGAACGCGACTGTGCTGCCAGAGTCGAAGTTGACCGAGCCAAAGTGCACCTGGACAGACGTTACAAGTGGACGTTTCCATGCACGGTACGCACCTGCCGACACATTTCATGACATCTCGGGCCACTGCTTTTATCCACCAAAGAGTTTGCAGTTCTCGCTATTGGCATTCTCGAATACTAAGCAGTTCAATTCTTTTCTGGCACTGATCAATCCTACAATTCATTGCCAAGTAAGCGACGTCGGAAAGATGCCGCTGCTACCCGTGGGAACAAGGGCCTCTGACATTGCGCAAGTTTTGGTTGCAAGGTCTGAATTTGACTGGAATTCCTATGAACGCTCTTGGGACTTCCAATCCCTCCCGATCCTTACGGCATCCTCCGAGCCCACACCCACCCTCGAATCCAGCTACAGCGCTTGGATTACTCAGAACCGCGCCATCATCGCCGAGATGCAGCGCCTTGAAGAGGAGAACAACCGCCTCTTTATCGACGCCTACGGCCTGGCGGACGAGCTCACCCCCGAGGTACCCATCGAGCAGATCACCCTCACGGTCAATCCGGCCTACCGCTATGGCAGCAAGCTCAGCGAAGCCGAGTTGTGGACGCGTTTTTGCGAGGACACCTGTTCTGAACTGGTCTCCTACGCCATTGGCTGCATGATGGGCCGCTATTGCCTCGACGAGCCTGGCCTGATCTACGCCCATAGCGGCAACCAGGGCTTCGATCCAAACCGCTACGCCACTTTCCCAGCCGATTCCGACGGCATCCTGCCGCTCACTGATAAAGAATGGTTTGCCGACGATGCGGCCAATCGCCTGATCGAGTTTGTCTCATTGGCCTGGGACAAGGTACACCTCGAAGCCAACCTGCGCTTTCTCGCGGACAACCTCTCGCCGAAAAAGACCGAGTCAAGCCGCGAAACCCTGCGCCGCTACCTCTGCGACAATTTCTACAAGGACCACCTGCAAACCTACAAAAAGCGCCCGATCTACTGGCTGTTCAGTAGCGGCAAGCAAAAGGCCTTCCAGTGCCTGGTTTACCTGCACCGCTACAACGAAGGCACCCTGGCGCGCATGCGTACCGAATACGTCATACCGCTAAGCGCAAAGCTCAACACCTACGCCAATAAGCTTGAGCAGGACATCGACGCCAGCGCCAGCACCGCCGAGAAAAAACGCCTGGAAAAAGAGCTCGCCACCCTGCACAACCAACAAGCCGAACTCGCTACCTTCGACGAAAAACTCCGTCACCACGCCGACCAGCGCATCAGTCTGGATCTGGATGAGGGTGTGAAGGTGAACTACGGCAAGTTTGGAGATTTGTTAGCTGAGGTTAAGGCTGTAACGGGCGACAAGGGCGACTGACCATCCGCATGGAGCATTACCGATGGCACTGAAAGCATTCCGAGGCAGCCCCTTCGAGCATACGCACGAGAATCGGGCCTTCAACGAGCTGTTTGATTTACTCGACGCACATTGTTCGGCTTCTGGTCACGACTGGTACCTGCTGGGCAATTTCTATGTGGGCAGCCGTGAACTGGATGCCATGGTGATCAAGTCAAATGCGGTGATCATTCTCGACTTTAAGGAGTTCCGAGGAAAATTACAGTTTTCTGAAGAGGGCCCTTGGCTGATTGAGGATGAGGAAGCGGGTAGCAATGTCCAAGTAAAGGGCGGCGCCAGCATCAATCCGCTGCGCCAGTTGCGTATCAACAAAGGGGTCATGCTTGATTTTTTGGGTCGCAATTTTACTGACCTTAATGCGACCTGCAACTGGCGGCATGTCGCAGCTCTGGTAGCCTTTCAGGGGCCGATTGAATTCGATCATCGCCACTTACCCGGTTCGATAAAGCCTTGGTTCCATATCAGCGATATGGGACGGATCGTTCGCGATTTGGACGCCATTGTCAGCAGGGAGATCTTTCTCTCGCGCGAAAACGTGGAACGCCTCACTGCTCAGCTTGGTATTGATCCTTTTGTACCGGCAGGCGCCCCCAAGCTAAGGCAATTGAGTGGCCAGGCGGCTTCAGGACCTGACGAAAGCAGATTGACTCAGCAGCAGAGTCAGGCACTAGGCGAGTTTTCGACCTGGCTGAAATCTAGCAGTGGCGTATTTCGTCTCACCGGCATGGCCTCAACTGGCAAACGCTTCATCTTTCGGCACATAGTAGGCGCCTTGGAAGAAGCCGGTATCGAATTGCTTCTATTGACCCCAAGTGCACGGATTTCTTCGACCTATCAACACCCTTTAGCTCAGCCCGTCTCTATCTATACTTGGCTGTACAGCCAACTACCCAATCGTTTTGAGATCAAAGACGGTCGCAAAGTAGGGATTCACGAGATAAGAGAGGATCACCTTTTACATGGAAAAATCCCTGTATTGGTGGATGCCCATCTGCTGAGTGACGAAGAGTTTGATGTGGGGGAGCGGCGTTATGGCTCAGGTCGACTAATTCATGACTTTCTCTCGGTCATTGCAAAGCAAAAAGCGCCTTTTGTGGTTATCGGCGATCCCTATCAGATGTCTAGAGGATCACTGCAGCGTTCCCTGATCAACGGCAACATGCTGGAGCAGTTAGGGCTCAGTGTTGTCAGCTACCTGTTGACCGAACAGATTCTAGATGACGGAAATGACGCGCTGAACAAGCTGCAGGCGCATCTCGTGAATAGCTTAGACAAAGACCGCTTCAATAAGCTGCCACGCCTGTCAGGCAAGCGTCTTGAGATTCTTGAAAATGTCAATTCAAGGGGCTGGGTGCCGGACATCTCCAATGTACGCGCTGAATCCATCCTGGTTTGCGGCACTCATGAACAAGCCGCCAAGGTCAATTGCGCGGTGAAAACAAAGATTCTGGGCCATCTCAGTCCGAGCAAATTGGCGGCGGGTGATCGGATTGACTTCCACAACCGCACGCCGATCCTGACGTCCGAGCCAGATGCGCTCAATCAAAGTACGATTCGCTGGGTCAGCTCCGGCGAAATCGGTCTTGTCGACTTTGTTGAGGAGCGTATTGAAACCCATTTTGTTGAGCTTCGTGGGCGAAAAGAGCCAATACGCCTTCACTTCCAGCGCGCTAGTTGCCGACTCCCCGGCCTAGGTGAAGTGGAGTTCCGCTACTTGGTCGATTACTTTGAAGCTGATCGGCCTGACATTACCGCAGACCAATACCTGGCGCTCCAAGTGCTTGCTCGGCAGCTTGCCAAGCCAGAGCTTGAAGCGCACAAGCAGCGACTACCGGACAATGCTGATCCCCGCTATAAGCAGGCAAGGGCCGAATATGACAAGCTTGAATACCAGGTTCTGCAGGCACATGGGTATCTGTCTGCAGCGCTTATCCGTCCAGCTCATGCATTGACTCTGCATCGTGCTCAGGGACGTCGTTGGCCTAGTGTCTGGGTAAATGCATCACGCAGCGCTTCGAGTGAAAAACCCAATAACGCGGACTATTTCCGCTGGCTGTATACCGCCTCCGTCGGTGCCGACGAGATGTTCACTGTCCGTCAGATGCCCTTTCTCAGCCCCCTGAGCAATGCAGTCGTGAGCCGTGCCCATGACATCGGAATTGGTACCTTCCCGCTCAAGCATGGTCTGTTTTATGATGCATCTCGCCACCCCACAGAACAGGAAGCCTCGATGGTTATGCCGTCGGGTTTCAGCGAAATGGCATTGCGCCCGCTGTTTCTTGAGCTGAGCGAACGGCTTGCCGATTCAGACTGGAGCCTTAGCGACTGGCGTGAGTACAGCTATCAGGTGGTCATCACGCTCTCCTACCAAACAGCCGCTACAAACATTCGAGTCAGGCTGCATTACGACAAAAAACTTGCCATTACCAACGTGGTTTTTCTTGACGGCAGCAATAGTGAGCAGGAAACCATCAGCAAGCTTCTGATGAAGCCTTTCAAGCCACAAAGCGAAACCTTGGCTGAAGCTGTCGAGACACTTCAGGAGCTGCTGGCTGCGCATAGGTTCATGATAGTCGAGGGGACGGAGACCAGTTATCGAGTGCAGTTGACGCTCGCCGTTGATAACGAAGCCATTGAAATCCAAGTTAATGCTGACAAGGAAGGAATGATCAGCTCCATACGGGTCTTAAAAGCGTCATCAGAAAGCATCGTGCAACAGCTGGAGAAGGCTTTGGCGGTGCAGGCATGAGCATTTTTGATGATATTCGGGATCACAAATCGCGTGCGGATTTGGAAGGTGCCTGGCAGGTAGGTTCCAAGGCATTAGAGCAAGATTCTGGTAACGCTTTCCTGAAGACTTCGCTGTTTTGGGTGATTTATGCAGAGCTGAAAAAACTGCTGGAGCCTATCAAAACACGCGATAACAAAATGCCCCATCCCAATGAGCAGCGGATGATTGATCTATGGGCTTCACGCATTCCCATGCTCCAATTAGAACTGCCCAATGAGAATATTGACTATCGGCTTTGGAATCTTTTTCGTGAGACAGGTAAATTTTGCGAGCCTATCTGCCTGTTCATCTTGCAGAGCGGAAGTGCGCTATTCAACCAAGATGACCACAAGCCATACAATTCAGAGAAAGGGGAGTCACCCAGCGCTGTACTGAAACTGGCACGCATGGTGGCCGCTAATTACCTTCACAAAGGTCAGCAGAGTCATCTTCCTGCAAATCGAGTCGTCGCACTTATAAAGTACGCCTTGAATAAGGCAGGAGATTTACCACAAAGCAAAGTATGGCTTGAATATGATAAAGCCAGAGTATTTGTATCTGCTGGCGATATTGCCAGGGCTCGTGAATCCTACCTATCGGTACTTAGAAACAAGCGTGGAGAGTCTTGGGCGTGGTTTGGCTTGGCCATGACCTATGAAAACGAACCGGAAAAAGCTATTTGCCTAGTCTCTTTCGGCTTAACCTGCGCTCACGATCCCAAGTTCAGCATCCCCGGACTGGTGCGACTGGCGGAGTTACTTGCCCAGACAGGCGTGCATGATTACGCCTCAAAGGCACTGGTAAAACTGACAAAAATCTACAGCAATAATGGCTGGGCGCTTAAAGACAGCATCGTTGAGCTTACGTCATCTGCATGGTTTGATGCATCGCTGGATACCAGTGATCTTGATGCTCATGTAGAGGAGCTCGCAATAGGTGCCAATCAGTACGCCATGGCCAAACCAACCTACTTGTCAGGTGTACTCCTTTCAGTACACGAGTCAGGTAAAGGCGCCACGATTTATATTCACAGGGATCTTAAATTTTCTGCGCGAAAGGCTGTATTCGAAAATCGAAAAATCCCTAAGCCTGGAACTCTTGTGAAGATTTTTTGCGACATGGGCTCTGAGAGTCAGGATGTCGTTTCGGTTGAGAACATACAGGTGATTGAAACTCAGGATATCCGTTCATTCAAAGGAAGCTTGAAAGTAAGCGAAAAAGGATTTGGGTTTGTAAATGGCGACATTTTTGTCCCGCCAGGTTTGGTTGAAGGCGTACAGCGGGACACCGATGTTGCCGGCGCAGCCGTTATGTCTTTTGACAAAACAAAAAACAAATACGGGTGGAAAGCTATTACCCTGTTTAAAGAAGTCGGCTCACCAAACTCAGGTGAACTCGGACCATTGCAAGGCCAGCCATGAATTACAACTATGGTGACAACCCTGGTTTTTCAAGAAATAAATCTCTGAATGTTTTCAAGGACGACATCTACGCCCAAAAAATGTACATATTGATGAGTTCCGGGCCGTCAGGGATGCATTGTTGTCTTACGATGAAATTTCCCACCCTGACCTCTCGTTTCCTGTTTCAGGCTTAGGCGAATAAGTGCATGAACACCCAACAACTGACCCAAGGCCTGAACCAGGCATTCTTCAAAGAAAACCACCGCATCGTTTTCTGGTACGACCCTGAGCAGGGCTTCACGGATGAGCTCGGCCAGCTTGATCTGCCCGGCGTTCAAGTGCTGAACATGCAGGGGCATTCCACCTTCGGTACCAAGCTCAAGCTGGAGCTTGAGGACACTGAAGGTAAGTACCTGCTCTATTTCCCTTGCGCCGAACCAGACGCGAATGATGACTGGCTGCTGGACATCAAGCTGTACTCGCGCAGTTTCTACGCTGACAAAGTGTCACTGATATTCAATGACCTGGGCTTACACCAGCAGATGCTCCGTGAACATCTAGCCAAGCGTGAGCGTTTCCTTGGCAGCAAGGCTCGTCTATCTGCCCTGAAGCGTTTGATCCAACCAGCGGACACTGAGCATGAGTTGGATCTGGCAATGATTGCCGTTGTGCTGGGTGCAAGTGGCAGTGACGTCATGACACTGCTTTGCACTTTGGCCAATGGTACCGTACGTGACGATTTGGGTCTTGAGCAGAACCCAGCGGTCATCGATGAGCTGTACAAGCTCAACCTGATGCCTGCGTTGCTACAGGCCCTGCGTGACGAGGTAGGCTATCCAGCCTCCATCGAGGAAATCAGTGGCGATAAACCCTTCAGCTTTGGGCATTTCCTAATTCGACTGCTGGCAACCGGGTTCTGCGAAAGTATCGGCGATATACCCAACTGGGCCTCAGCGATCGCTATCCCCTCAGCCAGCGCACGCGCTACTTCACGTGCACTGCTTTCCCGCTGGGGTGACAGCTCACGGTTTTACCAAGCCTATGATGAGATTTCCGGCTGGGTCGGTGAGGCCCTGCATATCACTCAGAAAATTTGTGAAATTTCGTTGGAGGGCCTGGCCAATGTTGCAACCTTCGAAGCCGTCGAGCGGCAGATCATAGTCGATCTGACCAAGGCTATTCCGGAGGCAGATCCGCGTGACCTCGATCTGTTTGCGAAGATCATTTCCGAGCGACTGGATAACTATTGGGCAACTCGCCATAAGGACGATGAGACACGCCGCAAGTACCGGCTGCTATACACGGCCCTGTCGGCTGCGATCGACCTGTTTACGCAGCGTCACCAGTACGCCGCTGGTTTCCACTTCACCAGTTCAGAGGCACTGTACAAAGCCTATGAGAGCGAGTTGTATCGCTTTGACACGGCTTACCGCCATTATTTCGCTGCCTCCCAGCGCGCCCACGTCGAGCTGCTGAAGAAGCTCGATGAGGCCGTCGAGCAGTGCTATGCGTATTGGTATCTCGATCAGCTCGGACGCTCCTGGGGCGACCGCGTTGAGGCCGAACAACGCTTGGAGCACTGGAAAATACCTGGCATTCCTAACCAGCATAATTTCTATGGGCGTTGGGTAGCGCCCTTGTTGGAGGGGCATCGTAGCAAGCGCGTTGTAGTGATCGTCAGCGATGCCTTCCGCTATGAAGCCGCCGTCGAGCTGTGCCAGCGCATCAATGAAAAGCGTTACAGCAAGGCCAGCTTGAATAGCCAGTTGGGCGTACTGCCGAGTTACACCACGTTGGGCATGGCGTCCCTGCTGCCACACCAGACGCTGGAGTATCGCGAGGGCAGTGATGGTGTTTTTGTAAACGGACTCAATACTGGCAACACCATCGCTCGCGACAAGGTTCTTGCCCAGCATGGCGGCATGGCCGTGACCGCACTTCAAGTCAAAGAGTGGTCCCGTGACGCTGGGCGTGAAGCTCTGAAGGATCAGCAGCTGGTTTACGTCTATCACAACGTGATCGATGACCGCAGTGACAAAGGTGGCGGCTCCGAGGCGGATACTTTCCACCACGTCGAGTTCGCCATTGAGGAGCTGACCGAGCTGACCCGCAAGATCCTCATGCACTTCAACACCAGCACGGTATTGATCACGGCCGATCATGGGTTCCTCTTCCAGCAGAGCAAGCTTGAGGCAGCGGATCGCACCTCACTCGCAGAGAAGCCGGATAGTGCGATCAAGAGTAAGAAACGCTATGTCATTGGCCATACGCTGCCTGCTGCCAAGGATGTCTGGCAGGGATCGACCAAGCAGACTGCGGGCACAACATCGGACACTCAGTTCTGGATACCCAAAGGCGCGAATCGTTTCCACTTTGTCGGCGGTGCACGCTTCGTCCATGGCGGAGCCATGCCTCAGGAAATCGTTGTTCCTGTGCTGACGGTCAACCAGTTACGCGGTGAGAAAGCGGAGAAACGCACCAAACGCAAAGTCGGGGTGATCTCGCCGAAGTCAGCCCTGAAGATGGTCACCAATATCCAGCGCTTTGACCTGATCCAGACCGAGTCGGTCAGCGAACAGGTGCTGCCGGTTACGGTTGCAGTGGCGATCTACGAAGGGGAGCAGCCGGTCTCCAGTGAGGAGGTTGTGACGTTCGACTGCGCGACGGATTCCATGAGCGAGCGCCTTAAACAGGTACGCCTGTCACTATCAGGCAGCGACTTCGACCGGCAGAAAGATTACTTCCTGGTGATCCGCGATAAAGATCTGAACACTGAGCTTGAGCGCTACCGTGTGACGATTGACCTGGCCTTCACCGACGACTTTTTTTGAGAGCACGAGACTAAATGGAAACCCAAGTGGATAAAGATCTCGATCAGTTGCTCAACGAGCACTTCGCCGGTCGCGTGGTGCGCAAGGATCTGACCAAGCTGATAAAGGAAGGTGCGAACGTACCGGTTTACGTCCTTGAGTACCTGCTGGGTATGTACTGCGCGTCCGATGACTCAGAGGTGATCGAACAGGGCCTGAAGAACGTCAAGACGGTTTTAGCGGAAAACTATGTTCGCCCGGATGAGGCTGAGAAGGTCAAGTCTCTAGTTCGCGAGCGCGGTACGTACAAGGTGATTGACCGGGTCACCGTGCGATTGAATGAGAAAAAAGATCGCTACGAAGCCTCTTTCAGCAACCTCGGCATTAAGGACGCTGAGATCTCTGCCGGCATCGTCAAGGAATACGAAAAACTACTTGTGGGCGGCATCTGGGTGATCGCAACCCTGAGCTATTACCACGAGGAAGGCCAATCGGGGTCGCCTTTTGGCGTCACGCTGCTCAAGCCGATCCAAATGCCGAACATGAACATGCAGGAGCTGTTCGCCGGGCGCGCAGCGCTGAATACACTTCAATGGCGCGAGGCTTTGATCCGCTCCATCGGCATGGAGCCCTCGACCCTGGATGAGTCCGTGCAGTGGCATTTACTGGCCCGCATGGTTCCCTTCGTGGAGAACAACTACAACGTCTGCGAACTCGGCCCACGCGGTACAGGCAAGAGCCATATCTACAAGGAGTGCTCACCGAACAGCATGCTGGTGTCCGGCGGCCAAACTACCGTCGCTAACCTGTTCTACAACATGAGCAGTCGCCGCATCGGTCTGGTCGGTCTTTGGGATGTGGTGGCCTTCGATGAGGTGGCCGGCATCAACTTCAAGGACAAGGACGGCGTGCAGATCATGAAGGATTTCATGGCCTCCGGTTCGTTTGGTCGCGGTCGCGAGCAGATGGAAGCCTCAGCCTCCATGGTCTTCGTAGGTAACATTAACCAGAGCGTTGAATCGCTGGTTAAAACCAGCCATCTGCTGGCCCCGTTCCCTGAGCAGATGATCGACGCAGCCTTTTTCGACAGATTCCACGCCTACATTCCTGGCTGGGAAATCCCGAAAATGCGCCCGGAATTTTTCACCAACAGGTACGGACTAATCGTCGATTACCTGGCTGAATTTTTCCGCGAAATGCGCAAGCGCAGCTTCGCCGACGCCATCGACAAACACTTCAAACTGGGTAACAACCTTAACCAGCGAGATGTGATCGCAGTACGCAAAACAGTATCCGGTCTGCTCAAGCTGCTCTACCCACACGATGTGTTCACCAAAGAGGACGTGCGCCAGTGCCTCGAATACGCACTTCAAGTCCGCCGACGGGTGAAAGAACAGCTAAAGAAGATCGGTGGAATGGAGTTCTACGATGTTCACTTCAGCTACATCGACAACGCAACCCTCGAAGAACACTTCGTCACCGTGAAAGAACAAGGCGGTGGTGGTCTTATCCCTGAAGGGCCAGGAAAGCCCGGTTTTATCCACACTATAGGCTTGAGCGGCAAAGGCATGCCTGGGCTGTATCGGATCGAACTGCAGGTGACCAAGGGTACTGGCAAGCTAGCTACCTCAGGTCTATGGAACTCCAGCTCTGCCAAAGAACAGGTGAAAATTGCCTTTGACTACTTCAAGGCCAACGCCTCGCGCATCAGCGCTTCAGCAAAGGTGCTCGACCATGACTTCCACCTGCATGTGGTTGAGCTACAAAACACCGGCCCTCTGACTCATATGGCGCTACCAAGCTTAGTCGCCTTCGCCTCTGGACTGATGGGCAGGCCTGCACAAGGGCAAATGATCGTCCTCGGCGATATGAGCCTAGGCGGCAGCATCACGCCAGTTGAAAGCATCGCCGAGTGCCTGCAAGTAGCTTTCGACGCGGGTGGTAAACGTGTAGCGCTTCCAATGAGTAGCGCCAAGGACATCCCCAGCATACCAGCCGAACTGTTCACCAAGTTCCAGACCAGCTTTTATGGTGAACCCGTTGAGGCTATTTTTAAGGCAATGGGCGTAGATTGAAACAAGTCCTTTTATTAGCCCGCTTGCGACTTTGAGGCGGGCTGTTGGAAACACCACTGATTCCGCAGACACCTCCAAGCCTCATTGGACTACCGGTACAATAGACGTCCCTGGCCTACACTTCTCTTCTTCAGGAATAACGGCCGGTAGAGAAGCATGGCAAGCATCCGCCTTGAGCATCAGTTTTCGAAATGCTGGCTTGGTTCATTGATTCACCCTTACAATTCCACTCTAACCAAGGAGTGCAATCGGATGGCGTTTTACATCGAAGGTATGGGTGAGGCTGTGATCAGCCTTCAAAATGAGGAATTTCGGGTTGACTCCGACACCTTGAAGCAAGGTGATACTGTCCAGACAAGTCAACAAGCTTATGATGAGGACGACGTCGACTTCGAAACTTCGTTCTTCACTACGTCGCAGGGTGAAACCACCGAAACAAGGCAGCTCTTCACTTGGAAGGTGAGGTACACCCAAGATTTCAGCACCGGCAAGCTTTCTATTAACGCCGCTCAGTGTGTAACCCCAGGCGTGATAATGATAAAAGACCTCGGTTTCAGCGCTGTAGCCGTGGATGAAAATGAGTAGTTAAAAAATTTGCACCGGGCGTTTTCTGTTGAGCGCCCATAGCCTCAGCCATTGCGTGCAATGACAATGGATGACCGCATAGCTACATCGAACCCACTCAATTTAACGAGCGTCGAGAAAGCCTTACCTTGTCAGTCGCTTCGAGCTTTGTCTGACAACACCATCTCGGGCCTTCCTCCGAACTCCAGAAAAACCGCCCCCTCTATAACGCTCACCATGCGACGATCTCCACTCAATTGATGCCAACGCAAAGGGGTCCCGCCTGCGCCGCCCCCCAAGCCCTCTCACTGACGCCAAAAGCACCTCACTGTTGCGGATGGTACGGAACTATGCCACCCGCAGTACAAAAACACCTGCCTTACACAGTTGGTGATCGATCTCACCCTGATTTGCCATATCCTTCAGGTGGTGATCAGAAAAAAGTGCTGAGTACAACTCCTCGTGCCGATATCAGCCAGTACCCGTCAAGAGAAAGTTCGCGACAAGGAACAGACCGCAGCCAATACAGTCAGGACTGGAGCTTTGACAGAGCTCAACGCAACGATGCCCTGTATGGCACTCTACGAGCCTTTTGCTAACGGTGACCCAACGGTGACCAAAATGATCAAACCGCAGAAACAACAAAGCCCGGTCGTTTCCGAACCGGGCTAAGTCATTGAAAAATATGGTCGGGACGGAGTGATTCGAACACTCGACCCCTAGCACCCCATGCTAGCGGACGTGCCGAAATGCCTTAAACAGCAACACCTTACGCAGGCGCCCACTGCAATCGACGCCTAACGATGTTTAACGTGGATTCACGAATCCCCGCAAATCTCCCTACAGGCTTTCACCATGAAAGTCCCTGCCCCGGCGTCCTGCCGACGAACACCCAACCATCTACGATTTGCCGGCCTTCAACCGTAGCCGCCAAGAAGCCGGAGTCATTGCAACCACCGCCCTGGTAGATTTGTTCGCAATAGCTAACCCCTGAGCCGCAATGTTCATTATCAGCTGAGTTGCTGAAATCTCAGTGCTAAAACCAAAATTGTTGGCCCCGCTGACCAAACACTGGTGGGTTCCAAGATCGACAACCGAGCCAACTGCATACCCAGCGTCCGCCGTGGTGCACTCGGCTTCAACCGATGTTCTTACTGGTCGCGCCGCCAAACCATGGTTTAAGGTGATCGTGCCGCCGATGCCCCAGGTTTGGTTGGTCGAAATGTAACCAAACTCTAAGGCCGATATGCGAGATGCAAGCGATGCATACGCGGTTGCCAGGGACGCAGCCTCGGCCGAGCCAAGCGCCGTGATAACCCCGAAAAGTTTGGTCATCCAGGCGCCGGCTGCGTGAGTCGGGAAGGTCTCCGTGCCGGTCCGGACAACACGAGAGGCGTCAAACGTAAGGTTCCGCAAACCGAAGTTCGTACCTGCTGAACCTGCCGCCGAACTGGGGATTGGACTCATACCGAATGCACCGCTAGGGGTGATATTTGGATTCGCGGTGGGGATATCACCGGCGAGAGTGGCAGTAATGTTCTGAATTTGGTCCTGCTTGATCAGCACGGCTCCGCTGCCGCCACGTTCGAACGCTGCACCCAGAGAGCCAGGCGACACGCCGTTACGGTCACGCATCCGGAACTTACCAGCACTTGAGTTTGCAACGAAGCATGCGCGGTTGGCTGGATCAGCATTCCACTGGGCTTGGGTCACGGTGGGCAACAGGCCAGCGTCGAGCGCGGCGGCGAAATCCGGGTAAACCGCTCGATCCAACTCCTGTCCATCGTCCAAGGCATGGCCCGCGAAAGGCTGTGCACGATAACCCCATGCTGACATGCCGAGCTGCACCGCTCCGTTGACAACCGACTGCGCAGACGCAGCAGATGCGGCGGCGGCGGAAACGGATGCATTCTTAGCATCGGTCGAGACTGCAGCAGCCTCACCAGCAGCAAGCGCAGACGCGGCAGCCTGTTCGGCAGCTTCAAGGGCAAGTGCCGGCTGTTGCTCCAATTGGGCCATGGTGAGGTTGGACGTAATCGGATTGCCGTCCGAATCGAAAGCCAGCATTTTCAATGCTCGAGCGGCCTTCACAGGTAATGAAGGAATTCCTTCCGGCTCCAACAGGCTCACCGTCAGCGCCAGATTGCTATCCCGGCTCAACTGCTTGACCGCCAGCCACAACCGGTCAAAGTCCGGGTTGACCGTCGATGACTGGAAATCCCCATTCATCTGATAATCCGTCAGACGCTGGAACGGCATAACCATCTGGAAAAGGAGGTCGCCGGCGGGCGGCACGGAAAACGTGCAAGAGCTTTGCGGGTTTCCGATCCCAGCTAAGGTGAAGCCATTCGTCACCAGCACGCCATTCAGCGTGATTTGCAGGTCAGTAGCGGCCAGCAACAGAAAGGGGATGGTGTATACGGTCGCCACGCCATTGGCCGCGTAGCGTTTGAACGTTGGTCCAGGTTGAACTGACATGGTGAGCCCCTAATGGTGGCGGGCTAGTAATCGACCTGCACATCGTGCGTGCCCGCATCTGGACGCCAATTGTCCCGGCGGGTCTCTGTCGGTTTCCCGACTATTCGGCCAATGCGGACTGGGGTCTGGGCGATGCCGCCGGCACCGGAGTCGATGTAGTCGTCTTCCTGATTGGTCAACGCTGGGTTGAAGTCACGCATTTGGTCCCAGATGATTTTCAGCACCTCGATATGGGCCCACAGGAAACGAGCTGACAGCGGGGATTCGAAGGCGTCCAAGATACGCTTTTGCTTGTTGGCGCTGGAATGCTCTTCCCCTACCCCGCAGCCGGTGCCCTTCAATGCCTGCTTCAGGATCGCAGGGGCGAAGCCGCCCGGGCCGTTGGTCTCGATGATCACGCGCGGGATTTGGTACCGAACCACCAGTTCGCGGATCTGATGGACCTGGCCCCCATTGATCCTGCCCTTTTCATCGAACTCAGCGATTTCCCCGGTGAGCCCCACGGCCAGGTGCCAATAGAGCTGCCCGCGCGCGTCGGTCAGGATCAGCGAGAAGGCCGAGGCGTCAGACTTGATTTTGCCCAGGGAGCAATCCCAATACGCAATCGCGCCAACGATCTGTGTTGACCCCAGGTACATGGCAGCCGCGTTGTTGGCGTAGCGCATAACTGGCTGAACGTCGTAGGGGATGATGCGCGCAGGGTCCAGGCGAACCTCTGTGACAGGTTTCGAGTGGAGCTGATATTGCGAATCCCATTCGTTGATGGTGCGGGTTTCACGGCGCCGGGTTTCCAGGGTAGCCATGTCGAAACGTTCAGGCCAGGCGCTGCCCGCGTAGCAGTCCACCAGGGTGCCGGGCGGCGTAAAGAAGGCGATGCCTGTTTTCGTCTGCTGGTAATCCTTGCCCAGCACCAGCACGCGGGCGTGCTTGCCGATACCGGAAAACACCACCTCGGGTACGAACGGCACGTCATATGCGTTCTGCTTGGCGTCCTCTATCCGGTGTTCCTGGGCGAACATGCGAATGGTCAGGCAGTCCGCCCCCATGCTTTCCAGTTCGTCGTACAGGCTGTCATGCGTGTGCGGCGTGCCGATATAAAGCTTGCTGCCCCCAGGCACCAGAATGTGCGTCTGCTCACCCAGGCGGTAGCGCAGCTTCTCCCGCGCCTCGGGCGTCTGGATGTTGCGCGGCACCTCAACGTCGTCGTTCTGGCACTCGTCCGCACGGGCTGACGTGACGTTCGACAGGATGCCCTTGGCAAACATGCTGGCGTTACGGAAGTCCGACGCACCCTCAACCCACCACTGTTCAACCGTGCCCTGATTAGGCGGCAACAGGTGGCGGGTAAGTGGATGGTTGCGGATAACGTTTTGCGTGTCGCGACTGGTCTTGTAAGCCGTGGGGTCCGACTCGGACTGGTGCAGGATTCGATAGGTCGGGTCTTTGTAGTACAGCCAGGCGTTATAGATCGCCAGCAACGTCGATTTGCCGAAGCCCCGGAAACAACGCAAAACGGCCAGAGGCCCTTTAGCCTCCAGCCATATAAGCGCTTGCACGTGGATAAACGGCACATCCCAACGCATGCGCCGCGCCCACAGCATGAAGAAAACCAGCAGGCTGACTTTCTTCTCTGGGTCAGTGGGCATTCCCGGCCTTCTGCATCCGATCGATAATGGCCTGGGCCTCACGCTCGGCGGCAGCAAGTTCGCCGTCCAACTCGTCAACAGCATGACCAGCGTCCGGGGCTGGCTTCTGTCGGTTCATGATGCCGGCGATGTTCACCACCTTGAGCAGCAGGGTCATGGTGGCGGCCGCGTTCTTCTTGCACCAGTAACGGTCCCCGCGTTCCTGTTGGGTCAGTTCGGTTGGGCCCTTCTCTGCGCCTGGCCAGTTGTGAGGATCCACCTCGGTGATAACAACTTCGCCAAGACGCTCGCTCAATGCCTGAAGCCGGGTGATCTGATCGTCGCGCATTACTTCTCCCCCACTGCTGCGCCCAGGTTCGGCGCGCGATCTGGTGTCATGTCGCCCGGTTCCCACCAGAACTCCTGATCGAAATCTTGAAGGGCTCTCTTCTGCATGCGCCCCAGATATCCTGGAGACAAGGTCTCCTGCATGTCCTGTATCAGCGCATGCTCAATCGCCGACTTCGTGTACCAGCTGCGCAAAAACGGAGTGTTTTGCCAGCCTATACGCAGCAGATTTGCTCCTACGTCGGTCGCATCGGTATTTTTTTTGAAAATTGGGGCTCCTGCTGTAAGCATCAGATCGGCCAAGGTGCCAAATACCGGCCCGGCAAGACCGGTGATGTTCGGTTGCCCACCCTTGTTATTGCCGCCAAGTCCTGTGTCAAACAAATCCCCCAATATCCCCACCCCGCCACCGCGCAACATTGCCTTCCACCAGAACATAGGCTTGGTCATATCCTGCGGGTCACGGCCGTTCATGATGTCGAGAAGTTGATTGGTCACCGCGCCAGCCACCAGAAGTCCGGACGCTATAGATGCTGAATAGGCAAGCTTCCCTCCCGTCGTCTCGATCTGGGCGGCACGCCGCCAGTGGCGCTCAAACATGGCCACGCCGAAAGACTTGAAGAGCGTGAGATCACGCAGCAGTTCGCCACCGTGCGTGCCAGACTGGGTGCCTTGTCTCATTGTCGCGCGCGTCATCAGGCCAGGGCTGATCGCTGTAAATTCAGATTCTTCCTGGATATATCCAAGTAATTTTCCAATGGCAGCATTCTTTTGCTTTGCGCTGAAGCCTGTCAGGCTCGCAACTGATTCAGGAGTAAGCATCTGCTGCCCCCGCCAGTCTTCTGGGCTGGCAGCCTGCCATACCTCCCAGTCCTTTTCCGTGACCCCGTATCGCTCAAGCCGGCCCTGAAGTTTCGCGTCTTCGCCCCACGCCTTGCGCGTGTCGCCAGCCATGCGGGACATGATTTTCACAGAAAACCCACGCCTGAGAGCATTGGTCCATGCCTGGAGAACGGTCACCTTCATGGTTGCGTTTGCGAGCTTACCGGTCCATCCCTGGGCCAGGTTGTCTGAGTGGAAGTTCACCATGTCATTGGTGATGCCATCCATCGCCAGAGCCATCTGCGCGGCCTCTCGGCGGTAGGCAGGGCTGATGCTTTTCATTGCCTCTACCAACGTAGAGCCTGTCGGTACTCCGTGGTAAGCCGTAGTTCGGGCCAGCGATATGATGTCGCCGGGCACGGAAGAGATAAGCGTCGCCTGCAATTTTGCTGCGGTCATAAAGTTGCGGAGCCCTTGATGGAACTCTGCAATGCGTGCATTGGCAGGAGTGCTAAGCGTCCCATTTAAGGTATTCCACACCATATCTGGAGTGGTGAAAAACTCCATCTTGGCGCCTTTGTCCTTCTTGGCGGCCGTGTCATTAAGTAGACGGTAAGTCTGAGCAGAGTTTGGTCCAAGCTCTTCTATCATTACAGTGTCTTTGGTCATGGACCGGATAGAGTTTTGCATGGCCTCGAACACCGAGGTCGGTCCGAACTCGGTCATGTAATCGAGATAGGCTCCCCCATCTTTGAAGTGGATCTGCCGGTGGGCATCATCAAACTTTCCGCCTCGACTAGATCCGTGTCCGACGCCCGGCGTCATTTTATTAAGTCCGTTGGTGGCGAGCGTTTCGTGCGCGGCGGCGAGGAAGTCCATAACCCCGGCGTCATCCATCTGCGTGCCGTCCTCATTGAGATATCGCCGGCGATCAAGGCGTGGAAGCACAAACGACGCCCAAGCATCCTGGCCAGCTTTGACGATTTTGCGCATGTCATGTGGCTGAGGCAGCCAACCATAATCAAGTCGCCCAATTGCAGCACCGGCCGCATTCAGGCGCTCGCGTACAGCATCCATCTGATCGCGCCACACCTTCGCAGCCTTCGCCGCCACGCTGTTACCAGTGTCACTCCCATAGACTTCGTTTACGAAATCTCGCTCTGCCGCCTTGTTGGTGATCAGGCCAAGAAACTTTGGTGATGCGGCTTCGATAGTCTCCATGATCGAACTGACCGTGCGGTTCACCTCTCCCTTTATGCGACTGTCCACTTGGCGCAACCGCTCAAACAGGGCTGAGTGGAATGGTTGCTTTCCGCCCAGCTTTGCAGCCCGAGAATCGAGATTCGCAAGTTCTTTGGTTTGAGCAAGGATATTCAGCCCCTTGCGCTGGGCGGCCTTATCAACTGCGGCCATGTGATCAGCCATTGCAGCCTGAGCTGCGTGCAATTGACGCTGGCTTTCGGTCATAGAGTTAAAGGTGGTGGGGTCGGTGCGGGAAAGGTCACGAACGTGAAAGCTGATTTTATCTTCGATGGCCTTGGCCTCGCCGGCCTTGAGGGGGCGGCCTATGGCTTGCTCGACTTCGGTGATGCATTCGGGGCGCATGGGCATGGCGCTGCCTCCTGTTGGGTTGGAAGGCAGCGTATGCGGGTGACAGTGTCGGCTTCCCGACTATTGAGGGTATGGTTCGAGGATCAACTGCAATTGCTGGGCAAGTCGCTCGACATCGCGCCGCTTGGCTTCCTTGCTCCAGCGCCAGCGCGCCAGACTCTCAGCGCTGCTGCTGGCCACCTTGGTTCCTTCGCTCAGGGCCTCACAGGCTTTGGAGTATTGACCGACCACATCAGGCTCTCCGCGTAGCAGGGCGTCGATGTGCATGTCGCACCACACGGCGAAATTGACATCAAGCCAACGAGCGAAGCCCACAGCAAGCTTTGGATGGAGCCATGTACCGCCATTACGGCCGCGCTGAGCATAGATTAAATCCCCGGAATTCCGGGTATTTAAGGCATCAGCAAGTGCAGCAAGATATTGCTGGGTTTCGGAGTTGGCAAGCCAGTGATCGACGCGCTTACCGAAACGCTTTGCTGCGTCCGTAGCATTGATCCACCCGCTGCTATTGAAGCGGACGGGCTCGCCGGCGTACTGGAAGGGAATAATCTTAGACATATCGTGCACCTGCTCCCAGGGAAGGGGGACAGGCACGAACGGTGGGAGCACGATTGGCGTTCGTTTTCGGGAGCGACCCTAGCCTGTCACCACCACTCTTTCGAAGTGGTGATGACAGAAGAGTCAAGCGAGCAGGGTGTCGGTTTCCCGACTATTTGACGAATCAATAAGGCTTTGGGACAAACCAGGACAATACAAAAATCGTTGCTAACGTTATGCCCGACGCCTGCCATACGCCTTCTATTCTAAAAACCAACGCAACTAAGAACACTGCTATTGATACGCCCTGAGCGGCATAAAACAATGTTGTTAGGCGACGTCCTCGCCCTAATGCCAATGGCTCCCGCAGAAGCTGATAAACCATTTTTGCAAAGAAAGCGGCAACAATGAGTAGCAACAAGCATCCGACGAAATAGACCGACGTCCTGTCCATATTCAGCCTCTCAATAAACACTTCACGGCAGCCATGAACGACTGCCCCTCCTTGACACCCAACTGGTGCTCGGCCTCTATCTCGGCCAGGGCATCCGCCGCGCGAACCTTTATTGGGTTGCCATCGGCATCGTAGCCGGAATTTACCATGACCTCGGGGTTACGACTTACAGCATCGCGTACAAGGTCGATTTCAGAAGCCTGAGCATTCGCAGGCGACTCAGCGTCACCTGTTACAGATCTGCCGGGCTCGCTTATCACTCCAGCCTCAGACTTATCAGAGGCAGTAACTTTTTCCGCAGGTGCTTTACCAGCCTGTTTGCCACCTGGGTTGCCTGCAACTGCTTGCTTCTCTACATCGTTCGATTCCTGATTATCTCCCGACCGGGCCCTGACCTCTGGTTCGTTATGGCCGATATCCCTAAGTACACCATCAAGCTCGACTGATAGCTGCTGCTCATGTGTCTGCCGAACACCCTCTTTCACAGCATTGGTAATTTTGGATGGCTCAAACCCCCTGATGATGGTATCCGCGCGCTGTGTGATGCGATCTTGAAAGCGCTTCGGAACCTCGCCCCGGTCCATGGCATTCAGATCGGCCCGCGCCTGTTGGGCTGAGCGGTTGCCGTCCAGGCTCTCCGTCAGCGCTGATTGGCGGTCCGTTAGTTGGGCGCGTTCGTCGGCGATAGCTTGGCGCGCCGCCTGCTCGGCCTGCTTGCGGGTCTGCCCCTGCTGCTGGAAGTCCTTGGCCCGCGCCTTGAATGAATCGTCCAGACCGTCAAGCGACTTGCGCAAAATCGCAAGTTCACCTTTCACATCTTTCACGTTTGGCAAGATGCCGGCGGCTTCCTGCTCGAGCTCGACGCGTAGCTTCGGCTCCAGATCCTGGCGGGCGGTGGCTAGGGCAACATCACGTGACGGGGCAACAGGCTCTACCGATGTTTCCTTGCGAAGAAAATCACCCCTGAACCCATCAATAACAGTGACCGGCTCGCCTCGATTGAGCTGAGCTAGAGCTTGTGACAGTTGCTCTCGGTGCATGTTTGCGCTTGCAGGGTCGACCGGGGCACCGGGAGCTGCCCCGTCCTCGAAGTGGACAGCTTCATTTTGCACCAGCGCAGAATCTACCTGCTCTTGCGTTGGGCGGGGCCGCCCAGTAACGGCGCCTTTAATATCTCCAGCGCGGCCAGCTCCAAAGAAAAAAGCCCCCATAATGGCGTCTGCAACCATTGCCTTACCGTCCAAGGCTCGATATTGAGCAGCCTGAGCGTGGTACCCATTACGATCCAACAGCTCGGCAGAAGCGGCGCGCTGAGCGACTCCGATGCCGACGTTCGCCCCCACGGCAATAGCAGCATCTCCCGCCAGATTGCTCACGAACTTTGCGCCCGGCAGCCCTGCCCCAATCGTGGTTGCAACCCCCTCAATAAGACCGTGAGCAGTTGCCGTGGCGTCATCCACCCCATCCGCCTTGGCGATCTGCGTTGCGGTGTATCCCGCTGGCGCGCCAGCTGCCAGAGGGCCGGCAACAATCCCAGCAGGGCCAGCAAGCACTGTCGCAGCAACCGTGCGCGGCAGGATTTCCGCTGCGCTGTTGAGTATCTGGCCGGCGATCCCAACTGCCCGAGGATCCGGCCTCAGCGTCTTGGCAGACTCAGCAGTATCCTGACTTAATCGCGACTGCTCATTCTGCTGAGCCTGAATCTGCTCTTCTGCTCCGTCAGGGAAGTACAGGCTACTTAGGTTAAGGTCCTGCTCAAACGAGGCTGAGCCGGCTGACTGCGCAAAATTGCTGAGCGATATCCCACCCAGCAACAATGAGTTACCAGAGCCCTTGCCAAATCCTTGCCAAATCCCTGGTTCTGGCAATTTATCGGTGCGCTGAATACGGTTATCCAGGTTGATGGCATTCGCCTCATCGAATCCGTCGAGCCAGCTCATTAGGGTTTCACCATAAGTTCTTGACCGGTTTGTGGGTCCCGCTGAATCTCGCTACCGTTCATTAGGTAGTAAAAGCCAGGGCGTCTGGGCGCTGCCATCAGCGGCATACCTCTGAGGAGGTCAGCTGGGAGCCTCGTACGCCCAGCCATTGCTTCGATCTGGGTGCCGACCGAACTGGAAAAATCCTTGTCAGGCATGCCGTATGGCTTGATCACCTTGCTGCCAGCCCATGTAGTGACACCGCCGGTCGCCGCCTGAATGGCCTGCCTGGAGATTTCAGAGTCCAAGGTAGCGCCATTAAACTTCGTGGCCTTGCGCTCCGACAGTGCGGCGTATGACGCTCGGTAAGCTTGAAACGCCCTATCGCGCTGGTCAGACCCAGCCGGCATAGAAAAGCCAACATCCTTGTCAAATCCGGCAAGCAGCAAGTCATCACCAGGCATTGGCTTTGATTTGTCGCCAAGGATTTTCCGGCCCTCCATGATGGTCTCGGCCAGGCTTGATCCGTCTGGCAGCTTGTAGCCTTGAAACGCAGCTCGCCCAGCGGTATCGGCTAGCTTGTCATCGCCAACAAACGGATGAATCGCCGCCGCATATTCAGCCTTGTCCTGGGTTGCCGCGCCGATTACGCCGAATATCTGGATCTTGGTTTTGTCATCGATTGACGGGGCGGCGGACTGGATCATCCCCCGCTCTGCCTCGGTCCATGGGCTCGGATTGACAGTCGTGCCGTCTTTTCTGCGAATAGAGCCAGCGATAAGAAAGCGCTCGCCGAGTTGGGCTAGTAGCTGCTGTTGCCCTTCCGGGGTCGCGACACCTGCCATGTTGATGGGCTCTATTTGCGTGCCGTTTGTAATTGCGCTGTAACTGATAGGGTCTGAATTGCGCAGCTTTTTCCGCTCTGCGCTCGCCGACTCCAATCGATTTAAGTTTTCAACGTCTGCAGCGCTGCCTCCGTTTTGCTGAATGTTGGCCTTGAGCTGCGTCAAATATTGCTCCTGCTGGGTATCCGGCAACTGCAGAAGCCACTGTGATTTATTCATCTGCTGGATTCGAGAGTCGTATTCACCTTGCATGGATGTACCGTGCAAGCTGGCCTTCCATTGCTGCTGTAGCGCTGGAGTCGGTGGCACTCCCAGTGAAGCTTGCTTGTCCATTTGCGCGAGGGTTCGCTCGGCTTTCATTTCTCGCATCATGGATTGCTGCTGCTGATGCTGCTCAACCTGGAAGATTCGGCCGGTGACGGTGTTGAGCAGTTGGTTACGCTTGTCCGGATCCAACTTGCGGGCGTAGAACCCGTCTTCAGCGGTGAGGTCGTGTTCAAGTTTCTTCAAACTGTTGATGCTTTCCCGCGACTCGATAACCCGCTGAGTGGCGTGCGTAGTCCAGTTGTTGTCCTTGAACTGCTGCTTCTTGCTGGCCCATGCCTCACCAAATGCCAGGTGGCCGGCGGTGTCCACGTCTTCGGCGTCCATGCGCTTGTTGATCAACTCGACATCAGCACCAGGCATTGCGGCATCTTTGCCCAGCATATCCATGCGGGACGATAGGTCGCTCTGGGCGGAAAGGATCCTGCCCTTGGCCGCTGACGCCTCGATGTTGGCCAGGCCGCCCAGCTGGATGCGCTTAAGCGAATTGCCAATCTCGCCCTGTTGGGCAGCATCAAGCCCGGGCGTGTCGATGGGATCGAGCTTGGCCACAGCAGCGTTGTAGGCTTCTGGTGCCTTTTCATAGCTGAGCTTGCCCGTGCGCATCTGCTCATCAAGGTCCGTGGCAATGGTCTTGATCTGCGATTCACGATCGATAAGTGAGTTGCTGGCCTTCACCCGGGCTAGCGCCTGATCCTCCCTGTTGCGCTGATCAATGATGCCGAAACCGACGTTTTGCAGCGTTCCGGCAATCTGCTGGTTGGCTCGATCTTGGGCGCGAGTATCCGGAGCGATAACCCGATTCTGCGCAACCTCAGTCTGTACGCGGGTGCCTGGGCCAAGTGGTATCTGAGCCATTAGGAGTTCCTCACCCATGCCGCGTTGGTATTAAGCCCCTGATCTTGGCCCTGCATATTTCGCCCAGCGGCCGATGCCTTCCACCCCGAATAGATTTGGGCACCACCCTGCATCACCGAGCTTACCGACTGAGCATTTGCGGTGGACCTGGCCTGTGTGCCAGCGAGTCGCATGTTGCTGGAGTCCGCATAGCCGCGAGCCTTCTGGTTTTGCCCGTTGAAGATGGTCAACACCGCGTCTTCCTCGGCATTACCGATGATTTCCTCGTTGATGTTGATCGCGGAACCTTCACCGGTCTCAACGCCAGAGCCTGCAAGCGCCGCGTTGGCTTCACTGACCTGATTGCGTGCAAGGCGACGGATACGGTCGGCCTGCACCGTGGCGGCGCTTGCAGCTGCATCAGCGTCCAACTGGGACTGTTCAGCCTGGGCGTCTGCGGTTTTCTCCGCTGCCTTGCCAGCCTGTTGCGATGAATAAACGGAATACGCCGTGCCCGCGACAGCAGCGCCGGCAGCGATGTATCCACCATATGCAGCCATAAACGCAGCGCCGGCGGCCATTATTTGAACTCCATTTGAAAGAGGGGCGCGAACACTTCGAACCCCAATGATTGATACAGCTTCGATGTGCCTTCGACGTTGAGTTTCGTGCCAATGCCAAGCTGCACGTGGCGTGCGCCACGGATACGGGCCCACTCGACAAACGCCAGGATCAAACGGCGCGCAGTGAACCCGCTGCGGCGCGAAGGCTCAATGAACACTGAGTAGTCATAGGCGATGGTCTCTTCACTGAACCATTGGTCAACGATGCCGCCAGCCATGCCACCAACGACTTCACCGTTGATTTCAGCCACGAACACCACGCCGTTGTGCCCGTTGATCAGCTCATGCAGGAAGGCCGCCGACTTCTCGGGGGAGAACGCCAGGGCGGAATAGCTGCTGATGTCGTGCAGCATGGTGCCCAGCTCGATCAGCCGGGGTACGTCGGAGTGTTTCGCGGCTCTGATCATGGTGGGCCTCAGTCGTTGAAGGTCATTTTTTTAATGACGCACAGCAGGTGGAACGGCAGTGGCTGGTTTTGCTCGATGACGATTGAGGCCCTTCCACGATCCCAGCCAAGGGTCTCTATTCGCTTGTCACCGGTGAACAGCTCGGGCGGCTTGTCCAGTTCCTGCGAGCCCAGTTCCCGGAATGCCAAGGGTTGTCCGTCGACATCGCAGCCGGTCGTTTGCAGGAAGCGGAGCGTGATTTCGGCAATGCGCATGCTGTTGCCCTGGGCGCTGCCGGTGTTGCCCTGAATTTCTGGTGTGAGGGTTTTGATCTTGGTCTTGAACGGCAGGCCGATCTGCACCTTGAAGGCGTTGCGCGGAATCGTTACCTGCCCGCCGGTGACGGTTTGCTGCTGCATGACCACGTCGTCAGCGACGATATCGACCACCTTCCCTTCCAGATGGGCAAGCCCAGACCACACGGCGGCGCCTGGCTCGCTGGTAGCGCTGATACCGCAATCAACCCGAATACCGGATGTGAAGCGCTCAACGTAGCGCGTCTGCACGCCGTTGACGGTTCGGTTCACGATGGCCCACATCTGCTCGCCAGTTTCCGTCGGGATCGATGCAACCGATTCAAACTGGCCGTCCGTGATTTGGCGGGCCCAGCCAACAACGTCCTGATCCCGGTCAACAGTGAGGGTCGCGATCACGCCATCGTTGCGCACCAGGAACAGGATCGACTCCGGTTCTTGTTGGTACGCCATGTCGATGATTCCGCTCTCCGTAGCGTGTTCAGACAGCACGGACATATCGGGGGAGCCGTAGCTGTCTGAGTCGTACTTGTAGGCCATTGCGCGCAGCTTCCGATTGCTACGCTGGATGAAATACAGCTCGTTCCCGATCCGCACAGGCTTCACGTTGTTGCAGCCATACGCCGAAGGGTTCTTGGTTTGCACATTGGTCGGAGTGATTGGCTTTTCAACACCACCGGTGATGGTGAATTCGCCGCCATACGTCAGCGCTATCAGTGCGTTGATCTGCGCCATATGGGTGATTGGGTTGATCTGGTCACTGGAAAGGGTGAACGAGAGCGCGTCGTCGTCTTTGGTGCCAAGTTCAAAGTTCAGGTATTCGCTTGTGCGCGATTCCCACCATGTCTGTGGATAGTTCGGCGAACCGGCCGCGACAAGGCGCTGCTGATACAAGGTGCCGGTGGATGGATAACCGTCGATGTCATTCCAAACTGAGCCCTCGACCGACCAGGCGTTGGCCGGGGATGCCACGGCGGACGTGATTGCGCCGCGAACAATGCCGGAAACCACGGTGGTGCTGGACACCGACTGAATCTCGACAAGGCCACTGTTGACCTTGACGAACTTGCCAGCGTCATCGCTGCGCCATCCTGCTGCGCCCAGCGTCAGGCTGATCACACCACCAACAGTGCCCACCGCGCTCGGCGTCAGGGTTGTTTGCGGGGATCCCTTGATTGACCAGGCCGCCATGGGGGTAACCGGGAACTGGGTTACCACTTGGACGGTGGCCACCGTGGCGCTAACAACCGCTGTGATCTTGGCGATGCCACCGCCTGACCAGATTTCACGCCCTACGTCAGCCGCCAGGAACGCCGCGACAGACGATGTAAAGGTTCGCCCGGTGCCCACCGTCACATCACTGATGGTAGCCGAGGTGATGAAGCTGATGCCCTTTTCGTCGAAAGGCTTGGTCACGAACGGGGCGGCCGCCAGGCTCCACTGCAAATCCGCAATCCGGCGCAGGCGCTGGATGGGCACCTGCGTGTTGAAGATGAACATGGTGTCGGCGCCCTGCACGTAATCAATCGTGCTGAGCATCGCCTCTGTGTACGGGCTCACCAACTCGACACCCGTGTACGTGCCATCCAGGTAATAGATCCGCACGTACAGATCGCCGAACTCGCACATGTAGGCCTGGGACTTGTTGAACACATACGGTATGAGGCGGGAACGCTTGGCGGGGAACTTGGTGACAGCGGCGAACAGGGTGCCGTCGCGTCGGGTGCAACCGCCATGCACCAGGGGCCAGGCGTTCTGAATAATCTCGGCGCCGTTCTGGTATCGGGCGATATCGACACGGCCCAGCATGCGCGGCGAAAGCTCGCCGGCGGTGAAGTTGGTTTGATTGATCGTCAGGCGGGCCATTATCCGTGCGCCCCGAAACGAGCCGCGTACAGGCGTTCATCGCCCAGGGTTTGCGGGGGATCTTCCTGGCCATCGACAGCACGGGCCACCTTCTTGGCCATGGCCAGCTTTTGATCAAAGCCAGCTTGCAACGCGGCTGACTGAGTCAGCGGATAGGCCATTGCAGCCGCCATTGCGAGGGTGAGCAGTTCGACCAGGTTGGCATCCCAGGTGTTTTCTACTTCGTTCAGGTACACGTATCGCAACTGCACCGACGTGGCGTCAGCAAGGATGCTGCGCCCCTCAACCAAGTAATCGATCTGCAGTCCAGCCTCGCCCACCTCGAGCACGCGCAGGAAGTCGGCCGGCAGCTCAAACTGATTGGCGTAGCCGAACGCTGGCGGCGTGGCATCAGGGGCCAACAGCACGCGCTTGATCGTGCAGTTCCATGGATGGGTGCGCAGCAGGCCGTCACGCACGGTCGGATACAGGTTGGCCGCCAGCTTCGCCCGGTCTGTCGGCTCATTGAAGTCGTTGATCGTCTGGGCGCCCAGCATCAACAGGGCGTTGGAGCAGATCGAAACGCCGGTCGCCATGCTCATCGTAAAACCTCCAGATAAAAAGACCGGGGCACGCGGCCCCGGTAAATGTTTTGCCTTCCATGGCCACCGCGAATCAGTTTTGGCCGGCGTAGAACGCAACCAGGGTAAGCACCTGGCCAGCAAGCAACGTCGCACCGGCCACGACAGAACGAAGCTCGCTGGTGTCGGTCGCATCACCAGGCTTGATAACGGTCACCTCGGCCAGTGCGCCGTTGGCGAACTGAGCTTCGGCCGGCAACTTGGCGGCTGTAGCGGCAGACGACGCGGCCATGTAGCGAGCCGGAGCTACAGCGTCACCCAGGTTGATGGTCGAGGACGCGGCACCGGCGGCGCAGAAGATGGCAGTGCCAGGCATCAGGCGGGCACCAAAGGGCAAGTAGCCCCAAGAGATAATGTCTGCCACAGGCTGGCCGCCGGCCGGGACGGTGTAGGTGCTAATGAAGGTCTGGATGTCCGCGCCTTGCAGGTTCGGTTTCACCAGGGTTTGCGGGTAAGCCACTCGGGCTGCCGCGAGACTTGCGAGAACTGTTGCCATGTTGAAAGCTCCTGAATCAATGGGGTTGAAGGTCAGCTCGCTTTATTCAGCGCATGCGATTTCCACGACCTTTTCTTCTTCCACCCGCACGGAACCGATGGACATTTTCGCGTAAACGCGAGTGTTGAAGCCCTTGCCCGAGTCCTCACCAACACGAGTGAAGATGTCGGCGCCCTTGCCCAGCGTTACGCCCGACTTGGCGTAGGCGTACAGGAAGCGGGTTGCGCCGCTTTTCGGGCAACGCTCGGTAGGGATCCAGTTGAAGCCCATCCACTTGCCGCGCACGCTACCGTCACGCAGGAACTGCCCCGACAAGTAGTCGGCACTGGTCAGAGTGGTATCGGCCAAGATCGCGGCTGCGGCGCTGGCGCTGTAGAGCATGAACAGCTCTTCACCGGCTTCCTCGTCGGCTTCGTTGGTGCGGAACAGGGTTTTGGCCTGGATGATCTTGGCCTTGGTCAAGCCGGTACCACCCACTGCAATCTTTTGCGAGGCTGGCAGCAGGATGCCGGCGGTGGTGGAGCGGGAACTACCACCGAGGGAGCTGATGATCACGTCGTCTTTCGCGCGGTTCAGCGAGTTGACCATCGCTTTCACGTAGTCAGACGTCGGGTCGACCAACATGCGGACCTTGTCCTGGTCATCGATCATGTCGCCATCTTCCCAGTCGTAGAGGTCCACGAACCGGGTGCTGTGCGGTTGATCGTTGATCGGGGTGTCGCCGTGGCGTTGAGTGCGACGGGTAGCGGTGCGCTGACCCAGACGGTTGATCGACTTCGACATGCCCACGATATTGGGCTCGATGGTCACGGTCGATTCAAGGCGGCTCATGCTCTGTTGAGCGACGTGTTTGAAGTTGTCCGCAAACTGCTGGACAAAGGCTTCGGTAATTTGCTGAGACATACAGTGCACTCCAATGCAGATAGGGGGATTGCCTGCCGGGTGTCCGCATCGCGGGCCGGTGTTCCTGGCGTGCATCGGCTGTGCTGCGCCTCGGGGCGTTCCGGGTATCTGCGTGCCATCGCAGGCCGGCCCATTGCTGGGATGCCTGCGATGTTTGTGCATGGGGGGTGTCGGTTTCCCGACTATTTGAAGCAAGGGGGGGGTTACAGACGGGACTGAGTCTTGCCGTATCGCTTGTTGTACATATCGTCCAGCTGCGCCTGGATGCCTGGGCGCTTCGGATCGTGCGCAGGCAGGTCCTGCAACTGCTGACGCAATTCAGCGGTCTTGATGGGGAAATCAGCCTCACTGACCTGGGCACCGCCGTTGATGGCGCTGTCTTCCTTGAGCTCCTTGCCGATGTTGGCGGCGAATGCAATGAAGTCAGGGTCCTTCCCATACTTATTCATGAGAACTTCCAGATTGCCCGGCTTGCCTGGCTCGCTGGCAAAAGCCTCGGCGGCCCGGTAAGAGGAACGAAGGTTGCCAGCCATTGCCTGTTCGCCGCCCCAGGCGTCCTTGAGGGTTGCAATGCATTCGTCACGGTCAAGCACGGCAGCGCCGCCAACGAGATTTGGGGCCGCTTTCATGTACTCGCCAATGACGTACTCGACCTGGTCATTGGTCAGGCCCTTGGCGTGCGCGCCCTTCAAGAACGACTGCGTATCAGGGTCGGCCTTGAACTCGTTCCAGTCGAAGCCCTCGACCCCTTCCAGCTTGACCGTGTATTCATCGGCAGTCTTGGGCGGAACGTCACCGGAACCCAGGCGGGTTTCGAGGTGCTTGTAGGACTCGGCCAGCTTGCGGCTGGATTGGTCCAGGTCGAGCGAGCCGTCTTCCTTGTTGACGCGGTACTTTTCCGGGATGTAGTCGGTGGTCTCGGCTCCGGCGGCCAGCACAGAACCTGCGGCAGCAGGGGCTGGTGCAGGGGCTGGTGCAGCCCCCGTGGACGGATCACCGCCCTCGCCTGCCTCGGCCATGTAGAAGTGGCCAAGACGGCCATGGGTAAACATGTTCATTGTGGTTCCTCTTGGTCGTTAGGATCTTCTTGCACGCCGTTGGCGCGGTTGATGCGGAGTGCGACGTGATCCAGGACCTCGCGGGCCCCGGCTTGCTTGTAGGTGGTGAGGATGGCGTCAATGCCGCCAACGGTGCAGGCGTTCTTGGCAAAGCGCTGAATCAGCAGTTCGAAGCACATGGCGCCCTCGTGGTGATCCTCGAATACGCGCTTGAACATCGCGTCGATCTGTTCCGGTGTCATGCTCATGCAGCGTTCCCCTGTTGTTTCATTGCGGCTTCACCGGCCTGTTGCTGCAGCATTTGCTGTTGCGCCTGTTCCTGGGCTTCCTGCTGGGCCTGGGCACGGTCTGCACGCAGCTTGTCCCTGGCTGCGGTGCTGCGGATAACTGCGGAAGGCACGCCCAAGGCTTCGCCCTTGAAGCGCTGGGCCTCGTCCATGTCGATGTTGTCCATGATGTCCGAGGTCGGATCAGCCGCTTTGATCGCCATTGCACCGCCGACGTAGGTGTCGATCGCCGTGACCTCTTCCAGCTTCTGGGAGCGGGCCAGGGGCGACAGGTAGCGCACGGTGAAGTTGCGGCCGGCCAACGATTCCGGGGCCTGGCCCAGAATGCCGGCGCGATAGGCAATGCCGAAACACCGCTCAATCATGGGCTGCAGGTACTCGGTTTGCAGTCGGCCATACACTGGGCCCAACAGCTGGCGAATCAGGTTCACCCGCACGTGCACCTCGGTGGCAGTCATCGCCGGGCCGTCCTGGGCCTGGAGCTGGTCGGCCATCAGGATCTTGCGGATAGAGCCCTGCAAACGCGCAATCTTGGTTTCGGCGTATTGGAAGTTGGAGCCGCTTTGTAGGGGCTTCATGCTGTCAACCGAGTTGGCCACGATGATCTTGCGCGGGCCTACCTTGACCGTGCGCGGATTCAATACGCCGTCATCCTCGGCAATCCACATGCCAGCGATGGCCAGGTCGCCGGCTGCCAGGTCCATCCGGCACAGTTCGTTCAGGGTGCGAGAGTCCGGCAGCGCATCGAACACCGGGCCCACGGCATACACGCTGTCCGGGATCATCATCCAGCGCGGCACGACCACCGGCATTTCGTGATAACCCGACTCGCTGACAAGGCGTTGCGCCTCGACCTCGACCTTGCACGAGGCAATGGGCATGTTCTTGGCCAGCCTTGCGCCGACCATGTGCGTGGTGCGTGGGTAGATGGCATGAACGAACCGCACCATTTCCTGCGGCTTGTCCTTGGCCAGCTTGCGGGTGGCATCGCTCAGGTTCTCTTCGCCGAACTCGTTTACGGCCTGCTCGGCGGTGAGCTTGTACTCGCGATACACGGTGTCGATCTTGCCCCCTGCCTTGGAGGCCGACGCGTACACGCTCGCGATGGGCCACAGGTCGAAGGTGAAGCCGCCCTTCTCCATGTCCTGATCGATGTACAGGGCAAACCAGCCAGCGCAAACAACGTCGATAAGCCCCTCAAAGGCGGCCGCGTCGAAGTTGGATGCGTGGATGTTCTGCCACAGGATGTCGGCAGAGTCGTCCAGCCACCGGCGTTCATCTTCGCTTTCCTGGCCAACGTCCATGCCGAACCAGAGCGAGTTGGCCGGGGTCAGGCCCGACATGATCCCGGACGACAGAATCCGCGCTGCGTCCGTGGTGGTGCCATCGATCATCCTGGCCTTGCGCATCTGCGCCTCCATGGCCGTGATCTGCTCAGTGCAAAAGCCACTACCCCGAATCGGGTAGCTGTGGTCGAAGCAATCGCGCCAGACCGACTCATGCGGCGAGCGCAGCGACTTCAAGGTGCTCAACGTTTTGGCGATCTGGGATGCATTCATGATCCGAGGGTGCTCTTGCCTTGGGATAGGACACTGCCAGTGCCAGCGGCGCCGGACGTGAGCAGGCTGCTCTCGGCCTTGCGCTTCTTGCGCGTGGCGGTCTCTTCGTTGGCCTTCACGGCCGCGGCGTCCGCTGCCTTTTGGGCCTCGATGGCTGGATCGGGCGGAGCAACAACGGCCGGAGCCTTCTGCTTCTTGCTTCCCATGTCGTTACCCCTTGGCTACAGGCTCGGGGCACAACCAGCCCTCGGGCGTCATGACCGCCTGTTTGAGCGTGGTTGCGTCGATGGTGCCGGTGCTGGCCGTGGCGATGGCGGCTGGCTTCGACTCGTTCTCGCGCTTGGGGTCCAGCACCAGGGGCTCGCCGCCTTCGAACAGGCGTGTAACCTCGGCCAGGGCTTCGTCCTTGGTGCCGGTGAAGTCGCCGATCTTCACGTCTTTGCCGTCCACCTGCGGGGCGTTGGCGTCGATCACGATCCAACGACCACCACCGTTATGCTTGGCGGTGAAGTCCTTCACAGCTGGCGCCTGGGCGTTGGCGGTGGCCTGCTCGTTGGCATCCGGATTGCCGGTGCTGGCCGTGGCGGTGCTGATGGCATTGGCGAGCGGATCGCCTGGGGTCTGCGGGGTAAGTTCTGGGGCTGGCATGTGCCTTCTCCTGATGCGCAAAGCCAGGCGAGTGGCCGGGCGATGGGGTTGTTAGATCAATGGCTCTTCTGCTGGCGGCAGTTCGGTTTTGATCAGCTCCTTGACGTAGGCCGCCATGTCCACCAGCAGGGTGTTCACAGATGCCTGTACCTCGGCATTGTTCGAGCCCGGGAAGGCGGTGATCAGGCGCGACATGGCGTCAGTGACCTGAATAGCGGTTTTGAGGTCGTCGTGGGAGACATTGCGCAGGCTTGCTACTGGCATGGGTGTTGCCCTCTTGCTGATGGGGAATCAACTGATTGAGGGCCAAGGATCAGGTGGGCAGGCTGTCGGGTTCCCGACTATTTCGAGGTGGTGCGCTTGCAGGTGCGTGCGTAGTCCTGCAGGCCGATCACCTGGGCGGTGACTTTGGCGTGGGCTGCGACGAGGTCGGCATAATCCTGTCGAGCATCTGCTGCAAGTTCGGGGGCGGCTGCATCAGCGCCGCCGGCGGACTGGGGATTGGCTGGCACACAGGCGGCACGGACGTACACGCGCTTAACGCCAGCATTGAGGTCACCAACAAGAATCGGCTTCGATTGCTCAGCATTGCTCAGGGCCTCCAGATACTGGGTGTCGATGGAATCGCGGACGGTCAGGGCTTGGTCGTATGCCACCGCCTGCTCTTGCAGCAGGTCGGCACGCGCCTTTTCGGTGTCGAGGCGTGTGCTGATGTGATCCAGACGCCAGAGCGCCAGCACCAGCGCCATGGCAAGCCCTGCAACGAGATAGCGAGCCACGGCGCCCATGGTCAGGCGAACTTCGAAGTGCGGGTGTTGATGATGCCGAGGTACAGCACCATCGCATCGGCCTGCATCTTGAGCAGCTGCTGCTCGTCGTCGGGCAGGCTGGCGTACAGATCGGTGTGCAGGAACGCTTCCAGCTTCTCGATGCGGTCGGCCAGCTGTTCACGCTCGGCAATCACGCGCTGCTGGTGCGGCGGCAGATGCCCGACGTGACCGATAGCGACGTTGGCTTCTTCGAACTGAGCCTTGGGGCACCAGCTGGTGTAACCGTCGCTGTACTTGACGGTGTAGCCGGGTTGGCCGTCCTTGTCCTGGGACCAGGCCATAACGATCTTGGTGCCGACGTAGTGTTGAGTCATGGGTGTTGCCTCGGGTTGGGGAATTACTGCGCAGCCATGCACTTGGCATGGCGTTCAAGCTGGCGAGCCCAGACGCCCGCGCACCGCTTGTTGCCCGGTGTGGAGCAGTCGAAGCCAGCGGCATAGCGGTACTTGAGCAGGTCGTGGCAGGCCTGGGCGTAGTTGCCGGCCAGCAGGTCACGACGCGGGGATCCGGCGCGCCAGGTGCCAATGCCGTACTGGCCAATGAAGTCCATGTAGATATCGAACTCGTCCTGATACAGCTTCACGCCCGGGAGGGACGCGGCGAATTGCTTCTCGGCCTGGCTGTTCAGGTTGCGGGCCAGGACTTCGGCGCGTTGCGGGGTGATGGTGTCGCCCATGCGGACTGTCGACCCGTCCTCGTAGCGAGTGGAGCCGTGGCCGATGGTGGGAACGTCGCCCTTGGTGGGGATAACAGCGACAGGCGTGAAACCCTCGCTGGCCTTCCATGCGCCAAAGCCCGCCAGACTCATTGTCAGCAGGCCCACGGCAACACGCTGGCGAACGCCCATCAGCCTTCCGACCCATTCGGACGAACCCAGTCACGGAACTGCGCCCAGTAGCGTGGCACCAGCAACCCAATCTGCAACACCAGGTACAGCACAGTCAGCGCTGTGACCCACTCGGCAGGCGTCATGCCAAACAGCATTGAGCCTGACACGATGATGGGCGGTGCCGCTTTGGTTGCCTCGATGGCCACGTCTTGGGATGCGTTCAAGGTTACTTCTCCACGGCAAAAAAAAGCCCAGCGCGAGTGGCTGGGCTGCGATGACCGTAAGAGTCGTCGGGGTCAGGTGTCGGAATCCCGACTATTTCGGCTAGGCCTGAATTGCCGACTGCGTCTCGCAAGCTGCCTGCCAGCACCACCAGCGCTCTCGAGTGCCGCTCGACACGTACTCGCCACGGTGCTGCTCAACGTTCAGGCCCTGCCCCTTCGCCCAGGCATCAAACGCAACCTGGGAAGGGTTAATTTCAGCTGCTACGGTCACGGATATGCTGCTCGATGACGCTTCATCACCGGCGCGGAACAGATTTTTGGCCTGCTTGCTCAGCTGCTCGGCCAGCTCAGGCATCCCGTTGTTAAGGGCTCGCCCTGCGGCGTCCGTCAGTTCAATGGCGCGGCGTTCGTCTTCGTAGTTCATCGGTATTCCCTCAAGCCTTGGAGTGATAAGCCCACCAGTCGCCGACGGCGACCATGGGCAGTTTGGAGCGATCCCGGCGCATGACCTGGCACCAGAGGGTTACCAGGCGCTCACCTTCGGTATAACGCGGCTCAGCGCCTTGCTTCCATCCAATCAGGGTGGAGCGTGGGACGCTGATTGAATCTGAAACCATGTGCGGGGATTGCCCAGCACGGGACAGCTGCGTGATGACCTTGAACCAATCAACCCGGCGCTCGGCCTGGGGTGTTGGGCGCGGCTTCTCGCGCAGAGGTATCGACAAACGAGCGACCACCTGCCCGTGGCGAGCATCCGCAACGGTGTCTGCTGCCTGCGTGAAGCACAGTGCGAGCTGATCGGGGTGGGCCTGGGCTCGCATGGCTAGGGCTCCTGATCCGACAGGGTGAAGCCCTCGCGGCGCAAGTAGCGGCCCACGGCGTCCTTGCAAAGGGCCTCGATACGGTCCAGCGCGGCCTGCACCTCTGGCGGGTAGCTGGTCTTGATCAGCACGTGGCCGTCCAGATTCGATACCTCCATGGTCGGCATGTACGTACTCAGGATGGCGACACCCTGGGCAATGTACGGCTCAGCGATTCGCGCAGCCTCAGCGCGGGCAGCCATGCACTCGACAAAGGTCTTGGGCTGGATGGCGTTCATTGGGCACCTCCAAACGCGTGCGCGCGCGAGGCAGAGTGGGTTGTCGCACTCACCCCACACCCTCTGCGAATCAAAAAATCCATTTCGGATATAACCGCCGCAAACGCTATAACCGGATTGGCAGCCTCGTCGAACTGGAACGGATGTACCGCTCTTCGTAGCCCCATCAGCATTTCGGGCTCACCTGGTGCGGACAGGTCCACGTCTACGCCGATCATCACCCAGCCGTCGTTAAGCTCGCGGCAGGACCACTTGAGCAAAGGCTTCATGAGCTCTCCCCCACCAGTGGCACAACTCGCACGGTTACGCCTGGCGTTGCGCTGAACCGCTTGCTCAGCGAGACGTTGACCACCTGGACGTCATCCTTGAACACGATGCCGTTGATGCCGTCGCAGATCGCTTTCAGCACGTTGTCGGCGTCGGGCTTCTTGGTTGGCATGACGTCGCCGGCGAGCGCGGCAGCGGACTTCTTCTTGGACCAGGACGCGGCGACGGCCACACGAATGGCCAGTTCCATCATCACGGGGCCTGCGATCAGCTCACGGCCGTTCATGGCCTGCTGTGCTGCCATGGCAATCAGGGTTTCGTAGTTGGCGGTTTTCTTCGGCGTGAACATGCGTGCATGCCCACCAATGGTGGATACACGTGGCCGGCCTTTGCCGATGGCCTCACCTGGCACGAAGAACGAAACCGGTTTGAGGTCAGTCATTTGCTGGCGTTCCGAGCAATGCCTCGATCTTGCTCCGCAACCCGCGGCGCTGTTCCTGGAGTCGCTCCGCTACCGACAATTGCCTTTTGCCCTCGGCGATGCAGGCGTCAACCTGGCGGCCAAGGTTTTCGCACTGTTGCTCAAGTGCGTGGATGCTTTCGAGCTGCTCTGTGTGATCACGCATGGTCATCTCTCCGAATCTTGAGCTGTGCCAGCAGCATGGCGCGGCAGGCTTTGGGGTCTTTGGGGATATCGAGAACGTCGACGATCCGATCAGCCTGTTGGCGGGAGTACTCCAGCTGGACCTGCTCACGTGGTCGCATGCTGTCGTGGCTCAGGCCCTTGGCGATTCGCCCTTCCAGCGGCTGGCCTGTCTGTGCGCGGCGCATGACGATGGCGTAGTTGCGTTCGAAGCGCTGGAACAACGGCTTGTCGCTGTGGTTCGCTGCTCGCAGGTCGAACGTGCTGGTGGCTTCGGCAGCAACCTTGACGGCCTTGTGCGTGTAGCTTCCGCGCAGTGCTTCGTCCCAGGCTTGCTGGATGCACGGCAGGTCATCAACACGCTTGCACAGCTCCATGAAGTCGCTTGGCGATGGTGGGAACTTGCATTCCAGCACCATGCGCTGCAGGCCACGGTCTACGGCTTCGTCGCCCAGTTCTTGGATGGCCAACATCCACACGCGGCGGGCCAGGGTTTCTGCGCGCTTGTCGCCATAGTGCTTTTCGTACCAAGCCGGGAACGAGATTTTCAGCGTGGTGAACACTCGGCGTACTGCACTGCGTGCGCCCTGGTCCAACGGGGTGACGTTCTCGGCGGTCAGCTCACCAGTCGGGGTCTGTGAGGATGTCGTGAGCGTTGCGCGTGCGGCTTGGAGCAGTTCGTCTACCGGTTTCATTGGGTATTCCCCCGTTGGCTTGCTGGGTGCGGACTTGGCGTTTCAGTTGCTGGGCGAGCGCGTGCTCCCACTGGGCCTGGGTTTTCAGGTCGTCGGGTCTGCTGATCCAGTACGAGCGGAATTCAAGAAGCTGGTCGGCTTCGAAGGTTTGGTTTGCCATGCCATTGCGGAACAGGACGGCGGTGAACGTGGTTGGGTCGGGTTCCCAGGCGTCGTGAAGCGAGAATTTCGACTGCGCGGTATGTGTGTGTAGCTTTTGATCTTCTCTTCTCTTATCTAATCTGTCGTGACTTTGCGTGACACTGCGTGACGCATCGTGACAACCGTCATTTTCAGCCTGTTGCTTCTTGCGCTCCCGCTCATCACGCTTCCGCTGTCTCGCCGATTTTGGCCCGTATTCATTGGTTCCGGCGTCCTCGCGCTTTGGCTGGCGCGACTCCCAACCTGATACAAGATCTCCGTCTAGCACGCGCCCCTGCATGGCAGTCAAAACAGATTCGATATGCTGAATGTCAACGTCTAGAGCAGTGGAAATGCCCTCTACAAAATTGATTTCGTGACATGTCACAGATGTCACGTTTGTCACGTTTTCGCGTGACATGTCGTGACATGTGATGCCGTCGACGTGACCACGATCAGGGTTTGAGGAAGCCATCACGAGCAAATGGCAATAGATGGCCATCACCTCAGATATAGGGCGTCCAGATACGCGGGCAATCGTCCTCCACTTGGGATCATTGGGCATGTCGTGCCAGAGCCTGAGCCAATCCACGGCTATTCCTCCTGCAACTGGTCGACGTTCTGGATCAGATCCATGTACCGCTTTGCCTGGTGCAGAAGGGTCTCAATGTCCCGCTTGTCGAAGCACTGCATAGCCTTGGGCACAACTTTCAGATCGAGCACCGCCAGGATCTGGCAGAACTGCTCAAACTTCTCCGGCTTCATCCGACTGATCGTTGCTTCATCGCAACCGACTGCAAGCGCCACCGGCGCATTGCCGACAGATGCAAGCGCCTGCATGAGAACGACGTAGTTCCTGCGGGCCCTTGCGGTCTGCTCTTGGCTTAATGGGCTCGTAGACATGGTCAGGCGACCTCTATGTCGCGACTGCCCTGAGACTGCGATGGGAATGGTTTGATTTCTTCGGCTGAAAAGGATCCGTCGCAATGGGCGATAACATCGACCTTGCGACCAATCCGCAAAGCCTTGCTTAGGGCGCCCTGAGTGATGTTGAGCTTTTTAGCCGCGGTGGTTTGGCCATGAACCTCGCAAAAATCGGCCAACGGGATACGTTCCATGGTGACACCTCGTGTGAATGACCACGGAAGTATTTCCTGCGGAATTATTAATGTCAATGCCTGCGGAATTTGCCGGGCATGCCCTGCGGGAATAGTCTGCGGCGATGAACCAGAAAAAACGTGTACTTGAAGATTGGGAGCGCAGTGAGTGTGCGGCCTTGAAAGAGGCTATCGCGGAATGGAACCGCGCCCGCCCCAAAAATGAACGAATTACCCAGGAGCAGGCCGGAGAGTTTCTCGGCATGAATCAAGGGTCGTTCAGCAACTATCTGAATGGCAGGACGGCGCTAAATTTTGATTTCGCACTAAAAATAAAGAACTTATTTGGCATCCCGATAGAAAGATACAGCCACCGCCTTGCCAAAGAAATTAAAGAGAAATATGAAATATTAGAAAGAAAGCAAGCCGAAAGAAACGGTAGGGCTCATGAAGCAATATTCGACTCTATGCCTCAGGGTGACGGGCGGACACAGATAACGTTCCTGGAGCTAAATCGCTTTTTCGAGAGCTGTGAGGAAGACGGCCAAGCTAAGCGGCGCGCAGTGGTGAGGAGCGCTCGTAACCATGCTGTTCACGGCGCTCCTAATGAAAGTAGGCTGGCACGTATCTATCGGCTGTTCTATTCAATAGCTTCAGCGGAAATTGACGGACATCTAACTGAGCAAGATCTTGTCCTATTAAATTATCTGCTAGTAAATATTGATGCAAAGTACGAGCAACAAGAAATAGCAAGCAATCAAACGGAACGAACTAACATTTCAGGTGAAACATAATGGAATACAAGGAAGTTTTCCTATATAGCTACAGTCTTGCTTTATTCGTCATGTTTGTTTTCTTGTTTGGAAAACTTCTTATGATGACACGGCGACTTCGCTGGAATGGAGTTGACTCAGCCAGGGCGATAGGTTTTTTTTGGGGCCGGGTTCCCATGACTGTTATGGTCTGGATATGGTCTAGCTTTTTGTTCGGCTCCCTGCTTGCCGCGATCTGGTCCGCCCTCAACTGGCTGACGCGCTAACCCCTCCCCCCCCTCCACCGGTCAGTTCAAGCCCGCATTCGCGGGTTTTTTTATGCCCGCAAGAAAAATTATTTCCGCAGGCATTGACCAAAACAAATTCCTGCGGCAATAATTTGAGCATCGCAGCAATACGCGAACAGCTCTTTAACAACCAGCCGCAACAAAGCGTCGACCGGGAAAGGCTTTGACGCATTGGGCGTGGGCGACTCCCACCCTGATGCGCCGTATAGACCTCGGTACGTCGGCGTGCAAGACAACGGAAATTTTCACTGATGCACCTGGCGACGGGTGCATTGGGAAAACAACCGGAGCAAAACCAATGGTTACCCAAGAGACAGCAGAGCAAATGTGCAAAAAGCTGGTTGAGGCCTATATCAACGCCTGCAAACCGCGCGATCTGGACGACGTGCACAACGTCACGGTCAAGCTGATCAGCATGGCGGGCATGGCGCTGGCGGCAACGCATGGCAGCGAGGTCGCAGTAACAGCCATCAAGGCCGTGGCCACCTACGTTGGCGAAAACGCCCACCGGTCCCGCGCCGAAATCATCCGCAGTCACTGAAACCGATGACTCCACCGGAGGCACCATGGAACACGAAATAGTTGTTGAGGGGTTTGTCCTCCAGGTGGAGGTGACCCATTGCTTGAATGAACCGCCCTGCCCTGGCAGCTGGAACAGCGACTGGGACGCCCAGGGCGAACGTGAACTGGAATTCAAACTGGTGTCGGGCATCTGCTACGACGAAGACGGCGTGCGGATGGATGTGCCGGACTACCAACTGCCGGTGCTGGCTCACCAGTACGGGCCGCAGATCGCGCTGGCGCTGTGGGTCGAGATTGACGCCTGCCAGCGCCGGCAACGGTGGGCAGCATGAGCAGCCAACACGAACTGGCCGCAGCCAATCACGAACTGGCCGTCGGCATGCTTGAAGGGTACATCGCTCGCGTGATCGATCCCGAATGCAGCGCCGTCGCGGTCAAGGCTTCGGCCAACACCGCCCTGCTTATCTTTCGCACCCTCGGCGTGATCGACGCCACCGAGGACGCCTACTACACCGAACGCCTGCACCGTGTTTACGAGCGCCGGCAAGGACGGGATGCATGACGATCATCTGCCGAACCGTTAACGAACTCAGAGACGCCCTGCACAAGCAGGGCTTTTTTCTGGTCGCCGATCTACCCCGCCCGCTGCGCATCGAGATTCGTCGGGGCATGTTGGTTGCGAGGTTTACATGACAGCCCGCCAGCGTGACCGGCGGCGCGCCATCCGCTGGACCTCGGCCATCGTTGGCCTGACCTTCCTCACCATCGTTCTCTTGGGCCCCGCCATCGGCGGCCTGATCACTCAATAGGTAAACACCATGAGCAAGCACACACCAGGGCCGTGGCGCTCAGGCAAATGGGGCGCATCCATCATCGCCAGCACACCCATCCAGGGCGGCATTAACGGCAGTGATGCTGTCGAGTCCTACGGCGGACATCTGATCGCCGAGTCGATATCGGAATGCAATATGGCGCTGATTATCGCGGCGCCGGATCTTCTGGCGGCACTGCAAAACCTCGAAAACGATGACGGCAAGATCCCCGAGCACGCCTGGGCCCTGATCCAGTCGGCCATCGCCAAAGCAATCGCCTAAACCCTTCCCCCTTCACACCCCTCAATGTTGCGCACGTCGCGGCAAGGAAACTCTTGTGTCCGAATTAACCATCAAGCCCACGTTCAGCCTGGCGCCGCAAAACCTCGATGATGCGTTGAGGTTCGCCGACTTCCTCGCAGCCTCCGACATTGTCCCGAAGGACTTTCAGAAAAAGCCCGCCAACATCCTGGTGGCCGTGCAGTGGGGCATGGAGCTGGGCCTGCAGCCCATGCAGGCCATGCAAAGCATTGCGGTCATCAACGGGCGCCCATCGCTTTGGGGTGACGCGGTCATTGCCCTGGTCCGCAGCTCGCCGCTGTGTGAGTACGTGTACGAGACCGACGACGGCGAGACAGCAACCTGCCGGGTGAAGCGTGTCGGCGAAGAGGAACAGGCCCGCACGTTCAGCATGACCGACGCCCAGCAGGCCGGCCTCAAAGGCAAGCAAGGCCCCTGGGCCCAGTACCCGAAGCGTATGCGCCAGATGCGCGCCCGCTCGTTTGCCTTGCGTGACGTGTTCCCTGACGTGCTGCGCGGCATGCCGATGGCCGAAGAGGTCCAGGACATCCCGACCGAGCGCGAGCTCAACCAGTCCCTGCCCCGCAAAACCGAAGAGCCCAAGGTGCTGCCGGCTTACCCCGACAGCAAGCTCGACGAGAACGCGGAAAAGTGGCGTGGGCTGATCGCCGCCGGCCGCGCCACCCCAGACCACATCCTTTCCAACATCACCAGCAAATACGCCGTCACCCAGGAGCAGGAAGAACGCGTTCGCTCCCTGGCCCCAATCGAAGGAGAAGCCACCAATGAAAGTGCATAACGTCCAGCAGGGCACGCCGGAATGGCTGGCCCTCCGCGCATCCCACTTCACTGCCTCGGAGGCGCCCGCAATGATGGGCGCTTCGAAGTTCCAGACCCGCAACGATCTGCTGGCGATGAAAAAGACCGGCATTGTTCCGGACGTCACGCCGCAGCAACAGGCCGCGTTCGACCGTGGCCACGCCACCGAGGAAATGGCGCGCCCCCTGGCCGAGGAAGACATCGGCGAAGAGCTGTACCCAATCGTCGGCACCAGCGGCAACCTGCTGGCCTCGATGGACGGCGCCACGATGCTGGGTGACGTCCTGTTCGAACACAAGTTGTGGAACGAGAAGGTCGCCACGCAGATCCGCGCCGGCGAGCTGGCGCCGCACTACTACTGGCAGCTTGAGCAGCAACTGCTGGTGAGCGGTGCCGAACGCGTGCTGTTCGTCTGTTCGGATGGCACGCGCAATAAGTACGTCAGCATGGAATACAGCCCGGTACCGGGACGCCGTGAAGAACTGATTGCGGGTTGGGCACAGTTCGAACAAGACCTGGGTGAATTCGTCCCGCAGGAAGCCAAGGTCGAGGTGATCGGCGCCGCCCCTGATCAGCTGCCGGCGCTGCGCATCGAGGTCACCGGCATGGTGACCGCCAGCAACCTGGACGCCTTCAAGGCCCACGCGATGTCCGTTTTCAGCGAGATAAACACCGATCTGGCCACTGACCAGGACTTCGCCAACGCTGAAACAACGGTCAAATGGTGCAGCGAGGTCGAGGACAAGCTCAAGGCTGCGAAAGAACACGCCCTGAGCCAGACGGAAAGCATTGACGTGCTCTTCAAGGCGATTGACGACATTACGGCAGAGGCCAAGCGTGTTCGACTCAATCTGAAAAAGAGCATCGACACGCGCAAGGACAGCATCCGCAGCGACATCGTGATCGAGGCGGCGAAGGCCTTGCAGGCGCACATCGACCAGATCAACGAAACGTTGGGTGGCCGGATCCGCATGCCGAAGGTGATAGCGGACTTTGCCGGCGTAATCAAAGGCAAGCGCACTATCGCTAGCCTGAAAGAGGCTGCCGACGCCGAACTGGCACGGGCCAAGATCGAGGCCAGTCGCATTGCTGACCTGATTCGGGTGAACTTGAAAAGCCTTAACGAGCTGGCTATCGACCATAAATTCTTGTTCGCGGATGCTCAAGAGTTGGTCATGAAGGCCAACGATGACCTGGTGGCGCTGATCAAGGTTCGGATCAACGAGCACGAGCAGCAGCAGGCCGAGCTCAAGCGGCTGGAAGAGGAAAAGGCACAGCAACTGGCAGCCCAACAGCAACAGCAGGTCGCTGAGCCAGTTGTTGAGCAGCCGGTGAAAGTCACCGAAGAGCCGGCGCCGGTGGCTGCCACGCCGATCAAGACGGCTGCAGTAGTTCAGCAGCCAACGGACGATGGCCGACACTTCAAGCTGGGCGACCTTAGCGACCGCCTCGGCTTCGTCGTGTCTGCCAGCTTCATGAGTTCGCTTGGGTTTGAACCTGCTGCCCGTGAGCGCGGGGCAACGCTGTACCGCGAATGCGACTTCTCGCTCATCTGTACCGCCCTGGTCAACCATATCCAGGCGGTCCAGGCCAACCTGGCCGCAGCCTGATCATGGCTGCCCAATCCATCCTCGACACCTACGACAGTGTCGAGGAGTTCGCCGGGATCCTGGCCTCCGCTGAGCTACACGCCAGCGGGGAATGGGAACTGGAATTCGTCGAGAACATCCGCGCCAGCTTCAAGCGTTACGGCGCCCACACCAATCTGAGCCCGGCTCAACAATCGAAGCTTGAGCGCATCGCCAAGCACTGAGGAATGCCCATGAAAGCTGAACACAATGCAATTATCGAGCGCGCAAAGATTGGCGGATATGAGCCGTCCATGATTGCGCATGAGTTGCTGGTGCACGACCTGGTGCAGGCCGCGCTGTTTGAATTCCGCAATGTGCGTGCGCCGTTTCACAGCCTGAACGAAGGCCAGCAGCAGGAAGTTATCGACCGCGTGACGGAAGCGGCCCAGAAATCGGTTTACAACGCGATCAGCATTATCAGCTCCCGCAACGTCGACACCATCCCGGTGACCATCGTTGACGCGAAGTTCAAGGCCAAGGCGATTACGGTCACCGCGGCGATTGATGCCCAAGACCCAAACCGTCATGGCCTCATTGATGTGGCCGGCCGCTTGTGTCTGCTGGTGCTGGCGCCGAACGATTACGCCGAGGGTTTGGACGGCATCAAGGCTGAGCGCGACCAACCGGACTTGCCGCTGCACGTCAGTGACCTGACCGGCAGCCTGTTCGAGCACCGGGCGACAGGACCAGACGAGCCCGACGGCCAACACCCGCTGGGCAGTGCCGCTGAACTGGCCGAGCGCACCGGCGGTGCTGGCGACACCGGCGCCAATCTGGATAAAGAGTTCGGCGAGTTCACCTACGACGATGCCAAGCAACTGATCGTGCTCAAGTCCAACAGCAAGGCGTTCAAGGGGCATTGGGTCCAGAGCCGCCTGGCCATCGATAGCGACAAGACAGCTACCCTGCTGCTGCGCCTGCTCGATGACAAGGTGCTTGAAATCGAAACCGAGGGCGAATCAGCGTTTGATCACAGCTTCAAGGTCATCGCCACCCTGGCAGACGTTACCTAAACCCATCCCTGCAATACCACCAGGCGCCTACGGGCGCCTTTCTTGTGCCTGGAGAAAACCTATGTCCGAGTTGATTTGCTTCTTCGATACCGAAACCACTGGCCTTCCACTGTTCAAGTCGCCCAGTGATCACCCTGATCAGCCCCACATCGTCGACATCTGCGCCCTGCTGTACACCCCTGAAGGTGTGCTGGTGGACTCGTTCGAAGCGATGGTCCGCCCTGATGGCTGGGTAATCCCGAACGAGGTGGCGGTGATACATGGCATCACCACCGAAATGGCCCTAGAACACGGCATTCCAGAGCGTGAAGCGGTCGCCGGTTTCATGAGCATCATGGCCCAAGCCGGCCTGCGCGTTGCTCACAACGTCTCGTTCGATGACCGCATCTTGCGCATCGGCTTGAAGCGTTTCATGGACGAAGCCACGGCTGACGAATTCAAGGCCGGGCCGAAGTACTGCACCTGCCAGGCCGCAACCAGCATCGTCAAATGCCCCCCGACCGCACGCATGATCGCCGCCGGCCGTGGGCGTCAGTTCAAACAGCCATCGGTTGCCGAGGCCCTGTTGCACTTCACTGGCGAAGAACTGGTCGGTGGCCACCGCGCGCGGCCAGACACTGAGGCATGCGCCCGCATCTACTTCGCCATGAACCCGCCTGCTCAGGTGGCTTAAGGATCTAGGATTGGAGCGGCCTACAAAACCAGTATGCCGCCCTATCCCGTGCAGCAGCCTCGAACCCTGACCAATTGTTTGCGAGTCGCTAATTAGCAGGCGGTAGCGGGCGCTGAGTGAGCATGCGAGCAAGCTTCCCTTTGGCAATTTCCAATTTTACTGGGTTGGCTTGCAAATCAGTTAGAAACCACATGACTCCTGTTAGGTAGCTCGTCACAAGGTCTTCGACCCGAACGAACACGATGCCTTTTGATTTGTTCGCCAGCTCTGGAGTGTTGCCGTAGACGTAGCAGACAAGCCTGATTTCGCTGCTATCACGGTTGGCATAAGACTCTGCAGTGCCCATGTGTAAAAGGCCATTTCTCGCTTCCCAGATTTCGCGTGCAGTGCATGGTAATTGCGCATGAGGCTGCATGTATTTGTTGACCCAGTCCTGAAAGTCCGCAGGACCAGACCTCAACGGTTCCACTGACAACCAGGCCATTTGCTCGATAGCAACGTAGGTCAGCATTGCCGCCTGTAAGTGATGCCCCCCAGCACGTAGGCACATAACTGAATCAGTCATCTCGTTAGCGAAAGAAAAAATTTCTTCTGCGCTCACTCAACTCTCCTTTATCCGGCCCCATGCCGGTAACCCCTGATACCCCATATCAACGAATCACGCCAGCCGCCGAGGCAATCAGATGAACTCACTTGCACAGCAGGCGCTTGACCGCGCCCGCCAGGCGCCTGCGCGCGCTTCCAAGCTTCTCCCACCCGTCCTGGCCAACGAGCCGTTGCCCGACTTGGTCATCACCGGCCCAATCAACCGCGTCATGGAGGTGGCGGGCAAGCGGTGGGCCCTCGACTTCGTGCAAGCCCTTGGGTCATCCATACGGCGCGAGCCGGTGCGGACCAAGGCCATCGCCGATCTGACCCGATACGCAGTGCAGCAGCCGGCCAGCGTGGCCAGCGGCGTGAAGATCGTTATCGACTTGTTGAAGGAGGCGGGATGAACCATCACACCATCCTTATCGGCGACTGCATCGAGCTTATGCGGCATATGCCCGACAACTCTGTTGACAGCGTCGTGACCGATCCTCCCTACGGCATACGTTTCATGGGCAAAAGCTGGGATGGCCAGGACATCGAGTCCCGCGCGGCCTACCGCGACAGCATGCCGTCGGCCGATCAGGCTTGCGGAGCCACTGGCGGACATCGGTCGATGGCCGCCGAGGCCGGAAAGTACGACTTAACACCTGGTGGTATGAAGGCGTTTCAGTCGTTCACGCTGGAGTGGGCCACCGAATGCCTGCGCGTTCTCAAGCCTGGCGGTCACCTGCTTTCTTTCGCAGCAGCCCGCACTTACCACCACATGGCGGTGGGCATTGAGATGGCCGGGTTTGAGATCCGCGACCAGATTATGTGGGTGTTCGGGAGCGGCTTCCCCAAGTCGCACAACCTAAAGGGCGCACGCCAGGGATGGGGCACCGCGTTGAAACCTGCACATGAACCAATCTGTGTGGCGCGCAAGCCGTTCAGTGGGACCGTGGCGACCAACGTTGCACGGTGGGGCACCGGGGCGCTGAACATCGACGGTTGCCGCATCGGTGTGACCGACGAGGCATACGCCCGCAACTGTTCGGGCGACCGTGGCGCGGCTGGTACTCGATCGATCGAACAGCAAGGTGCGACCAACATTCGCGCTGGGGGCGGGGCAGCTGCATCAGGCCGCTGGCCAGCGAACCTGATTCATGACGGCAGCCAGGAAGTGGTGGCCATGTTTCCCGCCGAAGCCGGAGCGAGTGCGCCGGTGCTTGGAACCGAGCCCACCTCCAACGGTTTCAGCGGCTCCGTGAAGTACTCCGGCATGCGCGAGCGAGTCGCGGGCGCCTTTCACGGCGACAGTGGCAGCGCTGCACGCTTCTTCTACTGCGCCAAGACCAGCCGCACAGACAGGCATGAAGGGCTTAGCAACCCCGGGCCTCAGTTCAAGATGGGCACCACCCTGCGCAAAGTCCAGACAACCGACACGAAGGGAAACAACCACCCAACCGTCAAGCCGACTGACTTGATGGCCTACCTGTGTCGCCTGGTTACGCCTGCAGGCGGCGTAGTGCTGGATCCGTTCATGGGCAGCGGAAGCACAGGCAAGGCTGCCATACGCGAAGGGTTTCAGTTCATTGGGTGCGAGATCGATCTGCAGTACGCAGCTATTGCTCGAGCGCGCATTGAGCATGAACAGGAACAGCCACGGCAGTTGGCGTTATGAGCAGCACCGGCGAGCCCCCGCCCACCCAGAAAATCCTAACCCCGCCCAGAAAAACTTAATTCTCGGCCCTCTTCCTCACTTTTTATTAACTCACCGCCTTCCGCTATAGCGGCAAGGACCCCAACCCAATCAATCCACCCGGCAACGGCGTGGCGAGGCATTCCTATGGCCAACACAAAGTTAGCGCCGGTCTTAGAGACCGCGCCCCGCTTCATCCGGGCGATGCACGCCCCGGCTTACCTCGGCATGTGCCGAGAAGAATTCAAGACCACCGTCCGCCCCTACGTCCGCGAATTCCCCATTGGAAAACAGGGCGTTGGCTTCGACCGCCATGAACTGGACGCATGGGCAGACGCCTACATCGAGTCCATGGCAATTGAAAAGCAAGCCAATCAGGACAACAATCCGCCCCGCAGTGGGCGCCCAGGAGCAAAACCATGGCGCGAAAAACAATGTCGGGCCTCTACCAGAGGAACGGGATTTGGCACATCGACAAAGTCGTCCGAGGTAGCCGACTTCAAGAAAGCACTGGAGCAAGCGAGAGGGAAGAAGCCGAGCAGTACTTGATTCATCGGCTGGAAAAAATGCGGCAGGAAAAGATTTACGGCGTGCGCCAGGTGCGAACCTGGCGCGAGGCTGCCACCAAGTTCCTGGTGGAGTTCAAGGACCAGGCATCAATTGGTCTGTCGGCCTCCCATATCGAGCAACTTGACCCGTATATCGGCGATCTGCCGATCACGCACATCGATGACGGGGCCTTGGCCCCCTTCGTCCGTGCCAGGCAGAAGCCGACCAAGACGGAAAAGGGAAGGGTCAAGCCGGGCGTATCGAACAGGACGGTCAACATTGCCCTGCAACGAGTCGTCAGGATCTTGAACTTATGCCACCGCAAGTGGCGCGATGCAGAAAAGCGGCCGTGGCTGGAAAGCGTGCCGATGATATCGATGCTTGAGGAAACAAAGTCGAGCCGCAAGCCGTACCCAATGTCATGGGACGAGCAGGCCCTGCTGTTTCCGGAGCTGCCCGACCATCTGTTGAGAATGGCGCTGTACAAGGTCAACACTGGGTGCAGGGAGCAGGAAGTGTGCAAGTTGCGGTGGGATTGGGAAATACGGGTGCCGGACCTGAACACCAGCGTGTTTCTGATACCTGCCGGGTTCGGCGGGCGAAGTGAGAAGTCGGGTGTGAAAAACGGCGACGAGCGTCTAGTGATCCTGAACAGGGTGGCGATGTCCATCATCGATGGTCAGCGAGGCTTACACCGAGATCTAGTATTCCCGTATGGGCATCCAGATCAGTTCGGGCCAACTGCGATTCACAGGATGAACGATACGGCCTGGAAGAAAGCCAGGGTGCGCGCAGCAGACAAGTGGGAGAAGGCCCATCAGTCGCCAGCACACCCCGGATTCAGGTCGATCAGGATTCACGACTTGAAGCACACCTTTGGCAGAAGGCTACGTGCAGCGAGTGTGACAGAGGAAGATCGGAAAGCGTTGTTGGGGCATAAGAACGGCAGCATTACGAGCCACTATTCTACCCCGGAGCTGCAGCATCTGATTGAGGCTGCAAACAAAGTGTCGGCAACTGACTCTCGTGGGCCAGCGCTGACCATATTGAGGAGGAAATTGGGATGATCCCCCGCAAAAGTCCCTACGCGTAAAAAAGCCGAACTGGCTAGAGTTCGGCTAAGTCACTGAAAAATATGGTCGGGACGGAGTGATTCGAACACTCGACCCCTAGCACCCCATGCTAGTGCGCTACCGGACTGCGCTACGCCCCGACTAGGCGTGAAACTGGGTTCGCTTCGTAACGAAGCGATCAGGAATATACCGCAAGCATTTGAAATGTGGAAGTATTTTAAAGGCTTGTTTCACTTTTTCAAAACCACCAGTACATCTTCCAGTTCGGAGATCATCTGGCGGATCAATTGCTTGTATTGGGTGGTGTCGTCTTTGGCTTCATCACCGGACATACGCTGGCGTGCGCCGCTGATGGTGAACCCCTGGTCGTACAGTAACGCGCGGATCTGTCGGATCATCAGCACATCCTGACGCTGATAATACCGACGGTTCCCGGTGCGTTTGACGGGGTTGAGTTGAGGAAACTCCTGCTCCCAATAGCGCAGCACGTGCGGTTTTACCGCACATAGCTCGCTGACTTCACCAATGGTGAAGTAGCGTTTGCCTGGGATGACGGGTAGCTCGTCGTTATGACTTGGTTCCAGCATAAGCCTCAACTCGGGCCTTCAACTTCTGCCCTGGACGAAAGGTGACCACACGGCGAGCCGTGATCGGGATTTCTTCTCCCGTTTTTGGATTGCGGCCAGGCCGCTGGCGTTTGTCCCGCAGGTCAAAATTGCCGAAACCGGACAATTTGACCTGTTCGTTGTCTTCCAGAGCGTGCCTGATTTCTTCAAAAAACAGCTCGACCAATTCCTTGGCCTCGCGCTTGTTCAGACCCAACTCTTCGTACAGACGTTCCGCCATCTCAGCTTTCGTCAAAGCCCCCATACGTCACTTCCTTAACGTGGCGTTCAACCTTTGTTCGAGCGAGGTGAGGATATTTTGCGTCGTGGTATTCACCTCATCGTCATTAAGAGTGCGCGATGGATGCTGCCAGGTCAAGCCAACTGCAAGGCTTTTTCTATGCGGATCAATGCCTTTACCCTGATAGACGTCAAATAGCCTGAGGTCCGTCAGCCATTCGCCTGCATTTTCTCGGATTACTTCCAGCACGGCACTGGCCGCCACATCACGATCCGCCACCAGAGCGAGGTCACGACGCACTTCCGGGAAACGCGACAGCTCGCTGAATTTAGGCATCTTGCCCGCAGCGACTTCAGCCAACACCAACTCGAAGACGAACACCGGACGGTCAAGACCGAGGGTTTTCGACAGTTCAGGGTGGATAGCGCCAACGAAACCGACCAGGCGGCCTTCACGCTCGATGCGCGCAGTCTGGCCTGGATGCAATGCCGGGTGGCTGCCCGGAACAAATGCGAAGGCATCCAGCGCGCCGGCAAAGCCCAGCACCGCTTCCACGTCAGCCTTGACGTCGAAGAAGTCCACCGGATCGCGCCCCTGGGCCCAACCCTCAGGCAGACGGCTGCCGCAGACCACACCGGCCAGCATCGGCTCCTGCTTCAAGCCGTCCAATTGGCCGACAAAGCGCAGGCCGCTTTCGAACATGCGCACGCGATCCTGCTGACGGTTCAGGTTATGGGAAAGTGCTTTCACCAGGCCTGGCCACAGGGACGAACGCATAGCCGCCATGTCGTTGGAGATCGGATTGGCCAGCAACAGCGGCTCGACACCCGGGCTGAACAGTTCGAACTGCTTGGGATCAATGAAGCTGTAGGTCACCGCTTCCTGATAACCGCGGGCGACCAGCAGACGACGCAGCTCCGGCAGGTGCGCACGGGCTTCGGTCTTGGGCTGTGGGGCCAGGCGCGCTTGCGGGTAACGAACCGGCAGACGGTTGTAGCCGTACAGGCGGGCCAGTTCTTCGATCAGGTCGACTTCAAGGCTGATATCGAAGCGATGGCTCGGCACTTCTACGCGCCACTGCCCTGCCCCATCAGCGCTAATGCCCAGGCCGAGGCCGGTCAGCAGACTGACGATTTGCGCTTCTTCGATCACCAGGCCGAGCATCTGCTCGACGCGCTGGGCGCGCAGCGTTACCGGTGCAATCGACGGCAAGTACTGCTCGTTGACAGTCTCGGTAATCGGGCCAGCTTCACCGCCGGTGATTTCCAGCAGCAGGCCGGTGGCACGCTCCATGGCTTCACGGGCCAGTTGCCAGTCCACGCCACGCTCGTAGCGGTGCGAGGCATCGGTGTGCAGGCCGTAGGAACGGGCCTTGCCTGCCACAGCGATCTGGTCGAAGAACGCGCTTTCAAGGAACACGTCACGGGTCGTCGCCGACACGCCACTGTGCTCACCCCCCATCACACCGGCAATGGCCAGGGCGCGGGAGTGGTCAGCAATCACCAAGGTATCGCTACGCAGGGTGACTTCCTGGCCATCGAGCAAGACCAGCTTTTCGCCTTCCTCGGCCATGCGCACGCGAATCCCGCCGTTGATCTCGGCCAGATCGAAGGCGTGCAGCGGTTGACCCAGCTCCAGCATCACATAGTTGGTGATGTCGACGGCGGCATCGATGCTGCGCACGTCGGCGCGACGCAGGCGCTCAACCATCCACAGCGGGGTCGGCCGGGACAGGTCGACATTGCGAATGACACGGCCCAGGTAGCGCGGGCACGCGCTTGGCGCCAGCACTTCGATGGAACGCACTTCGTCGTGGACTGCCGGGACCGCGGTCACTACTGGACGTGTGACAGGCACGCCGTACAGCGCACCGACTTCACGGGCCAGACCGGCCAGGGACAGGCAGTCGCCACGGTTCGGAGTCAGGTCGACTTCGATGCTGGCGTCTTCCAGGTCGAGGTAGGCACGGATGTCCTGGCCCACGGGCGCATCGGCCGGCAGCTCCATCAAGCCATCATTGCCTTCGCCCACCTGCAACTCCGCCTGGGAGCACAACATGCCGTTGGACTCGACGCCACGCAGCTTGGCTTTCTTGATCTTGAAGTCACCAGGCAGTTCGGCACCGATCATCGCGAACGGGATTTTCAGGCCCGGGCGCACGTTTGGCGCACCGCACACAACCTGGAAGGTTTCAGCGCCGTTGCTGACCTGGCACACACGCAACTTGTCGGCGTCCGGGTGCTGCTCGGTGCTGAGCACCTCGCCCACCACTACACCGCTGAAAACACCGGCGGCCGGCGTAACGCTATCGACCTCAAGACCGGCCATCGACAGACGAGCAACCAGCTCATCGCGATTTACCTGCGGGCTTACCCAGCCACGCAGCCATTGTTCACTGAATTTCATCCTGCTCTCCTAAAGGTTCGTTACGACTAGCGAAATTGCGCGAGGAACCGCAAGTCGTTGTCGAAGAACAGGCGCAAGTCGTTCACGCCGTAACGCAGCATGGCCAGACGCTCGACGCCCATGCCGAAGGCAAAGCCCGAGAACTCTTCCGGGTCGATCCCGGACATGCGCAGCACGTTGGGGTGAACCATCCCGCACCCCATGACTTCCAGCCAGCCGGTCTGTTTGCAGACACGGCATCCTTTACCGCTGCACATCACGCATTCCATATCGACTTCGGCGGATGGCTCGGTGAACGGGAAGTAGGACGGGCGGAAACGTACCGCCAGCTCTTTTTCGAAGAACACCCGCAGGAATTCTTCGATGGTGCCTTTGAGGTCGGCGAAATTGATGTCGCGATCAACCAGCAGGCCTTCGACCTGGTGGAACATCGGCGAGTGGGTGATATCGGAGTCGCTACGGTACACACGGCCTGGGCAGACGATGCGGATCGGCGGCTGCTGCGATTCCATGGTGCGGACCTGTACCGGCGAGGTATGGGTGCGCAACAGCATGTTCGCATTGAAATAGAAGGTGTCGTGCATCGACCGGGCCGGGTGATGGCCTGGGATGTTGAGCGCCTCGAAGTTGTGATAGTCGTCTTCGACCTCAGGGCCTTCGGCAATGCCGTAGCCGATGTGGGTAAAGAACTGCTCGATACGTTCCAGAGTCCGGGTCACCGGATGCAGACCGCCAGAGGTCTGGCCGCGGCCAGGCAGGGTCACGTCAATGGACTCGGCGGCGAGCTTGGCCGCAAGATCGGCCTCCTCGAACAACGCCTTGCGCGCATTGAGAACCTCTGTGACACGCTCCTTGGCAACGTTGATCAGCGCACCGACTTGCGGGCGCTCTTCGGCCGGCAGATTGCCCAGGGTCTTCATCACCTGAGTCAACTCACCTTTCTTGCCAAGGTATTGAACCCGGATTTGCTCCAGGGCATTGATATCTTCAGCGCTTTGCACAGCCTCAAGAGCTTGAGCGACCAGCGCGTCCAGGTTTTCCATGTACAGACTCCAGATACAAAATAGGGGAAGAGCTTGAAGGCTCTTCCCCTATTTATGACGTTTACCACCTTGGACTACGGAGTAGCCCAGGGTGACTGTCGGGGGTACTTAAGCCAAGGTGGCTTTAGCTTTCTCGACAATCGCAGCAAACACCGCTTTTTCGTTCACGGCCAGTTCAGCCAGAACCTTACGGTCGATTTCGATGGACGCTTTTTTCAGGCCAGCGATGAAACGGCTGTAGGACAGACCGTTAACACGAGCACCAGCATTGATACGAGCGATCCACAGAGCGCGGAACTGACGTTTTTTCTGACGACGGTCACGGTAGGCGTATTGGCCTGCCTTGATTACCGCTTGCTTGGCAACACGGAATACGCGTGAACGCGCGCCGTAGTAGCCTTTAGCGAGTTTCAGAATTTTTTTGTGACGCTTACGGGCAATGACGCCACGCTTTACACGAGCCATGAGTTACTTCCTCTATTCTTGATCCAAAATTAACGAAGGCGCAGCATGCGCTCGACTTTTGCCACGTCAGACGGATGCAGCAAGCTGCTACCGCGCAGTTGACGCTTACGCTTGGTCGACATTTTGGTCAGGATGTGGCTCTTGAAAGCGTGCTTGTGCTTGATACCGTTAGCAGTTTTCAGAAACCGCTTAGCAGCACCACTTTTAGTCTTCATCTTTGGCATGTTCGGATACTCCGCATTCAGTTGATAAACATAATCAGAAGGCCTGCCGTGCCCTATTGATTACTTCTTCTTTTTCGGGGCGATGACCATGATCAGCTGGCGTCCTTCCATCTTAGGATGCTGTTCGACGGAACCGTACTCCAGCAGGTCAGCTTCAACCCGCTTGAGGAGTTCCATACCCAGCTCCTGGTGGGCCATCTCACGGCCGCGGAATCGCAAGGATACCTTGGCCCTGTCCCCATCACTCAGGAAACGTACCAGGTTGCGCAGTTTTACCTGGTAATCCCCTTCCTCCGTCCCTGGACGAAACTTGATTTCTTTAACCTGGATCTGCTTCTGGTTTTTCTTGGCTGCGGCAATCTGCTTCTTCTTTTCGAAGATCGACTTGCCGTAATCCATCAGCTTGCAGACAGGAGGTACAGCATCGGCGGAAATTTCCACCAAATCGAGCTTGGCTTCTTCAGCCTTAAGAAGCGCGTCTTCAATTGACACAATCCCAAGCTGCTCACCCTCAGCCCCAATTAACCGAACCTCGCGTGCCGAGATATTCTCGTTGATCGGGGCTTTCGGTGCAGCTCGTTTATCTTGTCTCATTTCACGCTTAATAGTAATTACTCCGAATCTGGGCGACCACGCCGGGAAACCGCTTGCGCGAGGAACTCAGCGAACTGGGCGACGGGCATCGAGCCCAGGTCAGCACCTTCACGAGTACGCACAGCGACAGTCTGCATCTCGACTTCCCGATCTCCGATAACCAAAAGATAGGGAACCTTGAGCAAAGTATGCTCGCGGATTTTAAAGCCGATCTTTTCATTTCTCAAGTCGGACTTGGCACGAAATCCGCTTTCGTTGAGTGTTTTTTCAACTTCAGCAGCAAAATCGGCCTGTTTATCAGTGATATTCATGATCACTGCCTGAGTCGGAGCCAGCCACGCAGGGAACGCGCCCTCGTAGTGCTCGATCAGGATCCCGACGAACCGTTCGAATGAGCCGAGGATCGCCCGGTGCAGCATAACCGGGTGTTTACGGCTGTTGTCTTCGGAGACGTATTCGGCTCCCAGACGGATCGGCAGGTTAAAATCGAGCTGCAAGGTACCACATTGCCAGACACGGCCAAGGCAATCTTTCAGCGAGAACTCGATTTTAGGACCGTAGAAGGCGCCCTCACCCGGCTGCAGATCGTACGCAAGGCCCGCACTATCTAGCGCAGCGGCCAGTGCAGCTTCGGCGCGATCCCACAACTCGTCGGAACCGACGCGTTTTTCCGGACGAGTGGACAGCTTCATTTCGACGTCGGTAAAGCCGAAATCGCGATAAACGTCCATGGTCAGCTTGATGAACGCGGCGGATTCGGCCTGCATCTGCTCTTCGGTGCAGAAGATGTGGGCGTCGTCCTGAGTGAAACCGCGCACACGCATGATGCCGTGCAGTGCACCCGATGGCTCGTTACGGTGGCACGCACCGAACTCGGCCAGGCGCATTGGCAGCTCGCGGTAGCTCTTCAAGCCCTGATTGAACACTTGCACGTGGCAAGGGCAGTTCATCGGCTTGATGGCGTAGTCGCGGCTTTCCGACTCGGTGGTGAACATGTTGTCGGCGTAGTTGGCCCAGTGCCCGGATTTCTCCCATAGGCTACGGTCAACCACTTGCGGCGTCTTGATCTCCAGATAGCCGTTTTCACGCTGCACCTTGCGCATGTACTGCTCAAGCACCTGGTACAGGGTCCAGCCGTTCGGGTGCCAGAACACCATGCCCGGCGCTTCTTCCTGGAGGTGGAACAGGTTCAGGCGCTTACCGATTTTACGGTGATCGCGCTTCTCGGCTTCTTCGATGCGCTGGATGTAGGCCGCCAGCTGCTTCTTGTCAGCCCAGGCGGTGCCATAAACCCGCTGCAGTTGCTCGTTTTTCGCATCGCCGCGCCAGTAGGCACCGGACAGCTTGGTCAGCTTGAACGATTTGAGGAAGCGCGTATTCGGCACGTGCGGGCCACGGCACATGTCGACATATTCTTCGTGGTAATACAGGCCCATGGCCTGTTCGTCCGGCATGTCTTCCACCAGACGCAGCTTGTAGTCCTCACCACGGGCAGTGAACACGTCGATCACTTCGGCGCGTGGCGTGACTTTCTTGATGACGTCGTAATCTTTCTCGATCAGCGCGTGCATGCGCGCTTCGATGGCGGCCATATCGTCCGGCGTAAAAGGACGCTCGTAGGCGATATCGTAATAGAAGCCTTCGTCGATGACCGGGCCGATCACCATCTTCGCGGTGGGGTACAGCTGTTTGACCGCATGGCCAATCAGGTGCGCGCAAGAGTGGCGAATGATCTCCAGCCCCTCTTGATCCTTGGGCGTGATGATTTGCAGGCTGACGTCGCTGGTGATCAGGTCGCTGGCGTCAACCAGCTTGCCGTCGACCTTGCCGGCCACGGTGGCCTTGGCCAGGCCTGCACCAATGGATGCGGCGACCTCGGCTACGGAAACCGGATGATCGAATGAACGTTGACTGCCGTCGGGAAGAGTAATAGTTGGCATGGCGCCTCCTCTCCTAGTGGTGACCCCTACCAAAGGTCACGTGGGTTGGGATGAGCCAGTACAAGATCCAACACCAGGCCGCTCATTGCTGAACGCCTGCCTTACAGCGGCAGGAGCCTTTCGGCCAACCGATAATCGAACCAGAGTGACTGGAGTTAAACAAAAAAACCCGGCACGAAAAAAGCCAGGTCGCTGATGCTAGCACAGATGAACGGTCATAGCGCCGCCCCACCGCCGCGCAAAGGCAAACTCCAGGCTTTTACAGGCAAAAGTGAACTTGGGCTGTACGCCAGGCCTCAAACACACTGAAAATCGCAGTCCGTCATCTCGACTCAAGGAGCATCTAACCATGCGCAGCACCTCGATCTTCGCCCTTGCCGCTTCCCTGGCCCTGTTCTCCATTGGCGCTCAAGCCGCCGCCCCGTCCAACTGGCCTGCAGGCGCCCGGGATAGCTTTGTCCAGGACTGCAGCGCCGCAGCCAGCCAGAACGTTGATGCCAAAACCGCCAAAGCCCATTGCGAATGTGGCGCGGATAAAATCAACGCCGAATTGAGCACTGCGGAAATCAAGGAACTGATGACCAACCAGAACGCCAGCGCGGAGCTGAAAAACAAAGCCGTCGCAGCTATTTCGTCCTGCAAGGTCGTGAAGAAAAAGTAAGCGTGGCGAGAAATCAGACCGAAAAAATGGCCTGAAAACCCGCTGAAAACTGCTATTTCTCACAATTTACATTGCTTTTACGGCTTTTTTTACTAGCTGATATTTCTCGCTAAAGCCCCGTAAACCGGGGCTTACAGCCATCCAGGGCACTGAAGAAAACGCGTTTGATTGGCAAACAGTGCCTTGGGGGGGCTCCCAAGCCGGACATTTCGACTATGATAGCCCAGTGTGCCCAGTTGGCCTGAGCAGCACAGTACTACTGAAAATATATGTTTCTTGGAGATACACCATGTCTAATCGCCAAACCGGCACCGTTAAATGGTTCAACGATGAAAAAGGCTTCGGCTTCATCACTCCTCAAGGTGGCGGTGACGACCTGTTCGTACACTTCAAAGCTATCGAAAGCGACGGTTTCAAAAGCCTGAAAGAAGGCCAAACCGTTTCCTTCGTGGCTGAGAAAGGCCAAAAGGGTATGCAAGCTGCACAGGTTCGCGCAGAGTAATCTCTACGCCGATCTAAAAAACCCCGTCCATGTGACGGGGTTTTTTATGAGCGACACAAAAGTGTTGTGTTATCAGCCGCAGTTGACGCGGGTGATCACTAAATTGTCATCGGTGTTGAGGTTCAGGCGATCGGAACGGTATTCGAGGGTGATCATGTCGTTGGGCTTGAGAATACGGGCATTCTGCGCACCGGCACGGGTACGGGCCTGCTCCAGCAATTGCGGCGAGGCCTTCTGGCCGATGGCGAACTGCGCAGCCTGCGATTCACAGCGCGTGTGAACAGGCTCAGCCGCGGCCGTGTCTTTGGCCGGCTCGGAGGTACCCGAAGTACTGCAACCCGCGAGGACGGCTGCCGCCAACAAGGTACCGAATGATGCGAGCTTCCAAGGCATGAAGCCTCCTTTGATAAAAATGGACAGAGATCGTGCGACCGTGATTTGGCCAATTGGTTTCAGAATTGTCACAATTGGCTGTAGGCGAGTCTGCCTGACTCTACGCCACGGCCTGATGAATCAATCGTCACCAGATATGAATAAATCTCAGTAGATGTCGATGTAGTCAAACGGCGGCTTTGGCCAGTTCTGCTTCAGCGCATTGAAAATCTGCATCACCCACACCTCATCACTGGCCGCCACCTTGCCGACATAGCCAGACCCAGCTGCCCAGGTCTCCAGGCGAAACAACAACCCATCAATCTGCATCCCTCCCACCACACAGGAAGAGATATAGGCGATACCGGCCTTGGTAACCCGTAGCTGGGTGTGCTGATCGTCGCTGGCACTGGCAATCATTTGGCGAACAGCCTCCAATGTGAGGCTCTTGGGGTTGGTCAAGTCGATGTGCACGTGGCGTGTCCTGGTAATTAAACAGGGGGCCAGTGTCGCACAGCGTCCCCCTCATGCCTAAGTAGCAGTGCCAAACGCAGCGCAAAATGGTTAACTCTGCAGGCCTGTCCAGCCTTTGCGAGCCGCGAGAACCCGATGACCATCGTTACCATCAATGCCGACATCAAAGCCAAGTGGCCCCAAGGGCAAAGCTCCTACAGCCCCGGCAGCCCGGAAGAGTTGGCGATCATCGGCATCGACCTGCTGGTCAAGGAGCTGGGCACCCAGGCAGCGCAGGCCTTTATCGGCCAGATATTCGAGAAATACCCGGCCGACCATATGGGGGTCGAAGACCCTCTGCGCGAATAGTTACCGGTCGACGAGTGCCGACCGGCAGGCAGCTTACTTCAGGCGCGCAAGGCGCTCGGTGAGCAAGTCGAAAAAGCCCTGGGCGTCGCCGTTTTCCACCCAGAACACGTTTTTATCGTGCTTGAGGCCATCGTACCAATCGACGATGGTCTGGCCGAACGTCGGGCCTTCGCGGCTATCGACCACCATGTTGGCCTGGCGTCCGGTGAACAGCTCGGGCTTGAGCAGATAGCCGATCACGGTGGCGTCATGCACCGGGCCACCCGTCATACCGTAGTGCTCCATATCCCCTTTGACGTATTCGTTGAGAATACTGCCCACTATCTTGCTGGCGTTGTTGTTCAAGTCGGCGATCTGCTTCAGGCGCGCTTCGCTGGTGAGGATCTTGTGGGTCACGTCCAGCGGCAGGTAAGTCAGCTTGACGCCACTTTTGAGGACGATTTCAGCAGCCACCGGATCGGCAAACAGGTTGAACTCGGCCACCGGCGTAATGTTGCCGCCGTTGAAGTGCGCGCCGCCCATGACCACCACTTCCTTGATGCCCTGGGTGATTTCCGGTGCCTGGGTCAACGCCAGGGCCAGGTTGGTTTGTGGGCCTAGCATGGCAATGGTGATGCTATGGGGCTTGGCGGTGCTCAGGGTCTTGATCAGGTAGTCGACCGCATTGCCTTCGGCCAGGCCTTTTTTCGGCTCGTGCACGGTGACACCGGAAATACCTTCCTTGCCATGGATATTCTCGGCATAAATCGGCGTGCGCAGCAGCGGCTGTGGCGCGCCGGCATACACCGGAATCTCTTCACGCCCTGCCCACTCACGGGCCAACCGTGCGTTGCGCGAGGTCTTGTCCAGCCGCACGTTGCCGGCCACGGTGGTCAACGCCCGGATATTCAGCTCCTGCGGGGACGCCATCGCAAACAGCAGCGCGACCACGTCGTCAGCGCCCGGGTCGGTATCAATGATCAGGTCGATTTTTTCCGCCGCCTGGGCGCTTGCAGCAGTTAGCACGGACAAAAGCAGCACACTCCGAAACAGGTGTCGCAGGGTTGGGGTTCTACGTTGCATGACGCACTCCTTGTCATTGTGGGAAACGCTAGAAAGTCACGCCAGACACCAGCGCGATATTACAGTAGGGCTGGCACTCGCCTGTGCGCACCACCGCGCGCGCCTTGTGGCTGAGCAGCTTGAACGCGTCATGACTCAGCAAGCGACGCTCACCCAGCTCGCCCTGGTCCAGGGCATTGAGGTCAGCCAGCGCCGGTGGCTGCTTGTGCAAGAGTTCCTCGGCCAGTACGTGGCTTTCCACCTGCATCTCGCTGAGCACCACGCGCAAGGTGCTGATGAAGTCAGGAATACCCTGGGTCAGCGCCAGGTCGATCAACTCCACACCCGGCGGCACTGGCAGGCCGGCATCGCCGATCACCAGGATGTCGCCATGGCCAAGGGAGGCGATCAGCCGCGACAGGGCAATATTGAGCAATGGGGTCTTTTTCATGGGCGAACAAAGCCTTCGACGTCATGCAGCGTAGGAATAGAGGGTTGGGCTCCGGCGCGGGTGACCGACAGGGCCGCCGCGACCTGGCCAAATCGGATGGCCTCGGCCTCGCTCTGGCCGCTGGCCAGCGCTGCCGCAAAGCCACCGACAAAGGTGTCGCCTGCCGCCGTGGTATCCACGGCCTGCACTTTGGGCGCCAACAGGTGCTCGAACCCTTGGCCGTCGGCGAACAGCGCCCCCTGCGAACCCAGGGTCACGATGACCTTGCCCGCCCCGGCTTTGAGCAGATGGGTCGCCGCAACCTTGGCGGAGTCCAGGGAATCGACCGGCACCCCGCTCAAGGCCGATGCTTCACTTTCGTTGGGGATCAAGTAGTCAATGCAGGCGTACCAGTCTGCCGGCAGCGGGCCGCTGGCGGGCGCCGGGTTGAGGATCACCGTCTTGCCCAACTCACGGCCACGCTTGAGGGCATACCCCACGGTGTCCATAGGCACTTCGAGCTGGCAGACAATCACCTCGGCCGCCTGCAACACGGCGTCGAACGCCAACAGCGACGCGGGGGTCAGTTGGCCGTTGCTGCCGGCCACAATCACGATCGCATTCTGACTGCTGTCATCCACCACAATCAGCGCGACACCACTGGAACCCGGCACCTCACTGACGGCCTGACAGTCGATCCCTTCCACCAGCAATGCATCGCGCAATTGAGCGCCGTAGGCATCGCTGCCTATGCAGCCGATCATCGCAACCTCAGCCCCCAGGCGCGCCGCAGCGACCGCCTGATTGGCGCCCTTGCCGCCCGGGACAGTGGCAAACGACTGGCCAACCAGGGTCTCACCGCCGCGAGGCAGCCGGCTGGCCCGGGTCACCAGGTCCATGTTCAAACTGCCTACTACCACTACTGTTGCTGGCATACGTCAATACTCATCAATTCGTTCAGCGGTTTGAGGCAAACACAGCAGCCAACGGCGCCGTTGACTCACGCAAGACAATGCTCGGCGTGACAATGCGCTGGTCAACCGGCAATTGCGGTGTCGCAATCCGTCGCAGTAACAACTCCGCCGCCGTTTCCCCCAATTGCAGGATCGACTGACCCACAGTAGTCAACGCGGGGTACACATAGCGGCTCATTTGAATGTCATCAAAACCAATCACCGACAGCTCGGCGGGTACCCGCAGGTTGCGCTCGGCGGCCGCCCGCAATACGCCGAAACCGATCATGTCGTTGCCGGCAAATATCGCGCTGGGCGGGTTGTCTGCCAGCAACTGCACCGCCGCCCCATAGCCACCGGTGCTGGTGAAATCGCTTTCCAGCACGCGACTGGCGGGCACCGCGATCCCGGCCTCCTGCAACGCACGCTGGTAGCCGGCCAGGCGCATCTGCGCCACACGGGTATGGGCGGGCCCGCCAATACAGGCGATATCCCGGTGCCCCAGCGCCACTAAATGCCGGGTCGCCAGGTAGGCGCCCTGCTCGTGGTCAATGCGCACCAGGTCCACATCCACGCCTTCCAGGCCCCGGTCGACAATGACCATGGGCGTGCGCACGCCTTTCAAGCCAGCGGCCAGGCCATCGTCATCACCACCGACGGAGGTGACGATCAAGCCGTCGACACGCTTCTCCAGCAACACCCGCAAATAGTTGCGCTGTTTCTCGGCGTTATCGTCGGAGTTGCACAGGATCACGCAGTAGCCATTGCGCTCGCAGTAATCCTCGATGCCCCTGGCCAGCTCCGCGAAATACGGGTTGAGGCTGTTGGGCACCAGCAGGCCGATGGTCGCCGTGGTCTTGGCCTTCAGCGAACGGGCGACCGCGCTGGGCACATAGTCCAACTGCTTGATCGCGGCTTCGACCTTGAGTCGCACGGGCTCGCTGACCGGGCGTGTCCTGTTCACCACATGGGACACTGTGGTGTAGGAAATCCCCGCAAGCGCCGCCACATCCTTGATGGTTGCCATGGCTTAGCCCCGCCGACTGGCGCGTTGACTGCGGTAGGTGTCGAGCACCACGGCAATCACGATAACGGCGCCGGTAATGATGCGCTTGGTCGGCTCGGTCGCACCGATCTGCGCCAGACCGGCCGCCAATACAGAAATAATCAGCACCCCAAAGAATGTACTGATCACCGAGCCACGCCCGCCCATAAGGCTGGTGCCGCCGATCACCACTGCGGCAATCACCTGCAGCTCCAGGCCGGAGCCAGCGTTCGGGTCGGCCGCTTCCAGGCGCGAAATCTGGAACAGCGCCGCCACCCCGGCCAACAGCCCCATCAGGCTGAACACCAGGATTTTGTAGGGTTTTGGATTGATACCCGCCAGGCGCACCGCCTCTTCATTGGTACCGATGCCGATCAGGTAGCGACCAAACACGGTACGCGTCAGTACCGCGTGGGCCACGATAATCACCAGCAACGCAATGATGAACGACGGCGAGATACCAAAGGCCACCGGGTTGGACAGCCAGGCAAAGGAGTCACCGATATAGGCAGTGCGCGACCCGGTCATCTGGTAGGCCGCGCCACGGGCCATTTCCAGCACCCCCAGGGACACAATGAACGACGGAATCCGCCAGGCCACGGTGATCGAGCCGGTGATGGTGCCGGCCAGTGCCGCGCAGCCCATGCCGAGCAAGGCTGCGGGTATCACGCTCCAGCCCCAGCCGAGGATCGCCACGCTGACCGCAGACGCGGCCAGGGCCAATACCGAGCCCACCGACAGGTCAATGCCGCCGATGATTAGGATGAACGTCATGCCCACAGCCAGCACCATCAAGTCGGGAATCTGGTTGGCAATGGTGCTGAAGGTGCCATAGGACCAAAAGTGGCTGCTCAGCGCCGAGAACAGCGCAATCATCGCCAGCAATGCACCAGCCAGACCCAGATAGGTGCCCAGGCCGTAGAAATTACCGCCGGCTTTTGCGGTTGGAGTTGCTGTTTTCATGGGTTTGTCCTGGGCGCGGCTTCGTTGAGCAACGCATCACGTTTCTGATAGCCGGCAAATGCGGCAGCAAGCAATTCATCCTGGGTCCAGCTGGCACGCTCGAAGGTCTCGATCAAGCGCCCGGCAGACAGCACACCGATGCGGTCACAGATCAGCATCAGCTCCCGCAGGTCGCTGGACACCACCACCAGCGCCTTGCCCTGGCGAGTCAAGTCACCCAGCAGCGCATAGATATCAAACTTGGCACCCACGTCGATGCCACGGGTGGGTTCATCAAACAGCATCACTGCGCAATCACGCTCCAGCCAGCGGCCGATCACCACTTTCTGCTGATTGCCACCCGACAACTCGGACACCAATTGCGCCGGGCTGGAGCTGCGGATACGCATGGCGTCAATCTGCCGCTTGGCCAGGGCCGTTTCGTCGCGCCCATTGACCAGGCCGGCGCTGGACACCTTGGCCATATTGCCCAAGGCCGTGTTGGCGCTGATGGACTGGCTCAACAACAGGCCCTCGCCCTTGCGATCCTCGGTAATCAAGGCAATGCCATGGCCTACAGCATCCACCGGCGAACGAATGCTCACCACCCGGGCCGGCGAGCCGATGGCTACCGTGCCACTGTCGGCCAGGTCGGCACCAAAGATCAGGCGCAGCAACTCCGTACGGCCGGCACCGATCAAACCCGAGATACCGTAGATTTCACCGGCTCGCACTTCAAAGGACACGTCGTGAACCTTGTCCGCTCGGGTCAGGCCCTTGACCGTCAAGGCCGGCGCGCCGATGGTGCGCGGGCCGAGGTCGATGTGCTCACCCAGCTCACGACCGACCATCAACGTGACCAGTTGTTCGCTGTTGTAATTGGCCATCGGTTCGACACACACCAACTGGCCGTCACGCAGCACTGCAATGCGTTGGGCTACCCGTGCCAGCTCTTCCAGCCGATGGGAAATATAGATAATTGCCACGCCCCGGGCCTGCAGGCGGGTGATTTGCTCGAACAGCATCTCGACTTCACGGGCGGTGAGCATCGCCGTCGGCTCGTCGAGGATCAGCACATGGCAATCGCCGATCAGGTTGCGGGCGATCTCGACCATCTGCTGATGGCCAATGCCCAGGCTGCCGACCAGGGTGTCCGGGTCAATGGCATCCAGGCCCACGTGTGCCATGGCCTCGATCGCGGCCTGGCGCAACTGCTTGCGGCTGATCCAGCCACCGCGGCTGGGCAGGTTATCGAGGAACAGGTTTTCGGCCACGGTCAGGGTCGGCAGCAGGTTGAGCTCCTGCATCACCATGCGGATCCCCTGCTTTTCCGCCTGGGTCCGGCTGGCTGGGGTGTATGCCTGACCATTGAACTGCATCTGGCCAGTGGTTGGCGTGACCAGACCGCCGATGATCTTCGACAGGGTGCTTTTGCCCGCGCCATTCTCACCCGTCAACGCCAGCACCTCGCCGCGATTAAGCGTCAGGGTGATGTCGGACAGGACGGGCTGGGCATAGGTCTTACCGATACCACTGACCGAGAGGACAGGGGTCGGTGCGGAAGATGACATAAGAAAATCTCCAGGCGCCCGCTCCATGTGAGCGGGCGCTGTAGTGCGCGGCCAGGGGTTATTGCTTGAGGACGAGCTCTACCGGCGTTTCGATCACGCCGTCCACGGACTCGACTTTTTCGCCCTTGACCAACTTCAGCGCATTCTGGATACCAAATACGGCTTGCTGGGCAGCCGCCTGGTCGGCGGTGGCCAGGACGCGACCGTCGTTGAGCATTGGCTTGATCGCAGCGATGTTGTCGTAGCCAACCACTTGGACCTTGCCCGCCATGCCCGCTGCGCGCACCGCTGAAACGGCGCCCAGGGCCATGTTGTCGTTACCGGCCAGCAGCGCCTTGAGGTCCGGGTATTCGCTCAACATGGCCGCCGCCACCTTGTTGCCCTGGTCGATTTCCCAGTTACCGGACTGCACGGACACAATCTTCATACCGGCCGCACCCATGGCGTCCTTGAACCCGGCGGTGCGTTGCTGGGCATTGGTGGTGGTCGGGACGCCTTCGATAATGCCGACTTTATCGCCACTCGCCAGCTGTTTGGCCAGGTACTCGCCGACCAGACGCGAACCCTTGCGGTTATCCGGGCCTACAAAGGGAACCTCGAGGTTTTTGCTTTTCAACACTTCAGGGTCCAGGCGGTTATCAATGTTGACCACCTTGATCCCGGCATCGGAGGCTTTCTTCAGCACGTTGACCAACGCCTTGGAGTCGGCGGGTGCGATGACGATTGCGTTGACTTTGGCGAGGATCATCTGGTTGACGATATCAATCTGCGCCGAGGTATCGGTTTCGTTCTTGATCCCGTTGGTGATCATGTCGAAATCGGCGGCATGGGCTTTCTGATAGTCCTTGGCACCGTCTTGCATGGTGACGAAAAACTCATTGGCCAGGGATTTCATCACCAGGCCGACCTTGGGTTTGGCGGCGGTGTCATCAGCGAATGCAGAGGAGAGAGGCAGGGCAGCGGATGCGGCAGCCAGCACGGCGGCAGCAAGCAAACGTCCAGCGAATGGAAGCTTCATGGGTTCACTCCGATCTTATGATTATTGTGAGCAACGCCTGCACCTTCACTTCACTCACCGAGTGCCGTGAAACACCTCGCAAACGTTTGCGCTAAACAAACTATGCGAAGGCTGCCGAATTTTGTCAACGAAAGAAAAGGGCTTTTTCTTCGTTGGCTCTACCTCCTGCCCTACAGCTCGACCAGCTCCAGGCTAAACATCCGGGCGGGGTGATCGTTCTCTAAAAACGACAGATCGGCAGGAACACCTCAGAAGGATGCTGCTGATTTTCCCAGGGCGATTTTCGGACAACCGAACACCACAGCCCCCTGCGTTCGGATATTCGGACACGAGCTGAAGCCAAGAGATCACGCAACATCAAAAAATATGATTTAAATCAATAAGTTAAAATCAAACCCCAAACAAAATCCCGCTGGTACAAATCCTGCTCTTAATCAGCACCTTGTGGCGCTCAGCGCAGCCCGGGGTGTTCTGGATGAACCTGCACAAGCACTCATCAAAACTAGAGAGAAAAATAATGAAATCTGCACTCAAGAACTTTGTTCCGGGCGCTTTAGCCCTGCTGCTGCTCTTCCCCGTGGCCGCCCAGGCCAAGGAAGTTGAATCCAAGACCAAACTGTCCAACGTAGTCGTGCTGGCCACTGGCGGCACCATTGCCGGCGCTGGCGCCAGCGCGGCCAACAGCGCCACCTACCAGGCGGCCAAGGTGGGTATCGAACAACTGATCGCCGGCATTCCGGAGCTCAGCCAGATCGCCAACGTGCGCGGCGAGCAAGTGATGCAAATTGCTTCCGAGAGCATCACCAACGAAAACCTGCTGCAACTGGGTCGTCGTGTCGCAGAACTTGCCGACAGCAAAGACGTGGACGGCATCGTGATCACCCACGGCACCGACACCCTCGAAGAAACCGCCTACTTCCTCAACCTGGTGGAAAAAACCGACAAGCCAATCGTGGTCGTGGGCTCCATGCGTCCAGGCACTGCCATGTCGGCCGACGGCATGCTCAACCTGTACAACGCTGTGGCTGTTGCCGGCAGCAAAGACGCACGCGGCAAAGGCGTCCTGGTGACCATGAACGACGAGATCCAATCGGGTCGCGATGTCAGCAAGATGATCAACATCAAGACCGAGGCCTTCAAAAGCGCCTGGGGCCCACTGGGCATGGTCGTAGAGGGCAAATCCTACTGGTTCCGCCAGCCGGCCAAGCGTCACACCATGAACTCGGAGTTCGATATCAAGAACATCAAGAGCCTGCCCGACGTTGAAATTGCCTACGGTTATGGCAACGTCAGCGACACCGCCTACAAAGCCCTGGCCCAGGCTGGCGCCAAAGCCATCATCCATGCCGGCACCGGCAATGGCTCGGTACCGGCCAAGGTAGTACCGGCCCTGCAGGAACTGCGTAAGGAAGGCGTGCAAATCATTCGTTCTTCCCACGTCAATGCCGGCGGTTTCGTTCTGCGCAATGCCGAGCAGCCTGACGACAAATACGACTGGGTTGTGGCCCATGACCTGAACCCGCAGAAAGCCCGCATCCTGGCCATGGTCGCCCTGACCAAGACCCAGGACAGCAAGGAACTGCAGCGGATGTTCTGGGAATACTAAGTTACTGACACACCGCTAACACCCTTGTAGGCGCCGACAGGGACAACAGGTCGTTGTCGGCTCCTGCAAAAAATCCTCGCTGTACACCAATCCGCGTAAACCGTTGTCACACGGACTTCTTGAATTTTAAGCAGTTGCGAATTTACTCACAGTTAAATACTGTATGTTCGTACAGCTAATTAAGGACTCCTCCGTGGCCAAGCCCTCCTCTGCAGCACCGACACCGCCCGACGCCTATCAACGCCTGGCGATCCGTGTGCAAAAAATCATCAATTCCACCAACGCCCAAAAAAACAAGGCCGCGTTGATTTTCCGTTTGCCGGAGGAACCCGAGGACGAGTGGGCACGACTACTGGAGGAAATCGCAGAAAACGACAACGTCACCCTCGCTTATCGCGATGATGGCGGCGTGCAGATTTTCTGGGTCGTACCGAAGGAAGATTGAGTCAATGAGTGTCCGTTTTATCGCCCTGTTCTGTGTTTTTTTTGCTACCGCCGCCCACGCCCAAGCCCCACGCACCTTCAGTGAAGCCAAGAAAATCGCCTGGAAACTCTACGCCCCGCAATCCACTGAGTTCTATTGCGGCTGCAAGTACACGGGTAACCGGGTCGACCTGAAAGCCTGCGGCTACGTTCCGCGTAAAAACGCCAACCGGGCGGCGCGCATCGAGTGGGAGCACATTGTCCCGGCCTGGCAGATCGGCCATCAACGCCAGTGCTGGCAAGACGGCGGACGCAAGAACTGCACGCGCACCGACACCGTCTTCAAACGCGCTGAAGCTGACCTGCACAACCTGGTACCGAGCATCGGCGAGGTCAATGGCGATCGCAACAACTTCAGTTTTGGCTGGTTGCCGGTGCAGAGCGGGCAATATGGTTCATGCCTGACCCAGGTGGACTTCAAGGCCAAGAAAGTCATGCCCAGGCCATCCATCCGCGGCATGATCGCCCGTACTTATTTCTACATGAGTAAACAATACGGCCTGCGCCTGTCGAAACAGGACCGCCAACTGTATGAAGCCTGGAACCGTACCTATCCCGTGCAGCCCTGGGAGCGCCAGCGCAATCAAACCGTAGCCTGCGTGATGGGGCGTGGTAATGAGTTCGTCGGCCCGGTGAACCTGAAAGCCTGCGGATAAACATGAGCGGGATCCACGGATCCCGCCAACCACCGTATTACGGGCGGGCCTTGTGCTCGATCACCAGCGACTCGGCGTCGGTCTTCTTCTTTTTCACCAGTCTTTCCTGCAACTGAACCTGGCGGGCCTCAGCCTCGGCCTTGCTGGCGAACGGCCCCAGCAGCACCAGATCCTTGCCGTCTTCCTTGGCCAGATAGAATGTGAAGCCGTTTTCCAGCAACCAGGCGGTCAGGTCGGTCAGCGCCTGTAATTTATTGTCGGGCGAGCGCACCAGGATATCCCACTGCACAGCGGCAACCGCAGGAGCCTGGGCCTTGGCGGCTTCAGCCTTGTCTCGGGGGGTGTCGAGATTGGGCCCGTCACCGCATCCGGCCAACGCCAATACCACAATTGCCATCGCTACTTTACGCACTGCCCTGCCCCTTTAAGGTTCAAAGAGGCAACTTTATCATTCACTGTCTATTCTGGCCGTCATAAACGTTGGCTTAAACATTGCGAAGGATGTTTCCCAGACCTGTATGATGGCGCCATGGGAATTAATGCCGCCTCCATGCGTCCTAAAAGAGGCAGCCACAGGGAAGCGCTTCACAGTAAGCTACACATAACCGACATCCGCCCTGTTAGAAACATGCGTCCTTCAAAGCAATCAAGGAGAAGTCCATGCTGATACTCACCCGCAAAGTCGGTGAAAGCATAAATATCGGTGATGACATTACGATCACCATTCTGGGCGTTAGCGGCCAGCAAGTAAGAATCGGCATCAATGCTCCCAAGGATGTTGCCGTGCATCGCGAAGAGATTTACCAGCGCATCCAGGCAGGCCTGACTGCACCGGACAAACGCGAAACACCTTGAAGCCTCCCCAGTAGCCAGCCCGCTCGTCCCCTGTAACGGCTGGCGAAAGCCCCCTTGGCCTGTCTACGGTATCCCGTGATCAGCGCAGCTCGCGCCAGGCCCTGCCACCGGTTGTCAGCATGCAGGTTCAGCCACGGAACTTGCTGACCGTATCGCAGACAAACCCCTCCAGGAACGTAACAAAACCTTACAGTGCCTTCGGAGCGCGTTGATGAGGCGATCCCGCAAAGAGCCCTACACCTGCAAATCCTGGATGATCGCCCTACTGATTGCCCTGGGTTTTGTGACAATCGGATACGGCCTCAGGCTGTACATGGAAGGCAGCACCACCGCGCAGGATGCCGATACATGGCCTGACCTGGCGCTGTTTCTCGGTGGTTATCTGTTCTGCTTCTGCCTCAAGCCCATTCAGTCTGCGATCCAGCGAAAACTCAACCGCCGTGCGTTTCGTCACGCTCGTCAGAAATCCCCCTCCTGACGCACCGATTGGATCCTCTACTTGAAATATGAGGAACTATCCGCCCCGGTAGCACCCATACCCTTACACTTCATAAAAAACGTTATCGATATGGACATAGAACATAACGCTAAAAACCTACAGTCCTTGATCGAACAACTTTCAATAGATAAGCCGAAATCTTCCAGCGAACTGCTGGGCAAGCCCGAGGAAATCCTCGCCGGCCTGCGCGAGCTTTACCTGTTGAAACTGATCACGGGCACTGTCATCCATGGACACATTAGGGATCCACTGGGCTACCAATGGATTGGCGCCGAGAACATCCTGCTGACCCGGCGCGGCGCGGCATTCAAGCCGGTGTAGAAGGCCGCAGACGCAACAGGCCGGCCGCATCACACTGCACGCGCACGCCGTCATAACTGGCAATCGTCGGATGTTCCGTCGCCATCGGCTCCCAATGCGTCGATGTCACCACCACCACGTCCGCGCCCGCCGCCTCCCCAGCACGGATCCCCACCGACGCGTCCTCAAACACCAGGCACTCGCCTATTGGCACCCCCAAACGCCTGGCCCCCAGCAGGTAACCGGCCGGATCCGGCTTGCCATTGGTTACATCCTCAGCCGTTACCATAACGGCCGGCGGCACCAGCCCTGCCGCCTGCATACGGCGCAGCGCCAGGGCCTTGGGCGCGGACGTGACCACCGCCCAGCAATGCGCGGGCAAGCTCTGTAGAAACGTCACGGCTCCAGGGATCGCCACCACGCCCGCCACGTCCTCGATTTCTGCCTCGGTAATACCCCGCGCCTCGGCCTGCGCATCTACCCCTGGCAAAGCCTGACGAGTGATGGTGTCGATGGCGCGTACGCCATGGATGGTGGTCAAGAACGCCTCGACGTCCAGGCCATGGCGCTGCGCCCAGGCGGCCCAGACCCGCTCTGCGGCGGCGATGGAGTTAAGGAGAGTGCCGTCCATATCAAACAGGAATGCACGGTATTGACGATCAAATACGGCCGATTCTTTGGCGGACACTGCAGGGTTTCCTCTTGCACTCGTCGCCCGTTGTCGGGCCCTGATGCAATCTACGGATCGGCCCCGAGCTTGTAAACGAACGATGACGCATCAGCGCATCAGCACACCTGGCCGCCGCTCTCGGCAATATCACGCGGCGTACTCCAGGCCGCCAGGACCGCAACTCTCAGCCCTTCAACCGTTGTCGCCAACGCCATCGAAGGCTGAGGCTCAGCCGCCTGCCCTGGCAGATACGGAACATGGATAAACCCACTGCGCACACCCGATCCTACCAAGGCATGCTGCAAGCGGTAGAACACCTGATTACATACAAAGGTGCCCGCCGTTTGCGAAACCGAGGCTGCGATTCCGGCCTCGCGCACCGCCCTGACCATGGCCTTGACCGGCAAGGTGCTGAAGTACGCAGCAGGCCCCTCGGGGGTCACCGCCGTATCCACGGGCTGGGCACCGAGGTTGTCCGGGATCCGTGCATCAATCAGATTGATCGCAACCCGCTCGATGGAAATATCACTGCGCCCAGGCCCCAGCCCCGTGGCAATCACCAGTTGTGGCTGATGCTCGGCCAGCAACTGGTTCAAACAGCTGCCGGCAGTGGCGAAGGCACAGGGCAATTGACGGGCGACGATGGTCACGCCTTCTTGCAATTGCACCCCATCCAGCAGGCGCACCGCCTCCCAGGACGGGTTGATCAGGTCTCGATCGAATGGCTCGAACCCCAACAGCAACACAGTTTCCATCTCGACCTCACATCAACAGATAAAGCAGGACGATATTGACCAGCAACATCATCAATGCCGTGGGTATCTGCGCCTTGATCACCGCGTTTTTGTCCGGTAATTCCAGGAGCGCTGCAGGCACAATATTGAAGTTTGCCGCCATCGGGGTCATCAGCGTACCGCAGTAGCCGGAGAACATGCCGATGGCCGCCATCACCGCCGGGTTGCCGCCATAGATCCCCACCAACACCGGCACGCCCACACCACCGGTCATCACCGGGAAGGCGGCAAAACCGTTACCCATGATCACCGTAAACAGCGCCATGCCCAACACATAGACCATCACCGCAACCAGCTTGTAATCCAGGTTGATGTAGGTGGTGGTGACGTGAGCCACGGCCGTGCCAACGCCGGCTTCGTTGAACAACAGACCAAGCATTGCCAGCATCTGCGGCAGCACCATGGCCCAGCCCAGGGCTTCGGTCAGGCGTCGCGATTCACGCAGGGCCTGCACCGGGGTGTCGCGGGTCAGCCAGCAGGCCAAGCCCAGAGCAATCAGGCAGCCGAGACCAAGGGACACGAACGTGGTGTTTTTCGGGTCCAGCAGCGGCACGCCGCCAATCTCGGTGTGCTTGAGCAGCACCGAGCCGATCACCGTGGTCAACGGAATGGCCAGGGCCGGAATAAACAGTTTATGACCCAGCCGACCAGCACTGGCGCGGGACTCCTTGTCATGCAACTCGACATGGGTACCACGCCCTACCCCGCCGAGCCCGGCGATCAGCGCCATCAGCACCACGCCAACACCCACCACCACCGACGGCAGGTGCTCACCCACCAGGAACGGAATGGCGAACAGTAACCAGAAAAACGCTGTTGACCAACGCTTGGGGTGGGTGCGGTCAGCCAGGATCATGCCTGCAGTAATCAGCAACAAAACGCCGGCAAGCCAGTACAAGTATTGAATGGAAATGATCATTGCGCGGCCTCCGGCTGAGCGTTAACGGGCGCAGTGGCCGTCAGCTCACGCGTCAGCCTTAGGTCAAACCGGTGTAAACGGATGGCGTGCACAATGAACGCACAAATCGCCGTGGGGATGCCCCAGACCGCAATGTGCAGCGGCTCGACATCAATACCAGAGCCCAGCAGGAAGGTGTGCATCAGGGCAATCGCACCAAAGGCCACGAAAATATCTTCACCAAAAAACAGCCCCACGTTGTCCGTGGCGGCACACATCGCCAGGACCTTGTGCCGCACCTTGTCCGGCAGCTTGCCGAAACGCTTCTCGGCAGCCCCTTCCGCCATCGGCGCCAGCAACGGGCGCACCATCTGCGGGTGCCCGCCAAGACTGGTCAGGCCCATCGCCGCCGTGGACTCGCGAACAAACAGATAAATGATCAACAGACGCCCGACGGTGGCCCGCTCGAAACGTGCAATCCAGTTCTGTGCGTGCAGACGCAAGCCATGGCGCTCCAGCAGGCCGATAACGGCCAGGGGCAGCAGCAGGATCAATTGCAAGGCGCGAGTCTGCAGGAAGCCATCGCCCATGGTGGCGAGGATTTTTTCCAGGGGGAAATGCGCGGCAAACCCGGTGGCAATCGCCGCCGCCGTCACCACCAGTAATGGATTGAAGCGCAACACAAAGCCGACCACGATGACGAGCACGCCAATCAGCGGCCAAAGGTTCACAACAGTTTGCATGGCGTTGAGTCCTTGATTGCGTGCTACGACGCCTGCATCGCTGATAAGCGATAACGGGCAGCCCGACGCGGATTTTTATTATTGACCGAGTAGGTCGAGGGTCACTGGCGGGCATCTTTGCTGCTTGGGGCGGAGGGTGTCCAACAAGAAAAATTGTTGCTGCAAATCAATAAAGTTTGTGAGGGGATGTAAGCCAACCAGGGTCACGTCAGGATTTGCGCGCTCAAATCCTGGCGTGGCCTTTTGGGGAAACCTGCTTGATCAGGGCTGCCAAGCCTTGGAGTTGGCTGCGGCCTTGAATTGGGCGCTGTGTTTAGGGGTGGCCGGGGGCCCGAAGTCGCCGAAAATACTGTACGAGCAACAGAAGCTCCCGAAGGAAGACACTCAAGGCGCGACGAAAAGAAAATCAGAGGACCTGGAGACGGGTACGGAACTGGCGTTTTGAATGAGGCCTTTGCAAACCGCAACAAAAAAGGGCCCACCTTTCGGTGAGCCCTTCTAGACCGCCCAGCAGAGCGGATTTTGTTTGGTAGGCGCGATTGGACTCGAACCAACGACCCCCACCATGTCAAGGTGGTGCTCTAACCAACTGAGCTACGTGCCTGCTGTGAGGCGGCATTCTACGGAATTCCCGAGGGGTGTCAACACCTTTTTTGCAGCTAAGCCTATGAATATGCGAATTTTTTATTTTTTATCAGCAGCGCTGCTTTTTCGAGTGGCTGGCAGGGCATTTTCAACTCAGGTAGGATCGGTGCACTCGTAAAAAATATAAAACAGAGGTTCCAGTATGGCGAACACCCCCTATCCCCAGTCGTATTACGCCGCGTCCGCCAATGCGGCTCCTCCGCGGCCAGTGCTGCAAGGTGAGGTTGAAACCGATGTGTGCGTGATCGGTGCTGGCTATACCGGGTTGTCGAGCGCGCTGTTTCTGCTGGAGAACGGCTTTCGCGTAACGGTACTGGAAGCCGCCAAAGTGGGTTTCGGTGCGTCCGGGCGCAATGGTGGCCAGATCGTCAACAGCTATAGCCGTGATATCGACGTGATCGAACGCAGCGTCGGCCCCCAGCAGGCGCAACTGCTGGGACAAATGGCGTTCGAGGGCGGCAGGATCATCCGTGAGCGGGTTGCCAAGTACCAGATCCAGTGCGACTTGAAGGACGGCGGTGTATTCGCAGCGCTCAATAGCAAGCACATGGGTCATCTGGAGTCGCAGAAGCGCTTGTGGGAACGCTATGGCCACACCCAGTTGGAGCTGCTCGACGAGCGGCGCATCCGCGAGGTGGTGGCCTGCGAGAACTACGTGGGCGGCCTGCTGGACATGAGTGGCGGGCATATCCATCCGCTCAACCTGGCATTGGGTGAAGCGGCGGCAGTGGAGTCCCTGGGCGGCACCATCTACGAACAGTCCGCCGCCGTGCGTATCGAACGTGGCGCCAACCCTGTCGTCCACACGGCGCAAGGCAAGGTGAAGGCTAAATTCATCATCGTCGCCGGCAACGCCTACCTGGGCAACCTGGTGCCCGAGTTGGCGGCCAAATCAATGCCTTGCGGCACCCAAGTAATTACCACGGCGCCACTGGGCGATGAACTGGCCAACCGCCTGCTCCCCCAGGATTTCTGCGTCGAAGATTGCAACTACCTGCTCGACTACTACCGACTGACCAGCGACAAACGCCTGATCTTCGGCGGTGGCGTGGTGTATGGCGCGCGGGATCCAGCGAACATCGAAGCGATCATCCGGCCGAAGATGCTCAAGGCTTTTCCGCAATTGAAGGATGTAAAAATCGACTACGCCTGGACCGGCAACTTCCTACTGACCCTTTCGCGCCTGCCCCAGGTCGGTCGCATCGGCGACAACATCTACTATTCCCAGGGCTGTAGCGGCCATGGCGTGACGTACACCCACCTGGCAGGCAAGGTACTGGCTGAAGCCCTCAGAGGCCAGGCAGAGCGTTTTGATGCGTTTGCCGACCTGCCGCACTACCCGTTCCCGGGCGGCCAACTGCTGCGCACGCCATTTGCGGCACTGGGCGCGTGGTACTACGGGCTGCGGGACAAGCTGGGTTTCTGATCAACAGCCTGTAGGAGCCGGCTTGCTGGCTCCTACAGATCCAATCATCAAATCGCAGACACAAAAAACCCCGGTCTTTCGACCAGGGTCTTTGCTATCGATCCAATCAAGCATAACGCTTTTCTTGGCGCTCTCAGGGTGTTCAGTGGACCCTGGAACAGATATGGCGCAGCGGACGGGACTCGAACCCGCGACCCCCGGCGTGACAGGCCGGTATTCTAACCGACTGAACTACCGCTGCGTATCGCTCAGACTGCTGAAGTGTCACCTTCAACCGCCTTCAAACATCTGACTGAGCAGCCTTGGCTGTTCAATCTCAAATCCGAAACATCGGACCTGGAAAATATGGCGCAGCGGACGGGACTCGAACCCGCGACCCCCGGCGTGACAGGCCGGTATTCTAACCGACTGAACTACCGCTGCGCGTCGGTGCAACCTTTAACGTTGCGTCTTGCCCGAAGGCAAAACTCTCAAGAAGTGGTGGGTGATGACGGGATCGAACCGCCGACCCTCTGCTTGTAAGGCAGATGCTCTCCCAGCTGAGCTAATCACCCTTTGCTTCGTTGAGGCCGCGAAATTTACGCAGATGGCGGACCTAAGTCAAGAGCCTGCTTGAAGTTTTTCTGAAAAAGACAAAATAACGTCAAGCGCAGGACCCGCCCTACTCGCTGTAAATCATCTTCTTGCTCATCCCACCGTCCACCACGAACTCTTGCCCAGTGACGAACCCGGCGCTGCGCGACAGCAGCCACGCCACCATGGCTGCCACGTCCTCAACCGTGCCTACCCGGCCCGCAGGATGCTGCGCATGATCGGCGTCACTCAACGGCTCTGCACGGCGCGCCGCGGGATCACGGGCGTCGATCCAGCCCGGGCTGACAGCGTTGACCCGCACCTCCGGCCCCAGGCTGATAGCCAGCGCGTGAGTCAGGGCCAACAGGCCGCCCTTGCTCGCCGCGTAAGCCTCGGTATCCGCTTCCGACTGCCGCGCCCGGGTCGAGGCGAGGTTGACGATCGAACCACCATGGGCACGCAGATAGGGCGCACAGTGCTTGGCCAGCAGCATCGGCCCACTGAGGTTCACCGCCAGCACCCGATTCCAGTAAGCCAGGTCCAGGCTATCCAATGTGATATTGCGCGGATCGGCCACAGCGGCATTACACACCAGGACATCCAGGCGCCCGAACTGACCCAGCACTTCAGCCACCCCAAGGGCCACCTGCTGCTCATCGGCCACGTCCATGGTGATAAACCAGGCGTTATCGCCCAGCACCCTGGACACCTTGGCGCCCCGCTCGCGGTCCAGATCAGCCAACACCACCTGCCAGCCTTCGCTGACCAGCCAGGCCGCGATCCCCAGGCCGATACCGCGTGCCGCACCCGTCACCAACGCGACCCGGCCATTACTGACGCCAGCCGCCTCCAGGGACCACTCGATCACAAGGCAGCCAGCCCGCGAGCCAGGTCGGCCTGCAAGTCAGTCACGTCTTCCAGGCCAACGGCAACGCGGATCAGGCTGTCGCGGATACCCGCGGCTTCACGCTCCTGCGGTGCCAGGCGACCATGGGAAGTGGTGCTTGGATGGGTAATGGTGGTTTTGCTATCACCCAGGTTGGCGGTGATGGAGATCAGGCGTGTCGCATCGATAAAGCGCCACGCGCCCTCTTTGCCGCCCTTGACCTCGAAACTGACCACGGCCCCGAAGCCACGCTGCTGACGCTGAGCCAGCTCGTGTTGCGGGTGGCTCTTCAAGCCGGCGTAGTGGACTTTCTCGATGCCGTCCTGCTGCTCCAGCCACTCGGCCAGGGCCTGGGCATTGGCGCAATGGGCCTTCATCCGCAGGCTGAGGGTTTCCAGGCCCTTGAGGAAAATCCACGCATTGAACGGGCTCAGGGTCGGGCCAGCGGTGCGCAAGAAGCCCACCACTTCCTTCATCTGCTCGCCGCGGCCGGCCACCACGCCGCCCATGCAACGACCCTGGCCGTCGATGAACTTGGTGGCCGAATGCACCACGATATCTGCGCCGAGCTTCAGTGGCTGCTGCAGGGCTGGCGTACAGAAGCAGTTATCCACTACCAGCATCGCGCCCTTGGCATGCGCCACTTCGGCGAGAGCGGCGATGTCCACCAGCTCTGCCAGCGGGTTGGACGGCGACTCGACAAACAACAATTTGGTATTGGCCTTGATGGCCGCATTCCAGCCAGAAAGGTCCGCCAGCGGCACGTAGTCGACTTCAATGCCAAAGCGCTTGAAGTACTTTTCGAACAGGCTGATGGTCGAACCAAACACGCTGCGCGACACCAATACGTGATCACCGGCGCTGCACAGGCTCATCACCACGGCGAGGATCGCCGCCATGCCGGTAGCTGTGGCGACCGCCTGCTCTGCCCCTTCCAGCGCCGCGATGCGCTCTTCGAAGGCGCGCACCGTCGGGTTGGTATAGCGGGAGTAAACGTTACCCGGCACTTCGCCAGCAAAGCGCGCCGCCGCGTCCGCCGCGGTGCGGAACACGTAGCTGGAGGTGAAGAACATCGGGTCACCGTGTTCACCTTCCGGCGTGCGGTGCTGGCCGGCGCGCACAGCCAGGGTATCGAAAGCCACACCATCGAGGTCGCTGTCCAACCGACCGGCATCCCATTCCTGACTCATGCTGCCACTCCTTCACTCAAATTCTTTATTTAACATACAAAACCGGCCCCTCAGGGCCGGTAGTTACTCAGTTGTTGTACAGATCGATGATCGCACTGACCGCCTGGGTCTTGATCTTCGATGAGTCGTTACGCGCCTGCTCAATCTTGTTCAGGTACGCCTCGTCGACATCACCTGTCACGTACTTGCCATCGAAGACCGCGCAATCGAACTGCTCGATCTTGATCTTGCCGCCGCCAACCGCTTCGATCAGGTCAGGAAGGTCCTGGTAAATCAGCCAATCGGCACCGATCAGGTCGGCTACATCCTGGGTCGAACGATTGTGCGCAATCAGTTCGTGGGCGCTCGGCATGTCGATACCGTACACGTTCGGGTACCGCACGGCAGGCGCGGCAGAACAGAAGTACACGTTCTTCGCCCCGGCTTCTCGGGCCATCTGGATGATCTGCTTGCACGTGGTGCCACGCACAATGGAGTCATCCACCAGCATCACGTTCTTGCCGCGGAATTCCAGCTCGATGGCATTGAGCTTCTGGCGTACCGACTTCTTGCGAGCCGCCTGGCCCGGCATGATGAAGGTGCGGCCGATGTAGCGGTTCTTGACGAAACCTTCGCGGAACTTGACGCCCAGGCGGGTAGCCAGCTCCAGCGCGGCGGTGCGGCTGGTGTCCGGGATCGGGATCACCACGTCGATGTCATGCTCAGGGCGTTCGCGCAGGATCTTCTCGGCGAGCTTCTCACCCATGCGCAGACGCGCCTTGTACACCGAAACACCATCAATGATCGAGTCCGGACGCGCCAGGTAGACGTGTTCGAAGATGCATGGGGTGAGTTTCGGGTTGATCGCGCACTGACGGGTATGCAGCTTGCCGTCTTCGGTGATGTACACCGCTTCGCCTGGCGCCAGGTCGCGCACCAGGGTAAAGCCCAGTACATCCAGGGATACGCTTTCGGAGGCGATCATGTACTCGACGCCTTCGTCGGTGTGACGCTGGCCGAACACGATAGGACGAATGCCGTGCGGGTCGCGGAAACCGACAATACCGTAGCCGGTGATCATTGCCACGACCGCGTAGCCGCCTACGCAGCGGTTATGCACATCAGTCACGGCAGCGAACACATCTTCTTCGGTCGGCTGCAACTTGCCGCGCTGGGCCAGTTCGTGGGCGAACACGTTGAGCAGCACTTCCGAGTCGGAGTTGGTGTTGACATGGCGCAGGTCAGATTCGTAAATCTCCTTGGCCAGTTGCTCAACGTTGGTCAGGTTGCCGTTGTGCGCCAAGGTAATGCCGTACGGCGAGTTGACGTAAAACGGTTGAGCTTCGGCCGAAGTCGAGCTACCGGCAGTCGGATAACGCACATGGCCAATGCCCATATGCCCGACCAGGCGCTGCATGTGACGCTGATGGAACACGTCACGTACCAGGCCATTGTCCTTGCGCAGGAATAACCGGCCGTCATGGCTGGTCACAATACCGGCAGCGTCCTGGCCGCGGTGCTGGAGGACGGTTAGCGCGTCATACAGCGCCTGATTGACGTTCGACTTACCGACGATACCGACGATGCCACACATGCGACGCAACCCCTACTTAATGAATCTTGACTGAACACTACTTACTGCGGCGCGTTGCCGGGCAAGAGATGTTCCTTGAACGGAAGATCAGCGGGTACGCTGATACCGCTGGCCAGCCACTGACTGCTCCACCCCAATATGAGGTTCTTGGACCAATCTGCAACCAATAGAAATTTTGGCACGAGACTCGACTCCTGCCACCATGCATCCTGCTGTACCGGACCCAGGCTCAACAGCCCGACCGCAACGACCACCAGCAACGCGCCACGCGCGGCACCGAAGGCCATGCCGAGAAATCGATCGGTCCCGGAGAGGCCGGTGACACGTATCAATTCGCCGATAAGATAATTGACCATTGCTCCCACCAGCAGCGTGGCGATGAACATGATGGCGCAGCCCGCGATGACGCGAGCCGAAGGTGTTTCGATATAACCGGCCAGATAAACGGCCAGGGATCCGCCGAACATCCAGGCGACGACTCCTGCAACGATCCAGGTCAGCAGCGACAATGCTTCTTTGACGAAGCCGCGGCTTAGACTGATCAATGCGGAGATGGCGATGATGGCTACGATCGCCCAATCAACCCAGGTAAATGGCACAGTGCAGCCTACAGACGGATAAGGCGGCGCATTTTAGCAGAGCGCTGGGCTATCGGTAAGCGGTGTTTGGCAGTCCATTGCAAATCAATGGGTTGTGGCAAGCCATGGCCATCTCAAGTCAGGCAAAAACCAATGTGGGAGCGGGCTTGCCCGCGATAGCGGCGTGCCAGTCAACTAAACTATCGACTGGTCCACCGTCATCGCGGGCAAGCCCGCTCCCACACAAGCCTGCATACACATTTGGATGTTTCAGCCGCGCTCTGGCTGGAAGCGCACCACAAAGCCCTTCAGGTTCTGCTGGCGACCCAGCAAGTCCCGCAGGCGGTCAGCCTCGGCACGCTCGATCAGCGGACCGACAAATACCCGATTCTTGCCATTGGCAGTTCGGATATACGCGTTATAACCCTGGCTGCGCAGGGTTTTCTGCAAGGCTTCGGCGCTTTCGCGATTGGACAGGCTGGCGAGTTGCACCGACCAACTGATCGGCAGGCCATTCGGATCAATACGGCTTTGCCCCACATCAGGCTTGCCCGGGGCTGCGGGCTGCGGTGCGACCGGTTTCGGCGCAGGAGCAGGTGCAGCCGGCTTGGCGGCAACCACAGGCGCAGGAGCAGGAGCAGGTTTTACCACCGGCACACTCGGTTGGATCGGCGCCGAAGGTGCTTGCTGTTCGGCAATTTCCGCATCGGTCGGCACCGGTTCTTCCTCGGGCAGCGCCTGCGGCTCAGGCACCACTACCGGCTCGACCTGGACCTGCGGCATCACCGGCGCCTGGGGCGCCGCCGGTGCTTCGACCGTAACCTGGCGCTGCTCGTCCTGGCGAGAAAACAGCATCGGCAGGAAAATCACCGCTAATGCCACCAGCACCAGGGCTCCGACCATTCGCTGCTTGTATGCGCTATCCAGTAATGCCATGTGCAGCTTCCTCCGTGGAGCGCCGGGCCAACCACTCAAGCGCCTCGGCAACACAATAAAATGATCCGAACAACAGAATCTCGTCCTCGGCCGTTGCCACCGCGCATTGAGCCTCCAATGCAGCGGTTACGCTTGCATGGGACGTCACCGTCGCGCCAAGGTTCTGCAACACCGCCTGCACATCATCCGCCGTACGGGTGCGCGGCGTATCCAGCGGGGCGACGGCCCAGGACTGCACACTGCCCAGCAAAGGCGCGACCACACCGTCCAGATCCTTGTCCGCCAGCAGGCCGAACACCGCCAGACGCCGACCCGCCGGCGCCTGGAGCGACAAACGACGCGCCAGGTACTGCGCAGCATGGGGGTTATGCCCGACATCCAGCAACAGGTTCAAGCGCTTGCCTTGCCACTCGAACGAGCGACGATCCAGGCGCCCGACCACCTGCGTACGCTGCAAGGTATCGGCAATCTGCCCGGCATTCCACGGCAGATCCAGCAACAGGTAGGCCTGCAGGGCGAGCGCGGCGTTTTCCATGGGCAGGTTCAGCAGCGGCAGGTCGTGCAGCTCGACACCCTGGCCCCGCGCATCGACACCGTGCCACGACCAGCGATCGCCTGCCACTTCCAGGCCGAAGTCCCGGCCCCGCAGGAAAAACGGGCAATCCAGCTCGCGCACCTTATCCAGCAAGGTATGGGGCGGGTCCACATCACCGCACAGCGCCGGCTTGCCCTGGCGGAAGATCCCGGCCTTTTCATAGGCCACGGATTCGCGGGTATCGCCCAGGTAGTCAGCATGATCCACACCAATGCTGGTCACCAACGCGAGGTCGGCATCCACCACATTGACGGTATCCAGACGACCGCCCAGACCGACTTCCAGCACCACCACATCCAGTTGCTCACGCTCGAACAGCCAGAACGCGGCCAGGGTGCCCATCTCGAAATAGGTCAGGGAGGTTTCGCCACGTCCGGCATCCAGCGCCGCAAAGGCTTCGCATAACTGCTCGTCAGTGGCTTCGACGCCATTGAGCTGCACACGCTCGTTGTAACGCAGCAAGTGCGGCGAGCTGTAGACGCCCACCTTCAGGCCCTGGGCCTGCAGCAACGCGGCGACGAAAGCGCAGGTAGAACCCTTGCCGTTGGTGCCAGTGACCGTGATCACCCGCGGCGCCGGCCGCCCCAACCCAAGGCGGGCCGCTACCTGTTGCGAGCGCTCCAGCCCCATGTCGATGGCTGACGGATGCAACTGCTCGAGGTAGGCGAGCCATTCGCCCAGGGTTCGTTGGGTCATAGGTTTGCAGGCACCGGCGGCACTACGATGGGCTCGACCTTAGGCGCGACGTACACCGGGGTCGGCAAACCCATCATCTGTGCCAGCAGGTTGCCCAGGCGCGGACGCAGTTCGGAACGGGCAATGATCATGTCGATGGCGCCGTGCTCCAGCAGGAACTCGCTGCGCTGGAAGCCTTCCGGCAGTTTTTCACGTACGGTCTGCTCGATCACGCGTGGGCCGGCAAAGCCGATCAGCGCCTTGGGCTCGCCGACAATCACGTCGCCCAGCATCGCCAGGCTGGCGGAAACGCCGCCGTAGACCGGGTCGGTCAGGACCGAGATGAACGGGATGCCTTCTTCACGCAGACGCGCCAGTACCGCAGAGGTCTTGGCCATTTGCATCAGCGAGATCAGCGCTTCCTGCATCCGCGCACCACCGGAGGCGGCGAAGCAGATCATCGGGCAACGGTTTTCCAGGGCGTAGTTGGCGGCGCGTACAAAACGCTCACCGACAATGGCGCCCATCGAGCCACCCATGAAGGAGAACTCAAACGCCGACACCACCACTGGCATACCCAGCAGCTTGCCGCTGACGGAGATCAGCGCGTCTTTCTCGCCCGTCTGCTTTTGCGCAGCGGTCAGGCGGTCCTTGTACTTCTTGCCGTCGCGGAACTTGAGGCGGTCCACCGGCTCCAGGTCAGCGCCCAGCTCGGCACGGCCATCGGCGTCGAGGAAAATGTCGATACGGGCGCGGGCGCCGATACGCATGTGGTGATTGCACTTGGGGCAAACGTCCAGGGTCTTTTCCAGCTCCGGGCGGTACAACACCGCGTCGCAGGAGGGGCACTTGTGCCACAGACCTTCAGGGACCGAGCTTTTCTTCACCTCGGAACGCATGATCGAGGGGATCAGTTTGTCTACTAACCAGTTGCTCATGCTTTCTTTCTCCAGTACCGGTGGCTTGAACACAGCCCCGCGTATGCCCTTGAGCTAAATTCATTGATGTGGCGATAACAACTGCAGGACGGGGTCAGACGTTCGACCAGCCATTTCCTGCACCTGCCCTCAGCCTTCCAGACAACCCGCCAGTGCGTGGTTGCCACTTCATTGGCGCCGCCCGAGGGCAACGCCGGCCTGTTTTACACAGTGGTAGTTACTGACGGCGGCAGACTGCCAGCCGTCACATCGCGCCACTGCTGCTGCGCACTGCCTGCATGAATGCGTGAATCTTGCCAGAGTCCTTGATGCCCTTGGCCTGCTCCACCCCGCCACTGACGTCGACGGCATACGGGCGAACCTGAGCAATGGCCTGCGCCACATTGTCAGCGCACAAGCCACCCGCCAGGATGATCGGCTTGCTCAAGCCCTGGGGGATCAGCGACCAATCGAAGGCCTCGCCGGTACCGCCAGGAATGCCCTCGACATAGGCATCGAGCAAAATCCCGCTGGCCCCGGCGTAGGCGGCACAACTGGCGGCGATATCGTCCCCGGCCTTGACCCGCAGCGCCTTGATATACGGGCGATGGTAGCCGGCGCACTCCTCCGGGGTTTCGTCGCCATGGAACTGCAACAGGTCCAGGGGCACCGCATCCAGGGTTTCATTGAGCTCGCAGGCGCTGGCGTTGACGAACAGCCCCACAGTGGTCACGAACGGCGGCAAGCCGGCAATGATCGCCCGGGCCTGCTGCACCGTTACCGCCCGCGGGCTCTTGGCATAAAACACAAAGCCAATGGCGTCAGCCCCCGCCTCGACTGCCGCCAGCGCGTCTTCCATGCGGGTAATCCCGCAAATCTTGCTGCGAACGCCTGACATATCGTCGGAACCTCAGGGGGCTGTCCAGGAAAGTCCCGGATGGTAACAAATGCTTTTCCGGGCGTCAGCCGCCAAGTTCAGTGAAACCGGTGAGGAAGTGTGGCCCGATGAAACGCTGCGGCAGCTCGAACTCGTCGCGGTACTCCACCTCCACCAGGTACAGGCCGAACGGGTGCGCCGTGACCCCGCCGGTACGCCGCACCCGACTCTCCAGCACCTCCCTGGCCCACTCCACCGGGCGCTCGCCGGTGCCGATGGTCATCAGCACCCCGGCGATATTGCGCACCATATGGTGCAGGAACGCCCCGGCGCGGATATCCAGGACAATCATCTTGCCGTGACGGGTCACCCGCAGGTGGTGGACTTCCTTGATCGGCGACTTGGCCTGGCACTGGCCGGCGCGAAAAGCGCTGAAATCGTGGATCCCCACCAGATGCTGGGCCGCTTCAGCCATGCGCTCGGCGTCCAGCGGACGGTGGTTCCAGGTGATTTCTTCGTTCAAGTGCGCCGGACGGATCTGATCGTTGTAGATCACATAGCGGTAACGCCGGGCAATCGCCTTGAACCGCGCATGGAAGTGCGCCGGCATAACCTTGGCCCAACTGACGCTGACATCGTGGGGCAGATTGATATTGGCGCCCATGACCCACGCCTTCATCGAGCGCTCGGCCTGGGTGTCAAAATGCACCACTTGCCCGCAGGCATGTACGCCCGCGTCGGTGCGCCCGGCGCACATCAATGAAACCGGCGAGTCGGCGACCTTCGACAGGGCCTTCTCCAGGGTTTCCTGCACGGTCGGCACGCCAGAGGCCTGGCGCTGCCAGCCGCGATAGCGCGAGCCTTTGTATTCCACGCCCAGGGCGATTCTGAAAAAGCCGGCGGCCGCCATTTCGGCGGCCGCGTTATCTATATTTGCCAAGAGCTGAGAGCCTGATAGTTGCGCAAAGGCGGCCATTATAAAGTGCCAGGCCTGGGCCTGGGGCATTTTGTGGGCGCTGGGTTGCCTGCGATAGCCGCGCCTCGTTTTTACTGAGGGACCGAGTCGCCTCTATCGCGGGCAAGCCCGACTCCCCCATTTAAATGCAAAACGGCGACCCGAAGGCCGCCGCTGCGTTAATTGCCGGTAATCACACCAGGCGGCTGAGCATTTCCTTGGCTTCGCTACGCTGGCCGTCGTCACCCTCAGTGAGGACTTCGGCCAGGATGTCACGCGCACCGCCCTCATCGCCCATGTCGATGTAGGCCTGGGCCAGGTCGAGCTTGGTGGCAACTTCGTCGGTACCCGACAGGAAGTCGAATTCCGGCTCATCGTCGCCCTTTGCCGCATCTTCAGCGGTGAAGCTCGGTTCGATCGACGGGCTTTCCAGGCTCTGCGACAGACGTTCCAGCTCGGCGTTGACGTCGTCAAGCTCCGAGGCGAATGCGTCCGGCTTGCTCGATGATGCAGGCTCGTCGGCCAGGGACAGGTCGAAGTCTTCCGGCAGGTCAAAGTCATCCAGCGCAGCTGGCGTCAGGGTGGGCGGCTCGACCGGCGGCAGGTCCTTCATCTCTTCTTCCAGGCCCGAGAGGAAGTCATCGTCGGACTGGGAGGCTGGCGCATCCAGCTGCAAGTCGAGGTCAAAGTCGGACAGATCGTCCGGGCTGGCCTTGGCCTCGGTTTGCTGCTGCAGCACCGACTCAAAGCTCAGGTCATCGACCTCGGGCTCCGGCGCGACCACTGCCGGCGACGCGGCTTCCAGGTCATCCAGGCTCAGGTCGAAATCATTGTCGAAAGCATCGGTTTCAGGCGCGGGAGCAGGCGCCGGCTCTTCCTGGAGCAGATCCTTGACGTACTGCGCATCAAGCGCGGCGGCGGCGACCGCAGCACTGACGCCCGCCGCGAGCACGGCCATGGCCGGGTAGCGATTTTTCAACAGCTCGACCTGGGCGTGGTTCTCGCCATTGGCGACCAACTGGCGCTCCTGGGTCACGAAACCGTCCTTGTCGCCCTGCTGGCCGTAGACTTCCAGGAGCTTGAGGCGCAGGTCACTGCGCGCGGGCTCCAGCTTGATCGCCTCTTCCAGCACGGCCGCCGCCTGGTTCAAGTGACCACGGTCCAGATGGGACTGGGCCTGGGCCAGGGCATCGGAGGAACCGGGTTCGATGATCAGTTTGCTTGGCGGCGCCATGCTGGTCGCCAGGGCAGGCACTGGCACCGGCGCCACGGCAACCGGAGCTGGAGCTGGAGCTGGAGCTGGAGCTGGAGCTGGAGCCAGCTTGACGCTTGCCGCCGGGACTTCAAGGCCCTCGAAACTGTCCAGAGACAGGTCCTGCTCAATATTCGAGGAAAATTCCGGCTCTTCGGCCAGCGCCCGCGCCATGCGCAGGTGTTTTTCCTCTTCCAGGCGCGCATTGCGATGGCGCGCCCATAGCAGCAGGAGCAACAACACCAGGAGGCCGGCGGCACCACCGATCACCCCGAGGACGATAGGGTTGGTCAGCAGGTCATTGAACTTGCCTTCGGTGCTGGCCACTGGCGCAGGCTCAGCCGGGGTTTCCACTGGCGCGACCACCGGCGCTTCGGCAGCCGGAGCAGGGGCAGCAGGCGCGGTCGGCGCCGCAGCCAGTTCGGCAGGGATTACAGCCGGCTGCGCCGGGGCGCCGCCTTCAGCCTGCAACTTGGCCAGTTGGTTGTTTTTCAACTCAATCAGCCGCTGCAGCTTGTCCAACTGACTTTGCAGGTCAGTCATGCGGCTTTTCAGTTCTTCATTTTCGCGGCGGGTCGAATCCAGGCTTTCCTGGGTCACCGCCAGCTTGTTGTTCAAAGCCTTGCTATCACCCGCCGCGCCCTTGACGCCCGCCTTGGCGGCTTCGGCCGAGACCAGGCTCAGGTTGTCCTTCGCTGCCGTCTGCGACGGCGCTGCGCCGGCCTGGGTACGTTTGGTCGCATCCAGTTGCTGGCGCCCCGCTGCCTGATTGTTAGCGCCACGACGCCCCTGGCGCCAGGCCGCATTCTGCGCGGTCACTTCGGCGATCGCCTCGGGCTGCGGCAGACTGGTGCTTTGTACCGGGTCCGGCATGCGCAATACCTGGCCGGTCTTCATGCGGTTGATGTTGCCGTCGACAAAGGCTCCCGGGTTCAATGCCTGGATCGCCAGCATGGTCTGTTGGATCGAGCCGCCATTGCGATTTTTTGCGGCGATTTCCCACAGGGTGTCGCGAGAAGTCGTGGTGTATTCCGCCGCCTTGGTCACACTGGCAGCAGCAGGCGGGGCAAGACGGGGTGCCGGGGCGCTGGCCTCAGGGGCTTTTTGCTCGAACTTGGCCGGGTCCAGCAAGACGCTGTAGTCACGCATCAACCGACCATTCGGCCATTGCACCTGCAACAGGAAGCGTACATAGGAATCGGGCAATGGCTTGCTCGAGGTGACACGAACCACGCTGCGACCGCTGGGGTTGAGCACCGGGGTAAAGGTCAGCTCATCGAGGAACGCCTGGCGATCGACCCCCGCATCCACAAAGGCCTGGGAAGACGCGAGGCTGGGCACGATATCGGAGGCTGTCAGCCCGCCCACGTCGAGCAGCTCGATCTCCACCGACAGAGGCTGGTTCAACTTCGACTTGAGGGTCATCTCCCCAAGTTGCAGCGCTTGCGCCATACCGGAGGACAGCGCCGAGGCGGCCGCTATTGCTAACACCAGTTTGCGAACTTGAACCATAGCCTCATCCTTTGTTTGAACACTCCTCGGCCGGCGAGAAGGTTGGGTACCGCTGCCATTCGGCATGGCGAGCCGATAGTTCACCGACGCGCAACTTTTCCTGCATGGGGCCAAGCATAGCGCTTGGCTAGAATCAATCTACAAATTGCCGCCAAGTATCTTTTACACAAGGTGTTTTATCAACAACTGTGCCAGTTGCACGGCGTTAAGCGCCGCGCCTTTGCGTACGTTATCTGACGTCAGCCACAAGTTTAGTTCCGCCGGGTCGTCGATGCCGGCACGCACCCGCCCCACGTAGACCACGTCCTGACCGACCGCATCCCCAACGGCTGTAGGGTAATCGCCCTCTTCCACCAGTTCGATGCCCGGCGCCGCTTCCAACGCGCGATTCACTGCGCCCAGGTCCACAGCGCCCGCCAGTTGCAGGGACACGCTCAGGCTATCGCCAAAAAACACCGGAGCTTGAACGCAGGTCGCGGAAATTTTCAGTAACGGTAGTTCAAGCAGGGCGCGCAGTTCGTGGACCAGGCGCTTTTCCAGGGCAGTGTGGCCCTGCGCATCCGGCGTGCCGACCTGAGCCAACAGGTTGAAAGCCATCTGCCGGTCAAAGAATTTGGGTTCCAGGGGCCGTACATTCAGCAGCTCGGCGGTTTGCCGGGCCAGTTCGCTGACGGCTTCACGGCCCTGGGCGGACACCGCCAGGTTAGCGGTGACGCTGACGCGCTGGATATCCAACAGACCCCGCAGCGGAGCGAGGACCACTGCCAGATGGGTGGCACAAGGGCTTGGGCTACCGAGCTGGAATGGTTTTTTCAAACCGTCCAGCATCTGGGCATTGGCTTCCGGCACCACCTGGGGCGCCTGTTCGGCCGGCAAGGCGCCGGACAGGTCGATCAACGAGCAACCCGCCGCAGTGGCGCGGGGGGCGAAACTCAAGGTGACCGCCGGGCCTGCGGCGAAGAAAGCCAGTTGCACCTTGCTGAAATCAAATTCATCGACTTCCCGCACCCGCACATTTTTGCCGCGAAACGGCACCGACGCGCCGGCCGACTCGCTACTGGCCAGCAGGTGCAAGGTGCCTACCGGGAAGTCCAGCTCTTCGAGGATCTGCACCAGGGTTTCGCCAACCGTACCGGTGGCGCCGATCACGGCGATATCAAAGGTCTGGGTCATGGAGGCTGCCTCGGGCATTGCGGGGGGAGCGGCACTTTACCGGGTGGTGGGGAGTGAGGCAATTGGCCTGGGGTTTGTGGTGTGGCGCAGGCCGTCATCGCGGGCAAGCCCGCTCCCACATTTCGATCTGTGAACACATTCAAGTGTGGGAGCGGGCTTGCCCGCGATGACGGCCTCAGGCGCAACAAAAAACCCGCGCCTGTCACCAGAACGCGGGTTTCTTCAACACCACAAAACGATCAACGCTCCAGCAGGATCCGCAACATCCGGCGCAGCGGCTCGGCCGCGCCCCACAGCAGCTGGTCACCTACAGTGAAGGCGCCCAGGTACTGGGTGCCCATGTTCAGCTTGCGCAGACGGCCCACCGGTACATTCAGGGTGCCGGTGACCTTGGTCGGGCTCAGCTCCTGCATGCTGATTTCGCGGCTGTTCGGCACCAGCTTGACCCATGGGTTGTGCTGGCTGATCAGCCCTTCGATGTCGGCGATCGGCACGTCTTTGTTGAGCTTGATGGTCAGCGCCTGGCTATGGCAGCGCATGGCGCCGATCCGCACACAGATACCGTCCACCGGGATCGGGTTCTTGAAGCGCCCGAGGATCTTGTTGGTCTCGGCCTGGGCCTTCCACTCTTCGCGGCTCTGGCCGTTCGGCAGTTCCTTGTCGATCCACGGGATCAGGCTGCCGGCCAAGGGCACGCCGAAGTTCTCGGTCGGGTAGGCGTCGCTGCGCATGGCCTCGGCCACACGGCGGTCGATATCGAGGATCGCGCTGGCCGGGTCGGCCAGTTGATCGGCGACGGCCGCGTGGGTCGCGCCCATCTGCTTGATCAGCTCACGCATGTTCTGCGCGCCGGCACCGGAGGCCGCCTGATAGGTCATGGCGCTCATCCACTCCACCAGCCCGGCTTCGAACAGGCCACCCAGGCCCATCAGCATCAGGCTGACGGTGCAGTTGCCGCCGACATAGTTCTTGGTGCCGGCGTCGAGCTGCTGGTCGATGACCTTGCGGTTGACCGGGTCGAGGATGATCACCGCGTCGTCCTGCATACGCAGGCTGGACGCGGCGTCGATCCAGTAGCCCTGCCAGCCGGCTTCGCGCAGCTTGGGGAAGACTTCACTGGTGTAGTCGCCACCCTGGCAGGTCAGAATGACGTCGAGGGTCTTCAGCTCTTCAATGTTGTAGGCGTCCTTGAGCGGGGCGATATCCTTGCCCACGGACGGCCCTTGGCCACCGACATTCGAAGTGGTGAAAAACACCGGCTCAATAAGATCGAAATCCTGCTCTTCCAGCATCCGCTGCATGAGCACGGAACCGACCATACCGCGCCAACCGATCAGACCTACACGTTTCATCGCAACTACACCTTGTTAAAAAGTGGGCCGCCTTGCAGCAACAACTGCAAGCGGGCCAGAGAGATTACAGATTCCGCAGCGCGGCGACTACTGCGTCGCCCATTTCCTGCGTCCCGACCTTGGTGCAACCCTGTGACCAGATGTCGCCGGTACGCAGGCCCTGGTCCAGCACCAGGCTCACCGCCTGCTCGATGGCATCCGCCGCTGCGCTCAGGTTGAAGCTGTAGCGCAACATCATCGACACCGACAAAATGGTCGCCAACGGGTTGGCAATGCCCTGGCCCGCGATGTCCGGCGCCGAACCGTGGCACGGCTCGTACATGCCCTTGTTGTTGGTGTCCAGGGACGCCGACGGCAGCATGCCGATGGAACCGGTGAGCATCGAAGCCTGGTCGGACAGGATGTCGCCAAACAGGTTGTCGGTGACGATCACGTCGAACTGCTTGGGCGCACGCACCAGTTGCATGGCGGCGTTATCCACATACATGTGGCTCAGCTCGACGTCCGGGTAATCCTTGGCCACTTCTTCGACGATTTCGCGCCACAGTTGGCTGGACGCCAGGACGTTGGCCTTGTCCACCGAGCAGACCTTCTTGCCACGCACACGGGCCATGTCGAAACCGACACGGGCGATGCGGCGGATTTCGCTCTCGCTGTACGGCAGGGTGTCGTAGGCCTGGCGCTCGCCATTCTCCAGCTCACGCACGCCCCGTGGCGAGCCGAAGTAGATGCCACCGGTCAGCTCACGCACGATCAGGATATCCAGGCCTGCCACCACTTCCGGCTTGAGGCTCGACGCGTCGGCCAGTTGCGGATAGAGGATCGCCGGGCGCAGGTTACCGAACAGGCCCAGTTGCGCACGGATCTTCAGCAGGCCGCGTTCTGGGCGGATGTCGCGTTCGATCTTGTCCCATTTCGGCCCGCCCACGGCGCCGAGTAGCACGGCGTCGGCAGCTCGGGCGCGGTCGAGGGTTTCATCGGCCAGGGGCACGCCGTGCTTGTCGATGGCGGCGCCGCCGATCACGTCGTGGCTCAATTCAAAGCCCAGGCTGTACTTGCTGTTGGCCAATTCCAGGACCTTGACCGCTTCGGCCATGATTTCCGGGCCAATACCGTCGCCAGGGAGAATCAGAATCTGCTTGTTCATGAGTTCCTCATTTCATCAAGCGACCCGCCCGTGGGCAGGTCGGGAAAAATTAATCAGCGCTCAGCGAACACCACCAGCACGTCGGTGCTGAAGGTGCCGTCGGCTTGAATTTCATAGTAATCGCGCACTTCCTGGCCCATCGCCTGCTGCAACGCCAGGATTGCTGCGCGCAACACGGGCGGGGTGCGCATGCGTTCGACCCACGAGGTGTATTCCAGGCGCAGGCGCTGGCGACTGCTGTTGCGCACATGCAGGCCGGCTTCGTTGAGCTGGCGCATCCACTCGCCGGCGCAATAATCGCGCACATGGCTGGTGTCGCGCAGCACTTCGACGGTTTGCAGGTAAGTGTCCAACAGCGGGCTGCCCGGTGACAAGACATCGACAAACGCCGCCACGCCGCCCGGCTTGAGCACCCGGCGCACTTCGCGCAGGGCCAGGCCGAGGTCGCTCCAGTGATGGGCCGAGTAGCGGCTGAACACGAAGTCGAACTCGCCATCGGCGAATGGCAGGCGCTCGGCGGCGCCGTGCAGGGTGCGGATGTTGTCCAGGCCGCGCTCCACGGCCGCCGCGGCGACCACGTCGAGCATCTGCTGGGACAGGTCGTAGGCCACCACTTCCTTGACCAGCGGTGCTACATGGAAACTCACGTGACCGGCGCCACAGCCCAGGTCCAGCAGGCGTGCCGCGCCCTGCCCGGCCAGTTCGGCCTGCAGCAGTGCGAACTCGGTGCCCTGGGCGTGCACGGCACTGCTCAGGTAGGCCGAGGCCTGTTCGCCGAATTGCTTTTGCACGACTTGGGTGTGGGCGGTGCTGGTCATGGTGATGTTCCTGGCTTTTGTGGTGTTCATACAGGCCCTTTCGCGAGCAAGCCCGCTCCCACATTTGAGCGCATTTCAACTGAAGGAACTCGGTCGAATGTGAGAGCGGGCTTGCTCGCGAAGGGGCCAGTCCAACCTACATAGAATTACGCATCACGAAACAACCAAGGCTGGCTGGCCCGGTGCTTGGCTTCAAACGCGGCAATCGCCTCGCCGTCCTGCAAGGTCAGGCCAATATCGTCCAGGCCATTGATCAGGCAGTGTTTGCGGAAGGCATCCACTTCAAAGTGGTACACCTTGCCATCCGGACGGGTCACGGTCTGTGCGGCGAGGTCGACGGTCAACTGGTAACCGACATTGGCTTCCACTTGCTGGAACAACTCGTCCACTTCGGCATCGCTCAAGATGATCGGCAGCAAGCCGTTCTTGAAGCTGTTGTTGAAGAAGATGTCGGCGTAGCTCGGCGCGATAATGCTGCGAAAGCCATATTCTTCCAGGGCCCACGGCGCGTGTTCACGGCTGGAGCCGCAACCGAAGTTTTCCCGGGCCAACAACACGCTGGCGCCCTGATAGCGCTCGGCGTTGAGCACAAAATCCTTGTTCAACGGGCGCTTGGAGTTGTCCTGGTAGGCGTAGCCCACGTCCAGGTAGCGCCACTCATCGAACAGGTTCGGGCCGAAACCGGTGCGCTTGATCGACTTCAAGAACTGCTTGGGGATGATCTGGTCGGTGTCCACGTTGGCACGGTCCAACGGCGCGACAAGACCGGTGTGTTGGGTAAAAGCTCTCATCGGGTATTCCTCAGATCAATTCGCGAACGTCGATGAAACGACCGTTGACGGCAGCGGCGGCGGCCATGGCCGGGCTGACCAGGTGGGTACGGCCACCGGCGCCCTGACGCCCTTCGAAGTTACGGTTGGAGGTGGACGCGCAATGCTCCCCCGACTCCAAACGGTCCGGGTTCATCGCCAGGCACATCGAGCAGCCCGGCTCACGCCATTCAAAACCGGCTTCGAGGAAGATCTTGTCCAGCCCTTCGGCCTCAGCCTGGGCCTTCACCAGGCCCGAACCTGGCACCACAATGGCTTGCTTGATGGTCGAGGCCACTTTGCGGCCCTTGGCGATCACCGCCGCGGCGCGCAAGTCTTCGATCCGCGAGTTGGTGCAGGAACCGATAAACACGCGGTCCAACTGGATGTCGGTGATCGCCTGGTTGGCTTTCAAGCCCATGTACTTCAAGGCGCGCTCGATGGAGCCGCGCTTGACCAGATCGGCTTCCTGGGCCGGGTCCGGCACGTTCTGATCAACGGCCAGGACCATTTCCGGCGAGGTGCCCCAGCTGACCTGTGGCTTGATCTGGGCCGCGTCGAGCTCGACCACGGTATCGAACACCGCGTCGGCGTCGGACACCAGGTCTTTCCAGGCCTCGACGGCAGCCTCCCACTCGGCGCCAGCCGGTGCGAAAGGTCGGCCTTTGACGTATTCCACGGTTTTTTCATCCGCCGCGACCATGCCCACCCGGGCACCGGCTTCGATGGACATGTTGCAGATGGTCATGCGGCCTTCGATGGACAGGTCGCGAATCGCGCTGCCGGCAAACTCGATGGCATGCCCATTACCGCCAGCGGTACCGATCTTGCCGATCACGGCCAGCACGATGTCCTTGGCGGTCACACCGAACGGCAACTTGCCTTCGACGCGCACCAGCATGTTCTTCATTTTTTTGGCGACCAGGCACTGGGTGGCGAACACGTGTTCTACCTCGGAGGTGCCAATACCGTGGGCCAGGGCGCCGAATGCACCGTGGGTCGAGGTGTGGGAGTCGCCGCAGACCACAGTCATGCCCGGCAAGGTCGCGCCCTGCTCCGGGCCGATCACGTGGACGATGCCCTGGCGCACGTCGTTCATCTTGAATTCGGTGATGCCGTACTCGTCGCAATAGTCGTCGAGAGTCTGGACCTGCAAGCGCGAGACCTGGTCGGCAATGGCTTCGATGCCGCCCTTGCGCTCCGGGGTGGTTGGCACGTTGTGGTCCGGGGTGGCGATGATCGAGTCGACGCGCCAAGGCTTGCGCCCGGCCAGTCGCAGGCCTTCGAACGCTTGGGGCGAGGTCACTTCGTGGATGATGTGACGGTCGATGTAGATCAGCGACGACCCATCATCGCGCCGTTTCACTTCATGGGAATCCCAGAGTTTGTCGTAAAGCGTTTTGCCGGCCATCAGTCGGTCCTCATCAGCGTCTTTCTATGCCCTGGGCGTTGAACGATTCAATAACCCTTTGGCTTGTGAGGCTGATGCTATGGCGTTACATTAAATAACTCAAATTCATATTTTTTATGCTTTGGATAACCGACTGGAATACCACTATGGACCTGGCCAACCTCAATGCCTTTATTGCCATCGCCGAAACCGGCAGCTTCTCCGGGGCCGGAGAGCGCCTGCACCTGACGCAACCGGCGATCAGCAAGCGCATTGCCGGCCTTGAGCAGCAATTGAAGGTGCGCTTGTTCGATCGGCTGGGCCGTGAGGTCGGCCTGACAGAGGCCGGACGCGCCCTGCTGCCCCGTGCCTATCAGATCCTCAATGTGCTGGACGACACTCGCCGCGCCCTGACCAACCTGACCGGCGAAGTCAGCGGGCGCCTGACTCTGGCGACCAGCCATCACATCGGCCTGCATCGCCTCCCCCCGGTATTGCGCACCTTTACCCGGGAATACCCGAATGTGGCCCTGGATATTCAGTTCCTGGACTCGGAAGTGGCCTACGAGGAAATCCTCCACGGCCGCGCCGAAGTGGCGGTCATCACCCTGGCCCCGGAGCCCCACAGCCTGGTGCGGGCCACCCCGGTGTGGGACGACCCCCTGGATTTCGTGGTGGCGCCCGAACACAGCCTGGCCAGTAACGGCACCATCAGCCTGACCGACATTGCCCGGCACCCGGCGGTATTCCCCGGCGGCAACACCTTTACCCACCATATCGTGCACCGCCTGTTCGAGGCCCAGGGCCTGACGCCGAACATCGCCATGAGCACTAACTACCTGGAAACCATCAAGATGATGGTCTCCATCGGCCTGGCCTGGAGTGTGTTGCCGCGCACCATGCTTGATGATCAAGTGGCCAGTATCGCTTTACCGGGCATACAGCTCAGTCGCCAGCTAGGCTATATCGTGCACACCGAAAGGACGCTGTCGAACGCTGCGCGGGCTTTCATGAGCCTACTGGATGCACAGGTTGATCCGGCCGCGACGCCGGCATGAGGCCGTGCGGCCTGTAGACCCTGTTCCCGCGCCGAATGCCCATCGAGCCAAGGCCCCTTGATAATGCCCAACCCCGTCGATCCCGTGCCGCCGCTGCCCCGCATCCACGCCCTGGACCCCCAGCAGGCGGAACAAAGCTGGGAAAATGCCCCGCAGCTGTTGGCGGCGCTCAATGCCGCACGGCTCGGTGCCTGGAGCTGGGATATCGACTGCGGGCGGATCAGTTGGTCGCGCGGCACCCAGGCGCTGTTCGGTTTCGACCCCCGGCAGCCGTTGCCCAAGGACCTGGACTACCTCGACTTGCTGGCCGCCGAAGACCGCGGCCGCGTGATCCGCGCGTTTCACGCGGTCCTGGCCGGCGCGCCCTTCGAGCAAGCCATGCATCACCGCATCCAGTGGCCGGACGGCAGCCTGCACTGGCTGGAAATCAACGGCAGCCTGCAGCCGGATGCCTCGGGGCGCCGCCGGATGATCGGGGTGATCCGTGAAACCACCCAGCAGCGCGAGCGCGAACACGCCCTGGGCCACTCGGAAAAACGCTTCGCCACGCTGTTCCACCTGTGCCCGAACATGGTCCTGCTGACCCGCCAGGAAGACGGCCTGATCAGCGAGGCCAACCAGTATTTCGAAAGCCTGTTCGGCTGGCCGGTCAACGATGCCATTGGTCGCACCACCCTCGACCTGGGGCTGTGGGTCCACCCCGAGCAACGGGCCCTGTTGGTCAGGGCGACCCAGCGCAAAGGCGAACCGATCACCATGGAGGTGCAATTTCGCGCCAGCAATGGGCAAATCCATGACGGCACCCTCAGTGCGCAAAAAGTCGAACTCGACGGCCAGGCCTACCTCATCAGCACCTTCCTCGACACCACCGAGCGCAAGAACGCCGAGCAGGCTCTCAAGGACAGTCAGGAGCGCCTGGACCTGGCCCTGGACTCGGCCCAACTGGGCACCTGGGACTGGCATATCCCCAGCGGCATGCTTTATGGCTCGGCGCGGGCCGCACAGTTGCACGGCCTGGATCCGCACCCGTTCCATGAGTCCTTCGATGCTTTTTTTGAAGGCATGCCCGATGAAGAGCGCGCCAGCATGCGCGATGCCTATCGCACCCTGCGTGAAGGGCCAGCCGGCAACTACCAGTTGACCTACCGCGTGCAACTGGGAGACGGCAGCTCGCGCTACCTGGAAAGCCGCGCCCGCCTGTATCGCGACGCCCAGGGCGCGCCGCTGCGCATGGCGGGCACCTTGCTGGATATCACCGACCAGGTCGAACGTGAACAGCGCCTGAGCGCCTCCGAAGAAAAGTTCGCCAGCCTGTTCCTCGCCAGCCCCGACCCGATTTGCGTGACCACTCTGGCCAGCGGCGAATTCGTTGAGATCAACCCCAGCTTTACCCAGACCTTTGGCTGGAGCGCCGCCGAAGTCATCAACCACACCGCCGAGCAGATCGGCTTGTGGGATGAGCCGACCCAACGCCTGCAGCGCATCGAGCAAGTGATTCGCGAACAGGCGCTGAACAATGTGGCCATCATCGTCCATCACAAAAATGGCCAGCGCCTGACCTGCATGATTTCCAGCCGGTTGATCAAGGTCGGCCACCAGCGCTGCGTGGTCACCACCCTGCGCGATATCACCCAGCAACAGCGCTCGGAGGCGGCGCTCAAGGCCAGCGAAGAAAAGTTCGCCAAGGCCTTCCATTCCAGCCCCGACGCCGTGTCCATTACCGAGCGCGACACTGGGCGCTACGTGGAGGTCAATGACGGTTTCTGCCGCCTGACCGGCTACCGCGCCGAGGAAGCGATCGGCCTGACCCTCTACCAGATCGGTATCTGGGCCGACGAAAACCAGCGCACCACGCTGTTGGCCGAATTACAGGTCAAAGGCCGCATCCATCACATGGACATGCTCTGGCACAACAAACGCGGCGAGTTGCTGGCGGTGGAGGTGTCGGTCGAGCCGATTACCCTCAATGAAACGCCGTGCCTGCTGCTGACCGCACGGGATGTGAGCCTGCTGAAAAGTGCGCAGGCGCAGATCCGTCACCTGGCTTATCACGACCCCCTGACCAACCTGCCCAACCGCGCCCTGCTGATGGACCGCCTGAGCCAGCAGATCGCCTTGCTCAAACGCCACAACCTGCGGGGCGCGCTGCTGTTTCTGGACCTGGATCACTTCAAGCACATCAACGATTCCCTCGGCCACCCGGTGGGCGACACCGTGCTGAAAATCGTCACCGCACGCCTGGAAGCCAGCGTGCGCATGGAGGACACGGTGGCGCGCCTGGGCGGCGATGAGTTCGTGGTGCTGCTCAGCGGCCTGGAGGGTTCGCGAACTGAGGTCAGTAAACAGGTGCAATTGCTGTCCAACACCCTGCGCGAGTTGCTGTCCGAGCCAATGTTTCTCGATGGCCAGCGCTTGCAGGTCACCCCCAGTATCGGCGTGGCGCTGATCCCCGATCACGGCTCGACGCCGGCGGACCTGCTCAAGCGCGCGGATATCGCCCTGTATCGGGCCAAGGACTCGGGGCGCAACACCACGCAGATGTTCCATAACAGCATGCAACGCACTGCCAGCGAGCGCCTGCGCATGGAGACGGATCTGCGCCTGGCGTTATCACGGGGCGAGTTCAGCGTGCATTACCAGCCCCAGGTGGATGCCCGGGACAATCGCATTGTCGGCGCCGAGGCCCTGGTGCGCTGGCAGCATCCGCAACTGGGGGCACAGTCACCCACAGAGTTCATCAAGGTCCTAGAAGACAGCGGACTGATCCTTGAGGTCGGCACCTGGATCCTCGACGAAGCCTGCGCCGCGTTTGCCCGCCTGATCGCCGAAGGCCTGGTGGAGCCGGAAGGCTTCAGCCTGTGCGTGAATATCAGCCCCCGGCAGTTTCGCCAGAACGACTTTGTCGAACGGGTGGAGCGCAGTCTGACGCAGCATCACTTGCCGTTCAGCTTGCTGAAACTGGAAATCACCGAAGGCATTGTGATTCAGAATCTGGACGACACCATCAGCAAAATGCGCCGCCTGAAAAAGCTCGGGGTCAGCTTTGCCATGGACGATTTCGGCACCGGTTATTCATCCTTGACCTACCTCAAGCGCCTGCCGGTCGATGCGTTGAAAATCGATCAGTCATTTGTGCGCGACGCCACCCACGACCCCAACGACGCCGAGATCATCCGCGCGATCGTGGCCATGGCGCGCAGCCTGAACCTGGAGGTGATTGCCGAAGGTGTGGAAACCCCTGAGCAACTGGCGTTCCTGCAAGGCCTGGGCTGCCATTTGTATCAAGGCTATTTGCACAGCCGGCCATTGCCCCTGGAGGCATTTACGCGGCTATTGAGGTAAGCGCAGGGAGAGTGCCAAATACCCTCAGCCCTGCATTTGCCTTACACCAACTTCAACGCACGCAGGAAGTAGTCCTGCCATTGCGATTGGACCAAATTGCACTTTTGCCCATACATATCCAGCATCCCGCCAATGACCACCACCGAGTGGTGGGAGTTGGCCAGGGTGCCAATCGCCCCATTTATCAGTTCTTTTACCGTGCTTTCACGGACATAGGCCGACAGCCCAAGCCTGCGCAGCGCCGCTCCCGGATACTCACCGTCGTTCAGGGTTTCCATGGCCATCTCAAAACTCTGACGAGCACGGCCGTCGTTGTTCTCCCACTGCGCCCGTTTGGCACTCGCGGCGTACAAGAAATTGGCATCGGCCAGCAATGACGGATTGGTGCCCTTCAAGTTGGAGGCTGCCTGGGCCTTTCTCAGCTCATCATGGGTCAGGGTCAACTTATAAGAATCTCTCATGACCACTTCATAGCCTTCAGCGGTGACCGTGACCTTTTTAAAGATGTCTTGCGGGCGTTGCCCAAACCTCATCATCGCCGCCTTGATCGCTGATACGGTGACACAGTTGCCTTCTACCCCTTGATAAAAGCCACTCCAGATATCAGCGGGGGGGACACCCACGGGCGCACGGGATAACTTCAGCGCACCTGTCTCGAGACTTGCGGGCGATGCCTCCGGCGCCTGCGTGTCATTGAACAACATATACCCGTAACTTCGATCAACTCTTTGCTTGTGTCCGTAGTTATGCTGGGTGCTATCCATGACAAAGGCCGAGCCAAAATTATGTGTCTCCACCACACCCAACGCGCCGCTGGCGGCCATATCAGTAGTGGGCACAAACTGGGCAAAACCAATCATTCCCATGCCCCGCAGGCAGTTCTGCGTGGTTTCGCCTTCAAGGCTCTTGCGTAAGGCCTGCTCGAAACTGCCATATTCCCCGGTTTGTTGTTTACGCTTGGCAAACGCCGCCAGCACAACATTGGCATCGGCAATGGCCGAACTGTCATTGCCAGCAAATCGCGATGCCTTCGCCGTCAGTTTTAGTTCCTCTTTGGAAATATGCACCTTAAACTCATCTTTCATCGTGATGTCATAACCATCCCCCGCGACTTTCACTTCCTCAAACATATCCCGTGGGTTTTGACCAAATGTCATCATCATCATTTTAATAACCGCCGCATGGGTGCTGCTATCAAAGCACTCACCAAAACCACGCGGGGTGGCGGTAAAAGCATTCAAGATATCATCGGGTTTCTTGCCCCGTTTCGTCGACAACTCACCTGAGGAAAAACTATTGGCCGGCTCAAGAGCTGCCCTATAACCATCAGTAAATAACGGATTAAACATACTTATATTCATGACACCCCCTACCCACAACAATATTAAAGACACGACAAAAACGCATTGTTAAAAAACAACAAATGCCAGATATTGAAAAGCCAGAAAAATGAATAACAAAAACCTGCGCAGGATAACTACAACGACTCTTATTTTTAAAGCTTACTCGACAGCCCCCTCTACAACTTCACTCAACCGATCAGCGCCACTGCATCCCCGTACGTTGGCGCCCTGCCTTTTCGGCCCCACAACTCCTCCCGACCATCAATCACTGCAACCGAATGCATGGCCCGATTGACCATCCCTACCTGCCCCCGGGCCAGGGCGCTTACAGGGACACGTTTCATATAATGTATTAAGCCCAGCCGCTGAAAACCTTCACCGGGACCATTTTCATCTTCGCCATTATTGAGACTGCGTATCGCCGCGCTAAAACTTCTCGCAGCCCTGCCATCGTTATTATCCAAATGCGCACGCTTGACACTGCAAGCAAACATGAACTCAGCATCCTTGAGTGCGCCTTTGTCTCGTCCAAAAAACCGTGCCCCTGCAGCCGCCTGCTTCAACTCCTGGTGGCTCACGGTCAAGTAATAGCCATCTCGCATTGTGACCTCATAGCCCTGGGCGGTTTTACGAACGCGTTTATAAACATCGGTAGGGCTTTGCCCAAACTTATGCATGGCTGCCTTGATCGCCGAAACAGTCACGCAATTGCCATCTGGCCCTTGGCGGAAACCGCCCCAGATATCGTCACACTTGGCCCCATTGCGCTTACTCGATAGGTCAGGAAGAGGTGTAGGTGCCGTCTCCGGTTCTGGCACTACCGGTGTTGGCTTGACCTCTGGTCTGACCGGCTCGGGAACAACCTTTACGGTGTCTTGTTCGTTACGGCCTGACAGCAATGCTGAAAGCTGGCTCAAGAAAGCGCTGAACATCGAAATAATGGCCTGCAAGTCCACCGCAGGCTTCTTCAACTCACCCGTCGCCCGCTTGAAGTAGTTATTTACCGAGTGCTGACGGGAAGCCGTGCTGCCCCCCAAACGCTGTATCGAGGGCCTCTGGGTGGCGCCATGAAACGCCTCCCCCTGCCGTCCCGAACAATCACACATGAGGTGTACAGCGCTGTTAACGTTTAACACGGACATGATTCTGACCCCCACTAAGTGCCCCTCCGGCCGGTCACTGACCGGAGAAGCAACTGGTTGAATTTAAAGGTTTACAGGCTCTGAAGAGGTACTAGGGCCGACGAGAGAGGGCCGTAGCCCAACCCATTTCATCCGGACCGCAGTCTGGGCCCGGGGAGGTCAGGTCAGTCCCTGGCAACGGCTTGTCCGGCTGTACTGCTGGGGTTGGCAGTGGCAAGGCATCAGGTTCTACACGGGCGTCGGTCTGGGGTACTACCACCCTGGGTTCCGGGCCAGACTTCACGCGACTATCGACCACTGGCGGCGCCGGTTGGGGGACCACGCCGGGTTTCACACGACTGCTGATCATGGGCACGGGCCGCTGGGGCTCCAACTCGGGTGTCACATTCGTCGTGATCACGGGTACCAGCGACGCAGGTACCGAACCAGACTTCGTACGAACGTCAATCGCCGAATGAGCGTCCGCCGGGCAATGGCAGTTGTTGATATTGACGTTCACCCGCACCACTGAGTCGGAGGACACTTTGGAGTCTGTATCTGGAACCCGGGGCAAGACCCTGATATCCGGCGACACTGCGGGTTGCTTGCCCGGGATTAAGGGCTTGCTCTCGGCCTGCTTGTCCGCCTCGACCAGCACTTTGGCGTCCTTGCCCGGAACCGCCGGCTGGCTTTCGGCTTGCGGCTTCTTCTCGGCCTGTTTGTCCGTCTCGAGCAGCACTTTGGTGTCCTTGCCCGGAACCGCCGGCTGGCTTTCGGCTTGCGGCTTCTTCTCGGCCTGTTTGTCCGTCTCGAGCAGCACTTTGGTGTCCTTGCCCGGAACCGCCGGCTGGCTCTCGGCTTGCGGCTTCTTCTCGGCCGGTTTGTCCCTATCGAGCTGGTTTTTTAAGTCTTTGCCTGAAATTACCGGCTTACCCGCGTCAATCGGTGCTTTCAATTCCTTGCCTGGGAGGGCCGGGTTATCCCCAGGCTGGGATTTCACTTCAGTCGGCTTGTCCATTGTCGGCAAAACATCAGGAGAGTGTTTTTTGCCAGACAGCACATCTCGCATCGCCTTAAAAAGAAGTTCAAACATATCAAGCAGTTTTGAAAGTGCGTCGGTACTGACGACTGTACTTTCCCGCCCATTCGCAACGGTACGGTTATAATCTGGCAAAACACTCGGCTTAGCCCCCAGCGGCTTACTTGCGTCAACACTTCCAACCTGAGCAGCTACCGGCGCGGCCCGATCAAGCTGATGATTACCGACATTAACGCTCGGAGGATTATTAACAGATAGATAAGACATTAGTCATCCCTCTTTTTCAGAAAAGCACCAGGGCATTCAAATACCCATAACGAACACGATTTACTGATGACTTGAAACGGTAGCAACCGAATCAAAGTCCATGATTTCGTGGAGCAAAAAGCGTTCGGGTTCCAGAAATCCCTGAAAACATAAGGACACTAATAGAGAACTTCAGACTTTTACCTATGGACTTCTGCAGAAAATCAGCTTCCCAGCGCTTTTCCTGGGGAAAACAACGTCATACCCGTTAATAAACTGCCTCGATGAAAAAAAACGTCATGATTCCTCAATCTTTCACAGGACGGCCCGTGATATTTCCCGCGCGAAAAATACAGTGGTCACGCACAGTAAAACCAAAAAACACAATCCGCTTCACACCTTCCAAACTTGGGCAAAACTAAAAACAAGTTACACACACTCACTAGTACAAAAAACCAATCGGCACTTTTCAACTAAACAACAACCGTAGCGCTACTGGTTAAATCACTTACTCCCGCCCTTAGCGCCTTAAACAAAAAAAGGGCGCCAGAGGCGCCCTTTCTTGAAGAGATGAAAAACTTAAAAATATAGACTCAGTGTTGCAGGGCCGGCTTCTGCCCCCCATTGATCGGGATGCGCTTGGCCTTTGCCTCTTCCGGCACTACTCGCAGCAGGTCAATGCTCAACAATCCATTGCTCAGGTCTGCGGCCTTGATCTCAATATGGTCCGCCAAGCGGAACGACAACTTGAAGGCGCGCTGGGCAATGCCTTGATGTAGATAGGTGACGTTCTCGGCCTTGGTGTCACGCTTGCCACCACTGACGGTCAAGACGCCTTTCTCTACCTGCAACTCCAAATCGTCTTCCTGGAAACCGGCCGCCGCGATCACGATGCGGTATTGGTCTTCAGCGTGCTTCTCGACGTTATAGGGTGGGTAGCTGCTGCCCGGCTCGTTGCGCAGCGCGGTTTCGAACAGGTCGTTGAAACGGTCGAAACCCACGGAAGAGCGAAACAGCGGTGCCAGGGAAAATGCGGTACTCATGGTCAAATCTCCTGAAATAATCAGCAAGGTTCTTTATCTCCACGACCCGAATTCGGCATCGTGTAATCCCTAGATAAGGACCGCCAAGTACATTTCAAGAGAGGCCGTAAGAAAATTTTCAGACCCCTTGGGGGTGAGGCATTCCGAGCAAACGGCTGACCTGCTGAAGGTCGGTTTCCCGGCGCAGCGCGGTAAACAGCTCTACAGCTTGCGGGTAGTTGCGCGTCAGCATCGCCAGCCACTGCTTCAGACGACCTGGTGCCTGGCGCTCAGTCAGTTGCGCTACAGACTGCGTCCAGAACTCCCGGAGCATGGGCTGCATCTCCTCCCAACTCATCTCCACCACGTCTTCACCGGCACGTGCGGCGGCGATTTGCCGGGCCAGGTCGGGACGCGCCACCAGGCCGCGACCGAGCATGATGTCCTCGACACCGCTGATCTCGCGGCAGCGTCGCCAGTCTTCAACACTCCAGATATCACCGTTGGCGAACACCGGTACCTTGACCACGTCCTGCACACGCGGGATCCACTCCCAATGGGCTGGCGGCTTGTAGCCATCGGCCTTGGTCCGCGCATGCACCACGATATGTGCCGCACCACCTTCCGCCAGAGCAGTGGCACACACCAGCGCACCGTCCGGACTGTCGAAGCCCAGGCGCATCTTGGCGGTCACCGGGATATGCGCCGGCACCGCACGACGTACGTGCTCGACGATCTGGTTGAGCAGTTCCGGTTCCTTGAGCAGCACCGCGCCGCCGCGGGACTTGTTGACCGTCTTGGCCGGGCAGCCAAAGTTCAGGTCGATCACCTCAGACCCCAACTCACAGGCCAGCGCGGCGTTTTCCGCCAGGCACACGGGATCAGAGCCCAGCAACTGCACACGCAAAGGCACGCCCGCAGCGGTTTTGGCACCGTGCAGCAGTTCAGGAGCAAGCTTGTGAAAATAGGCCGGAGTCAGCAGGCGGTCGTTGACCCGGATAAATTCGGTCACGCACCAATCAATACCGCCCACCTGGGTCAGCACGTCCCGCAGGATGTTGTCGACCAACCCCTCCATGGGCGCCAAGGCAATTTGCATGGAAAACACTCAACGAAAAACGTGGCGCAGTTTACTGGGTTTCCCACAGCAACCGTTAACCCCCTTGTCAGATGTGGATCGCCACGCCATAGCCTTCGATAAACTCCGCCGGCATGCGCTTGGGCTTGCCGCTGGAGAGTTCGATACAGACAAAGGTGGTTTGCGCACGCAACAAGGTGGCGCCATCACTGGGGCGCATCAGTTGGAAGCGCCGGGTCATCTTCAGGCGCTGGTCCCAATCGACGATCCAGGTCGCCAGTTGCAACTCATCGCCTTCGTAGCCGGCTGCCAGATAGTCGATTTCATGGCGCACCACCGCCATGGCCCGATCCAGGCGCCGGTACTCGGCAAGGTCCAGGCCCAGACGCTGGGAGTGGCGCCAGGCGCAACGCTCCAACCAGGAGACGTAAACGGCATTATTGGCATGCCCCAGGCCGTCGATGTCCTCAGCGGCCACCTGCAGATCAATGATAAACGGCTTTGCCAAGTCCCAGCCCATGCCCAGCTCCCGGTCGATTAATGTCGGCGGGCAGCAGTGTAACCCATCGCTTGGCTCAAGCGGTTTGCCGCGCCGGTTCACGGCAGCCGGCCAGCAGCGCCAGCACGCCTTCGACCACTCGAGGGTCGGCCAGGACCTTCTGATGCCCGCCTTGCTCCAGGCGCAACAGGCGGCTGTCGAACCAGGCCTCGTGGATCATCTGTGAGGCCTTGACCGGGACGAAGGTGTCGTCTTCGGCATGCACGATCAGCCCTGGGATATTCATTTGATAGTGGGCCACATCCAGGTGCTTGAGCGGGATGCCCAGGGCGTACTCGACCTCCTGGATAAACGCTGCACGCGCCCGCTCCGGCATGCCGACCACCGAGGCAAAGCCGCGCAATACATCGAGCAAACGGGAAGGGGCCGCAATGCTCACCAACGCATTGGTGCGCAGGCCCAATTGGATGGCCAGCATCGCACTGGCGCCGCCCATGGAGTGACCGACCACCGCGTGCAGCGGCGGCAACTCAGCGGCCGCTTCCAGCATCGCCCGGGCAAACAGCACCACGTGGGCCTCACGGCCCGGCGAGCGACCATGGGCCGGGCCGTCGAGGGCAATCACCGAATAACCGGCGCCCACCAATGCGTCGATCAAGCTGGCGAACTGGGTTGGTCGCCCTTCCCAACCATGCATCATCAGCACTGCCGGGCCCTGGCCCCAACGCAGCGCCGACAGGCCAAAACGCAAGGTGATGCGCTCGGCCTGCGCCAGCAGCGGCAATTCCCACGCACGGGGCGGCAGATCCCGAGGCGTCATGAAGGCGCGACGCATCTGGTTGGCGATGGTTTGCGGCGCCAGCCTGCCCACGGTGCCGTTGACACGGCGAATCCAGTTCAAGGTGCTCATCCCTTCACTCCCCAGGCTCACAAGCCTTGTTCAGCGCACTGCCGACTTGGAGGCGCGCAATACACGATCCGACAATTCGCCCGGCCCCAGGGCCCGGGCCAATGCCAGGCCGCCAATCATCAAGGCCATGTCGGCCAGGGCTTTGTCGGTGTCTTCCGGGCTGGCGGCCAGTTGCGCGGCCATCAGCTCGACATGCTGGCTCAGCACATCGCGAAACTCATCCGGCAAGCGGCTCATCTCGCCCACCGTGGCCGGGATCGGGCAGGCCTGGGCGGTAGAATCGCGGTGCTTGCGCGACAGGTAGAACGCCGCCACCAGGGCGCGGCGCTCTTCGCCTGTCAGGCTGGGGTCCATATCTTCGATAGACGCCCGGCGCCGCGCCAGCAGTTGCTCGAACGCCTCCAGCATCAAGGCGTCCTTGCTTTCAAAGTGGGCGTAGAAGCCGCCAACGGTCAGGCCCGCGGCCCCCATGACCTCACCCACACTCGGTTCGGCCGGGCCACGCTGAATCAGCGCGGAGCTGGCGGCTTGCAGAATACGTTCACGGGTTTGCGCTTTTTTATCGCTCATGACGGCCTCCGAATATTACGGCTAAAATATTATCTTCATAATACTTTTTAGCAAGCGCTGAATTCGACCGCTGGTCAGAAGAGATTTTTGTAGAGGGAGGGAGAAAACCCAAACGCCAGACAAACAAAAGGGCCATTCAATAATCGAATGACCCTTATAAATCCCGCAGAGCGGGTAATCGTGGCGTCCCCTAGGGGACTCGAACCCCTGTTACCGCCGTGAAAGGGCGGTGTCCTAGGCCACTAGACGAAGGGGACACAAACCTTCTATACAACATGATCAGGCTGAGACTGATCAGTTCAAGGACGGTGTGGCCAAACCTTGAACCTGTAAATTGGTGGAGCTAAACGGGATCGAACCGTTGACCTCTTGCATGCCATGCAAGCGCTCTCCCAGCTGAGCTATAGCCCCGGATTTTTCGCCTCGCGGCGCAGCAGACCTTGCGAGCTGCTTGTTGAAACTGGCGTCCCCTAGGGGACTCGAACCCCTGTTACCGCCGTGAAAGGGCGGTGTCCTAGGCCACTAGACGAAGGGGACAAAACCTTCTGTACAACCTGATCAAGCTAGGCCTGATCAATTCAAGGACGGTGTGGCCAGACCTTGAACCTGTAAATTGGTGGAGCTAAACGGGATCGAACCGTTGACCTCTTGCATGCCATGCAAGCGCTCTCCCAGCTGAGCTATAGCCCCTCATCGGTGAGGACGGGGCGAATCTTAATGGCACTTTGAAAGGCTGTCAAATTTATTTTCAACAATTTTCAAAGTTTTTTGCCGGGATAACAATCACTTACCGTCAAAACCCCGGAAAGCCGGGGTTTTGACCTTACCAGCGCTTAACTAGGCGATAGCACCCAGCAGCTTTTCCCATTCCTTGTTTTCTTTCTTCGACACACCGCCCAGCAAATCAAGGGCTTGGCGCAGACGGAAGCGGGTCAGGTCAGGACCGAGGATTTCCATCGCATCAAGTACCGACACCGAACTGGCCTGCCCGGTAATCGCGGCAAACATCAGCGGCATGGCATCGCGCAGTTTCAACTCCAGGGACTCGACCACCGCCTGGATGGTTGCGGTGATGGCGTCCTTCTCCCACTGGCGCAGGCTTTCAAGTTTCCACAGGATCAACTGCATCAACTGGCGAACCTGGTCGGCCGAGAGTTTCTTCGACTCGAACAGCTTGGCATCCGGGTTCACGCCCCCGGCAAAGAAGAAGCTGGCCAGCGGAGCGACCTGGCTGAACGTCTCCACCCTGCCCTGCACCAGCGGGGCGATCTTCATCATGTACTCGGGGTTCAACGCCCACTGCTGCACTCGACTGGCGAATTCTTCCACCGGCAGGTCACGCAGCCATTGGCCGTTGAGCCACGACAGCTTCTCGATATCGAAGATCGGCCCGCCCAGGGAGACGCGGGACAGGTCGAAGTTATCGACCATTTCCTGCAGCGAGAACTTCTCGCGCTCGTCCGGCATCGACCAGCCCATGCGGCCCAGGTAGTTGAGCATCGCTTCAGGCATGAAGCCCATGCGCTCGTAGAAGGTCACCGAGGTCGGGTTCTTGCGTTTGGACAGCTTGCTCTTGTCCGGGTTACGCAGCAGCGGCATGTAGCACAGCTGCGGCTGTTCCCAGCCGAAGTATTCGTAAAGCAGGATCAACTTGGGCGCCGATGGCAGCCACTCTTCGCCACGCAGCACGTGGGTGATGCCCATCAGGTGGTCATCGACCACATTGGCCAGGAAGTACGTCGGCAGGCCGTCGGTCTTCATCAGCACTTGCATGTCCATGCGGTCCCACGGGATCTCGACATCGCCGCGCAACATGTCTGGCACCACGCACACGCCTTCGCTCGGCACTTTCATACGGATGACGTGAGGTTCACCGGCAGCCAGGCGCTGGGCCACTTCTTCTTTCGACAGCAGCAGTGCGCGGCCATCGTAGCGCGGGGTTTCGCCGCGAGCCTGTTGCTCGGCGCGCATCTGGTCCAGTTCTTCGGCGGTGCAGAAGCACGGGAAGGCATGGCCCATGTCGACCAGTTGCTGGGTGTACTTTTTATAGATGTCGCTGCGCTCGCTCTGGCGATACGGGCCATGTGGACCGCCGACATCCGGGCCTTCAGCCCAGGTAATGCCCAACCAGCGCAGGGCATCGAAAATCTGCTGTTCCGACTCACGGGTCGAACGCACTTGGTCCGTGTCTTCGATCCGCAGGATGAATTCACCGCCGTGCTGCTTGGCAAAGCAGTAGTTGAACAAGGCGATGTAGGCAGTACCGACGTGGGGATCCCCAGTAGGCGATGGCGCGATGCGCGTGCGGACGGTGGTCATGGCGGGTCTCGAATGGGCAATAAAGCTGAAAATAAAACAAGGGGCGAATGGTAACAGCCCCAAGCCCCCCGGCTCCAGCGTGGGCCGATCAACAAAGGGCATATAAACCAAGGTTGGGGCTGCAACCGCGAGATAGCTATTTGGCAGATCGTTAGCTGGTTATATTCCATTGCCTTTCGTAACCGACACTGCGCCGCCATCGCAGGCAAGCCAGCTCCCACATGTTGAAATGCATTGCACATGTGGGAGCTGGCTTGCCTGCGATGAGGCCCGCCCCATCAACGCAACTTCAGACCGTCAGCAACCGCTCGCGCAACTTGCCAATCTCATCGCGCATCTGCGCCGCCGCTTCAAACTCCAGGTCCCGCGCCAGCTGGTACATCTTCTCTTCCAGTTGGCGGATACGCTTGGTGATTTCGCTCGGCGAGCGCAGTTCGTTTTCGTACTTGGCGTTTTCCTCGGCAGCCTTGGCCATGCCTTTGCGCTTCTTGCTGCGCGAGCCCGGTACGGTGGCGCCTTCCATAATGTCGGCCACGTCCTTGAACACGCCCTTGGGGGTGATGCCATTGGCCAGGTTGAACGCAATTTGCTTGTCGCGGCGGCGCTCGGTTTCGCCGATGGCCCGCTCCATGGAGCCGGTGATGCGGTCGGCATACAAAATCGCCCGGCCATTGAGGTTACGCGCCGCACGGCCGATGGTCTGGATCAGCGAGCGCTCGGAGCGCAGGAAACCCTCCTTGTCCGCGTCAAGGATCGCCACCAGCGACACCTCGGGCATGTCCAGGCCTTCACGCAGCAGGTTGATGCCCACCAGCACATCGAACGTGCCCAGGCGCAGGTCGCGGATGATCTCCACGCGCTCCACCGTGTCGATGTCCGAGTGCAGGTAACGCACGCGCACGCCGTGGTCGGCGAGGTAATCGGTAAGGTCTTCGGACATGCGCTTGGTCAGCGTGGTGACCAGCACCCGTTCTTCCAGAGCCACGCGCTTGGTGATCTCCGACAGCAAGTCATCGACCTGGGTCAGGGCCGGGCGGATCTCGATTTGCGGGTCGACCAGGCCGGTGGGACGCACCAGTTGCTCGATCACCCGGCCAGCATGCTCGGCCTCGTAGTTGCCCGGCGTGGCCGACACAAAGATGGTCTGCGGGCTGATGCTTTCCCATTCGTCAAAGCGCATCGGCCGGTTATCCAGCGCCGAAGGCAGGCGGAAGCCGTACTCCACCAGGGTTTCCTTGCGCGAACGGTCGCCTTTATACATGGCACCGACTTGCGGCACGCTGACGTGGGATTCGTCGATCACCAGCAAGGCGTCTGCCGGCAGGTAGTCGTAGAGGGTCGGTGGTGGCGCGCCGGATTCGCGCCCCGACAGGTAGCGCGAGTAGTTTTCGATGCCGTTGCAGTAGCCCAGCTCGAGGATCATCTCCAGGTCAAAACGCGTGCGCTGCTCCAGGCGCTGGGCTTCCACCAGCTTATTGTTGGCGCGCAGGTATTCGAGGCGCTCGGTCAGCTCGGCCTTGATCCCCTCCATGGCATCCAAAAGGGTTTCACGGGGTGTCACATAGTGGCTTTTTGGATAGAACGTGAAACGCGGCAGTTTGCGGATCACTTCGCCAGTCAATGGATCGAAGGCCGACAAACTCTCGACTTCATCGTCGAACAGCTCGATCCGGATCGCCTCCAGGTCCGACTCTGCCGGGTAGATGTCGATCACGTCGCCACGCACGCGGAAGGTCGCGCGGGCGAAGTCCATATCGTTGCGGGTGTATTGCAAATCCGCCAGGCGCCGCAGCAAGGCGCGCTGGTCGAGTTTGTCGCCGCGATCGACGTGCAGCACCATCTTCAAATAGGTTTCCGGGCTGCCCAGGCCGTAGATGCAAGAAACGGTGGTGACGATGATCGCGTCCTTGCGTTCCAGCAGCGCCTTGGTCGCCGACAGCCGCATCTGCTCGATATGGTCGTTGATCGACGCATCCTTCTCGATAAAGGTATCGGAGGACGGCACATAGGCTTCGGGCTGGTAGTAGTCGTAGTAGGAGACGAAGTACTCCACCGCGTTGTTCGGGAAGAACGCCTTGAATTCACCGTACAACTGCGCGGCGAGGGTCTTGTTCGGTGCCAGCACCAGGGTCGGGCGGTTGATCTGCGCGATCACGTTGGCAATGCTGAAGGTCTTGCCGGAGCCGGTCACCCCAAGCAAGGTCTGGTGGGACAGGCCAGCCTCGATGCCTTCGACCATCAGGCGGATGGCCTCGGGCTGGTCGCCAGCAGGTTCAAAGCGGGTGACTAGTTGGAAATCCGACATAACGTACCTCTTGAAGTCACCCCAGACTGTAAACCCGTCGGGGACGAAAAAGACCACAGCCTGCTAAATATCAGAGCGAGCCGTAGGAAAAAACCATGATAGCTGTAGAAGTGGAGGCGAATGTGACGGGTTTCAAGGCAATCGTCCTGCATGCCTGCGGCCATCAATGTTGCAATAAGACTAACGGTCGATAAATAAACCGAAAAACTTGGCCGAAAAGCCGTTTCGGCTGTCGCCGCGAGCGGTGTTGGCCTCTATACTAGCTCCCCGTTTGTGCACCGCTCTAGTGCATTCGGCTGGAGCGCGACACGTCCCTCCATTCCCCCATAGAGCTGCCGCAAAAATGAGCCTGTTCTCCGCTGTCGAAATGGCACCACGCGATCCTATCCTGGGCCTCAACGAAGCATTCAACGCCGATACCCGTACTGACAAGGTCAACCTTGGCGTGGGCGTTTACTGCAACGAGGAGGGGAAGATTCCACTCCTGCGTGCCGTTGCCGAAGCGGAAGCCATTCGCGTGGCGCAACACGCCGCCCGTGGCTACTTGCCGATTGATGGCATTGCCGCCTACGACCTGGCCGTGCAAAAGCTGCTGTTCGGCACTGAGTCGCCGCTGTTGAGCGCTGGTCGGGTGATCACTGCCCAGGCCGTTGGCGGCACCGGCGCACTGAAAATCGGCGCTGACTTCCTCAAGCAACTGCTGCCCAATGCCGTAGTTGCCATCAGCGACCCAAGCTGGGAAAACCACCAGGCGCTGTTCGAAAAAGCCGGCTTCCCGGTGCAGACCTATCGTTATTACGACGCGGCCACCCACGATGTGAACCGCGCCGGCCTGCTGGAAGACCTCAACGCCCTGCCCGCCCAGTCCATCGTCGTGCTGCACGCCTGCTGCCACAACCCGACCGGCGTCGACCTGAGCCCGGCCGACTGGAAAGACGTGCTGGAAGTGGTCAAGGCCAAGAACCTGGTGCCGTTCCTCGACATGGCCTACCAGGGCTTTGGCGACGGTATCGACGAAGATGCCGCCGCCGTGCGCCTGTTCGCCGAGTCGGGCCTGACCTTCTTTGTGTCCAGCTCGTTCTCCAAATCGTTCTCGCTGTACGGCGAGCGCGTGGGCGCACTGTCCATCGTCAGCGAATCGAAAGAAGAAAGCGCGCGCATCCTGTCCCAGGTCAAACGCGTGATCCGCACCAACTACTCCAACCCGCCGACCCACGGCGCGGCGATTGTGGCGGCAGTGCTCAACAACCCAGAGCTGCGCGCCCAGTGGGAAGCAGAACTGGCCGAAATGCGTTTGCGCATCCGCGGCATGCGCGAGCAGATGGTCAACGACCTGGCCAAGGCTGCTCCGGGCCACGACTTCAGCTTCGTCGGTCGCCAGCGCGGGATGTTCTCCTACTCCGGCCTGACCGTAGAGCAAGTCACCCGCCTGCGCAGCGAGTTCGGTATCTACGCCCTCGACACCGGTCGCATCTGCGTGGCGGCGTTGAACCAGGCGAATATCGCTGCCGTGACCAAGGCGATTGTGCAGGTGCTGTAAGCCTGATCGCGGGGTACGAAGGGGAAGCCAGTGGCTTCCCCTTTCCATTTGTGCCCCCCGTGGCGAGCGAGCTTGCTCGCGCTGGGCTGCGCAGCAGCCCCAATACCTGCCACCCTGAACTTACTGGACCACCACGGTGCCTGAACAAGGGGCCGCTATGCGCCCCAACGCGAGCAAGCTCGCTCGCCACAACAAGTTCACCACTTGCGGCGCCCAACCCCTAGACTGAACACCGACTGCCCCTTTGCTGCGAGAGCCTTATGAGAAACGACGACCTGGACCTGCGTGCCGACCGCGACGAACTGGATCACTTCACCCCGCGCACGCCCCCAGCCAAGCGGCAAAAAAGCCTGGTGCTGCAAGTCGCCCTGGGCGTCTTCCTCGGCGGCCTGGCCTTGTGGCTGGTGCAACTGGGGGCCACGGCGCTGATGGCGAAACTGGCGATGGGCACCCTGCAGTTTGGTGGCTAGCTTGCCGACTCCTACAGGGGAATGCGTTCCTGTAGCAGTTGCACAAAGCTGTCCAAACTCTGCGACACCGTGCCCCGACGCCAGATCAGCCAGGTGTTGAGCAGGCGGAACTCGTCGGCCAACGGCCATACGCTGACCGTGGTAAACCCCGGCATGCTCTCCAACATGCTGCGCGGCATCAGCGCCAGCCCGGCGCCGGCGCTGACACAGGCGAGCATGCCGTGGTACGACTCCATCTCGAAAATCTTCCCCGGCATCGCGCCGTCCTGGGAAAACCAGCGCTCAAAGTGGTGCCGGTATGAGCAGTTGGAGCGAAAGGTATAGATGTTCTCACCGTTCACATCCTGCCCACGGCTGATCGGCGCGTGATGCAAGGGCGCAATCACCACCATCTCCTCCTCAAACACCGCCACTCCCTCCAGGGTCGGGTGCAACACCGGGCCATCGACAAACGCCGCCGCCAGTCGCCCCGATAACACGCCTTCGATCATCGTGCCCGAGGGCCCGGTGGTCAGGTCCAGTTCGACCTTGGCGTGTTTCTGGTTGTAGGCCGCCAGCAATGCCGGGATTCGCACGGCGGCGGTGCTTTCCAGCGAGCCCAGGGCGAAGGGGCCCTGGGGCTCCTCACCCGCCACGGTGGCGCGGGCCTCTTGCACCAGGTCAAGGATGCGCCGTGCATAACCGAGGAAATTCCAGCCGGCAGGCGACAGGCGCAGTCGACTTTTCTCACGGATAAACAGCTCGACACCCAGGTCCTGCTCCAATTGCTTGATACGGGTGGTCAGGTTCGATGGCACCCGATGAATCAGCTGTGCGGCGGCGCTGATGCTGCCTTGCTCGGCCACGGCCTTGAAAATCTCCAACTGCACCAGATCCAAGTCATTCTCCAATCGTGAACGTATTGCTTAATATTATTCAGTTCCCGGAAAAGATACAGCCCCGTACGCTGGACACCTTCTCCAACACTGCGCAGGACGGTGCCATGAACGCTATCACTCACCAGACCCATGCCTTGTCGATCAACCCCGCCAATGGCGAAACCGTCGGCAGCTACCCGTACGAATCCGCCGCGCAACTGGATGCCGCCCTCACTCGCGCCAGCACCGCCTTTCACAAGGGTCGCCATACTCCAGTGGCACAGCGCGCCGAATTGCTCCTGGCCCTGGCCGGCGCCCTGCGCGAACAAGCCGAAGAAATGGCGCAAATGATCACCCTGGAAATGGGCAAGCCCATCGCCCAGGCCCGTGGCGAAATCGAGAAATGCGCCTTGCTGGCCGAGTGGTACGCCGCCCACGGCCCGGCCATGCTCGCCCCGGAACCGACCCTGGTGGACAACGGCAGCGCCCAGATCGAATATCGCCCCTTGGGCCCGATCCTCGCGGTAATGCCGTGGAATTTCCCGGTGTGGCAAGTGCTGCGCGGCGCCGTGCCGACCATGCTCAGCGGCAATACCTACGTGCTCAAGCACGCGCCCAACGTGATGGGCAGCGCCTACCTGATGCAAAAGGCCTTCCACAAAGCCGGCTTCGCCGATGGCCTGTTCGAAGTGATCAACGTCACCCCCGACGGCGTGTCCAAGGCCATCGCCGACCCACGCATCGCCGCCGTGACCCTGACCGGCAGCGTGCGCGCCGGCATCGCCATCGGCTCGCAAGCCGGCGCCGCGCTGAAAAAGTGCGTACTGGAACTGGGCGGCTCCGACCCCTTTATCGTGCTCAACGACGCCGACCTCGACGCCGCCGTGCAAGCGGCGGTGATCGGCCGCTTCCAGAACTCCGGCCAGGCCTGCGCCGCCGCCAAGCGCCTGATCATCGAGCAAGGCGTGGTCGAGGCGTTCACCGCCAGATTCCTTGAAGCCAGCCGCCAACTGGTGATGGGCGACCCGACGTCGAGCGACACCTACATTGGCCCCATGGCCCGCTTCGACCTGCGTGACGAGCTGCACGCACAAGTCCAGGCGACCCTGGCCGAAGGCGCCACCCTGCTGCTGGGCGGCCATCCTATTGAAGGCGCGGGCAACTATTACGCCCCCACCGTCCTGGCCAACGTCACCGACCAGATGACCTCGTTCAGACAGGAACTGTTCGGCCCCGTCGCCTCGATCATCAGCGCCCGCGACGCCGAGCATGCCGTGGCCCTGGCCAACGACAGCGAGTTCGGCCTCACTGCCAGCCTCTTCACCCGCGACCCAGCCAAGGCACGCGAGATCGCCAACCAGCTGGAAACCGGCGGGGTCTTTATCAACGCCTACAGCGTGTCCGATCCTCGGGTGGCGTTTGGCGGAGTGAAAAAGAGTGGATTTGGCCGCGAACTGTCACATTTCGGCGTGCGGGAATTCTGCAATGCGCAGACGGTATGGATAGATCGGCGGTAGGCCGATAGTCAAGATTGCTCATTGCCAGCCTGCAGGTTCGGGATATGATCAGGCCGATATTTGAACCGGACTGCACTGACCTATGCCCGTTGACCTGCAAGCGCTCTACCCCAAACTGATCCATCTGATGCTGGATACGGTTTTCGTGGTCGACAGGGACAATCAGATCGCATTTGTCAGCGATGCCTGCGAGACGCTGCTCGGCTACCGTGCCGACGAGTTGACCGGCAACTTGATCACCGACTATATGCACCCTGAAGACCTGGCAACCACCCGAGCCTCGATCATCCGAGTGATGAACGGCCAGCCCCACGTCGATTTCCGCAACCGCTATCTGCGCAAGGATGGCAGTGTCGTGCATATCCTGTGGGCGGCATTCTGGTCCGAGGATGTGGGCGCCCGGATCGGCGTGGCGCGGGACATCACCGCCCTCACCCAGGCCGAGGAGGAACTGCGCTTTCTCGCCCACCACGACCCACTGACCGCCCTGACCAATCGCTCGTTGTTCAATGATCGGCTGGACTCCGCGTTGCGCAACGCGCGCCGCCAGAACAGCACACTGGCGCTGCTGTTCCTGGATATCAATGATTTCAAGGGCATCAATGATGTGCATGGACATGCCGCCGGCGACCGCGTGCTATGTGCCATTGCACGACGCCTGGAAGGCTGTGTGCGGGACACCGACACAGTAGCGCGGATGGGTGGGGATGAATTCACCGTGCTGTTGACCGATCTTCATTCAGAAGAGGCGGTGGCCGAGAAGGTACAGCAGATCCTTGCCATCATGGCCGAACCGCTGGGCCCTGAGTTTGGCCCGGTGACAATGCCATCGTGCAGCATCGGCGTAGCCCGTTACCCGGCTGACGGGGACAATGCCGATACGCTGCTCAGCCATGCCGATGGTGATATGTACCGGCTGAAGAAACTCCACCGCGCGGCCGCCAAGCGAGCTATTTGTTGAAGCGGCGCAGTTGTGCCGGTTCGGGCTCACTGGCAGGCCAACGCGTGTAGGCCATCAACGGTTATTGCGCAGGATCGAGAAATTCAACGCCGCCGCGACACTCAGCCACGCCAGGTACGGGAACAGGATTAACCCGGTGATCAGGTCCAGGCGCACCGCCAGCACCACCATCGCCGCCACGGTGAGCCAGAGCAGCGTGATGATCAGCATCCCCGCAAGAATCCGATGCGCGCCGAAGAACACCGGGGTCCACAGCGTATTCAAGGCAATCTGCGCCGCCCACAGGGCCAGCACCGTCTGACTGCCGGGGATCAGGCTCAGGCGGTAACCGGCCCAGGCGAGTAGCAGGTAGATGATCGTCCAGGCCACCGGAAACAACCAATTGGGTGGGGTGAAGCGCGGTTTGACCAGGGATTGATACCAGGTGCCGGGCTTGAACATGATGCCGGTGCTGGCAGCGGTAGCGCAGGCGAGCAGGAAGATGAAGAACGTCATGGTCGGTCCCTATATGGATGGCGCACGCAGTTGGCACCGTAACTTCTCAAATGACCCAACCTTGCGGCCATAAATTCAATCGGCCCCGAAACGAATCCGCTTAATTGACCGGTTTTCGCGTAGCCCGCACCTTTTTCACGTCATATAAAAGGTTTAGGGTGCGTTGATTCTTCCCATTCATTAGAGAATCGAGCGCTTGGCCAACGTCCCCGCTGATCACCGCAGCAGTCCCTGGTCGGTTTTCCTGATTTTCCTGCGCCTGGGTCTGACCTCCTTCGGCGGACCTGTCGCCCACCTCGGCTACTTTCGCGATGAATTCGTCACGCGGCGGCGCTGGCTGAGCGAGCGCAGCTATGCAGACCTGGTCGCGCTCTGCCAGTTTCTCCCCGGCCCGGCCAGCAGCCAGGTGGGCATCGCCCTGGGTTTGTCACGGGCAGGCTACAGCGGCGCACTGGCGGCCTGGGCCGGGTTTACCTTGCCGTCCGCCGTGCTCTTGATCCTGTTCGCCCTGGGCCTGACCCAGCATAGCTCGGCCATACCGAACGGCGCGCTGCATGGCCTCAAAGTCGTCGCCGTGGCGGTCGTCGCCCAAGCCGTGTGGGGCATGGCGCGCAACCTGTGCCATAGCGGGGGGCGCATGCTCCTGATGCTGATGGCCGCCGTCATTACCCTGTTGATACCGTCGGCCTGGGGCCAGGTCGCGGTGATTGCCGGCGCAGGCGTCGTCGGCCTGCTGCTGTTCAGCCCCGTCCCCAACGCCACCCACGAAGCACTCGCCATCCCCATCCGCCGCCGCGCGGGAGTGATGTGGTTAGCGCTGTTCTTGATCCTGCTGGTGGGCCTGCCGCTCCTCGCCCAGACGCTGCCCCACCAGAGCCTGGCACTGCTAGACGCGTTCTACCGCAGCGGCTCGCTGGTGTTCGGCGGCGGCCACGTGGTACTGCCCCTACTGCAAGCCGAAGTAGTGCCGCCGCAATGGGTGAGCAACGACGTGTTCCTCGCCGGCTACGGCGCGGCCCAAGCCGTGCCCGGGCCCTTGTTCACCTTCGCCGCGTTCCTCGGCGCCGCGATGAACCCGGCCCCCACCGGCTGGCTCGGCGGCGTGATCTGCCTGCTGGCTATCTTCACGCCGTCGTTTCTCTTGATCTTCGCCGCCCTGCCCTTTTGGCAAAGCCTGCGCCAAAACACACGCGCACAGGCCGCACTGGCCGGCGTGAATGCCGCGGTGGTGGGTTTATTACTGGCGGCGCTGTACCAACCGGTGTGGACCAACGCGATATTCACCGCACAAGACTTCGGTCTGGCACTGATCGCCCTGGTGGCGCTGATGTTCTGCAAACTGCCGCCATGGCTCGTGGTTGCAAGCAGCGGCGCAGCGGGCTGGTTATTGAGTCTGATCGTGTAGACAACCCAGCCACCACGCCCTGCTCGACAGCCGGGGCGTGCAGCTACTAGCCCTTCAACTCAGCCGCACGATGGCTGGCAGCGTCGTCGTAAGCCACATACAACGACTCGGCGATTTGGCTTTTGATGGCTTTGGTGGACTCCAGGCCCAGGACAAAACCTTCGGCTTTGCCGCCTGCGCGATTCAGGTCTTCAGGCGTGCTGGCGCCGGTGATCGCCTCCAGCAACTTGATGGCATGTGGGCCTACGCCCTTGGGCAGGCTGATCTGGTCAATGCTCATTGCGGCACCTCGAATGAGGCTGGGGACGGTGTGTTGCGGGTGAACGAGGTCATGTGCGATACCTTGATGGCTGGGGGCCGATAGCGCGAGGAACCACTGCCGGAGGGGCATGGTAGACCGGGATGGGCAAAAAAGGGCTGATTTCGCGACCACATCGGTGCAGCACTTGCCATCCCAGCCTCTGAGAACAAGAGGGAACGCCGCCGAACCCGGGCTCGACGGCTCGCTCGACTCTCGAGCTCCATTCAGAAGCGTTTAGGCAGGATCCGCGCCAGGGTGTTGTCCCGAACCCAGTAGTGATGGAACAAACCTGCCGCCGCATGCAAACCGATCAGCCAGTAACCGCTACTGCCAAGCAACTCGTGCCAATGCTTGAACTGCTTTGCCAGGTCCGGATCGACCGACACAAGTGACGGCAGAAAAAACCCGAAGTAAGGCATCGGTTTGCCTGCCGCCGACAACATCAGCCAGGCCAGCAGCGGGGTCGCAATCATCAGCCCATACAATGCCAGATGCATCAGGTGCGAAGCGCCGGTCTGCCACGCAGGCAAGGCAGGCGTTATGGGTGGCCGGGGGGTCAGGCGCCCAAGCAGACGCACCCAGACCAGAAGAAAAATGCTTGCCCCCAAAAGCCCGTGCAGTCCCAGGAATAGGCTTCTCATGGTGCCCCCACGGGGTAGCAGGCCTTTGATTTCGATGCTGGCATAGACACCGACAAACAGCCCCAGCATCAGCCAGTGCAATGCAATCGACAGTTTTCCATAACGTTGGGTGGATGAGTCTCGGGTCATGCTGGGCCTCTGCAGTCATTCTGGCGAGCGAGTCATTCGCCCGACCTCGATCCGGTTTAACGCCTGATCGAACCACGCCACCCTGCCCGCCCAGCCTTAATACAATCTGAAGAAGCGCCAGCCCGTCTGTTACGACCTTCAGACTCCGTTAAGAAATGCCCTCGATACTCTGCCCAAACCTACTGGGGAGACGTTATCCAATGGCCCATTTCGACTGGCACCTCTCTTTACCGCTTCACTTCGGGCAAGCCGAGTCCTCGCAGATGAATCTGCTCAGGGCCTTGCCCGGCGACACGCTGCGCGCGGTGTTCGAAACCTTTGTCCAACAACGTTTTCGCCAGGCACATGGTGCTGACATTCGTTATTTCATGCCGGAACTGTTTGGCGTAAGCAGCGCGTCTGGCGAACTTTGCGCCGTCGCCGGTGTGCGTCTGGCCAAGACTGAACCCTTGTTTCTGGAGCGGTATCTGGACGCGTCGATTGAAGCGCTGATCGGCACGGCAGCCGAGCGCCCCGTCGAGCGCACCGGCATCGTCGAGGTGGGCAATCTGGCGGCCAGTGACAACGGCAGCGCACGCCTGAGCATCATTACCCTCACTTATCTGCTGGCCACGGGCGGCCTGGAATGGGTGGCCTTTACCGGCAATATCGGGCTGGTCAACAGCTTCCATCGCCTGGGATTAAAACCGCTGACGCTCTGCGCCGCCGACCCCGAGCGGCTGGGCGCTGACCGCCACAGTTGGGGCAGCTATTACGACAGCAAGCCCTGGGTGCATGTAGGCAACATCCGCGCAGGCTTTGTCCATCTACGCAATATCGGCGTGTTCAACCGCCTGGGGTTGCCCACATCGCTTGAGGAGGCCACTTATGTCGCCTGAAATGGAGCGTTTCAAGGAGATCCTGCGCAGCCACGCTGAATGCACGCCACACACCACCGCCCTGTGGGGCGATCAGTTGAAGCTGGACTACGCCACCCTGTACGCCGAGCTTAACTATCGCCAACAGCGACTGCGCGATGAGGGCATCAAGGTAGTCGCGCTGGCGCTGGACAATGGCGTCGAAGCGATGCTCTGGGATCTGGCCACGCTGTTCGAAGGGCTGACGTGCCTGGCGCTACCGCCGTTTTTCACCCCGGCTCAACGCAAGCATTGCCTGGAACAAAGCCAGGCAGAGCTGGTGATTGCCGAACCGCAACTGGAGGCAGAACTGCAAACCGCCGGTTTCGAGAAAACCGGCGAGTTCTGGCGCAAAAACCTCAACGGTGCGTCCGGCTTACCCGAACACACCGCCAAACTGACGTTTACCTCGGGAACCACCGGTACCCCCAAAGGCGTGTGCCTGAGCGCCGAGAGTATTTTGAGGGTTGCCCGCGAGCTGTATCAGGCCAGCCAACCCAACGATCCACGGCATCACCTCGCGGTGCTGCCCCTGGCAATCCTGTTGGAAAATATCGGTTGTTATGCCGCCCTTTATGCCGGCGTCACCCTGAGCCTGCCAAGCCAGAGCGTGTTGGGGATTCAAGGGGCCAGCGGCGTCGACGTCCCGCAATTGCTCGGCTGCCTGGCCGCTCGCGCCCCCGAAAGCCTGATTCTGGTGCCGCAGCTTCTCCTGCTGCTGGTCAACGCTGGCGAACAAAAAGCCTTCAATCCTCAAACCCTGCGTTTTGCCGCCGTGGGCGGTGCGCGGGTTTCAGAAGAACTGCTGCACCGTGCGCACACCCTCGGCATGCGTGTCTACGAAGGCTACGGCCTGTCGGAGTGTGCGTCGGTGGTGTGCCTCAACCACCCCGAGGCCCATCGTCCCGGCAGTGTCGGCAAACCCCTGCCTCACGTAGAGGTACGTCTGGCTGAAGATGGCGAAGTGCTGATCAAGGGTTCTACCTTGCTCGGTTATTTGGGCGAGCCCGCTGGCGTCGACCAATGGTGGTCCAGCGGCGATCTGGGCGAATTTGACGCCGACGGTTTCCTCTATCTCAAGGGGCGCAAAAAGCATCAATTTGTCACCAGCTTCGGGCGCAACGTGAATCCGGAATGGGTCGAGGCCGAACTGACCCAACGCCGGCATATCGCCCAGGCCTTCGTCTACGGCGAAGCCATGCCAAGCAACCATGCGCTGCTGTGGCCCCATCGCCCTGATTGCACCGATGACGAACTGGCGGCCGCGGTGGCCCAGGCCAACGAGGCCCTGCCCCAATACGCCCAGGTCCATCACTGGACCCGGCTGCCTCAACCGTTCACGCCCGCTAATGGTCTGCTGACCGCCAATGGCAGGCCGCGCCGCGACGCCATTGTTGAGCGTTACCAGGCGCAATTGACTGTATCGACCCCTTCCGAGGTATCCGCATCATGAGTTTTTTCGACACCCTGCAAATCGCCACTCAAGCAGAACGCAACGAGCTGTTCACCCTACCGGTCATCCGCGATGCCCTTGAGGGCAAGGTCAGTCTGGAGAGCTATCGGGCGTTTCTGACCCAGGCGTACTACCACGTACGCCACACTGTGCCGTTGATGATGGCCTGTGGCGCGCGCCTGCCGACGCGCCTGGAATGGCTGCGTGAAGCAGTCTGTGAGTACATCGAAGAAGAATACGGCCATGAAAAATGGGTGCTCAACGACATCCAGGCCTGTGGCGGCGACAAAGAGGCTGTACGCGACGGTCATCCGTCCCTGCCCATCGAGTTGATGACCAGTTTCCTCTACGACCTGATCGCCCGGGATAACCCGGTAGGTCTGTTTGGCATGGTCAACGTCCTCGAAGGCACCAGCATCGCCCTTGCCACCCACGCCGCCGGGGCCATTCGCGATCGCCTTGAGCTGCCGGAAACCGCCTTCAGCTACCTCAGCTCCCACGGCTCCCTGGATATCGGGCACATGCAGACTTACCGCCGACTGATGGACAAACTGCAGGACCCGAGTGATCAGGCGGCGGTCATTCATGCTTCCAAAGTGGTCTACAAACTCTACACCGACATGTTCCGTGGCTTGCCGCGTGACGGGGAGAGCCTGCATGCGCCTGTCTGAGGCTCGCGTGGTCTTGACCGGCGCCAGCGGCGGCATTGGCGCGGCGATTGCTGACGCACTGTGCGCCAACGGCGCCCAGGTGCTGGCCGTCGCCCGCCACCGCGAGTCGTTGGCGCCGCTGCTCGAGCGCTATCCACAGCAGGTGTTCTGGATTGGCGCCGACCTGACGTTCCTGGCAGACCGTCGCAAGGTGCTGACCGCTGCGCAGGCAATGGGCGGTATCAACCTGCTGATCAACGCCGCCGGGGTCAATCACTTCGCCATGCTGGAGCAGCTCGAGGACAGCGATATCAACGCCATGCTGGCAGTCAACATCAGCGCGCCTATCTGCCTGACGAAAATCCTCCTGCCACTGCTCAAGCAAGCCAGCAGCGCGATGGTCGTCAACGTTGGCTCCACCTATGGCTCGATTGGCTACCCCGGCTACGCCAGCTACTGCGCAAGCAAATTTGCCTTGCGTGGATTTTCCGAAGCCTTGCGCCGTGAGCTGTCAGACACCCGCGTGGGTGTGTTGTATGTCGCGCCACGCGCCACCAGCACCCCCATGAACAGTCCGGCCGCGCAGGCGCTCAACGACGCCCTCAACGCGAATGTCGACGACCCTCAAACCGTGGCCTCGGCCGTGATCCGCGCCATTGCCGGTGACCATCGCGAGTTGTACCTGGGCTGGCCGGAACGGTTTTTTGTACGCCTCAACAGTCTGCTGCCCAACCTGATTGACCGAAGCTTGCGCAAGCACCTACCCCTGATCCGTCGCCTGAGCCAAAAGACTGACAACGAGGACCTCAATCCATGAAAAACACTCTCTGCTTGCTATTACTCGGCGCGTTGAGCCCAGCCGTCTGGGCCCTGGACGCCGCTGACCAGCAACGCCTCAACGACATCCAGCAGCGCTGGGCGCATATTCAATACGAATTACCCGCCGACCAGCGCGCGGCGAAGTTCGAGCAACTCGCCACCCAAGCCAGCGCGTTTACCCAGGATCGCCAATCCGTCGCCGAGGCCTGGATCTGGTCCGGTATCGTCACCAGCAGTTGGGCTGGCGCCCAGGGTGGGCTCGGCGCGTTGAGCAAGGTCAAGGAGGCGAAGATCGACCTGGAAAAAGCCCTCTCCCTGGACCCCAAAGCCTTGCAAGGCTCGGCCTACACCAGCCTCGCCGCGCTGTATGATCGGGTACCGGGCTGACCTATTGGTTTCGGCGATTCGGACAAAGCACAACAATTGCTCGAGCAAGCATTGCAACTGAACCCAGACGGCATTGATAGTCTGTACTTCTGGGGCGATCACCTTTACCGTCAAAAACGCTACCCCCAAGCCAGACAGGCGCTACAAAAAGCCCTGCAGGCAGCCCCGAGGCCAGGCCGTGAAACCGCTGACGCCGGGCGCCGCACGGAAATCGAAGCGTTACTGCAGCAAGTGAACCAGAAACTCGACTGACAGGAGTCCGTGTGCGCTTACTACTGATCGAGGATGACATGGGCCTGGGCGAAGGCATTCACCAGGCCCTTACGCGCGAGGGCTACACCGTCGACTGGTTGCAGGACGGCAGCAGCGGCTTGCACGCACTGCTCAGCGAAACGTTTGATCTGGCCGTGCTCGACCTCGGTCTGCCACGAATGGACGGGCTCGACGTCCTGCGTCGCCTGCGTGACAGTGGCTCCAACCTGCCGGTCCTGATCCTCACGGCCCGGGACGCCACCGAGGACCGTATCGCCGGTCTGGATGCCGGAGCGGATGACTACCTGATAAAACCGTTCGCCCTCGCAGAACTCAAAGCCCGGATACGGGCCTTGTTGCGACGCAGCGCTGGCCGGGCCCAGATGGTGATTGAACACGCGGGCATCAGCCTGAACCCCGGTACCCAGCAAGTCAGCTATCTGGGCGAGCCCGTGGCCTTGACCCCCAAGGAGTATCAGTTACTCCATGAACTGCTTTCCCCTCCTGGCCGGGTCATGACCCGCGATCAACTGATGCAGATACTCTACGGCTGGAGCGAGGAGGCGGAAAGCAACACGCTGGAAGTGCATATCCATCATCTGCGCAAGAAGTTTTCCAGCCAGTTGATCCGAACCATCCGTGGTGTCGGCTATCTGGTGGACGAACGCCCATGACCTCCATTCGCCAGCGCACGCTCACCTTGATTCTTGGCCTGTTGTTCCTCGGTCTACTGATCATGACCGCCGTCAACCTGCATGACAGCAATCATGAAATTGACGAGGTCTACGACGCCCAACTGGCGCAAAACGCGCGTCTGTTGCAAGGCGTGATGCGCATGCCAATGGCCAGTAAGGAGCAAGCAGAGCTGTACCAGGCGTTCAATCAAGCGCTGGGGCTTGCCGTGCCTAAGGTCGATGGCCATCCGTATGAAAGCAAGATCGCGTTCCAGGTCTGGAACTCGGACGGCACGTTGCTGGTTCACACCGCCAGCGCACCCGCGTTTACCTCACCACCGAGCAAGGCCGGTTTCAGCGCCATCACGGACGTCAACAACCGAGCATGGCGCGCGTTTGTCTTGGAGGATGCGCAATATAATTTGAAGATTTGGGTGGGCGAGCGTGACGACGTGCGTGACGATCTGGTGAATCGGATTGTCCGCCATACGGTGTTGCCCAATCTGATTGGCTGCGTGCTGCTTGCCGCAGTGATCTGGCTGGCGATTGGCTGGGGCTTGAAACCTCTGGTCAACATGGCGCAAACCCTGCGTGCGCGGCATCCAGGCTCGCTTGAGCCCTTGCACTTGAATCCATTGCCCACTGAACTGGAGCCCATGCAGGCCGCCCTTAACCGCGTGCTCGCACAAATCCAGGAGGTCATGGGGCGCGAGCGGCGTTTTATCGCCGACGCCGCCCATGAGATGCGCACACCGTTGGCGGTGCTTAAAGTTCACGCAGAAAACCTGAAGGACGCCGCTAGCGAGGATGATCGACGCGCGTCCCTTGAGCACCTCATGGCAGGTGTCGACCGTACCACCCGACTGGTCAATCAACTGCTGACCATGGCCCGTATTGAACCCCGCACCTCCGCCCTTGAGGCGCCAAAAACAGATCTGGTGGCGACAGTCCGGGACAGTCTGGTGCAGATGACACCCTGGCTCTTGAGCAAGGAACTTGAGCTGGTGTTCGACCCTGTCGACGAAGTCGGCCTGGTCAAAGTCGACACCGGGATCATCCAGATTGCCTTGAACAATTTGGTGAGCAATGCGGCAAATTTTTCCCCGCCTGGAGGGCTCATCACCGTCGGGTTGGCCAAACACCACGATCACTACGAGTTGAGTGTCGAAGACCAGGGGCCGGGCATTGATGAAGCAGAGCGTGATCGACTGTTTGAGCGCTTCTACAGCCGTGGCAATGACCACGGCGCAGGCCTGGGCCTGACCATCGTGCAATCCATCGCAAATCGCCTGGGTGGACAGGTCCGCTTGGAAAACCGGCCATCGGGTGGTTTACGGGCAACCTTTGAGTTTGCCCGGCTTTAGGTCGGTGCATGCCCGTAAAAGCATTTGGCCAAGCCCACTCGCCCGACTGCTGAGCTGATATCATCGAAAGATCAACGCGCCGAGTAAACCGCATGAACCGTCGTAAAAAGATCAATCAGTTATTAAAAGCCAACGCCAAAAAGGCCAGTGCCAAACTGGCCCCCAAAAGCAAAGACAAGTACATCAGCAAGGCTGACCGCTTGAAGCTGGAAGCGCAGCCGCCTCAGGACCCGACAACTTCCCCTGACACGCCCAACTGATTCAGGGCACTCTACGCCGGCGCAACAGTCTGCTATCAGACACCCACACTCGCCCGGCGGAGCTTCCCATGATGATTGTTCACCACCTCAACAACTCACGCTCGCAGCGCATTCTCTGGCTGCTCGAAGAACTCGGCCTGCCCTACGCGCTCAAGCGCTACCAGCGCGACCCAAAAACCAACCTCGCACCACCAGAGCTCAAGGCGATCAACGCGCTGGGCAAATCGCCGGTGCTTGAAGATGGCAGCCGCGTGGTGATCGAGTCCGGCGCCATTGTCGACTACCTGATCCGCCGCCACGGCCAGGGTCGCCTGCAACCCGACCCGGCCACGGCCGCCTACGACACCTACGTGCAATGGCTGCACTTTGCCGAAGGCTCGGCCATGCTGCCGCTGATGCTCAACCTGTACGTCGGCCGCCTGGGTGATGCCGGTGCGCCGTTGCACCCGCGGATCGAGTCGGAACTGGCCAACTACCTGGGTTACCTGAACGACGCCCTGGCGCAGTCACCGTACCTGCTGGGTGAAGAATTGAGCGGTGCGGATATCCAGATGAGCTTCATTGGCGAAATCGCCAAGGCCCAGGGCAAGCTGCCGGCGTACCCGAACCTCGCGGCGTGGGTCCAGCGGTTCCAGGCCCGGCCGGCCTATCGCAAGGCGCTGGAACAGGGTGGGGAATACGCGTTTGCCCAGTAAATCACCGGGCATTTGACTGCCCTTCCAAAGCCGGCATAATTGCCGGCTTTTTTCGGGATGTCCCCATGCCGGCAGGTGGCATACTTTCTAGATGGATTGCCCCGGCCATTGAATGTTCGCCTTGAGTAACGAAGTCTGAACGTAGGACCAGTCGCCTTTCGCTCTGTGAATAAACACCATCCTGCCAGTACTTCCCTCGCAGAGTACACTCCAACATCCCGGCGTAAGTATATGGAAATAGCCTCCTCCAACGAGGCATTTACAATTTCTTAACAACATGAATCTTATTTGGATAGCCTGCAATATCTGAATTTATAATTCCGCCCTCAACAAAAACATTCATATACGGCCCCGTATAGGTGATATTTGTTATCAGGCGACCTTTCGACCCACCAAAAATCAAATAATTTCCGACAGCGATAGAAACCCTATTACTTACCGTGTTTGCAATGACAAGACCTGAAAAGGCTGTGGATATTCCTTTTTTCCAGTTCGCATCTGAAAGATCGGCTGCCAAAATACTGTCCGAAGCAAGCCGCACTTCGGTGCGTTTCCACACGCCTCCTTCCTTATCAAACCTTACGGCATATTCCCCCTCCTTCCAGACTAAAGCACTTAGATACTCAGGGAGATCTACAAATGGCACGCTTGCTGTCAAATGCACACTCGCGCATGAATCTACTGCATCATCCTTAACGACGAGATCAGAGCTAGACTCATAAATACCTCGATGAAACAACAGATTTGCATAAGCTCGGACACGCGTGTTCGACGATAAGACAGCACAATCAATATCGACTTCCTTGAGTACAAGCACTTTAAGATCTTGGTTTTCAGCATCCATTGCAGACCAGGCTGAATAACGCTCGTTGTAAACCTTGTATGAATAAAATCCGTACACTGCTGAAGCCAGGATAAGAACGAGTAAAACGCTACGCCATTTAGTATCTAGCCAAGCAAAATAAAAGGACAGAATCATCGCTATGGGCAGTAACATCTTTAAACGATCGAAAGAAAACTCCTGTGCATGCTGAAGCATTACCAAATTTTCTATCAGCGGTACGCTGGCCGCCACCAGCAGGCTCCAGAACACTGCGAGGCGCACATCTTTTTTAGCCGAAAAAAACGCAACAACAGGGAAAAACACAGCAACGACAAGTAAAAACAGGCCATATGAAAGCGCGTAACCTTCAAACAGGCTATAGAGGCTACCTGTTGAGGTGTTTCTTGCAAAAAAGCGCGCTATGAATGAATTGATTGACGATTCGAATCCCGTCACTACCCCATAATGCACAATCGTCAATATGCCAGCAAAAAAAGTCGCTATGAAAACCTTGACTGCAAGCGCCTTCGAAAAGGGTACTTTCAATCTATCAAACAGCAGGATGAAAAATATCCCAGCATTAAAAACATAACCTGTCCATTCTGTGGAAGCTCCCCAAAATGCCAAGCCAACTAAAATCCACCCATAAACACGTGACGCTCGTTCATTCTCCGAAGATAGGTACTTAAAAAAAACGAATAACGAAAGTACTAAAATTATCTGATAAAAACTATGAACCCAATAAAGCACGCCATGCGAAAGGAGCGCTTCACGACTAAAGATCGCCACCGCCGCCCCGACCACCCCACCCGAGACAGCAGACCACTTTCTGAACCCGCAAAAAAATAACAACTGACTGAGCCAAGTATAGATAATCAATGCACTCAGAGCACCAATCACAAAATTAAATTTTGCCAAATTCTCCAGAGAAAACTCAATATTCAACGCACTAAATGTAAAATATGGAGCCAAAAATCCGCTCGAGGCAAAGCTCGTATAAACATAGTCTCCTGTACTGGTCGGTATTGTTGCCCCCCAAGGAATATTTTTATCCAGAGTGCCACCCAATGAAACTGTCGGCAAAAACCAATGATTCACAATTGGAGACTCTTTAAGTGCGCTCATGGTCAAAATCACATGATAGCTGGCCTCCATATTCGGTGCGGGCGGAACTTTTTCAAAATCACCAACCCGGATAAAAAATGACACCACCAACATTAACAAAACAACTAGTACGCCAGGAATGTAGCACTCCCGATACAATTTTCTAGACATAATACAAATCCCTAACAACCGCTTAATGATTTCCATATGAAAATCAGCATTGACTTTCTAATAGATAGTTTTTCCCGACTTGGAATCAATGTATAAACATAAAATAACCCTGCGGCCCCCTCCTTGTTAAACGGGTGTCATAATAGCAAGGTGCCACCGATAAAACATGCGTCTATACATGACTTTCAAAATTTTGCTCACTGGGCTGACGCCGGGACCAAACGAGGCATGGCAACTACGGGCATTCATTTGCAAGCTGGTTAAGTGACTACGGTTCGGCGTTATCGAGGCTCTGTGCTCATAGACGGGCGAAAGCGCCCTGCCGGGCACCTAGCTGCGTGATAGCATCTATCCAAACACAACATTGTGTAGGCACTTGCCCCATGTCCATCGCCGATAATCTGCTCGCCTTTACCCTCGCCGCCACCCTCCTGACCCTCACTCCCGGGCTCGACACCGCGCTGGTGTTGCGTACCTCGACGGTGGAAGGCAAGCAGCAGGCATTGCGCGCGGCATTGGGTATCAATGCGGGCTGTTTCTTATGGGGCGCGGTGGTGGCCTTTGGTTTGGGTGCGTTGATCGCAGTGTCGGAGGTGGCCTTCAACCTCTTGAAGTACTGCGGCGCCGCTTATCTGGCCTGGCTGGGCCTGAATATGCTGCTGCGCCCACGCACCTCCCTGACGGTCGGTGAGGCTCACGCCCAACCCGGCACCCGCTGGTTCTTGAAAGGCATGCTGGGCAATGTGCTCAACCCCAAGATCGGGATTTTCTATGTGTCGTTCCTGCCGCAGTTCATTCCCCAGGGCCATTCGTTGATCGCCTGGACATTCGGCCTGGTGAGCATCCATGTGGTGCTCGGCATGGCGTGGTCGTTGACCCTGATCGGCGCCACCCAGCCACTGGCCGCAGTGCTGCGCCGGGGCAAGGTGATCACCTGGATGGACCGCAGCACCGGCCTGCTTTTTGTGCTGTTCGCGGCCCGCCTGGCATTGAGCAAACGCTAGTCAGGGCTTCGACGAAGATCAAGGTGGGCGCTGTCGAGCCCCTGGATCACTGTGGCTTCGGGGCTGTCATGTACTGGCTGAAGTTGTTGATGTGATCATCCAGATTGTCTTCCAGCATCATCCGGTACTGCTCACAGAAGTACTTCAACATCGCTTCCCGCGCCTCGGCCATTTCCGCGCCGGACTTGAAGTTGCGTGCACTGGCCCAGGCGTTGAAACGGGTGGTGCCGAACATCATCGAGGCACTGACCTGGCCCAGGTTCTCGAGGGTTTTCAATTGCTCGTTCGACAGTTCGATATGCGCGTCGGCGCGGTCGTAGAAGGCTTGGTCGGTAGCGTCTGGCATGGTGGAACACCTGGGTTGGATAAATGAGTCATTGAAACATTTGCGGCAGGCAAGACCCTAGACCGGGTTCGTCGCCTCCAGCAACTGCGTGATCCAGCGCACCTCTTGCGCCAGTTCCTGCACTTTCTGTTCGGGCAACGCTTGTCGGGCCTGGGCCAACTGATCCAGGGTACGTTGCTTGTAGCGCAGCAGGCGTTGCCATTTGGCCAGGAACGCCGGGCTGCGGGCCTGCATCTGCAGGGGGCCGAAGTACAGCTGCTCGGCGCTGTAGCTCACCGGCCCGCTGCGCTCGGCGACGATGATTTCGTAGTCGAAGCGGTTTTCCCGTAGCAGCTCCTCGCAGAGGATGCGATAGCCGTTGTCCATCAGCCACAGGCGCAGCGGTTGTTCGCCGCCGTTGGGTTGCAGGATCAGGCGTTCCCGGCCGCTCAGATGCGCCTTGCCGCGCTCGAGGATATCGCGGATGGTCTCGCCGCCCATGCCGCAGATGCTGACCGCGTCGAGCAGGTCGGCCGGTTCGATAGCCGCCAGGCCATCGGCCAGGCGCACGTGGATGTGCAGTTCGTGGCCGTTGTCGCACACCGTGCGCTGGGCGGCGCGGAACGGCGTCAACGCCACCTCGCCGGCCACTGCCGCGACAATCGCGCCACGGTTCATCAACGCCACCGGCAGGTAGGCGTGATCCGAGCCGATATCAGCCAGGCGCGCGCCGGCCGGTACCTGGGCCGCCACGCGCTCCAGGCGCTTGGACAATGTGTTGTGGTTCAACTGCTGTTCCTTTTCGCGGCACTTTTGCCCTCAGTGCGGGCGCGCATGATGCGCGGTGCGCGCCGCAGGGTAAAGCACCGCCGTCGGCGCCCGCCAGGAGAGCGCCTTATACAGGCCCACGGCATTGCCATAGGACACGGCCTGCGCCTGGGCAATGGCCTGGCGCAGGCTGAGCAGCTCGCGCAGAAAGCGGTTGCAGCAAAGATCGGGCAGGACTATAAAACCTCAACTTAACTTGAGGGCAACCCCCATGGCAGCAGAAAAGAACCCGGACGGTGTGCGCTCCCTCACCATCGGCGAGGTGGCCAGGCGCAGTGGCGTACCCATCTCCACCCTGCACTTCTACGAGTCCAAGGGCTTGATCGCCAGCACCCGCAACGCCGGCAACCAGCGGCGCTTCCCGTCGCTGGTGCTGCGCAGCATTGCGATTATCAAAGTGGCGCAACGCACCGGCATTCCGCTGGAAGAGATCAAACGCGCCATGGGCCGCTATCCGCCAAACAGCAAATTGACGGCCGCGCAATGGGGAGAAATGTCCTCGGCCTGGCGCGACAACCTCAACGAACGCATCCGAACCCTGGAAGCCCTGCGCGACAGCCTGGACAACTGCATTGGCTGCGGCTGCCTGTCGCTCAACGACTGTCCGTTGCGCAACCCCGGCGATACCTTGAGCCAGGAAGGACCGGGGCCGAGAATCCTCGAACGCGCCGCTACCGCATCTGAAATGCAATCCTCCAAACCCTGAAGATCAAGGTGGAAACTGTCGAGCCTTGGCGAGGCTGCGATGGCGGCGGTATTGCTGGGGTTGATGTTGGCTGAACTACCGCTATCGCAGGCAAGCCAGCTCCCACCTTGGATCTTCAGCACATTGAGCACCGTATGCATCCTGCGGTAGCAGTGAAATGCAATCCTCCCCCCCTGAAGATCGAGGTGGGAGCTGTCGAGCCCCAGCAAGGCTGCGATGGCGGCGGCATTGCTGGGATTGATGTTGGCTGACCCACCGCTATCGCAGGCAAGCCAACTCCCATCTTGGATCTTCAGCACATTGAGCATCGTATGCATCCTGCGGTGGCAGCTGAAATGCAATCCTCCACCCCTTGAAGATCGAGGTGGGAGCTGTCGAGCCCCAGCGAGGCGGCGATGGCGGCGGTATTGCTGGGATTGATGTTGGCTGACCCACCGCTATCGCAGGCAAGCCAGCTCCCACCTTGGATCTTCAGCACATTGAGCACCGTATGCAGCCTGCGGTGGCAGCTGAAATGCAATCCTCCAAACCCTGAAGATCGAGGTGGGAGCTGTCGAGCCCCAGCGAGGCTGCGATGGCGGCGGCATTGCTGGGATTGATGTTGGCTGACCCACCGCTATCGCAGGCAAGCCAGCTCCCACCTTGGATCCTCAGTACATTGAGTACCGTATGCATCCTGCGGTGGTAGTGAAATGCAATCTTCCAACCCCTGAAGATCGAGGTGGGAGCTGTCGAGCCCCAGCGAGGCGGCGATGGCGGCGGCATTGCGGAGGTTGATGTTGGCTGACCCGCCGCTATCGCAGGCAAGCCAGCTTGTATGGTTAGACTTGTAGGGGTGGTGGGACTAAAAGCCAGCATCTGACTCTAGCCAGTACAGACCGTGGGAGACTTCGCCCCACCCCTTCACCAAAGCGCCGAT